>DPDV01000010.1 GCA_003534295.1 Clostridiales bacterium
TAGTAAGAGATAAAATTCCAGAAAATATTGATAATATGAAGGGGAGAAAAAGCAAATATAAAATATTAGATGATGCGGAATATTTGAAAGAATTAAATAGAAAAGTACTTGAAGAAGCTAATGAATTTATAGAGGAAAACAGTATAGAAGAGCTAGGCGATTTGATGGAAGTTTTAAACGCAATAATGAAACTAAAAGGTTATAAGCTTGAAGAAGTAAACAAGATTATGAGGGAAAAAAATGAAAAAAAAGGAGCTTTTGACAATAAAATATTTTTAGAGTATATTGATGAAGAAAAAAGAAATTTAGATGAAGAAGAAGAATTGCAAAAAAAATTTAGAAGATAGAAAGTGGATATATTAATAAAATTATTAAAGAAAAGAATAGTGAAAGTTCCATTAATATTTGGAAATTCTCCCACCTTTTATATTTGCTTTAGCAGCATTAAAAAACATATTTGTTTCACCTATAAATTAAATTAATTATATGCAAAACAGATATAAAGTGTGATTTAAAGTATATTATAATAAAAAATAGAGGAGTTAAATAAAATGATTGTTGAATATGACCCAAAATATGATGAGCAAATTAAAGACTTATTAGTAGAACTACAAAATTATCTAATAGACATCGACGATTGGCATACACAAATAATGTCGCCCCAATATAGGGAAAAAGCATACGAGATGGACATGAAGAAAGTTAAAGAACAAAATGGCAAAGTATTTGTGTATGTCGAAAATGGAATCGTTAATGGCGTAATTATGGGAATTGTCAATGAAAATGATGAAATTGACAAACTGACTAACGATTGTGCAAAAACAGGAAATATTTTAGAATTAATTGTAAAAAATGAAGATAGAGGAAAAGGTACTGGCAAAAAACTCCTGAATAAAATAGAAGAATATTTTAAACAGATTAATTGTGCTAGGATAAACATAGAAGTATTTGGACCAAATAAGAGAGGATTAGAATTCTATGGAAAAAATGACTATATTGTTAGAGATATGATAGTATCAAAAAAGTTGAGAGAATAGAATTAAATCCAGAAGATGGTAACTCTGACTGAAAAAATATCTCTTCCAACTTTGTATTAAAAAACAAGGAGAAAATATTATGAAATAAAAGTTACAATAAGAGAATCACATCCACCAACATGGGGAAGATTACGAATACCAGCCAATATAACATTTAATGGAGATAACTGGGTACATGATATAATAATAGAAAAAGAAATAAATGAAGAAATAGAATATCCATTGTGTATAAAGGCAAAATCAGGAGCATATCCAGAAGATTGTGGGGGAACATATGGATATGAAGAATATTGTCCAAGTGATAATGAAAGATTTTATAGTTATTTAAAATTCTTTAGTTTGGAAGATTTAATAAAACAAGGGAAAGCATATTTGAAAAGGTCAAACAATATACCGATGGCAGTGTTAGGATATTTGACACCAAAAGAAAAAAGAGCAGAATTAGAAGTATGTGCAGCATATGAATAAAATTTAAAACTTACAAAAATGTATAAAATTTATTTTATATATTTTTGTAAGTACTGGTGCGATAGCACCAATAATAAATTCAATGGTACTACATTTTTTTATAAAAGTTTGTTTAACATCATTGACACAAATATAAAATTTTTTCATATAACATAAAAAAACTATTGATTTTTTAAAAAAATAGTGTTATTATTTTAAGTAATTTAATCAAATCGTTGATTCAGAGTAGTAAATATTGCTGAAGATTATAGAGAGTAATTGTTGGTGGAAATATTACATTAGAGGCTTTATTGAATGGACTGATGAGAGCAACCCGAAATTTTAATTTTAAAAGTAGGCGTTGACGGGAATCCAACTCGTTATAAATGGGCATGTATGTTGGTACATAGATATTAGGTGGCATAGCAAGATATTACTCTTGTCCTATTATTAGGATAAGAGTTTTTTTTTATTTATGTAATGCTTCTAATTTAAAGGTGGCATAACAAGAACACTCTTGTCCTTTATATGGATTAAGAGTGTTTTTTGATTTTCTGAATGGTACCAATGCAATATATTTTTAAATTTTTGAAAGGAAGTATGAACAATGAATTATGGTGAATTTGGTGGACAATATGTGCCACAAGAATTAAAAGAAAAGTTAAATGAAATTGAAGAGGAGTTTGAGAAAGCAAAAAACGATGACAATTTTAAAAAGGAATATTTATATTATTTAAACCAATATGTAGGAAGGCCTAGTCCGTTATATTTTGCAAAAAACTTAAGCGATTATTCCAAAGGTGCAAAAATATATTTAAAGAGGGAGGACCTAAATCATACTGGATCTCATAAAATAAATAACGCTTTAGGGCAAATACTTTTAGCAAAGAGAATGAACAAAACACATATTATTGCAGAAACTGGTGCAGGTTCACATGGAACAGCTGTAGCAACAGTATGTAGCTTATTTAATATGAAGTGCAGTATATTTATGGGCAAAGAAGATATAAAAAGGCAAATGCCAAATGTTGAAAGAATGAAGATATTAGGAGCAGAAGTTATAGAGGTAAAAGAAGGAAAAGGAACATTAAAGGAAGCTGTAGATGCAGCATTTAATTATTTGTTAGAAAATCAAGATGTATTTTATTTAGTTGGTTCATGCGTTGGACCTAGTCCATATCCCAAAATGGTTAAATATTTTCAAAAAATCATAGGAGAAGAGGCTAAAGAACAAATATTAAATCAAGAAGGAAAACTTCCAAAAGCTATAATAGCTTGTATTGGTGGAGGTAGCAATAGCATAGGATTGTTTACTGATTTTATAAAAGAAAAAAATGTTGATATATATGGGATAGAAGCAGCAGGAAAAGGTCTTAATACAAATCAACATGCTTCAGCTATTTATAATAATAAAATTGGTGTGCTACATGGAATGAAAACATATATTATGCAGGATGAGAATGGAGATATAAGAGAAGCATATTCAATTTCAGCAGGATTAGATTATCCAGGAATAGGACCAGAACATGCTTATTTAAAATCAATTGGAAGAGTAAAATATGACAGCATAACAGATAAAGAAGCTATAGAAAGTTTTAAGCTATTGTGCAGATTAGAGGGAATTATACCAGCATTAGAAAGTAGCCATGCAATAGCTTATGCAGTTAAAATTGCTAAAAACTATTCAAAGGATGATTCTATTATTGTTAATTTATCTGGTAGAGGAGATAAAGACTTATTTACTATATTAAATATTTAATAATAATTTTAGATTAGGAGGGTATGATGAAGAAAAAATATTATAGAAGAAAAAAAGAAAAAGATTGGCGGAATATATAACAAAAATAAAATAAGAAAATAATAAAAATAAATATAGAACTAGGAGGAATTTATTATGAAAAAAATACCATATAGAATAAAAAGCAGCTATTGATGAAGCTTTAAAATGTAAAGAAACAGGAGAAGAAAAAACAATTTTATTTGGGCTAACTGGAACAGGATATTTTGATATGACAGCATATAGCTCATATATTGAACATACAATGGGAGATTATATTCCAACAGATGAAGAACTAAAAAAATATGCAAATGAACTACCAAAAGTATAAAAACATCTAAAAAAGTGGAAAATATACGATATAATGTGGATAATACGTTAACAATTAACATAAAAAGTTGTAAAATATGATGTATAAGCTATTTTCAAAAGATGATAGTTTATGCGCACATTGACAACAATATATAAACCATGAAAGGAGTGTTCTTTATGAACAAACAAACCATTCTTAGCGGAATCCAGCCTTCTGGTGTTCTGACTCTTGGCAACTATTTGGGTGCCTTGAGAAACTAGTAAGAGATAAAATTCCAGA
>DPDV01000019.1 GCA_003534295.1 Clostridiales bacterium
AAAAATCACCAAATTGTAATTTTTTGTTATGCTTCTATGCCCACATATATAATTGACAAATTTTAAATGCTAATAGAATATTAAATACAAAAATAGTTAAAACATAAATAACCTTAACTTTTTTATTTTCAATCTTTTTTGATAAAAATAGACCGAAGACAGTAAAAGCAAATGCAAATATATTATATACAATTAATCTTAAATCATTTGCATTAAAATCTATGTTAAACATATTAGTTTGAGCTGATGGCACGCAACCACATCCAAATATTTCAACAAAAATTTTTTGGTCTAATATGTTATAAATAGGTGTAAAGAAAAGCATAAGTAAGTATGGTAATGATAATATAGCCTTTTTATTCTTTAAATATATAATTATCCATAATGCTAATATAATTACTAATATAATATCCCAAATAATATTTTATTCCCTCCAAAACATAAATTACTATTTTTCTAACTAATTACTAAATTGTAATTTTTCGCTCTAATTATTCTTATACATAAAGCATTCTTTATCGTGAGAGTAAATAATTCCTATCGCTTGTAAATAAGAATATATAATTGTACTTCCCACAAATTTCATTCCTCTTTTTTGTAAATCTTTTGACAAATCATCTGATAATTGATTTGTCGTTTTATCTATTTCATAAATAATTACATCATTGGTAAAAGTCTTTAAATAGTTATGGAATGTACCATATTCATTTTGTATTTTCTTAAAAATTTTACTATTATTTATAGTAGCATTTATTTTCAGTTTATTTCTTATAATTTTTTCATTTTTTAATAATTCATGAATTTTTTCATCATTGTAATTACATATCTTCTCTATATCAAAATTATCAAATGCTTTTCTAAAATCCTCCCTTTTATTTAAAACACATTCCCAAGAAAGCCCTGCTTGAAAAGATTCTAGTATTAGCATTTCAAATAAATATTTATCTTCAAAGTTAGATTTACACCATTCTTTATCGTGATATTCTATATATTTTTCATTTTTTAAATTACACCATTTGCACCTTATCATAATGCAGTACCTCGTTTTGGAACATGGTATTTGCTTATATCGTTTCCTTCTAGTTTTAATAATTCTATTTTATTTTTTATTCCTCCACCATATCCTGTCAGACTTCCATTTATTCCAACTACTCTATGGCAAGGAATTATAATGCAAATAGGATTCCAACCAACTGCTCCACCAACTGCTTGTGATGACATTATTTTTATTCCTCTTTTTTCAGCAATTATTTTTGATATATCTTTGTATGTTACCACCTCTCCATATTCAATAGAGTTCATTATATCTGTTACTTCTTGTCTAAACGGTGTTAAGTTTTTTATTTTATATTTCGGTGTAAAATTAGGATTTTTACCACTAAAATAAATATCTAGCCATTTACTTGTTTCTTTAAATATTTCTAAATCTTTTTCCTCGCAGTTTATTATATGTTTAAAAGAATCTCTTGAATCTTCAAACCATAAACCTGTTAAATATTCTCCATCACTATTCATAATCATATTTGAAAAGTTTTCTGGAGTTTGATACATATATTTATAAGTCATTTTATATTTCTCCAATCATCTCTGCAAATTACTATTTATTTAACAACCTACTAATCGAAATTATTTATATGATCTTAAAACTTGAAATTGGTATGAATCATTTTTTTCTATATATCCGATAGAAATACCTTTTCCATTATTTGCTGTTTCTCCAGATGTAGATTTAACTTTTGCTTCTTGTAATAATGAATCGATCTCATTATCGGTAATATTACTATTATTCGCTTTAATTAAATGTTTAATATATGAAATGGCATCTGATTCATATTTGCTAGTTTTATCCACATATAAAAGCGTATAATCTACAATTTCAGTTGATTTATCTCCAGTATATTTTTCTGGAACAACTACTAAATAAATACCATCAATTAATCCATACCAATACTGATTATTATCTTCAGTCAAATAATCAGTTGATGCTGGATTTAGTGAACTACTATCAACTATTTCCGTATTGAATTTTGCTACTAAAACATCAACAGTTTCCTTTTCAACCCATCCATATTTTTCTTGTGTCTCTTGTAATTTTTGTCTCTGATTCTCTAAATCCTTATTTAAGTATAATTTAACACCTAAAGAAATTACTATTGCTAATATAATCATTATCAAACATATTATTATAATTTTTTTATTTTTCATATTTCTATTTCTCCTTATTTTTATAATAGACTAATAAACTTTTTACTATATTTACTAATATCTTTTTTATCCTTAATTTATTACAAAATGTATATTAATTTTTTTAGACATTATCTCATATTTTATGTACTAATAGTAAATATCATCTAATATCTCTCTTAATTTTCTATAATCCTCTTTTGTTACCCCCATAGGAAGTTTTTCTTCATTTTCATAATATTCAGCCACATCAACTCGTAGGCATTCAAATTCATATTCGGTATACAAATCGTTTTTTAACTGTATACCTAATCTTTTTAGAATATTGAGTGCCCATATATTTTTGGACTCATTAAAAACTGAATACACATTTATTTTTGGGATATTATAATAGTCTTTCTTCATATCCAATAACCTCTTTATTTAAAATTATTAAATAGAATTATATGTTATATATCATATACTATTTATGAATTTTTTTCAACCTCTATACACTTTTAAATGTAAGTTTGCGTGAATTATATTCTTGTCCTTCTTTTTAAGATATTACAGAATCTGTCGAAAAAGTTTTCTCTATGAAATTTGATCTCCATATCTTGCACTAAAATCATTCTTTTAGGGTATACTTCCTCATATATATCATTCATTTTATCAAGTAGCCTATCATTATCAAGCTGTATCTATTGCATATGGCATTAAATTTTCTGTTTCTACACAAGCATATCCAAACATTATGCCTTGATCTCCTGCACCTCCATCATCTACACCTATTGCAATATCGTTACTTTGTTTTGTTATATTTACATTAATTTTACAAGTTTTATAATCCATATTGATTTAGCACTATCATAACCTACATTCTTCAATACTTCTCTTGTTATACTTTCTATATCTATTGTAGCATTTGTTGTTATTTGACCAGCAATATTAACTTGTCCATTTGATATAAATGTCTCAACAGCTACTCTTGATTCACTATCTTGTTCTAAACAAGCATCTAAAATACTATCAGAAATTAAATCGCATACTTTATCTGGATGCCCTTCTGTTACACTTTCTGATGTTAAAAAATATCTTTTATAATTCATTTAAATCTTCCTTTCTTTTGCACCACAATCGATTTTGTGGCTTCTAAAACACTAGTATGGGATATTATCCCAATTAAATTCTTTCATTCTGTATTTTTTTACTTCTTTTGTATAAATCATAAATACTTTTTCTTTACTAAATTTTGTAAGATATTTAAAAAAAGATAATAACTCTTGTATTATCTTCTGCTTATATTTAGTTCCTATATCTGAATATTCCAAATATTCATTATCTACATAGATAGATGCAATGCCATCTATCAAAATGCTATATAAAACCTTTTTCTCATAAATACTAAACTCATCAAATTCTTTGATTGCAGTTTTTGTATTATAATTAATAAATAATAATAACAATGAAGATATACTTTTTACAACTTCTTTATCAACAACTTCAAAATCATGTAAATAAATCAAATTATCTGCTAATATATTTACTAGTATTATTTTTGCATCTTCAGACATTTTATTATAATAATTTTTTATTTTTATATTTTCCATCTTTCCTCCTTATATATTTCAAAAAAAACAAAGTACATCAAATGCACTTTGCTCTTTAGAAAGAAACAGTTTTTTAATATTTTTTGACCTAGCCACCACATACCACCTTGTGATTTAAGACCTTTATTTTTTTTAATTTTTTACTATTTTTTATAAATTTTTATTATTTTTTCAAAAACTTTATTTTTAAAAAAGTGAGTGTTATCAACGCTTTCATAGATTACTTAAGACATAGCAACGAAACACATTCAACGTGTGATGTATATGGAAACATATCTACTGGTTGTATTTCTTTTATAATATAGTCGTTTTCTAGCTTCTGCAAATCTCTTACCATTGTTGCTGGATTACAGCTTATATATATTATCTGCTCTGGTTTTGTTTTATTTAATATTTCTATTGTTTTATTGTCTAATCCTTTTCTTGGTGGATCTACAAATACAACATCTGGTTTAATCTTTTCCGTATTTATCAATTCCGGTAATATCTTTTCTACATCTCCCGAATAAAATTTTATATTTTCTATTTGGTTTATTTTTGCATTTTCTTTTGCGTCTTCTATTGCTTGTTCTACTATTTCAATTCCATATATCTTTTTGAAATATTTTGCCACAAAAATTCCAATTGTGCCTATTCCACAATATAAATCTAGTGCCACTTTATCTTTTAGATTTTCTTTATCTTTTATAATGCTATTTATGGCCGTATTATATAATATTTCTGTTTGGCTTGGATTTATTTGATAAAATGATTGTGGTGAAATTTTAAATTTGTAATTTCCTAATTTGTCAAAGATATATCCGCTTCCATATAAAATTATATTTTCTTTTCCTAATATTACATTTGTATTTTTATTATTAATGTTTTTAATAACTGTTTTTACCTCTGGAAATTTGTTAATTATATTATTTACTAATTCATCTTCCCTTTCAATTTTCTTTTCGTTTGTCACAACTACACACATTACTTCATTAGTTCTAATTCCTATTTTTATAACAATGTGCCTTATTTTTCCTGTCTGATTTTCTTCATTATATGGTGGTATATTGTATTGCTTAACAAGTTCAAAAATATATTTTGCAATTTCTTCTGCTTTTTCATTTTGAATCATGCATTTACTTACTGGAATAATTTCATGAGTTCTTTTGGCAAAAACTCCCATTACTATTTCTTTGTTTTTGTCTAATCCAACAGGATATTGAAGTTTATTTCTATAGTAATATGGTTGTACCATTCCTATTGTTTCGTTAACTCTTATTGGCGTTTTTGTACTTTTACTAATTAAATTTTGAACTGTTTGTTGTTTCATTTTTAGTGTATATTGATATTCTATATGTCTTAAGTTGCATCCTCCACATCTTTTATATGTTGAACAATCTGGTTCTACTCTTTTTTCTGATCTTTCTATTATTTCTAATATTTTTCCATATGCATATGTTGTATGAACTTTTACAATTAATATCTTACATTTTTCTCCTTTTATTGCTGTTGGAACAAATACTGTAAAATCGTTTATTTTTGCAATTCCTTCTCCTTCATACCCATTGTCAATTATATCAACTATATATTCTTTGTTCTTTTCTATTATCTCATTTTCCATATTTAGTCTTATTCCTTTCTTAAGGCACATTTTATATTTTTTATTCCATGTCTGTATTGTAATATTTATTTCTACAATATTTTTTTGCAAGTCCTCCTGTACTAGTTTCTCTATAGTGACTTCTTAAATCCTTTCCAGTCTCGTACATTGTTTCTGTAATTAAGTCAAAAGATATTTTTTGATTTTCATCTAGCAACATAGATATGTTACTCGCATCTATTGCTCTTATTGCAGCTACAGCATTTCTTTCTATACAAGGTATTTGAACATATCCATATATTGGATCACAAGTTAATCCAAGATGGTGTTCCATTGCAATTTCTGCTGCATGTTCTATTTTATATATATCTAATTTTCTTAATTGACTACAAGCTGCTGCTGCCATTGAACATGCTGTTCCTATTTCAGCTTGGCATCCACATTCTGCTCCACTTATAGAAGCATTTGTTTTAACAATATTACCTATTATACCTGCTGTAGCCAATGCATTGATTATCTCTTCATCTGTGTATTTATCTTCTTTTTGTAGATAATATAAGGTTGCTGGCAATACACCACATGAACCACATGTTGGAGCAGTTACAATTTCTCCACCAGAAGCATTTGTCTCACTAACAGCATATGCATATGCTGTTAGCAATCTTGTCCTCTTAACTTCTGTTGGTTCATTTTCTATTTTATTGTTGTATATGCTTTTAGCTCTTTTACTAAGTTGTAGCTTACCTGGTATAATTCCCTCTGCATTTAATCCAAAGCATATACTTTCTTTCATTGCCTCCCATATTTCTCCTAAAAAGTTTTTTATTTCTTCTCCTTCAGTTTCATATACATAGTCATATATTTGTTTATTATTTTGCTCACAATACTGTTTTATTTCGTTAAATGTATTTAATTTATATATTTCTTCTGGTTCTTGGCTCTCTTTTCCTACTATTCTTATTGCTCCTCCACCTATAGAGTATACCATCCATCTTCCAAGTTCCTGTTGGTCTTTATATGCTATTAAAACCATAGTATTAGGATGCACATCACATTTTGTCTTTTTATCAAATACTATTTTAGTCTCTATTGGTTTTAATGTTTGTTCAATTATGTAGTCTGTTAAGTGTCCTTTCCCTGTCAAAGCTAATGAACCATATAAAATAACTTCAAAAAAATCCGCCTCTTTATATGATTTTTTAAACATTTCCGCTGCTTTTTTAGGTCCCATTGTGTGTGAACTTGATGGCCCATTTCCTTTTTTATAAAATTCCATTAATGATTTCATTATATAATTCATCTCCTGCCAAAGTAATACTTGATATTGTTTTTCTTATCGATAAACAACTACGTAAATAGTAAAAACTCACATCTGTACTTTGCAAGGTAGATGCGAGCTTTCTCAATATATCTGACAAAACCACGTTTGTGGATTTGTCATTTCCTATATTTATTATACTAAAATAACATCATAAAATCAATACTATTTTAATAAAAATTGTGACCTCCCCAGTTTGACACCTGATTAATAAAAAAGCATTGAATAAAGCCTAAAATATAGGCTAAAATTTTTGTCAACTTTTTCTTGTTTAAAAGTAGAATTTATCCTAGAGAAATTATCATTACTAAAAAAGCAAGATATCAAAAAAATTCTAGCAAATACAAAAAAATAATTGTATAACGCAACAAAAAAATATTTAATATAAAAACTCTAAACTTATTGTTGTTCAATAGGTTTAGAGCTTTTTATTCTCTTCCAAGTGTCAAAGTCAGGTTATAGCAAATAGTTTTCCTAAACACAAGAATTATAGTATATTTTTTAAGCTTTTTTTTTGATTCTGCATATTATGTATTGAAAGGATGGTGTTTTTATTTGAAAAAATATAAACTAGCTGTTGTTGGTGCTACTGGCGTTGTTGGTCGCACTGTATTAAAAGTTTTACAAGAGAAAAATTTACCAATTTCAGAGTATGTTTTTTTTGCTTCTTCTAAATCTGCTGGCAAAACTATTCATTTTATGGAAAAAAATTATACAATAAAAGAATTAACTGAAAATTCTTTTGATGACAAATTTGACTTCGCAGTTTTTTCTGCGGGAGGCGACACTTCTAAAAAATATGCTCCTATCGCTGTATCTAATGGTTGTATTGTTGTTGACAATAGTAGTGCTTTTAGAATGGATCCTACTGTTCCATTAGTTGTGCCAGAAGTTAATGCTGATGATATAAAAAAGCATAATGGCATTATCGCTAATCCAAATTGTTCTACAATTCAAGCAGTACCTGTACTAAAACCTTTAGATGACGTTTATAACATAAATCGAATTATATATTCTACTTATCAAGCTGTTTCTGGAGCTGGGCAAAAAGGTATTAATGATTTAGAAAATGGAATTATGAATTACACACATTATAACTCTTTGGAAGTTGAACTTGAAAAATTTCCACATCCTATTTTTAATAACTGTCTACCTCATATTGATGTATTTTTATCTAATGGTTATACCAAAGAAGAAGAGAAAATGATAAATGAAACTAGAAAAATTTTAAATAAACCTAACTTAAAAATAACTGCTACTGCAGTCAGAGTCCCTGTTTTTAATTCACATAGTGAAGTTATAAATATAGAATTAGATAAAAAATTTGAGCTAAATGATATAATTGAATTATTAAAAAATTCGCCTAATGTTATAGTTCAAAATGAAACAGAAAATAATATATACCCTATTGCTACAAAAGTTTCTGGCTGTGATCAAGTCTTTGTTGGAAGAATTAGAAGAGATTTTAGTGTAGATAATGGTTTAAATTTATGGGTTGTTGCAGATAATATTAGAAAGGGAGCTGCTACTAATGCTATACAAATTGTAGAAAAGCTAATAGAATTTGATAATTAACTCGATTCTTTAAGAATGCCAAAGGATACCTTACCTTTGGCACATCTTAACTTTTCTATTGTACCTATTCCATATTTGTGCTATAATTAGTATGTTTGAATAATTAGTCTACTTAATTAATCTTTCAAAATACATATATTTATAAAAAAGGAGGTTTTTATGTTAGAATTAAAAAATATTTATTTCTTTAAAGATAATAAACAAATTTTAACTGATGTTAGTTTAAATATAGATAATCAAAAATTTGTAGCTGTTACTGGCCCTAATGGTTCTGGTAAATCTACACTTGCTAAGATTATTATGGGACTTTTTAAACCTGATTCTGGTCAAATTCTTTTTGGTGGACAAGATATTACCAATCTTAGTATTACTGAAAGAGCTAAACTTGGTATAGGGTTTGCCTTTCAACAACCTGTTAAATTTAAAGGGCTTACAGTTAAGGATTTAATTGAAATTGCTGCCGGTAACTCAATTAAGCTTGCTGAGGCTTGTGACTATTTGTCTGATGTTGGATTATGTGCACAAGAATATTTAAATAGAGAAATAAGTGCTTCTCTTTCTGGTGGAGAACTTAAAAGAATTGAGATTGCAATGCTTGCAGCCAAAAAGTCTAAACTTACAATTTTTGACGAACCAGAAGCTGGCATTGATTTATGGAGTTTTAACAATCTTATTAGTGTATTTGAAAAAATGCATCAAAAAATTAATGGTTCTATTATTGTAATTTCACATCAAGAAAAAATATTAAATATTGCAGATGAAATTATATTATTAAATAATGGAAAAATAATTGACAAAGGTCCTAAAGAAAACATGCTTCCTAAATTATTAGATAAAAAAGTTTCTTGTCGTAAAGCAGATTATTTGGGAGGTGTTCAAAATGGAACTAAATAAATTAGAAAAAGATTTATTAAGCAAGATTGCAGATATAGAATCAACACCTATAGGAGCTTATAATATTCGTAAAAATGGAAAAGGAATTGCCAGAAACACTACTACAAATATAGATATTATAACTAAAACGGACAAGCCGGGAATTGATATTATTATAAAAGCAAATACTAAAAATGAAAGTGTTCATATTCCTGTTATTTTGACTGAATCTGGTTTTAACGATGTTGTCTACAATGATTTCTATATCGGTGAAAACGCTGATGTTGTTATTGTTGCAGGATGTGGAATTCATAATAATACTTGCAAAACCTCAGAACATGATGGTATTCACACATTTTATTTGGAACCAGGTGCCAAAGTTAAATATATAGAAAAACATTACGGCGAAGGTTCTGGTACAGGTGATAGAATTTTAAATCCCCAAACCATTGTACATTTGAAGGAAAATTCTTCTTTAGAAATGGAAACTGTCCAAATAGAAGGTGTTTCTTCTACCATAAGAGAAACTTCCGGAGATTTAGGAGATAATTCTACTTTGACCATAACAGAAAAAATTATGACAAATGGAAATCAATTTGCTAAAACAGTTTTTAATGTAGATTTAAATGGCAAAGACTCTAGTGTTCACGTTACATCTAGATCTGTTGCTAAGGATAATTCTTCTCAAGAATTCTACTCAAATGTTAATGGTAATTCTAAATGTTTTGGTCATGTTGAATGTGATGCTATTATAATGGATAATGCTAAAATTACCGCTACACCTAAAATAGTAGCAAATCATATAGATGCTAGCCTAATACATGAAGCAGCAATTGGAAAAATTGCAGGAGAGCAGTTAATAAAATTGATGACTCTTGGTCTTACTGAAAAAGAAGCAGAAGAGCAAATAATTAGTGGTTTCTTAAAATAAATATATTTAATACTCAAAAAGTACAAACCTTTTTGGGTATTTTTTTTTAATCTTTTCATATTATATACTATAAATTTTTTAGGAGAATTATTGATATGAAAAAAATTATATTTAAAGGCTGTGGAACAGCAATTGCAACCCCTTTTACTGAAGACGGAATAAACTTTAAAGAATTTGAAAAATTAATTGAATATCAAATTAGCGAAGGTATTGACTCTATCATAGTTTGTGGTACCACTGGCGAATCTTCTACTATGACTTTAGATGAAAAAAAGACGCTTATTAAGTTTGCTATTGAAGCAATTGATAATAGAGTACCCATAATAATTGGAACTGGTAGTAACAATACTGCTTCTTCTATTGAGTTATCTCAGTATGCTGAAAGTGCTGGTGCTGATGGCTTGTTATTGGTTACTCCTTATTATAATAAAACTACACAAGAGGGCTTAATAAAACATTATACAGCTATTGCTAATAATACCAATTTGCCTATTATTTTATACAATGTTCCTAGCAGAACAGGCTTAAATATATTACCTGAAACATGTTTAGAATTATCAAAGGTAGAAAATATTGTTGCTATTAAAGATGCAAGTGGTAATATCTCTCAAACCGCTCAAATAGCAACATTATGTGGAGATAATTTGTTTATTTATTCGGGAAATGATGATCAAACTTTGCCTATTTTGTCTTTAGGAGGAATAGGTCTTATCTCTGTTCTCTCTAATATTGCTCCTAAATTTACTTGCAATATGGTTCACGACTTCTTTAATGGTAATATAGATAAGGCTACCTCTGCTCAATTAAGAAGTATTGACTTAATAAATAGTCTATTTTGTGAAGTAAATCCTATTCCTGTTAAGGCTGCTCTAAACATGATTGGATATAATTTTGGTAGCCCAAGACTTCCATTGATAGATATATCTGAAAAAGGAAAGCAACGTTTAAAAAAATCTCTAGAAAATTTTAATTTGTTATAACCATTTATACATATCTATGTTATAATATAATAAATAGTCGTTTTAAGGAGCATATAAATGTATACAAGAGATAATAATACATGTGAAGAATTTGAAAATGTAATAAAAGATTTAACTATAAATCCAACTGTCCAAAAAATGAAGGAATATAGGCAGCACTACAATACATCTTGCTATGAACATTGTTTAAATGTTGCTTTCTATAGCTATTTAATAGCAAAAAAGTTAAATCTGGATTATAAAGCTATTGCACGTGGGGCAATGTTACACGACTTGTTTTTGTACGATTGGAGACACAGTAAAAAAGCATTAAAACTAAAAAAATTTCATGCCTTTATACATCCAGAAATCGCATTAAAAAATTCTTTAAAATTATTTAATCTAAATGAAAAAGAAAAAGATATAATTGTAAAACATATGTGGCCAGTAACAATAAAATTTCCAAAGTATCCAGAAAGTTATATTGTTACTCTCACAGATAAATATAGCACAATAGCAGAAAGTTTGCATTATTATACAGATATATTACATACAAAAAAACTTTATAAATATGCTTATGTATTTTTAAGCTTAATTGTATTTAGAGTAATATAAAAGGAGACATTGATGATAAATGTATTAATAAATGGCTGTAATGGTAAAATGGGGCAAGAAATTGCAACATTAATTCATAGTAGCCATTCTTTTGTTTTAATAGGTGGAATTGCTAAAACTATTTCCAACTCCAATTTTTGTGATGTTTTTACACATTATAGTCAAATCCCCTCAAGGCCAGATGTAGTAATTGACTTTTCCAGTCCAGCTGGGACATTTAATATTTTAGAATATTGCCAAAAACATAAAGTGCCTTTGGTTATAGCAACTACTGGCTTTACTTCCGAACAAAATAATAAAATCTTTGCCACAAGTAAATATATTCCCATATTCAAGTCAGCTAACATGTCCTATTCAATAGCTGTTGTGTGCAACCTACTTAATAAATTAGTAAACCTTTTACCTAATAGTGAGATAGAAATTCTGGAAACACATCATAGCCAAAAGTTAGACTCTCCTAGTGGGACAGCTATAATGCTTGCTGATAGTTTAAATAAAGGAAGTAATTATAAATATACATATAACTTTAACAGAAATAACTCTTATAAAAAGAGATTAAACAATGAAATTGGATTTTCTAGTATTCGTGGTGGGAATATTGTAGGTGAACATTCCGTTTTTTTCTTTGGAAATGCTGAAAAACTCGAAATAAAACATACTGCTTATTCAAGAAAAATTTATGCAGAAGGAGCATTAAAAGCTACCGAATTCATTGTAAGTCAAAGACCGGGACGAATTTACACTATGGAAGATTTACTTTAAAGCAATAAAAAATGGTACACTCTTATTAAAAAGTGTACCATTTTTTAATAAATTACCCCATTGATGTGCTATTGCTGTTTTGTCATTTTTATCATTTTATAAGTTCTACATATATTACATTCTCTGCATATATATACTCTATCTTCAAAAATCAGCTTTACAGTTTTTATAAATTCGTCTTCTGAATCTAATAAATGAATTTCTATTCTTTGCGGTAATAATGTTAAAAGTGTATTTAATGCATAATCATTTTCTGAAAAAATAATATCTGATAAAAACTTAGCATTATAAATTTCTTTACATAGTGGAACAATATTTTTATTTTCATCTAATATTGTTAATTCTGATTTTCCATATATTAAGTGTAAATTTTTAATATTTGATTTTTTAGAATTAATATACATTCTTAGTAAAGAAATAAATTCATTATATTCTTTTTCTATTATATATTTATTAACCGCTATATCTACAATGCTATCCAAATATTTAATATATTCTTTAATTCTAAAGTTCACAAATCCTTCCAATATCATGCTTTTATTTTCAATTACATATTGTAGCACTGCTTCATGTATATACTCTTTTTCCTTACTTATTTGTTCATATTCTGAAGATTCTATAATTTCACAACAATTCTGTATTATTATTTTTTTCTCATATTCTTCAAAATAAAAATAGTCAAAGTTTATTATTTTTTTTATCATTTTTTCTTTATAAAATTTTAATATTGTATCTGTTATAATACTGCTTAATTTTTCATCAAAAAAAGATATTTTTTCTCCAATATAATGTACAATTATATTGGAGTATATTTTAAATTTATTTTTAGAATACTTTACCTCTTCAAGTTCTAAATAATCTAACTTATCCAGTAGATATTCCAATATTGCGTTATTATTTGTTTTTATGCAAAAAGATTTCATTGCAAAATTCTCCTCCCATATTATTTTATATTATCTACTAAATACTTTTTAGATATACATATTTTATTCAAAAAAACTAAATATGCAACTTGTTTTATTTTTCAATTTATTCCTGAAATGCCATGCTTTAAACTATATACATTTTTATATCCCATATTTTCCAATATTTCTTTTCCTTTTTTACTTCTTATACCACTTGCACAATACAGTATTATTATTGCTTGCTTATTTTTTATTTCTTTTTCTATACTTCTTTCTAAGTTATATAAACAAATATTTATAGCTTCATTTAAATGTTCTTCTTCATATTCTTGTTTACTTCTTACATCTATTAAATAGCATTCTTTTTCCTTTTTTATGATTTTTTTAGCTGTTTCGTAAGTTATGTCTTTTCCCTCAAATCCTCTATATAATATTCTTTTTATCTTTTTAAACATCATTTTCACCCCATCGCAAAAAAAACACTACTAATATATTATATTAGCAGTGTTCTCTTATGTTACTTTATTTGTTTTCTTCTAATTTTTTCTCATATTTCATATTTAATACTATTATTGTAATTACATATATTGCCATACCTATTGGTATTATAAATTTATTTATAGGTATTCTTGTTATTGCTATTAACGATGCATATGTTAATCCTATTAGCATTAATACAATTATTGTTGTAAGTAAAGTTTTTGTTGCTCCTAATTTTTTAAATCTAATCATTTGATATATCACTATCGCAATTGTAGAAATTCCAAATGGCAATATATATCTTTTTATTAAACTTGATAATTTAACTTTTGGATTATGCACTATTTCTATTTCTTCGTCTTTTATTTCTTTTTCATATTTTTCATTTAATTTATTTATTAATTCTGTCTTTTTTTCATTTAATTCTTCTTCTGACATTTCTTCTGTTGTTATAGAAATCATATCTTCAAATAATTCTACTTTTTGCACTATTGCCTGTTTTCCCTTAAATACTTCCTTAGTAATTTCTTGCATATCCTTGTCTTCTATTTTTTTTCCAACATATACGCTAATATTTATATTGCTTTTATAAGGTAATCCTACATTAAAACCTTTAAAACATACTATAACTGTTCCTGCAAATATTAGACATATTAATAATATTAAAACTATTTTTTTCATTTTTATAATTCATTCCTTTCTTAAGGTATAAATAATTTATTCTTTTATAGAATTTACTATTAATGTTTTAGTTAAGATTATATTCCATACTATTGTAATTGCTAGACCCCAGAATATTATCATAGCAAAGCTATAAATTTGTAACCAACTTGTTAAAATTAATATTACTGATAGTATTAATACTGGGATAAGTGCTATTGATATTTTTGTAAATGCTCTATTAAAGTTTGTCTCTAGCTCTGCTTTATCTTCTGATTTACTAATATAATTTAATATATAAACATTAAATGTGTAATTTATTGCTAATGCAACTATTAATCCCAATATGCCTTCTATTGTAAGAATCACATTTGTGTATCTTATTGCAAGCAACAATACTGCTATATATCCTATATATGCTACTGCAGTTAATAGACCATTTTTCTTATATTTAATTATTAAATACACTAATGCAATTAATATTAGAACTCCAAATATTATTATTGCTAAATTATACATATCTGTTGTAATGTTAGATTTCATATATCTATTTGCTGTAACTTTATACTCTACAGGCAATGCCCCAGAATTTAGTATTTTTTCTACATATCCAGCTTCTTTTACATATGATTGTAACTCTGCTTGTGTTTTTGTTTCTCCTCCAACAGATAATTGTATTGAACCATTTGTTATTTCTTTTTCAAATTGTGTAGAAAGAACCGTAGAACCATCAATTTTTATAGTAACTTCTTTGCTTTCTTTTTCGTTCTCTTCACTATTTTCTTCTTTTTCATCTGTTGTATTTTCTTTATTGTCGTCATTATTTTCTTCTACTTTTTCTGGTACTTTATATTCATTACTTATATTTTTTAATATTTCTTTTCCTTCTTCATTAAACTCTATGTTTAAATATATGCTTGTCCCATTATCTGTATTAGCATACATTGTTTTTACTTGTTTTATTTTTGAACTATCTAATAAGACGTTTTTATCTGGGTCTTCTATTGTTAAATTTCCTTTTGCATAAGCATATTGAATTACAGTATCTGTTGCAGTATCTTCTACCATATTTACAACTATTTTGCCAGTTTCCTCATCTTGTGCAATTGTATATTGTGCAACATTCATTTCTTTTAGTCTTTTTTCAATTATCTTTCTAGCTTTTATAAAATTTTCCTTTGTGTTTACACTTTCTTTTTCTGTTTCTTCTGTTGTTTCTTCTTTTCCTTGTTCTGTGCTTTCTTCTGTATCATCAACTACTTCAAATGTTATATACCTATTTCCTTTTAGATCCATTCCCTTAATATATTCAGGTAATAAATTCGCCATTCTACCATTTTTTTGTATAAATAGTCCTCCAAATGACATTAAGCTAATTAATATTATAATTAATATTAATAAAATAATTTTTAATTTTTGTTCTAGTTTCATTTCCATTTTCACCTTTCTTTTTATAATAATCTTGTATCATTAATTATTAATTCAAACCATATATTTAAATATTTAGCAGCATGTTTACTCATCATAGTTCTTTCCATAAATATTTCAAAATAATCTAAAACTGGAGATATTTTTGTATCTATTGTTAAATCCAAGGTAACTTTTCTATCTTCTTTATTGATTATAAACTTTGAATCTGTTACGGCATAATTTACTCTGTGGTGTATTCCAAATCTAGATATATTATTATCTGTAACTCTATCTCTATGCACATCTGATTTATCTGCCAATATTATTGCAGCTGATATATCACTTACTGCATTTCCTGTATTTTCATCATGATTTCCTATCGCAGTCATAATTTCTGTTCTATCTTCTATTGGCATTCCCATTTCTTTTAATATTTCGTATGCCAATATTGCACCTGAATGTGCGTGGTCAACCCTATTAATGCAATTTCCTATATCATGCATATACCCTGCTATTCTAGCTAATTCTATTCTATCTTTTGGATATCCCAATATTTCTAATAAGTCGCCTGCTCTTTGTGCCACAATATTTATATGCCTCTCTGAATGTTCTGTATATCCTAATGCGTCTAATTGCCTTTGTCCACTTTTTATAAGGGCTTCTATCTCCTTGTTGTTTTTCACATCTTGTAGTGTTATCATAGTCTCCTCCTTTATTTTAAGATTTTATATTAAAATCTTAAAAATATCAACCTATTTTGAAAAATTTATCAATTATGTTTGTATATTTCCTTTGCCAAGTGTGTATATTAAAAATATATATTATTGGTAGGAGGTTTTTATGAATAAAAAAAGAGTATGCGAGATTTTAAAAAGTAAAGAAAAGTATGATGTTTTTTATGATAATCGTCCTGTTTGGATTCAAGAAATTGATGGCAATAATATTGCCAAAGTCGGCTTTGTAGACAAGGTTGAAGAAAGAGATGTATATTTAAAAGATTTATATGAATAATTATTATATTTGTTATTACTGTTGTAAGTTAAGTTGTACAAAATGAAGTGAACCTCATCAGTTCACTTCAAAATCATTTTTAATATTTTTGATTGTATTTTTATTTTAATGTTTCTATTGCTTTCTGTAATTGTGTATCTTTTTCTTCTGGAATAGTTGTTTTATTCTTGTATTCTTCTGGCACGTCAACTTTTATGTTTGGTTCTATTCCGACTTTATTTATTTTGTAATACTTTGGTGTATAATATTCATTAGTTGTTATTTTCAAACCACTTCCATCAGCCAAAGTGTGTATAGTTTGAATTACACCTTTTCCATAAGTTATTGTTCCAATAATTGTAGCTTTTTCATTATCCTTTAACGCTCCAGTCATTATTTCAGAGGCACTTGCTGAATATTCATTTGTTAAAACTACTATTGGCATATTTATTATGGGATCTTTATCGTTCTTTGTTATTTTTTCATTTTCATTTTTGTCTTTTGTTATTAATAAAGTGTCTCCCTTATCTGTAATCAATTTCAATATGTTAATTGCCTCATCAACTATGCCTCCACCATTATTTCTTATATCAATTATTAACTTTTCAATGCCTTGTTTTTTTAATTCCTTATATTTTTGTGTGAATTCATCAGCACAACCACCATCAAAATCAGATATATAAATATATCCTATATTATCTTTTAATACTTTTGTATTTATATGACTTATTAATATTTTCTTTCTTTCAACCTCTATTTCAAAAGTCTCTTTTTCTCCTCTTTTTATTTCTAATTTAACTTTAGTTCCTGCTTTTCCTTTTATTTTGTTAGAAACTTCTGTTATTGTATCTAATGTATAACCCTCTCCATCCACCTTTGTAATAATATCTCCTGCTAATATGCCAGCTTGCTCTGCTGGTGAATTCTCCATAGGTTTTAACACTACTATGGTTTGCTTTTCTTTGTCAACCAACATATATATGCCAATTCCGACATAATTGCCATTTGTTGTATCCATAAGCTTTTCCATTTCTTCTTTTGTATAATATTCTGTGTATGGATCACCTAAAGCTTCCACATATCCTTTTAGTGCTCCTTCTACTAATGTTTCGTCATCAATTTCGCCTAAGTATTCTTTTTCCAATACTTTCCTAAAACTTGCCAAAGTTTCATCAAGACCTGTTACTTCTCCGTCTGTTATTTTTACATATTTAATCCCATTTTTAGCTATCGCTTTATAAACTGTAACACTTGTTATCAAAAATGTAATTATTACAGTTATTACAACTAACATTAACGATTTATAAATTTTTTCTTCTCTTTCTTCTTTCATTAAGTTTTTTCCTCCCAAAACTGTTTTTTATTATTATACTCTTTACAAAAATTTATAGAAGTCAAATATTGCTCAATTGGCCTAAGTAATTACGTTGGTTCATTTACATACAAAAGTGGATTTACTGTATAGCCATTTATTCTAACTTCAAAGTGAAGATGTGGTCCAGTTGAATTGCCTGTAGAACCTACTTCCATAATCAAATCTCCCTGTTTTACTTGTTTGTGCAATGTTGTTAATATTGCTTGACCATGTCCATAAAGAGTAGATACACCATCGCCATGGTTTATTATAACACAATTTCCATATCCACCAAGCCATCCGGCATATGAAACATATCCATCCATTGCTGCCACAACAGGGGTACCAAAGTATGCATTACCTATATCAATTCCAGAATGATAGTGTACAATTCCAGAAATTGGATGTTCTCTTTGTTCATAGTAAGAAGTAATAGCCGTTCCTTCTTTTGCTACTGGCCATATCATGTTTCCACCAGTATATTGAATTGGTAAAAATTCTTCTCCTGATGCTTGTGCTATTAAACCTTGTATTCTATAAACTTCTTTTTTATATTCTGTTATTTCTTTTTGTAATTCTTTTTCTGCTTTTGTTAGTTTACTTGCTTGAGCTTTTTGTAATATTTTTTTATTGGTCAGTATTGTTGTTGTTTGCTCTTTTTTTGCCTTTACTGTTCTTATTTCTTTTTGCTGTTTTTCCAATTTTGTTTTTGTTTCTTCTAATTCATTTTTTTCTCGTTCTATTTGTTCTATATATAAATTATCATATTCCACTATTTGTCTCATTAAAAAATATGAAGAAATAAATTCTGTTAAACTTTTTGATGAAAGCAATACATCTAAATATGTTACATCTCCAGCTTTATACATTTCCACTAATCTATCTCTTAAGATTTCCTCTCTTGTTTCACAGTCTTCTTGAGCTATTTCTATTTTATCTATGGCATTATCTATTGATTTTTGCAATTTGCTTATCTGTGCTTCATACTTTGTTAAGTTTGTTTCATACTGCAATATTTCATCTTCTAGCTTTTGTATTTCTAAGAGCGCGGTTGTTAATTCTTCTTTTACATATTCTAATTGTTTATTTTTTTGGTTTAACCTTTCAGAAACTTCTTTTTTTTGTTTATCTAAGTCTACCATGTTTATGGCAATACTTTTATCTATTAACATCATGCATAACATCAAAATACTTATTATTAAAAGTATTCTTTTCAAAGTTTCTTTCATCTCTCTCCTCCGTTCTTTTTATTTTTAGTAATTTCTTCGAAGTGCAGGCGATTAAAATCGCCCCTACATTTTTCATAGATTACTTTTACACTATCTTTTTATTTAGTGGTTATATTTTGGTTGTTACAATCCACTATATAATGTAATTGGGTCAGTGGTTTTTACTGACCCTATTACTATTATATCATTTTTTTATACAAAATCCAATGGATTTTTAACTTCTGCATTATAAAAGAAATTCCATGCATCCGCCCTTCCTGAGCTTAGATACCTTACTTCAAAGTGCAAATGCGGTCCTGTTGAACCACCAGTATTTCCAGAAAGTGCTATTCTTTCCCCTCTTGCAACTCTTTGCCCCACACTAACTAATTGCTCATTCAAGTGACCATATAACGTTATATATCCATTTCCATGATTTATTGCTATATAATATCCATAACCACCTGTATCATATGTACGAATTATAACTTCTCCTGCTTCTGCTGCTATTACTGGTGTATACTCATCTGCACCAATATCTATGCCTTTGTGCATTCTTCCCCAGCGCCATCCTACATAAGAGGTTATATAATACTCTCCTGGAATAGGCCATTCCATTTGTCCACCGCTATATGTTGACTCGTAATTACTATTTTCAAATGCCTTTGCTAATTCTTCTTCCATTTTGTCTATTGAATTTTGATATTCTTCTATTTTATCTTTTAATGATTTTTCTTCTGCTGATAAATTATCTGCCTTCTCTTGTCTTGTTGCTCTTTTGCTTTTTAATTCATTATTTTTATCTTCTATTTCCCTTTTAGCAGTATCTATTTCTTTTTTCTCGTTTTCCATTTTTTGTTTTGTAGATTGAATTTTATTTTCTTGTTCTTCTATTGTTTCTAGTAACTTGTTGTCCGCTTCTGCCAATTGTTGTACCATATAATAATTTGATATTAGGCTTGTTATGTCTTCTGAAGATAATAACACGTCTAAATATGTAGTATTTCCTGCCATATATATAGCTACCAATCTGTCTTCTAACAGTTTCTCTTTTTCCGCATGTTCTTTTTGTAGATTTTCTATCTCTATTTCGCTATTTTTTATAGATGCATTAAGTTCTTCTATTTTTCCTTCTAACTGTCCTATTTCCTTTTCATATTCTGATATTTCAGCATCTAATTCACAAATTGCATCTAATTCTATTGATAATTCTTCTTTAATATCTGTATGCTTTTCCTCTGTTTCTTTTTTTTGCTGTTTCAATTCATCTATAGTATTTGCAAATACACACATACCAAAACTTTGTATTATTGCAATTATTAATACTACAGCAATTATTCTTTTTTTCATATATTTTCCATTCCTTTTATTATATATATTCACATTTTTATACATAATCCATAGGGTTTTTAGGCACTCCATTTATTATTACCTCAAAATGTACATGTGCTCCTGTTGAAGAACCTGTAGAACCCATTTCTGCAATTGCTTGTCCTCTTTTTACATGTTGTCCTATGCTTACATTTATTGCTTGGCAATGAGCATATAAGGTTGTTAGTCCATCACTGTGATTTATTTGGACATAGTTTCCATATCCTCCGCCACATCCACATGACCAGCTCTTTCCATAATTATGTGTACAACCTCTATTGGTATCTACCACAACGCCATCTTCTGCCGCAACTATTGTAGCTCCATAGTCTCCACCTATGTCCACACCTTTGTGACCTATATATGTTCCCCATATTGGATGCCATCTATATCCAAATGGTGAAGTTATCCAATCTTTTCCATATCCAGTAAGTGGCCATCTTAATTGCCCCGAATATACATCTCCATCTGTTCTTGAACCAGAATCATATATCTTTTGTAATTCTGCCTCCATGTCATCTATTTCCTTTTGTATTTTCTTTTGATCAGAATTAAGATTATCGACTTTAGTTTGCTTTTCTTGTTTGCTTGCCTTTAATGCATTATTTTTGTTATCAATTTCTGTTTTGGCAGTATTCACTTCATTTTTTTCGTTTTCAAATTTTGTCTTTGCTTCCTGCATAGTTTTTTCTTGATTTTCTATTGAAGTTAATAATTCATTATCTGCTTGTGCTAATTGTTGTACCAAATAGTAGTTAGATATTAAACTAGTTAAATCTTCTGATGCTAATAAAACATCTAAATATGTAGTTTCTCCTGCCATATATATAGCAACCAATCTATCTTTTAATAATTTTTCTTTTTCCTCATACTCTTTTTGTAGCTTTTCTATTTGTTCCTGTTTATCTTTTATTGAAATTTCTAATCTGTTTATTTTATATTTTAACTCTTTTATATCGTCTTCATATTGACTTATTTTGGCTGTTAAATCTTGTATTTCCTGTAGAGCTTCATCTTTTTCTTTTTTTATTTGCTCTATTTCGTTTTCCTTCTGTCCAATTCCTTCTTTTAGTTCTCCTTCTCTACTTGCAAATGAAACTCCGCAGAAAAGCGTTGTAATTATTAAAATTAAAATAATACATAACATTTTTCTTTTCATAAATAGATTATACCTCCAAATATTTTTTCATCGATATAGCACTACCAATTGTTCCAATTCCTATTCCTAGTACTAAATATACTATAATTAATAAATTAAACATATCTGAAAATGTTAATAAATTCAAGCTAACGCGCACACCTGCTAATGATGTAATTATTTTTTCTGCAACAGAATTATATGTAATCCCTAAAATTAATACTGTTATAAACGATGAAATAATGCCAATTAAAATACCTTCTACCATAAATGGCCATCTAATAAATCCATTTGTTGCTCCCACATATTTCATTATAGATATTTCTTTTCTTCTTGCATGTACCGTTAATTTTATCGTATTCGAAATTATAAATATAGATACAAATATTAATATTACTAATATTACACCAGAAATAGTTTTTACTCCATTTGCTATCTTAATTAATGCACTTATTGTGTCATCACTTGTTTGTATCTCTAATACATTCTCGAATTTATTGATCTCTTCTCGAACATCTTTACTTTTCTCTAAGTTTGTAAGAGTAACAACATAAGATGCTGGAAACGGATTATCTTCTTCATATGATTTAACCAAGCCTGGCGTTTTCTTAAACACAGATTTCATTTGGTTTAAAGCCTCTTCTTTAGATTTATATGTTACATTATTCACATATTCTATACCTCTTATTTTGGCTTCTAAATCCTTTTCTTCTTCTTGGGTTGCATTTTTATTTATAAATACTTGCATACCTTGTTGTGCTTCTATTTCGTTTATAACATGATTAACATTTTCTCCTATTACAAAAAATATACCAAACACAAACATTGTTGCAAACATAATTATTAATGATGCCATTGTGGATTTTTTGTTCTTAAAAAAGTTTCTAAACCCTTCTCCTATTAAATACCCTAGTACACTATATTTCACTATTATAACCACCTTTTTTATCATCTCTTATGATGTTACCCTCTTCTATTTGGATAACTCTTTTCTTCATTCTATCTACTATATCTTTAGCATGCGTTGCTACTACAACTGTTGTTCCTCTTGCGTTTATATCATTTAAAAGAGTCATAATATCCCAAGCAGTTTCTGGGTCTAGATTTCCTGTTGGTTCGTCTGCTATTAGCATTGATGGATTATTAACCAAAGCTCTTGCTAAAGCTACTCTTTGTTGTTCTCCTCCTGAAAGTTCATTTGGATAAACCTTTGCTTTATGACTTAGTCCTACTAATGATAACACCATTGGTACTTGTCTTCTTATATGTTTTGGTGTTGCTCTAACTATGTACATTGCATAGGCAACATTATCATATACTGTTTTATCTGGTAATAGCCTAAAGTCTTGAAAAACCACTCCCATGCTTCTTCTTAAGTATGGAACCCTACTTGGTTTTAAGAAAGTTGTGTCTCTTCCATTTATTATAATATTACCCTTAGTTGGTTCTTCTTCTTTAAGTATTAACTTAATAAGTGTTGATTTGCCAGAGCCCGAACTTCCTACTAAGAAAGCAAACTCCCCCTTGTCTATTACAAAATTTGCATTATGAACTGCTTCTGTTCCTGTATCATATGTTTTGCTAACATTTCTAAATTCAATCATGTGTATCTCCTTAACGTTTTATACATTTTGTTTTTATTCGTAATTATCATAACAATAAAATCCTTTATTTGCAATAGTTTTTTTTATAAAAAAATGTACTTTTTTAGGTATTTATTACTATTTATAGCCTTTTTCTCTATTTTATATACTTTTATAAATTTCACAAGAAATTCACAAAAAGTACCAAAATTATTCTGGTACTTTTTGTGTTTTAGTTTTCTTTTATCTTTTTAACTATTGATAATGAGTCTATTTCAAAACATCTTATTAGTTCTTCTGCATTTCCAGATTTTCCAAATACATCTTTTATTCCCATTCTAATAATTTTTGTTGGATGTTCTTCTGATAATACTTCACATATTGCACTTCCCAACCCGCCTATTACATTGTGATCTTCAATTGTAATTATTTTTTTTGTCTCTTTTGCGCACTTTATAATTAATTCTTTGTCTATAGGTTTTATTGTATGTATATCCACTACTCTAATATCAATTCCATCTTCTAGTAATTTTTCTTTTGCTTTTAACGCTTCCTGTACGGTAATTCCTGTTGCAAAAACCGTTGCATCCTTTCCTTCTCCTATTTGCACTCCTCTTCCTATTTCAAATTTATGTTCTTTTTTATATATTACTTCACTTGGTAGTCTACATAGCCTTAAATATACTGGCCCTTCAAATTTTGATATTTCTTCTACTGCCCATCTTGTTTGTGTATCGTCTGATGTGCACATAACTGTCATATTGGGAATAGTCCTCATTAAAGAAATATCTTCTATCATTTGATGAGTTGCTCCATCTTCTCCCACTGTTATTCCTGCATGTGTAGCACATATTTTTACATTTAATTTAGGATAACATATACTATTTCGTATTTGGTCATAGCCTCTACCTGCTGCAAACATTGCGAATGTGCTTGCATATGGTATCTTTCCAAATGTTGACAGTCCTGCAGCAATTCCAAACATGTTTTGTTCTGCTATACCCACATCTATAAATCTATCTGGAAATTTTTTTGCAAATATATTTGTCTTTGTAGCTCCTGACAAGTCAGCATCTAGCACTACTATTTTTCTATTCTTCTCACCTAATTCTGCTAATTTTTCGCCATAGCTTTGACGTGTTGCTATTTTCAATTTTTCCTCCACCTTACTCAACTCCTCTTCTCAATTCTTCAATTGCTTTCTCATATTCTTCCTGTTTAGGCGCTTTTCCATGCCATTCTGCTTTGCCCTCCATAAAAGATACACCTTTTCCCTTTATTGTTTTTGCAATTATTATAGTAGGTACTCCTTTAGTTTGCTTTGCCGTGTCAAACGCGTCTATTAAGTTGGGTATATTATGACCATCTACATTTATTACTTTTAATCCAAAATTAGAAAATTTACCTTCTATATTTGTTAGTCCTGCTACCTCCTCTATCTTCCCATCTATTTGCAGTCCATTGTTATCTAAGATAATGCATAAATTATCTAATTTGTATTTGCTTGCTGTCATTGTTGCTTCCCATATTTGCCCTTCATCTATTTCTCCATCTCCTAATAAACAATAAACTCTACATCCTGCACTATCCATTTTTGAGGCAATTGCCATTCCAATAGCAGCTGATAGTCCTTGCCCTAATGAGCCTGTTGACATATCTACCCCTCTAATGTTTTTCATATCTGGATGTCCTTGCAATTCTCCTCCAAATTTTCTAAAAGTACTTAATTTTTCTTTTGGAAAATACCCCTTTTCTGCTAAAGTGGCATATAACGCTGGACTACAATGCCCCTTCGATAATATAAATCTATCTCTTTCTTGAGCACTTGGTTTATTTTCGTCTATATTCATTTGGTTAAAATATAATACCGTTAATATATCTGTTGCTGATAAAGAACCGCCTGGGTGTCCAGATTGTGCATTATATACCTGTTCTATAATTCCTATCCTTATATTATTTGCTATCTTTTCAAGTTTATTTATATCTTTAATTTTCAAAATTCTTCCTCCTTTTTATAGCCTTCTACATAGTTCTATTTTTAAGAAAATTTTACTATACTACCTTAATTATTTCAATAGTTATTCTTGTTATTTTTTTGAAATTGTTGTATAATAGTATTGTATTATTTTTATGGGGATGTATTTGGTTTCGACAGTATTTTAGAAGTAAAAATAGCGAGTAGTGGATTCGCCTGGCCACTATAAAAGGCGAAAAATAAATATAAACGCTGATAATAGAGAATTAGCATACGCTGCCTAATTAAGGTAGCTCGTCTTACTCTGAATGCCCACGTTTAGAGAATAAGGTGTCATTTAGTGGGAAACAAACCTATTTCTTGCCATAGAAATAGCGGGTATTTTAATGGCTACTCTAATTTTAATTTTGTTTGTTAATTTAATTTTAGAGGAATTTTTATAACAAACTACACTCGTAGAAGTTTTTATGGATGGAATATTGGACAGGAGTTCGACTCTCCTCATCTCCACCAGATTGATAGAAAACTCGAACTTTTATGTTTGAGAGTAATAAATTACTAACAGAAATGTTAGTTTTTTTGTTATTTCAAAATAGAAAGTGAGAGTGATTATATATGACAATAGAAACCAATAAGAGATGATAGAAAGAAAACCTTTAAGCAAATGGTTGATGACTCAAATAATGTAGTTGCAGATGAATTATTATTTACTAGTGATAATGATTTCTTTAAAGGTATGAGTAAAAAACAATATATCAAAGATAAAGCCCATTTAAGCGCTCTTCAAGATAAATACTATCAAAGACTAATAGATAATGGTTTTGACCTAGAAAGAGGCATTAAAAACAGTGATAATGAGCATATTTCTATAAAAGAATTTAAAAAGATTACTAAAAAACTAGATAATAGATTAGAAAAGCAAAATTATTTAATGACTAGAGATTTTGAAGAACTAGAAGAAAAACTAAAAACTTCTAAACCAACAATTACAGGTAAAGAAGTTAAGATTGATAAAGATACTTATGATACATTAAATAGTTTTATGAATACATCAAAAAGAGTTATAAAAGATATGCCAAATAATCAAGCATTGTTTAAAGATCTTACTGATTATACTAAGGGTTACAAAGATTTAGAAAATGAAAAAAGAAATATTCAAGTTGAAGTTAGAAAACTAAGAATATCAAAACGAAAAACTAAAAGAAGAAAATAATCGATTACATAACTTTTTACACAATATTTTACAAACCTTAAAAAAGTTCTTCCATAAACTACCTAAAATAGGGACTGAAAAAGATAAAGATGAAGTAATATCAGAAATAAAAGAATACCACAAGCAAGATTTATATGACAATTTTGATTTACACGATATAGCAGATAACACATCAAAAGAAGAAGAAATAAATGATTATTTATATAAAAAAAATTATGAATATGACGATAAAGATTTTGACATTTAAAAAACGAGCTACAGCTCGTTCAATAAAACTAAAATTCCATTTTAGTAACGCACTACGCTATTGGCAGAGCCAATAACGGTGTGCAAAAGGAAATCCCTTTTGAAACCCTTTTAAACATAATTTTAGCAAGGCATAAAGCCAAGCAAAATTATGTTTTTATTGTGATTCTTGTTAAAAAATCACTTCAATAAATGTCGTGCAACTTTTATCTGCTCATATCATCTTTGTTCTCAGAAGGTTTTCGTTCTTTTTTTATCATCATACTTTCATAAAACATTTGATTATATTGCATGACTTCTTCCATTGTAGCAACATCCTTTCCTTCACATGTTTTATAATAAATTCCTTTTTCAAAATCAGTACGAGAATCAATTTTTGTTTGAAACATATAATCTTTATTTTTTTTCATATATATTCACCTTCCTTTCATACTAATTATAGCATATTTCTTGTATTTTTCATAGTTTAACAGTAAAATTGGGCATTTTTTTGCTCCAAAATGTCAATGTTGTGATATATTTATATCAGTTAGTAGTTATTACTACCTATAAATTTATATCTAGAGGTTGTTATACTTCCACCAAAAGGGCACCAATAACGAATTTGTATGGGGACAAAAAAACTTGTCTCCATTGACATTTATTTTATGTATTTTATTTCAAATAGTGTACCTTTTCCAACCTCTGAAGTTGCTTTTATGTATCCATTGTTTTGTTCTATTATTGTTTTTGCCAAAGACAATCCTATACCTATGCTATCTTCATTGCAATTTTTTGCTCTATAAAACCTCTCAAATATATGCTTCAAATCCTTTTGCTCTATTCCTTGCCCTTCGTCTTTTATTTTTATCTTTAGAAAAATACTTGTATTTTCTACAATTATATATATATTGGATTTCGGTTGGCTATGTTCTATCGCATTCTTTAATATGTTTGTTAATGCTTCCTGTTGCCATTTATAATCTGCTATAAATATAGCTTTTTCGTCAATTTTAGTTATTACTTCTATTTCCTTAATTTCTATTAATATTGCCAAGTTATTAATTACACTATCTATTAATTTTTTTGCATCTATTTCTTCGTTTTCCATCTTTATTGTTCCCGCATCAAATTTTGCAATTTTTAATAAGGATATAACCAATGAGCTCATATGTTCAACTTGCTTACTTATATCTTGTATAAAATCTTCTCTTATTTCTTGTGGCATATCTGGATTATCACTAATATTGTCTAACATTATCCTGATTGAAGTTAATGGCGTTTTTAGTTGGTGTGATATATCTGCAATAGCTATACTTAATTTTTCCTTCTCCTCTTCACTATTTTCTGCCGCTTCTCTCAAAATAACTGTGGTTTTATACAATTCATTTCTAAGTCTTGATAATTCCCCATCTTTATTGTCCTCTATTTTTAAAGAGTAATTTTTATTATTTACTTCTTTTATATATTCGTTTATTTCTTTAAGTTCTTTTTCTTGAATTAATACATATCTCATAAATATACTTAAACTTGCTATTCCAAATATTCCTATTAATACTGCCGTATTGATTAAATTTTTATTGATATTTTCTCTTAATTCTTTTATGTATGAAAGTTCATCATCATATCCATATTTTTCTAGAATATTTTCACTTGAATCGTCTCGATTATTTATTATTTTTAGTATATCTTCTTCTTTAACCTCAGGATATTTTTCCATTACATTATTAATAATATCGTTTATTTTTTCATTTACAATTTTCGAATATACTTTGTTTTGCATTTTAATAACTACTACGAATATAATTATAAATAGTAATACAATTACAATATTTGTCAGTAATACTTTTATTAATGTTTTTCTTTTTAATAAATTCACTTTTGTCCCCCTTGTACCTGATATCCAATCCCTTTTATTGTTTTTATACAATCCATTTTACCTAATTTTGTCCTTATTCTTTTTATATAAACTGTAAGTGTATTGTCATTTACAAAATTTCCTGCAACATCCCATATCTTCTCCAAAATCTGTTCTCTTGTTATTACCTTTCCAATATTAGTAAACATTAAAACTAATATTTTAAATTCTAATGCTGTAAATTCAACACTTTCTTCATTTACATATACCGTTTTTTCATCTAAATTTATTTTAATACTTCCATATACTATTTTATTATCTTCTTTATTAAATCTTTTTAATACATTATTAATTCTTGAAAGAAGTTCTCTGTTTCTAAATGGCTTAATAATATAATCCTCTGCTCCTAAATCAAGCCCCTTTACTACATCTTGTTCTTCATCTTTTGCTGTTAAAAAGATTACTGGTATATCTGTATATTTTTTTATATATTCACAAAGCTCAAATCCATTTCCATCTGGAAGAGCTATATCCAATACAATTAGATGTATTTCCTGTTTTCCTATAACATTCATTGTTTCATAAACATTTTTGCATATGATAACATGAAAGTTTTCTTTTTCTAACAAATATGTTAATCCTTTAATTATAACCTCGTTATCTTCTACTATTAGAATACTTCTCATAAACGTCTCCTTTTCGCATATTATAACATATTCCTATGTAAAATTAAAAGAGCTGTTTAGTTGAAATAATCACAAAGCAAATTTGGGTTACTTCAATACAGCTCATCTAGTCTTAGATATTGTCCTTTCTAATTGTTTCTATTATATTCTGCTTATTTATTCTATTTAGTGAATATTTCATTGTTATTCCCACTATTATAAATACGAAAATAATTGAAATTATTACTGCTTGATATGGAAACATGTATCCCAAATCTATTCCCTGTGCAAATGCTTTATATATTCCATAAGAGCCCAATATTCCTAATGGTATTCCTATTAGTAGGGATTTTGTTCCATACATTATACTTTCTAGTCTTATCATTCTATTAAATTCTTTCGTTGTCATTCCTATTGATTTTAACATAGCAAATTCTTTGCTCCTCAAAATCATGTTTGTTGTTATTGTATTAAATATGTTAGTCACTCCTATTAGTGTTATTACAGTTATAAATCCATACAGAAATATTTTTATAACTAACAAACTTCTTTGTTCTTGTTTTATATATGTTTCATAGTTCTGTACTTCAAGCTCAAAATACTTTTCGTTTTGTTTTATCAGGTCATTTATTCTGTTCTCTAGTTCTTGTGCCTTTTTTGATTCTATTAACAAGTTACTAATACGATATGAATTATTTGGTACTTCATCAAAAACTTCTCTCATAAAATCTTCAGATACTATTATTTTTCCATTGTCATGATATACTGTTTCTTGCCCCATTGGTGAATTATCTGTACATTTTGTAATTGTTATTTCTCTTATTTTCTCGTCCTTTGCTACATTTATTTTATCACCATTTTTTATTTTATACAGTCTTTCTATTGTTTTACTTCCATCATCATTGCTTTGCCTTCCTTCATCTATCAAAATTACTGCAGACTTATAGTTTTCTTCTTTTATTCCTAGTTCCTTTATATACTTTTTAAAATATTCATTATTATATATTATTATTGCTATACTATTTTTGTCATATGGATTTTGTTCAAATCTATTCTTTCCAAAATCAGAAGCATATTTTGCTTTGTCAAAGTCTAAACTAGTTTCATAATAATATGCATATTCGTCCACATTATCTAACTTAGCTATTTCCTCATATATATCTGCATTTCCATTTAATACGAACATATTAAATTTAAAATCCATGTAATAAAAAGTACTTGCTTTTGTACCTATAGTCAAAAAGCTTGATAAGGATATAAATATAAATATACTTACAACTAGTGAAATAACTGTTGTTCTATATTTCTTCTTGCTCCTTTTTAAGTTTTTACTCGCAATTACTCCACCTACACCAAATAATTTTTTCGTTATAACTGATGTTTTAAGTTTCTTACTCTTAATCTTAATATCATTGTTTCCTCTAATTGATTCTATTGGAGAAATTTTAGCAGCCTTTCTAGCTGGAATTAAGCATGACAAATATATTGTTATAATTGAAATTATTATAGATATTAAAATTGCCACCCAATTAATGCTATACATAAACCTCATTCCACTTAACATATCTGCTAATAAATAATTTACAACTTGCAATAAAATTATTATTGCTATTATTCCAAATACAATTCCTAATGGTATCGCAATAAGTCCTATAAGCATTCCTTCAAATATTACGTTTTTCTTTATTTGTTTTGATGTTGCTCCTATACTTGCCAGCATTCCATATTGTCTGTTTTTTTCCGAAACAGATATGCTAAAGCTGTTTCTAATTACAAATATACTACTTACAACAATAATAATAATTATTATTCCTGCTATTGTATATAACACATTTAACGTAATTTCGCTCATAACACCTTGGTATCTTAATAGTTGACTGTTTACATATGTATCTATTTCTTCATTTAATCCTGTATTGGTACAAATATTTTTATTTATTTCTATATATTCTTTTGGTTCATTATATAATACCGATACGTTTACCTTATCATCTATATTTTCCATATAAGTCATAACTATATACCCTGGTGAAGTGTATGTTTCATAGTTCCATCTTTCTATTTCGCCAACTATAGTATATACTTTTTCTTCTACATTTACTAAAGATTCTTCTGTATCATCTATGTATGGATTATTGCCATTTAGATCATATCCGTCAGAAGTTTGCCTAGTGCCAACGTTGAAGGTAATTTTATCTCCAATTTTCAAATTTACTCTTGCATTTGTTTTTATATGCTCTGGTATAAGTATTTCATTTGCGTTCTGTGGTAATCTTCCTTCTTTTAAGTTTATTCCATAGTTTTCTAGTGCTGTCTTGTCATATTCCCAAATGTTCACGTATGGTTTGCTCTCGTTCTTGCAGCCTTCTAACTTAGCCCAACCAACTTGATTTGTAAAAAAATATTTTGCAACTTTTTGATTTTCAGTTATATATTTTGTTTTTTCTTTCTCTACTCCATAAAATGTTGTATGATAATTACCATCTTTATATTTTGTCCAATTTATAAGTGAATTCTGAAAACTAGACACCAATCCTGCAACACCACAAATAAGTGCTGTAGAAAGTATTATACCAATAATTGTAACAATGGTTCTTTTTTTGTTAAGTTTTAAACTCTTAACTGTAAATTTATTTAATATATTCATCTTTAATTCCTTTCATCTTTAATAATCTTTCCATCTTCTATTGTAATTACTCTTTCTGCCTCCTTTGCAATTTCTAAATCATGTGTAATTATTATCACTGTTTGGTTAAATTTTTTATTTGAAAGCTTAAGTAATGCAATTATTTCTTCACTTGCCTTTGAATCTAAATTACCTGTTGGCTCATCTGCTAGCATTATTGCTGGATTATTTATCATAGCTCTTCCAATTGATACTCTTTGCTGCTGCCCACCTGATAGTTGATTTGGTAAATGAGTCCTTCTGTTCTCTAATCCTAGTGTTTTCAACATTTCTTGTAATCTTTTTTTATCTATTTCACAGCCATCTAAATCGCATGGCAAAGTTATATTTTCTTCAACATTTAAAATTGGTATTAAATTGTAAAATTGATATATTAACCCTATTTGTCGCCTTCTAAAAATTGCTAAATTATCATTGTTTAATGCGTAAATATCTTTTCCGTCTATGTATACTTTTCCAGAGGTTGGTCTATCTACCCCTCCTATCAAATGCAACAAGGTAGACTTTCCACTACCACTTGCACCAACAATGGCAACAAATTCTCCTTTATTAATTGTAAATGAAATATCATCTACTGCATTTATTTTTGTCTCTCCTTTGCCATATGTTTTTACTAAATTTTCTACTTTTAATATTTCCATACTATTATCCTTTCCTATAAAAATTAGATAAGAAAATCCTATCTCTATATTTGTAAATTATTTTAACATTGTAAAGTGACTCTAAAATGACTAACGCAAAAAAAAAAAGCATTTTTACCATTGCTTCTTTTTATATAATACTTTTTTAAATTAATTATAAATATTCTTTTAAAATTTCATAAATTTTTTCTGAATGTACAATATAACTTCCATGTGTTTCTTTTAAAATTATTTTTAATGTACTATTTTTTATATTTTCTGCTATTAGTTTTGTATGTTCCAATTTAATAACATCTTTTTCACCTGCTAAAATATGAACAGGAATTGCAATCTTATGTAATTCTTCAAATGTTATATTTGGTTCATCTAGCATCATTTTTATCAACTTATTCCTTGTAAAAAAATAAGCGATTTTAGTAAAAAAATTATCAAGCCATGTAGTAGCATCCGGTGTAATATTAGCACCACTTATAATCAAGTTAGACAGTAATTGCGGTTCTTTTATAGCAATTAACAAACCAATAATTCCTCCATCACTGAAGCCATATAAAATGGGAGTTTTAATATTTAATTTCTTTATAAACTCAATAACATCTTCCGCCATTAAATCGTAAGAAATTAATTTTGTATATTCACTTTTTCCATGACATCTGCTATCAACAGCATAAACTGTATATTCCTTTTCTAATTTATAAATTAATTTATCAAATATATTATGAGTTTCGCCATTGCCATGCAGTAATATAATAGGTTTTCCATAACCATAAACCTCATAGTTTAAATTTATATCATTTACATTAATTAGCATATTTTTGAACCTTTCTTATTTAATCTTATTGTCTTCACAAAAAACTAATTTTCTTCCATAAACACTCATTCCTCTTATTCTATCTCTTTATTACTATTTCAATTTATATACTATATTTTTTGAAAAACCTATCTTTTCAATTATTTCTTTTTCAAGCATCTCGTTCAAAATATTAATTGTAGCACTTTTACCTAGTTTTAATATCGTTTCAAAGTTTTCTCTTGTACCTTGATTGTTTTGTTTTAAATATTCTATAATCAATGTGTACTCATTTTTCAAGTTTAATTTTGGTAATATAACAAGAAAACTATTAGGTGCAACTTTTATTTCTGGACTAGTTATTGATGCCTTATATTCTTCGTACATTCTTGGTATTCCTGTTCCATAAGCCTCTACGAAATTTAATCTATGAAATATATTTACTAAATTAGGATTCCTAGAAGAAGAGCTACCAAGTTTTATATCTTCAATAGTTAAACCACTTACCAATCCACCCAAACTCAAAAATTCAATTTTATCATTAAATATATGAATTAAATTGCTTCCATTTATTTCATAATCTCTATGTGTAATAGTATTACATAGTAATTCTCTTAAACTATTTTTTGGATATTCATATTCATCTATTCTTTCCATGCCATCTATTTTACTACTCATTCTATTGTTCATCATCAAGTATTCATACGCATTTTCATATTGACTTAAAATACTTTGTTCTGAAAACTCTTTACTATCTAAAAATTCCGTTTTAGTATTATCCTTATATCTTGCAACTTTTATTGAATATGGACATTGATCTGATATTAATAACGCTAAATTTGTATACTTATTATCTGCATTAATTAATCCCAAATTCTTTTTTTCTATATCTCCAAAAGCAATATTCTTCTTTTTAAATATTTTGTTAGCATAAGTAAAAGTTAAATCTTGATTAATACTAATATTCTTTTCGAATGAAATTCCTGATGACTCTACTATCATTTCTTTTATTGTTTCTCTTGTGGCGCGTTGCACTGTTGCTCCTAATCTAACAAAAACTCCATCTATTGTCATGCCTTTTGATTTTATATAATATGGCTTATTAGTTCCTTTTAAAACCTCTACTACTATTATTTCTTTATTATCTTCTCTTTCAATTCTACTTGAAACTAAAAAATTTACTGATGGCTCTATGCTATCATTTATTTTACTACTTAACCTATCTAAATCTTCTTTTGCATTTTTTAGTCCTACAACTTTACCATTATCATTATAACCTAGAATAATTGTACCACCAGTTGTATTACAAAAAGCAATTATTTCTTTAACAATTGAGTCTGTTAATTCTCTTTTAAATTCTAAATTATTATTCTCTGTTATCAAAAGAATCACCTCTTTCTTTTTTATCACTATTATTATATCAATTTTCAAATTTTTTATCAACACTTTTGACCACATTCGTTCTCTTTCGTCCACTTTTATATTGTATTCTAAAAGTAAAAACGCCACAATTATTGTATTTTCAATGTTTGTGGCATTTTTCATTCGTTTTCATTCGTCCATTTTATAAATAAAACATCTCAATTACATCTGTAAATCCATTTCTATAATATTTTTCATTCGCATCCTCTCCTATACATATATTAATTCATTAAAAATTATTTCTTCTGCTTGATTCTTAAAATTATTCATCATACCAACCCAATAAAGCATATCTGTATTTTTCGTATTTTCTGCTAAATTGCTTTTGAGTTTTAATTGTTTTGTCATTTTTTCTACTCTTTCAGTTGCAGTTTCTTGAATCTCTTTTATCTGCATTAATTTATTGTATTCTTCTCTACTAAAGTAGATATTATATTTACTTGACATTGTTTTGAGTCCTTCTTTAACCTAAATTATAATCATTCTTTTTTTTCCTTTTTTAGCTTGTTTTTCTTCTAATTCTTCAGTAGTTAATACTTTTCTTGTTTGATCATGTACTATATCAGAATCATTATCGTCAAATATTCCACTTTTTGCTAAATCTTCTGTGACAATAGTATAACTCCTCTTATCTTCTGAAATATTATCAAATCTTTCATCAAATATCTTAATTTGAAATCTTTTAAATTGTTAGTGATGACTTATATAAAAATGGCATATTTGACGACAATGATAATGAAATCGCTAATAATATTTATAGAAAAGTAACTATACCAGATGAAAACAAAGTTGAAAAAATAGAAGAAAAAATGATATAAAATTTTAATATGGAGGTAATTTAAATATATGGAAAATGAGAAAGTTAAATATTGGGTAAATATAATAAATAATATGAGTTTAAAAGATAAATTAAGATTAGGAATATGTTTATCTACAAGTAATTGGTCTAATATCTTGTACAATAAAACAGAAATGTGAGAGTATACCTAAGTTAGCTTTACTTAAATATTTAATCACCTACATTCCATCCTTCAGAGCTGTTAATTAATTCCTTAATACTTTTTTCAAATCCTTCCGCTATTTTTCTATTTTTTTCACCATCTATAGTTTGTAGTTCTTCAAATGTTTTTCCAAAAAAATCTTCAGGTAAATTAATTGTATTGCTCCTATCTTTACAATGAATTGCACTTGATATATCTACATACTTTAATTTTCCATTTATCATTATTGCATTCCAAGCATGTCCTACATTATACCCTTCAGAATCGATTGAGCCTTGTATATGCTTACACGGTAGAGAAAACTTTTCACACAAAAATTTATATATTTCTGCAAAATTCATACAAACACCATATTTACTAAGCCATACACTATCAGTATTTCCAGATATAAATCCTTTTTCCTTTTGCTTACATTTTTCACATTCTTCTAAGTGTTGAATTATTTTTTGAGTTCGAACAATGGCTTTATTCGGAATATCAGGGTTATTTTTTGAATCTTTCAAAAATTTTTTTCTACTTTCTAAACCTAAAAGCTCGCATTGTGAATTATTATTTCTACAATAAATTCTATAATATTTAGTTAAGTTCTCATCAGATTCTTTTCTCCATTCTTGCTCTGCATAAGCATAATTTAAACCAGAGTATGCATAATTAAAATAATTAACGCACCAATCAAAAATAACTTTATATTTTTCTTCATCTGTCATTTCTGAATTAAGTCTTTTATTTATTTCATTTATTGCTCTTTCTTTTCTTTTTTCTGAAGATTCTTCGTATTCTCTATATTCTTTTGATTTTGCTATTAATTCTTTATTTCTAAAATAAGTGTCTGTTTCTTCATCATAAAAGTATTCTGGAGTATTACCTTCTAAATACATTTCAGACAATTCTTCAAATGATTCTGCTGAAATTATTTCATCTTCTTGTTTTTCTATATTAAAAACAAAGCATTCAGATTTTTTATACAATCCTTTTGTATCAACTCTTGGCAGTTGACTTTCTTTTGCATATTCCTCTCGTGCCATTTGAACATCTTGAAATAGTAATTTTCTTACTTCTTTAAGCAATTGGTCAACAACATCTGAAACTTCTGTTAATCCTTCTTCATATTCTACATATATTTCAAAAGTATAGTTTTGTAAAAGGTTTTTAACATCTTTATATGGTGGTCTTTGTAATTTCCAATGATTCGGATTGTTTTCACAATTTTGCTTTGCTATAAGAAAATTCTCTTTAGATAAGCCATCTAATGGTATTCTTATGTGAGCATTTCCTGTTAGTCCACTCCAGTTTGTAAAGATATTTTTATCATATAATTCTTCAACAATTAGAATAAAAAGCTCAGCAGCAACTACATCTTTAATTGTATCTCTCGTCATAAAATCTGTGGATGTTATTTTATTTTCTTCATAATCCCATTCTAATTTTTGTGTAATCTTCATATCAATACCTCCAATCACTCTTATAAAGCTCATATACCTTAATTATACTATATTTTTCAATATATTACAAATTATAAAAAATATGACATAATTCTAAATTAGTGCTATTATTTTTATTTATTTCTATATATTCTTTTGGTTCATTATATAATACCGATACGTTTACCTTATCATCTATATTTTCCATATAAATCATAATTGCTGGATTATTTATCATAGCTCTTCCAATTGATACTCTTTGCTACTGCCCACCTGATAGTTGATTTGGTAAATGAGTCTTTCGATTCTCTAAACTTAGTGTTTTCAACATTTCTTGTAATCTTTTTTTATCTATTTCACAGCCATCTAAATCGCATGGCAAAGTTATATTTTCTTCAACTCTCTACATTTGTAAATTATTTTAACATTGTAAAGTGACTCTAAAATGACTAACGCAAAAAAAAAGAAGCATTTTTACCATTGCTTCTTTCTTATGGCTCTCCGTGTTGGACTTGAACCAACGACCTATCGGTTAACAGCCGAGCGCTCTACCAACTGAGCTAACGGAGAATATATAATCTGGCAACAACCTATTTTCTCAACAGGGTAACCCGTAAATATTTTCGGCACGATAGAGCTTGACTTCTGTGTTCGGGATGGGAACAGGTATTTCCTCTATGTTATCATCACCAGAAATGTATTGTAAGATGTTAAACATCATTACTTACTATAACTGAATTCATTTTGTATTATACTACATACTTTTAATAATTGCAAGTATTTATACAAAAAATTTATTATTATTATGTACTATTATTTTTTTAATATACATATATAATAGCACACTCAAAAATA
>DPDV01000001.1 GCA_003534295.1 Clostridiales bacterium
GTCAATATTTTACCTCCTGTTTAATTATCCATTTTGGTTATATTTAAAATTGCTTATTGTTCTCGCTTTCAAAAGTTATAAAAGAAATTTAAATTTGTTCAAATAAATTTGTTTTTTATGGTAACACTAATTTATAGAAATATTGATTTAAATTGTTGATATTTATTGTGTTTTATGTTATGCTTATATGACTATAGATGTTTTTAGCATCTAAATTAAAAAAGGAGGGAATTTATATGGATTTTAAACAATGGAGAAATTTTAACACAACAGGAGAATGGACTAAAGAAATAGATGTTAGAGGCTTTATACAGGCTAACTATACTCCTTATGAGGGTGACTCTAATTTTTTAACATCTCCTACAGAAAAAACAAAGAAATTATGGAATAAGGTTTTAGACCTTTATAAAAAAGAAACAGAAAATAATGGGGTTCTTGATGTAGATGTAAAAACTCCATCTTCTATAAATGCTTATGAACCTGGATATGTTGACAAAAGCTTAGAGGAAATTGTAGGATTTCAAACAGATGCTCCTTTAAAAAGGGCTATTATGCCTAATGGTGGTATTAGAATTGTAGAGAAATCTTGCGAAAGCTATGGTTATAAAGTTGATGAAAATATAGAATACATCTATCATAATTTAAGAAGAACACATAATGACGGTGTTTTTGCCGTATATACACCTGATGTAAGAGCTGCAAGAAGTTCTCACTTAATTACTGGGCTTCCAGATGGTTATGGTCGTGGAAGAATTATTGGCGATTACAGAAGAGTAGCTTTATATGGTGTAGATGTATTAATTGAAGAAAAAAAGAGAGAATTAGATATTTTAGATAGTGATGAATTTGTTGATTCAATTATTAAAAATAGAGAAGAAGTCCATGACCAAATTCTAGCTTTAGAGGATTTAAAGAAAATGGCTTTAAAATATGGTTTTGATATTTCTGTTCCTGCCTCAAATGCTAAAGAGGCATTTCAGTGGTTATATTTTGGATATCTAGGTGCTATAAAAGACCAAAATGGTGCTGCTATGAGTTTGGGAAGAACTACTACTTTCTTAGATATATATGTAGAAAGAGATTTAAATGAAGGAACATTATCTGAATCTCTTGCACAGGAATTGATGGATCAATTTGTTATGAAATTAAGAATGGTTAGATTTTTAAGAGCACCTGAATATAATGCCTTATTTAGTGGAGACCCTGTTTGGGTTACAGAAGCTTTAGGTGGAATGGGTATTGATGGTAGAACTTTAGTTACTAAAAATTCTTTTAGAATGCTACACACATTAGTAAACTTAGGACCTGCCCCTGAACCAAACCTAACTGTTTTATGGTCAAAAAATTTACCTGAAGGATTTAAAAAATTCTGTGCAGATATTTCTATAAAAACATCTTCTATTCAATATGAAAATGATGATTTAATGAGAGCGACCTTGGGTGATGACTATGGAATAGCTTGTTGTGTTTCTGCTATGAAAATTGGTAAACAAATGCAATTCTTTGGAGCAAGAGCAAATCTTGGAAAGACTCTTTTATATGCTATTAATGGTGGTAGAGATGAAAAGAGCGGTGTTCAAATAACTCCTGAATTTGCTCCTATTACTTCTGAATATTTAAATTATGATGAAGTTATGGAAAAATTTGATAATATGATGGACTATGTTGCTAAAATATATATTAAGGCTCTAAATGCAATTCATTATATGCATGATAAATATTCTTATGAAGCCTTAGAAATGGCTTTACATGATAGTGAAAGAAATATTTTAAGGACAATGGCTTGTGGAATTGCTGGTCTTTCTGTTGTTGCAGATTCACTTTCTGCTATAAAATATGCTAAAGTTAAAGTTATTCGTGATGATACAGGTCTTGCTGTTGATTATCAAATAGACGGAGATTTTCCTAAATATGGTAATGATGATGACAGAGTTGATAGCATAGCTGTTGATGTTGTTAAAAGATTTATGAAAAAGTTAGAAAAACATCAAACTTATAGAAATTCAAGAGCTACATTATCTATTTTAACAATTACTTCTAATGTGGTATATGGAAAAGCTACTGGTGCAACTCCTGATGGCAGAGCAGCTGGAGAGCCTTTCGGACCAGGCGCAAACCCATTACATGGTAGAGATGTAAATGGTGCATTAGCTGTAATGAATACAATAGCAAAATTGCCTTATGAATATTCTGAAGACGGAATATCTTTCACATTCTCTATTACACCTAATACTTTAGGTAAAGATGAAGATACAAAGGTAAATAATTTGGTAAATATGTTAGATGGATTCTTTATGCAAACTGGTCATCATATAAATGTAAATGTTTTTGATAGAGCTTTATTAAAAGATGCTATGGAACATCCAGAAAAATATCCACAACTTACAATTCGTGTTTCTGGATATGCTGTAAACTTTACAAAATTAACAAGAGAACAACAATTAGATGTTATAAATAGAACAATTCATGAAAGAATTTAAACATTTTAATTTGTTCCTTTTAAGAAGGGAATGATATTAATTATGGATAGTAAACTTGCCAGAATACACTCTTTTGAGACTTTTGGAACAGTTGATGGACCTGGAATAAGGTTTATAATCTTTATGCAGGGTTGTTCCTTAAAGTGTAAATATTGTCAAAACAGAGATACTTGGGCATTAGATGCTGGTATGCAATATTCAGTTGATGAACTTATATCAAAAATTGGAAGGTATAAAAATTATTTTATACCTTCTGGTGGTGGTGTAACTGTTAGTGGAGGAGAACCTCTTTTACAGATGGATTTTTTAATAGAATTATTTACTAAATTGAAAAGGCAAAATATTCATACAGCAATTGATACTTCTGGCTCATTTCCTCTTACAGATAGGTTAAAAGCGCTTATTGATTTGACTGATTTATTTTTGTTAGATATAAAATGTATAAATGATGAAATTTGCAAAGATTTAACAGGAGTTTCTAATAAGTTAGAACTGGATTTTGCTAAATATCTAAGTTCAATTGGAAAAGATATGTGGATAAGACAAGTTCTTGTACCTGGATATACTGATAAAGAAGAAGATTTGCTGAATTTAAAGCAATTTTTGTCTGAATTGAAAACTGTTAGAAAAGTTGAGATTTTGCCATATCATGATATGGGTAAATATAAATGGGAACAACTTGGTTGTAAATACGAATTAGAAGGAGTACGCTTAGCAACACCTGAAGATGTAGAACGTGCAAAAGAAATTCTTAATATTTAAATAGAGGAGCTGCGAAAATAACTTTCGTAGCTCCCCTTTTGGAAGGAGGAGAACACATAGGCATGCATTAGCAACTTGATAACCCACCAGCCAGAGCTATGCCTATGATGATTACCGCAATGGCCATCCACATTAGGATGGCCAAAATCCTAAATAAGATATTTACTATTGTCATAAAGACCCGCCACATATCTTTTTCTTTCTCCTTTCTGCTTTTTTGATGTTTCCATTATATATCATATTATGTTGTATTGCAATTACTTTTATCAAATCTTTTCTGTTCTTACATATTCATATACTATTATTGCTGTTGCGACAGATGCATTTAGGCTTTCTGTCTTTCCTAACATTGGGATTTTTACTTTTGTATCTGCCATTTCTTGTATTTCCTTTGATACACCATTTGCTTCGTTTCCTATTACTATTACCTTTTTGTTATATTTTATATCATATATGCTTTTTTCTGTATCTAACGATGTTACAATAACATCAAATTTGTGCTTTTTTATTTCTTTTAATGTTGTTTCTAATTCTGCTGTTTCTATTATATTTACTCTAAATATCGCTCCCATTGTTGAACGTACAACCTTAGGATTATAGCAATCTGCTGTATCTGCAGACACTATTATTTGTTTTAAATTTGCACTATCTACTGTTCTTAATATTGTTCCTAAATTGCCTGGGTCTTGTATACCATCCAAAGCAATAATTATATCTTCTGAGTAGTCTATTTGCCCTTGTTTACAGCCTTTTTCTATTATTGCCAGTATGCCCTGTGGTGCCTTTACATCTGATATTTGGGTAAATATTTTTTCTGTTACATATATACATTCATATTTTGCTATTTCGTATAATAGGTTTTTGTCTATTGTTCCATCAACCAGGCATTCTTCGCATATTACTATTAATTTAATGTTTGCTTTTTCTATAATTGCTTCTTTTATTAATTTAATTCCTTCAATTATATATTGATTATTTATGTCTCTATATTTTTTTTCTTTTAGTTTTTTAATGTTTTTTATTAATTCATTATCTTTACTTGAAATTATATTCATTTTTCTCTCCTTCAAGATAGGCAGGCGATTAAAATCGCCCCTACACTTTGTAATTCACTTTGCTCTGCTCAAGATGGGCGGACGATTAAAATCGCCCCTACATTGAGGATGTTGTGCAATTTTGTATATATGTTAAAAATTCCTTTATCTCCTCTATTATTTTGCTTCCAATTGTTACTGTTACATATGGTTCTATTCCTGTAGAAAATCTTATATTGGTATTATATTTTTTTATTAGCTTATCCACAATTTCTGGATTAAATTTTGCTTTGTCAAAGTAAAATACAACCTTTTCTTTTCTTTGCGATATTTTTATTACATTAGCAACTCTACACAAATTTTTAATCCTTGCAATTTCAATTAAATTTTCTAATTCTGAAGGCATATGTCCATATCTATCTATAATTTCGTCTATTACGTTTTGTATATCTTCTTCTGTTCTACATAACGCAATATTTTGATATATTTCTATTTTTTGACTATTATTATCAATAAAGCTATCTGGTATATAACTTGAAACATCTATATCTATTTGTATATCTTGTTCTTCTTTTACTTCTATGCCTTGTATTTCTTTTACAACTTCATCTAGCAATCTGCAATATGTATCATAACCAACTTGCTCCATATGTCCATGTTGTATTTCTCCTAATAAACTTCCTGCTCCTCTTATTTCTAAGTCTCTCATTGCTATTTTAAAACCAGAACCAAATTCTGTAAACTCTTTTATTGCTTTTAACCTTTTATCTGCTACCTCTGATAGCAATTTTTCTCTTTTATATGTTATATATGCATATGCCTGTCTGTCGCTTCTTCCAACTCTACCCCTTATTTGATATAATTGTGCCAATCCCAATCTATCTGCATTTTCAACTATTATGGTATTTGCATTTGGTATATCTATTCCTGATTCTAATATTGTTGTACATACAAGTACATTTATTTTCTTTTGTATAAAGTCAAGCATTATTTGCTCTAATTCTTTACCTGTCATTTTTCCATGTGCAAATCCTACTTTTGCTTCTGGCACAAGTTTAGATACTTCATTTGCCTTTTTCTCTATACCTTCTACTTTATTATATAAATAAAATACCTGACCGTTTCTTTCAAGTTCCCTTGTTATAGCTTCTTTTATAACTTCATCATCATATTCTAATACATAAGTTTGAACAGGTCTTCTATTTTGTGGTGGCTCATATATTACTGACATATCTCTAATTCCCAATATAGACATATGTAATGTTCTTGGTATTGGAGTTGCTGTCATTGTTAATACATCAACACTATTTTTTAATTGCTTTATTTTTTCTTTGTCTTTTACTCCAAATCTATGCTCTTCGTCTATAATAAGTAGTCCCAAATCTTTAAATTCTACATCCTTGCTTAAAATCCTATGTGTTCCTACTACAATATCAACTTCCCCTAATTTTAATTTTTTTATAACGTCTTCCTGCTCTTTTGTTGTTCTAAATCTATTTAATAATTCCACATTTATGGCATATCCACTCATTCTGTTTTTAAATTCTTCATATTGTTGGTTTGCTAATACTGTTGTTGGTACAAGATATGCTACTTGTTTTTGATCCATAACAGCTTTAAACGCTAGCCTTATTGCTACCTCTGTTTTACCATATCCAACATCTCCACAAAGTAGCCTATCCATTGGTCTTGGCTGTTCCATATCTTTTTTTCCTTCTTCTATACATCTTAGCTGGTCATCTGTTTCTTTATATGGAAATTCGTCCTCAAATTGTTTTTGCCATTCATTATCTTTTGAAAATGCAAATCCCTGCATTTTTTGTCTTTTAGCATATAATTCTATTAAATCCCTTGCAACTTCTCTTAAATTATTTTTTACTCTACTTTTAGTATTTTCCCACTCTTTGCCACCTAGTCTATTTAGTCTTGGCTCTCTATCTCCTCCACCTATATATTTCCTGACTGTATCCAATGAATTGGTTGGCACATATAGAACGTCTTCATCTTTATATTTTATTTTAATATAATCTTTGGTTATTTTATCTGCTGTAATTGTATTTATTCCCACAAATTCCCCTATACCATACGATTTGTGAACTACGTAATCACCAGCTTTTAGATCTGCATATACTACTTTTTGCGCCTCTTTAAATGCATTTGAACTTTTTTTCTTTTTAGGTGCCTGCTCAAAACCTTCTCCCATATTTATTACTACAAGGTTTAAATCGTAATTTTCAAATCCTGCAGATACATTTCCTGTTGTAACTATTACTTCTCCATTTTCTATTTTGTTTATTTTTTCTAAATATTTATGCTGAATCAGTTTTTCATTTAGCAGATTTAATATTTTTTTACAGGTATTTTGTATACCACCTAATATTAATACCTTTTTGTTGTCAGCTATATATTTTTTTATATCTGATATTACTATGTCTACCTCTGACTTGAAAAAGTTTATCTCTCTATACCTAAACTCATATCTGTTCTGATGTGTATAAGCATTATTTTCCTGTAAATATATTGTTTGCAAATTTTTTAAATCATATTCAAATTCACTAATGTTTCTTATTGCCTCTGGGACAAACTTTTCTTTTTCTGTTAATGATTCTATCAAATTGTTATTGTCTAATATTATATTATTTTTTCTAGCTTCCACTTTGGTGTTTTCATCTATAAATAATATGTATTTATTATTTATATAATCTAAAATGGTACTTTGCTCTTCGTAAAATTCATTAAAATATTTATCTATTTTACTTATATATGAACCATTTTTTATTGTTTCTATATCTGCTAAATCATCATAAGCTTCTTGTATCCTTTTACATACCTTTACTAAATCTTCTACAATAAATTCATGAGCTGGATTTATTAGAATTTCTTGTATCATTTCTGTAGATCTTTGGGACGAGATATTAAAATATCTTATAGAATCAACTTCGTCTCCCCAAAACTCTATTCTTATACCTTGTTTTTCTGTTAAGCCTATGTCTATTATTCCGCCTCTTACACTAAATTGCCCTTTATTTTCTACTAAATCGTTTCTGTCATATCCAAGTTGTATTAAATTTTGTTTTATCTCCTCTAAATTGTATGTATTTCCTACTTTAAATTGAATTACATACTTATATAGTAATTCTTTAGAAATCATTTTTTGCATTAGTGCTTCTATTGTTGTTATTATTATTTCTGCCTTATTTTGCTTTATTTTATTTAAAACTTCTATTCTTTCATATGGTACATCCTTACTTTCAGCTTCATAGTCATATGCCACTATCTCTCTTTTAGGAAAATAATCTACATTTGTAGTAAAATATTTTAAATCATTTAATAATTTTTTTGCTTTTATTTCATTGTATGTGATAATTAAGATAGGTCTTTTATTTTCTTCTGCAGTTGCACTTATTATTTGAGCTTTTCCCACGTCAGTTAAGCCCGATAATTCTATCGGACTTATTTTATTTTTTATGTTTGTACTATATTCTATAAATTTTTTGTTGTTTCTTAATTCTTGTATTAGGTATTTCATTTTGTCAGCTCCCAATACATATATTACCATTTTTTTATCTAAAAATCAAGGGTACAGCAATCGATTATACTGTCATTTTATTTGATTCACGCAGTATTTTTTATATCTTAATGGCATAATTTTTGTACTTTTTAATATCTATGTTTTGAGGGGGAATTGTATTATGAAATCCAAAAAGTTTAATATTATATTAATTTCACTAAAAAATACAATTATTCCTATAATTTTATGTAGTTTTATGATTTTTCTTATTTTATTTTCTACTTCTAATATAATAGCTGCTAAAAATGGACTTGAACTTTGGGCTACTACTGTTGTTCCTTCTCTTTTTCCTTTTTTATTTGCTACTGAATTATTAGGTAAAACCAAAATTGTACAATATTTAGGTAAAACCTTAAATAAAATTATGAGACCACTTTTTAATGTTCCTGGTGAAGGCTCTTTTGCATTTATTATGGGACTTATTAGTGGATATCCTGTAGGTGCTAAAATTGTAACAGATTTTAGAAATAATGGTATTTGCACTAAAGATGAGGGTAATAGACTGCTTGCATTTACAAATAATTCTGGGCCTTTATTTATTATTGGGACTGTTGGAATTGGTTTATTTGCTAATAAAAGTATTGGCTTATTACTTTTTATTACTCATTTTATGGCATGTATTACTGTTGGAGTTATTTTCAAGTTCTTTAGTAAGAATGATTTGCAGAATCTACCCCATAGTTCATATAAACCAAGTGTCAGTTCTTCTAACTCTATCTCAACTATACTTATGATAGGTTCATATGTGGTAATATTTTCTGTTGTTATTTCCATATTAAATCAATTACATATTTTAGATTTATTTTCTGTTGTGATTTCTCCATTGCTTTGCTTCTTTAATATAAATCTTTCGTTTGCTGTGCCTATATTATCTGGAATAATTGAACTTACAAATGGTATTAATTTAGTTTCTTTAGTACATGTAAAAGACATATCTACTAATATTGCTATTTGTGCATTTCTTCTTGGATTTGGTGGCATTTCTGTATGTCTACAAGTATATAGTATTATTTCTAAATCTGATTTATCTATAAAGAAATATATTATTGGTAAGTTTTTTCAAGGAGTTTTTGCTAGTATTTACACATTATTAGCTTTAAAATATATTCCTATTTTAAATTTGGATATTAAAGCTACTTTTGCTCCAATTTCTACTTGTGTAACATATCCTATTAGTATTTTAGGTTTTAACAATTATTTTGTTTTGTTTGGTGTTTTATGTATTATTGTATGTTTTGTATTTTCTATTCCGTCTAAAAAAAGTAATAATTGTTAAATTGCAGAATATTAATTATTAGGAGTGATGTTTATGGATAAAAATATGGAAAATAATTTTTCTCCTTATATGAATTTTGATATTGGAGCTGATCCCCTTTTAGGCGAAAATCCTATGTTTAATCCCATTATGCAATATGAGCAAACTTATATGTACTACAGATGTTTATGTCAGCAAATGGATTACAAAATAAAATGTAAGGAATATGAAAAATTGTGCGGAAATTCTCGTAACGAAAGAAGAGTAGAATAAACATTAATGGAGATGAATTAACATCTCCATTAGTATTTGCTTAAATTATCCCAATCTTTCTAGCATATTGTTTGCCTTTTTTTATCATCCTTTTTTTGCTCATATTCATGTTTTCATTGCATAACATTATTATACCTACTGAAACCATGCTACCTATTAACATTCCTTTTACAAATTTCATATTAAATATATCCTTTCCTATTTGTTTATTTTTAATATTTATTATGCTCTTTTTTTCTTTTTATATACGTTATATACCATTGATATGTTTCGTAAATTGATATAAGTAAAAGAAATACTCCAAATGCTTTTTTTAATATTTTAACATTCAAATTACTTGAAGTTATTGCTCCTATTGTGGCTCCTATAATACCTGATATAATTATTATAATAGATAATTTAAAATCAATTATTTTTTGCTTTAAATTTATTATTATTGCAGATATTGATGTAGGTATAAAAAATATCAAATTTGTAGCTTGTGCTTCATGTTGATTTGTTCCTATTATTAATGTAAGGAGGAGAATTAATATTGTTCCTCCTCCCATTCCTGTTCCTGTTACTATACCAGAAACTAGACCTATTAAACTTTCTATCATACGCTTCCTTTTATTTAATAATTGTAGTTATTGATGCATATATTAAAAATAATATAAATGCAAATTTTAAATATTTATTCGGTATTTTTATTAATAGCTTTGAGCCTATTATGCCTCCTAATATTCCTCCTATAGCACATTTTATTCCTAAGTTCCACTGTATATAATTATTTTTGTTATAAAAAAATGCTGTTACTATTACCATTGGCATTATGCAAAATACAGAGGTGGCTCTTGCCTTTTTCTCATCAGTATTTAACATGTTAACAAATGCCGGTACTAATATTAGCCCTCCTCCAGCTCCAAAAAGTCCACTTATTATACCTGCTAGTATTCCTATTATTATTTTTTTTAACATAACCATCACATATACCTTTATTAGATATTATGCTCATTTTTTCCTTTTTTATAACCTTCATTATATTTTTCTAAAAATTTTTGTTCCGCAAGCTCTGTTAACACTTTGTCACATATTAACATTCTAGCTATTATTTCTCTCCTTAATTGTTCATCTTTGATAGAATCTGTTCTATCTAAAAAACGCTCTAATTCCATTATATACTCTTGATTTTTTTCTTTCCATTCTCTGTCTACTGGTAAATCCTGCCTTCTTTTCTTTTTAAACAGCATATATCCTCCTTTACTTTTAGATGCATTTTTATTACTCTTAGCGTTATATTTCTTTGCTAATATATAATTTTAATACATCTCGTGATAAAATACAAGCATCAGACATAATATGACATAATTAGATAAAAATCACGGTTATGTTTTAATTGTCTCTCTGCAAATAACATTAGGAAGGTTGAAAACATATGATTAGAATAAAATTATCTGATTTACTTGGCAAACACAAAATGAGTCAAAAAGCTTTATCTAATTTAACTAATATAAGGCCAGCAACCATATCAAAGATGTATTACGAAGAAAGTAAAAGATTAGATATTGAACAACTCAACAGTATTTGCAATGTTTTTAAATGCGAAATCTCTGACTTATTAGAGTTTATCCCAGATGAAAATAAACCAGATTAATCATATTTAATTAATAAGTTAAGTAGATTATATAAAAATACTAGCAAAAATGCTAGTATTTTATTATATTTTATTTATTTTTTTATTTACAATTTCTACTAGTGCATTTATCAAGTAATCTACTTCTTCTTTTGTATTATTCATTCCTATAGTTACTCTTAATGTTCCATTTGCCCATTCTGGTGGTAGTCCTATTGCTGTTAATACGTGTGATGGGCTTGTAGAACCACTGCTACATGCAGAACCGGCTGATGCACAAATACCCTTATCATCAAGTTCAAACAGTAACTCTTCTGCATTTATATTTTTAAAAGACATATTTGCATTTCCTGGAAGCCTATTTATTCTGTCTCCATTTAATTTACTGTCTACTATATTACTCTGTATTTTTTCTATATAATAATCTCTTAGTTCTTTAATTTTATTATTATGATTTTCAAAATTCTTATATATTAATTCAAGAGCTTTACTCATTCCAACAATTTCTGCCAAATTTTCTGTACCTGCTCTTTTATTTTTTTCTTGATGTCCACCATTTTGTATTTGCTTAAAGTTTACATCTTCTCCTACATACAACGCCCCTATTCCTTTAGGTGCATAAAATTTATGTGCCGACATTGAAAGTGCATTTATATTTAATTTTTTTACATCTATTTTTAAATTTCCCATTGCTTGAACTGCGTCTGTATGAAATATTATATTATTTTCTTTTGCAATTTTTCCTATTTCTTCTATTGGCTGAATCGTTCCAATTTCGTTGTTTGCAAACATAATTGTTATTAATATTGTGTCTGTTTTTATTGAAGCTTTTAGTTGTTCAACGTTTACTATTCCATTTTGGTTTACATCCAGATAGGTAACTTTATATCCTTGTTCTTCTAATTCTTTACAAGTATTTAGCACAGCTGGATGTTCTATTTTACTTGTTATTATATGTTTGCCTTTTTCTTTATTGGCATATGCTATTCCTTTTATTGCCAAATTATCGCTTTCAGTTCCGCATGATGTAAAATATATTTCATTTGGTTTGCAATTTATAATATTTGCTATTTTTCGCCTTGCTTCTTCTAATGCTCTTTTTGCTCTTCTTCCTATACTATATAATGATGATGGATTTCCATATTCTATGCTAAAGTATGGCAACATTTCTTTTATAACATCTTGGTTGACTTGGGTAGTTGCTGCATTATCAAAATATTTTATCTTCACTTTAATCCCTCTTATCTATCACTTTATATAGATATTATATGTATATTAGCGAATTTTATTTACAAATTTATTTTGTTTCTGAGCCCCATCTTGCTACTCTTATGTCTTTATATGTATTAAGTACCTGTGAATATTTTCTATATTCATCTTCCCACACTAATGTTGGAATTTTGTCAAATGCTTCAAATACTTTTTCTGCTTCCATTAGAAACACAAGTTGTTCTTGTGTGTTTAAATTATCACATTTTCTTGAAATTCTATATAAGCTATCCAACAGTTGATTTGCTTGTATAAAACTCATAAAATCTTTTACTTTTATTCCTGCTAGTTTAATTTGCATTACTGCAAAAACTACTAGTCCAATTATTATCAATATTAGCATATATATACAAATAATCATTACTTCCATTTGTGCACCTTCTTTTAATACGCTTTTGTTTTCTTCACAAAAATATTATAGCATTTATCAAATATTTGTCAATATTTTGTTGATTTGTCTACTAAATGTTGTTATAATTTCTTTTAGAAAAGGAGGAACTTATGAATAGAAAAAATAGCATTAAACGTGCTGGTATCTTTGGAATTGCAGGAAATCTGTTTTTACTTATAATTAAAGGAACCGTTGGCTTTATTACACATAGTCAAGCTATGATTGCTGATGCAGCTAATAGTGCAGGAGATATTTTTGCCTCTCTTATGACTTTTATAGGTAATAAAATTGCTTCTGTTCCTCAAGATGCTGACCACAATTTTGGACACGGAAAGGCAGAGTATATTTTTTCGTTATTTATAAGTTTATCTATGATTGGTATTTCACTAAAACTTTTATATGATTCTTTAATTTCTTTAATTTATGGATTTAAATTTGAGTTTTCTTGGTTTTTAGTAATTGTTTGTATTGCTACTATTATTGTTAAACTATGTTTATATTTTTATACAAAAATTTTAGCTCATAAATTTGATAGTATATTACTAGAGGCAAACAAAGAAGACCATAGAAATGATTGTATTATTACTACTTTTACTCTTATTTCTATTCTATTAGGTTTGCTAAAAATATATTGGTTTGACGGAATTGTTGGAATTGGAATATCTGCTTGGATTTGCATAACAGGAGTTAAGATTTTTATAGAAAGTTATAATATTTTAATTGATACTTCTATTGATTCAACTACCCAAGACATAATTTTAAACTTAGCACAAAAATACACAAATATTAAAAAAATAGACAATATTTCATCTTCGCCAGTTGGATATAAATATGTTGTATTTATTACTATTTGCGTTGATGGAAATATGTCTACATTTGACAGCCATAAATTGGCCGATAATCTCGAAAAAGATATTTGTGGACTTGACAAAGTTTATAAAGCAATTGTACATGTTAATCCTATCTAACTTGTAAAGCGGGCGATTAAAATCGCCCCTCTATTTTGGTTCTAGCTTTTTTCCTGCTAGCATATGAAAATGTATATGCATTACTTCTTGTCCAGAGTCTCTTCCGCAGTTTGCAACTACTCTAAATCCATCTTTCTCTATTCCTAAGTCTTTTGCTATTTTATTTATTGTCATATATATTTTTGCTATAAGTTTGCTATCTTCTTCAGTCACTTCTAGCAACGTTTCTATATGTTTTTTTGGTATTACCAATATATGAATTGGTGCAACTGGATTAATGTCTTTAAATGCAAATATTTCGTCGTCTTCATATACTTTTTCTGAAGGAATTTTTCCTTTTATAATTTTACAAAAAACACAATTTTCCATCTCGGTTGTTCCCTTCTTTTTTATTCTAATATTGCTTTTATACGTCTTATTCCTGCTGAACTTGATTCTTCTTTTTTTATTTTAAAATGTCCTAACTCTCCTGTATGCTTTACATGTGGTCCTCCACATATTTCTTTGCTAAAATCTCCTATTGTGTATACTTTTACTGTATCCCCATATTTGTTTTCAAATAGTCCTATTGCTCCACTCTTTTTTGCTTCTTCTAAAGGCATTTCTTCTGATACAACATTTAAGTCTCTTTTTATTTGTTCATTTACTATGTCTTCAACTTGTTTTATTTGTTCTGGAGTCATTTTTTCTGGATGGGAGAAGTCGAATCTTAGTCTCTCTGTTGTTATATTTGAACCACTTTGTTTTACATGGTCTCCTAAAACATTTCTTAATGCTTGATGTAATAAGTGAGTAGCTGTATGGTATGCTGTTGTTATTTCATTTTGTTCTGCCAACCCACCTTTAAATTTTTGTTCACTCCCTAATCTTGATTTTTCTTGATGTTCTTTAAACAATTTATCAAATTCTGTTAAATCTATTTTATATCCTTTTTCCTGCGCTAAATCAGCTGTTATTTCTGGTGGAAAGCCATATGTTTCATATAATTTGAAAATAGTTTTTCCATCTATTACGTTTTTATTTTCTTGCTCTAGCTTATTTATTACTTTCTCAAATTCTTTTTCTCCATGTCCTAATGTCTTTATAAATTTGTCTTTTTCTTCTATGATTACATTTTTTATTATATCTCTTTTTGTTTGCAGTTCTGGATACATTTCATTTAAATTGTTTATTGTTAAATCTATTAAATCTGAAATATTTTCAAGGTCTATTTGAAGTTTGCTCATATGTCTTGTCATTCTTCTAATTAGTCTTCTTAATACATATCCTCTGTCTATATTGCTTGGTCTACCACCATCTGCAATAATCATTATGCTTGAACGTAAATGCTCTGCAACAATTCTTCTGCTTTTTATATCATCTATTTTTTCAAGTTTTTCTAATTCTTCCATCACTGGTTTAAATAATTCTGTGTCAAAAGGTGTTTCTACTTTCTGCAATAACATTGCCATTCTCTCTAATCCTAGACCTGTATCAACATTTTTTTGTTCTAATTTTTTTATACCATCTTTTGATTTATAATATTCCATAAAAACATTGTTCCATATCTCTACATATTTACCACAGTTGCAAGATGGTTGACAATTTTCGCTACATGCCGGTTTACCCGTATCTAAAAACATTTCTGTATCTGGTCCGCAAGGTCCTTCTTCCCCTGCAATCCACCAATTATCTTCTTTTCCGTAAAAATATATTCTTTCTTCTGGTATACCCGCATTTTTCCAAGCTTCGAAAGCTTCTATGTCTTTTGGTGCATCTGCATCACCTGCAAAACAAGTTACAGATAATTTCTCTGGGTCTATTCCTAGTTCTTCTGTTAAAAATTTGTAGCTCATTGCAATAGCGTCTTTTTTAAAGTAATCCCCTAATGACCAGTTACCCAACATTTCAAAATATGTTAAATGTCTATTATCTCCTACTGAATCTATATCTACTGTTCTAACACATTTTTGATAGTCTGCTATTCTTTTACCACCAGGGTGTTTCTCTCCCAACAAATATGGTACCAATGGTTGCATTCCCGCTGTAGTAAATAATACAGAAGGATCGTTTTCTGGTATTAGTGGTGCACTTGGAATAATAGTATGATTATGTTTTTTAAAAAATTCCAAAAATTTATTTCTTATTTCTATTGCTTTCATTGTCTATCTCCTCTTTTCTTGATTACTAAATTATATAGTATTTTACCAAAAATTGCAAGATTTTGGCAAAAAAATAACTGACTTTTACAGCCAGTTATTTTATGTAATTACGGGGTTAATTTATTTATAATTTTCCTATAGGCACCACATTCTTTCTATATTTTTTTATATATTTATTCAATTTTATTTTTTAACTTATATAGCATTCCTCCTTTTTTGTTTAGTCCGCTATTCTATTTTTTTTAACATTTTTTCTATATTTCCTCCTTTCTATGGTTTTATTTTAACGTTATTATATGTCTATTTTGTGAATACAATTTGAAGTATTAGTAAATATATCTTTAGTCTGATATGTCCATGTCAAAGTAGAATTCTACACCATTCTTTTTATTTTTTACTCCATATTCGTTTTGATAGTTGTTCATTATTGCCTTTACCAATGCTAGTCCTATTCCGCTTCCACCATCTTGCCTATTTCTAGAAGAATCAAGTTTATAAAATCTGCCCCATATTCTTTGTAAGTCTTCTTCTGGTATATTCTCTCCTGTATTGAATACACTAACCCTTATTTTATTACTTACCTTTTCTACCTTTATTTCAATTTTAGTTTCTTTTTCAACTTCTTCTGCATGTTTTATTGCATTTGTTAAATAGTTTGTTATAATTTGATCCATGTAAAATTCGTCTGCATATACATAAATTGGTTCTTTATTTTCAAAATAAACCTTTATATTTTTTTCATTTATCATGACACTACATTTTCTTAAAACTTCATTTATTAATTCATTTATATTAAATTTTTCATTATCGAACTCTCTTTTTCCATATTCTAGTTTCATTAATTCTAATAATTGTTTTACTAGTTTATCCATCTTGTTGGTTTCATCTAGTATTACCTCTGCATAAAATTTTCTTGATTCTTCGTCTGAATTAACATTTTCTATTAGTCCTTCTGCGTAGCCTTGTATTAATGCTATTGGTGTTTTTAATTCATGTGATACATCTGAAATAAATTGTTTTCTCATTTCATCTATTTTTGATTTTTCCTCAATATCTTTTTCTAATTCTATATTGTTTTTTTGTAATTCTTTTATTGTTGCTTCTAGTTTGTCCGACATCGTGTTAATACTTCTTCCCAGTTCATTTATTTCGTCTTCCGTATCTGTTATTCTATATTTTTTGCTAAAGTCTAACTTAGCCATTTTATTTGCTATATCATTTAATTGTAAAATAGGATTAGTAAATTTTCTTGATATAAATGATGCTATAATTCCTGCAACCACAAGTGTTATTCCACCTATCATTAGCAACACTGTATTAGATATCTTTACACTTTCTTCTATTGGTGATATTGGCATTCTAATATATAATACATATCCATTATCTAGTATTCCTGTTAAAAACATATAACTTACATTGTTTACTTCGTCTGTAGTAACTTTTACATTTATTTTGGTTTCGTTTTCTTCTATGTTTTTAGATTTTATTTCGTTTATATCTTTTAATATATAAGTTGAGGACAAAAATTCTCTATCTGATGTAAATATTATTAAATTTGTATCTGTTTTTATTAATATATCAAAATTATTTTTATATGCTATTTTCTTTAATTCTGTTTCCAAATCCACATTAGTGTTTTCTGTATTGTAATAATCGTTTACTTTTTGATAGACCTGCTTTATTGTGGCTGTTTTAGAATATATATAAAAGTTTTCTAATACTATACTATTTATTAATACTAAAGAAAGTATTATAACTAATATTACAACACACATTGTAAAAAATAACTTAAATCTTACCGATTTAAATTTTAGTTTAATTTCTTCCATGTTTTCCCCAACTTTCTATTTTACTTCAAACTTATATCCTATTCCTCTTATAGTTTGTATATATTTTCCTTTTTTCCCAAGTTTATGTCTTATCTTTTTTATATGGCTGTCTATCGTTCTTGAATCCCCATAATAATCGTAGTTCCATACATTATTTAATATCTTGTCTCTGCTTAATGCTATTCCCTTATTATCTACCAAATATTTCAATAATTCATACTCCCTTAGACTCATTTCTATTTGCTTACCATCTACAGTAACAGTTCTACCTTTTGAATCTATTATTATTCCTCCATAATCTTTCGTGCCATTTTCTTCTGCTCTTGTCCTTTTTAATAATGCTTCTACTCTTGCTACTAATATTTTAGGACTAAATGGTTTTGAAATATATTCATCAACGCCTAATTCGAATCCAAAAAGTTCGTCTTGTTCTTCTCCTCTTGCTGTAAGCATTATAATTGGAACTTTTGAAGTCTGCCTTATTTGGCGTAATACAGACCAACCATCTAATTTTGGCATCATTACATCTAACAGGATAACGCTTATTTTCTCTTCATTTTCCTGAAATATTCTTAATGCTTCTTCTCCATCTTCCGCTTCTAATATTTTATAATTTTTTTGCATTAAGAAGTCTTTTATTAGTTTTCTCATCCTAGATTCATCATCTACTATAAGTACAGTTATATCATTCATGCTCCTTCATTTCCTTCCATATGGTTTTCAATTATTATATATTATATAAGGTAATTATGTCTATAGTGTGAAAAAAGTTGAAAACTTAAATTAGCACATATATAAAAAGCAAAGATTTCAAGGTTATCTTTGCTTTTATATACTTTTTATTTCATTAAAATTCTTGAATTATAAGTTGTTTTTCATCATTAATTAGTAATTACTCTTGCTATTAATGCTTTTATTTTTATTCCTTGCTCTGTAAACATATCTTCATGTTCTGTTTTTATATTATCCCAAAATTCTGGTTCGTCTTGCAAATCATATGTATTTTTTATAATTTCAAACCCTGAAGATTTAAAGTAGCTTATACTATCATTAAATAAGTTATCATCATCTGTTTTAAAATATATTTCTCCATTTTCTTTTAAAAATTGTTTATATTTTTCAAGCTGTCTTGTATGTGTTAGCCTTTTTTTATGGTGCTTGCCTCTTGGCCATGGGTTGCAAAAATTAATGTATATTCTTTCTATTTTATCATCTCTTCCAAAAATATTTGCTATTCTTTCAATATCATATCTTGTTAAATATATGTTATTTATTTCCTTGTTGTTTTGATTATACTCTTCTTCAACTTTTCTTTTAGCCAAACCAAGCATCGCATCTACCAAATCTATGGCAATATAATTTATATCTGGATTTTTGACTGATATTTTAGAAATAAATCCACCTTTCCCGCATCCTAATTCTAAATGAATAGGATTATTATTATTAAATAACTCTTGCCATTTACATTTATAACTTTCTGGATTATCTATGTAAAATTTGCTTGCTTCTAGTTCTGGCCTAGCCCATGGTTTAAATCTTATTCTCATTGCTGTTCCTCTCTTTGCTCTAAATCTATTTTCAAACCCAATTATACCATGATTAATTATATTTATCAAATTTTGCTAGTTATGAATTTTATATATTTATATAGTTTTCTTTTTTGTACCATTTTGCAAATTCTCTCATAGCATCTATATCTTCATATTTAACTCTGCTTTTTCTTTCTTCTTCTGACATTTGAGCTAATGTCTTGTCATAGCCAAAAGGTTTAAAAATATACCATAAATCAGACCATTTCTTTTCTGTATTATTTCCTAATGCTTCTTTAGACAATGAACCTTCATTTTTTCCCATAAATTGATGTAAATTATTTCCGTCATAATAAGATAAGCATTCTGTAAACCTGCAATTTCTATTTTCTTTGTTTTCCATTAATTTTAGCATTCCATCAATTCCAATAGTATTTAATGCAAAATTAACAAAAGCTCTAGGAAATCCATTTAATTCGTCTATCCAAAATCCACAATCTAAAGCTATACATGGTTTATTTACTAATCTATATGCCTCCATAACTTTGTATTTTGATATATATTTTATATCATCGCTTCTTGGTTCTTCTAAGTCATATTCAAATACTTTAAAATTTACTCCTTCTAGTTGTCTACTAGCAGATGCTATTTTCCCCTTATTATGTGTTACAAAAACTATTTCGTTCATTGCAATACCCCTTCTATAAAAAATCTTTTAACTCTATTAAATCCTCAATTTCATAAGTTGGTTTATATTCAGTATTATTTTTTGTTTTTTTATAATATCATTTTCTTTCATTTTTATCAATATTTTATGTTGATAAAATCAATTTTTATAGTTGTCGCTCTTCAGTAGAATTTATTTGTCCTACTTCACTTTCAGTCGAAAATCCTCCATTTTTATATAAATAGCGAACTATTACATCTTACATTTTGACAATATATATCATCTTTTCGTTTATTATGACACAGATTCACCAGAAATGTTACATTTTTTATATATTTTTTATTTTTCAGATTAAAGAGGGCTAGATGTCTAGCCCTCTTTATTAATAATTATTCTATTAAATCAATTGCATTATCTTTTGAAATTCCTTCTAAATTATAATATGTTGATGGGATTTCCCCTATTATTACTCCTTCTGCTAATAATACTTGTGTTGAAATTTCTTCTTGTAGATTATTTATTGGTGTTAATATTACTACATTTGTTTTTAATTCTAGATAAATTCTATGTATTGTCTGATTAATTCCTGCTGCTTTGAATTCGGATTTTAGTTCAGTTTGCACATCTCCTATTCCAAATATAATTATCTCAACTTTTGGACCTCTTCCTGCTAACATTTTACTTCCTGTAAATGTACCCAATCTTATGTACATTTTGGTATTTTCTACTTCATCTAGTTCTTTTTGTATTTTTGTTGATATATCTGCTATCATTTTATTTACTGTTGTAACATTTGCACTTATCATTGTTATATTGCCATTACTATCTTTTGTTATATTTACTAAATCTTCATATTGATATTTTTCCATAACCTTTTTTGATTGTTCATTTGTTATTCTTGTTGCTACTGATTTTGCCATAATAACACTTTGTAAATCAATTATTGGCTCTATTATATTTATAACAGAATTTACAATCATAAAAGCAATTGTTAAAACTATTATTATTTTTAATATCTTTTTTATCTTTTGTTTATCATTGTTGTCTTCATTATTGCCTTTAAAATATTTTATTCTTGGTATTCTTCTACTATATATTTTTTGAATTTTACCTTTATCCATTGTATCTAGGAATAAATAATTGCTGTCCCACTTCTATTTTATCAACATCTTCTATTCCATTAACCTTTGCTATATTATCTACTGTACTTCTAAACTTCTTTGCTATTTTCCATAAACTATCTCCTGGTTTTGCAAAATATATTGTCATACTATATGGATTTGATGTTCTATTTTCTCCTGATTGAATATTTTGAATTACATTTATTTCTAAATTTTTTGAATACTCTACTGTGAAGTTTAAGTCTATTTTTATATCTATACTTTCATCTGGCATTATTATAAAATCTTGCATTCCAACCTCTATTGCTGTATTTACATTTGTTGTTGTATTTATGCCTGTTGTCTCCATGTTAAAATTAAATGGTATATTAACTCTCTTTGTATCTATTCCCCCTGTAGCAGATGATGCAAATATAAAATTCAGCATCACTTCCCCTTCATACATAATTCTATCATTCAAAATGTTTTGACTATTTATTATTGGTGTAATCTCTACATCATATAATTTATTGCTTCCAATTTCTTCTATAACTTGTTTTTCTCTTATATTAAATGTTTCCTGCATACATTCTTTTTTCTGCATAGCTCTTATTCTTTTTTGCTCAAATGTTAAATCTACCGTTGGACTATATAAATCTTGTATTACTGCTAACTGCTTATTTTCATATGCTTGACAATATACATCTAGCTCTACTTCAACATAAACAGAATGTTCCTCTACATTATTGGGCTTTATTAACACATTTTTTATCTCGTATTTTATGTTACATACACTGTCATCATTTATGTCCTTTATATCAATGAATCCCATTATTGGTATTGTTTTTTGCAATGTATTTATTCTATTGTCTTCTGTTAAGTAAAGTAGTTTTACTTCCAAGTCTGCTTTTATTAATATTTTATTATAGCTTATCTTGCTTTCCTTGTTTATAATTCTTATATTACTTTTCATTATCTCTGCTAAGTTATCTATATTATCTATCGAAAGTGTATCTTTTGCGTAAATTTTTGTATTGCCTTCTCCCTTTAGCGTATTTATATTTATATTATCATTCAATGTTTGAACATCTTTTAAATCTTCTATTCCATTCACTATATCTACATTTTCGCTATTAAGTATTTTTGTCTCTGTTTCTATAATTGCTTTTATATTAACTTTTCTGCCATTTAAAACTTTGCATTCTATTTCTTTTAGAGTAAATGTATTTTCAATTTTCATATTGCTTTTTGCTTTTTCCATATTTATTGTTTGTGTAAAGTCTAAATTTGTGTTAATGCTTCTTATATTATTTGTTTCACTATCTGCTAAATACATTATATATGTATTTATTGTTCCATCAATTTTTATTTTTCCATTCAGTATTTCTTTTTTATATATGCAAATTGTGCCACTTGTACTTATTGTACTTAGTATATCAGGTTTAATATCGGGAATAATTGCATCCCCTTCTATTATAAAATTATCTTTTCTTTGTTCTATTATTTGATTTATGCATATATTATCTCTTGTAGTCTCTATTGTCATATTTAATCACATTCCTTTCTAATATAATCTAGCCATATTGCTTTTAGTTATATATATTTATGGACAATAAAAAAAATTCCTATTTCTAGGAATTTTTTAATTTTTATATTATGCCGGTTGTACATTAATGTTGTCTAATTGTACTTTTCTGCCTCTTTTACTTTTTTCTTTTTGATATGGAGGTATTAATGGACTATATCCTACTCCATCAAATACTTCTACTTCTACAGTTCTTGTTAATATATCTGTATAACTGTATGTTACATTTCTATCATCTTCCTCATATTTTATTACAAAAATATTAGGATATGTTTTTTCTATTGTAGCCTCCTTTTCAAATGATTTAGTTCTTCCTAATGAACCTTTTACAATTATCTTTTGTCCTATTTTTTCTGTAATGTCTGTCTTTAAGTCTAAGATTTCATTTTTGTAAATCATTTAATCACCTACTCCCTTCGGATATTCGAATTATATCACAGGGAATAATCTGTGTCAAAAAAGGATTTTACGTGTCGAATTCCGCTTTTAGTTGATTTTCCAACGTTTTTTCATATTGTTACTTTAATGTTACATTTTTATTACATTTATATTACAATTCTATGTTGTCAGTGTTTTCTTCTTTCCTCTTGCCCCAATTCCATTAATACCTTTCTTTCCATCTCGTAGTTCATCTTCTATATCTTTTATTGTTAAAAAATTTTTTTCATCTGTAATTGCTATCTTTTCCGCAACAATAAGTGGATCTATAAAATCTATTAAAATTCTCGCTGGTGATGATGCAAAATTAGCCCCTGCCAGTATAAGTCCTTCATAATAGCTTTGACATGCTCCAGCAAAAATAACTAGGTCTTTTTGTAATGCTTTGTATGTCCTTGCTTGCTCTACACATTCTATAAAATAAGCAGAATTCCTGTAATTTCGTATATCATTGTACTTGGTTCCCTTTTTTATCATTCCGTCATGTCCTGTTATTACAAGTATGTCTGGTTTATACCTTGCAATCAATTCAACAACTACTATCGGTTGTCTATTTTCTGGAACGTTTTTCACTATTGCCTTTAACCCAATTTTCTTATAATAATTATTTGCTTTTATACTATATTTTTTGTCACCATCTAAATGCAATATTCTACCTGTATATATTATTTCTTTTTCTCTATTTTCTTTATTGTTTCCATATATTTGTATACATCTTTGTATTCTTTCTTGAAATCGTTTTTCCAGATTTTCTTCATAATTTTGTATTAGTTCTTTAGATAATATCTCTAAATCCTCTACCGGACTATCAGCCTTTATTCTGATAGTCAATCCTTTTAATATGGCTATTTCTTTTTTATTTAAATTAATTATATCTTCAACTATAAAAAATATATCTTTTCCATAAGATATACGCCCTACTATATCACCTTTTTTTATTTTTCGCATACTATTCACTCCATAAATACTTTACTTTGTAATATAATATGTCGAATTTTGTAATCTGTGCTAGTAATAAAAGGGTGTCCCTAATTGTGCTAATTGACTAATATTATTGTTATATGCTATTATATTCATTATAGGAGGGTTTTTAATGGAGAATGTTATTTTAAATTGCCAAAATTTATATAAACATTTTGGTAAGAAGGAGATTTTAAAGGGTATTTCTTTTGAAATTTGTTCTGGAGATATTCTTGGTTTTATTGGTCCTAATGGTTCTGGTAAAACTACTACTATTAAATTAATTTTGGGATTGCAAAGTATTGATAATGGCTCTGTAGAAATTAACGGATTTAATGTTGTAAAAAATTTTGAAAAAGCTATTGAAAAGGTTGGAGCTATTGTTGAAAATCCGGATTTATATATGTATCTTTCTGGATATGATAATCTAAAATTGGTTGCCAATTTATATAAAGGAATTGATTCTAAACGTATAGATGAAGTAATAAAATTAGTAGGTTTGGAAAATAGAATTAATGATAAAGTTTCTAAATATTCACTTGGCATGAGGCAAAGGTTAGGTCTAGCTCAAGCTATTCTTCATAAACCTAATTTACTAATTTTAGATGAACCTACTAATGGTTTAGACCCTGAAGGTATCAAAGATTTAAGAGAGCTTTTAGTCAAACTTGCTACTACAGAACATATGGGCATTTTAATTTCTAGCCATAATTTGGCAGAACTTGAGAGTTTTTGTACTAAAGTATGTATTATTAAGAATGGCGTAATTATTGAAAGCAGTGAGATTGACGTTGTTAAAAGCAAATGTTCTGATAGTTATTATATTTTCGATGTTGATGATAGTAAAAAAGCGCAACAATTACTGGGCGAAAATGCTTTGCTTATTAATCAAAACGAGGTAAAAGTATTGGTAGAAAGAAACAATGTACCAAATTTAGTTAAAAAAATAGTTGATAATAATATTAAAATTTATTCTGTCAAAAAAGATAATATTTCTTTAGAAGATGCATTTTTGAAAAAGACTGGGGGTAATGTAATTGATTAATCTAATAAAAAATGAATTTATAAAATTAATGAAAAAGAAAAGCACATATATTTTTTTAATTATTACTTTTTTGTTTATAATTTTAACTAATATTTTATATAAGCATTTCTATAATGGTATTAGTTATTCTGGGTATTATAAAGACGATGCTGAATTTTATTCTACAGTTCTGAGACAATTAGACCCTAACAATTCTGAACAAGTAGAAGAATATGTTGAAATTAAAACTCAACTGGACGTTATAAATTTAATATCAAAATATGGATTTGACTCATGGCAAGCAAATATAATCCCCGGCCAAGTTAGTAGTATTATAGGACTTATAAATCGTTATACATATATTGAAAAAGACGAATTTGCACTTACTGATGCAAAGAAGAAATACGATACATTTATAAATGCCTTAGATTCTGACAATTGGAGGTATTTTGCAGAACTTGAACTTGAAGAAGTAAACTTACTTTTAAGTGAAAAACAACAATTTTCTATTGATAATAATTTGAATTCTGAAGGTTCTACTTATGATTTTAAAATATATGAAATTAATAAACAGATTCTTGAGTGGAGATTAGAAAAAGACATATCATATGCTAATACTTTTTTAAATACTGCATTACAAAACTATTCACGTTCTTCACGAAATATAATTTATTATGAAGCAGAAAGCAATCATTCATACTCTGATAAATTGGATTATTATGACAGTTTAAAAGAAGCAAATATTAATAAATATTATATTGAAAATAATATAAGAAATATAAAGGATTATGATAATAGATATATTTTAGTTAATTTACTAAATGAATATGAATTGTTTATTTTAATATTTATAATAATGATATCTGGTTCTATTGTAAGTGATGAGTTTAACAAGGGAACAATAAAATTACTTTTAATTCGCCCTTATAGTAGACTAAAAATATTACTAGCTAAGTTTTTAACTTGTTTATGTATGTTTATATTATTTATTGTTTTTATATTCATCAGTCAGCTGTTAGTAGGCGGTATAATTCAAGGTTTTGGTAGCTTAAATGTTCCTGCTGTTATATACAATTACAATACACATAATATAGAAACAATGAGCATTATAAAATATTTAATTATAAACATTTGTGCAAAATCACCTATGTTTTTGCTGCTTATTACTTTAGCATTTACTATTAGCACATTGTTTACCAATTCAGCTTTAGCTATAGCATTACCATTGCTAGGATACATGGTATCTTCTATTATTAACCAATTAATAGCTCATGCTTTATTAAAAGATATAAAAGCTCCTTTGTATTTTGTAACACCTAACTGGGATTTAACTTCTTATTTATTTGGTGGATTGCCTAGTTTTGAACCAATAAATCTAAGGTTCTCTATATTAGTATGTTTATCATATTTTTTAATAATGATATTTATTTCTTGTTATGTATTTAAAAAAAGAAATATAAAAAATGTTTAAGTCAAAACCCTCAATTTAAATAATTTAATTGAGGGTTTTTTATTTTTATAACAATTTATTAACTGTGTTTATTCCTACAATTCCATCAACATCTATTCCTGTTTTTTGTTGATGTTCTTTTACTTTTCCTTCTGTTTCGCCTCCATATTTACCATCCACTCCAAATTCATTTAGACTATATCCTTTTGCAATTAGTCTTTCTTGAACCCATCTAGCAAATTCACTAACACTAAAGTTTCTTACCATATTATTGTTTATTGCTTTTGTTGTTAGCGGTCCTATTATTCCATCTATATCTAGTCCGCTGTTATTATCTTTATTAAGAGCCTTTTGCAATTCTTTCACGACATTTTCATTACTGTCATCTTCTATATTATATGAACCATTTTCTCTTAATTCATCCATTGGGAAATTATTTCCCGGACATTCAGAAGTATCTACATTCTTATGCCCTACTATTTTAGATATATTATACTTTTCTTTTAAATATGCAATTAACTCTTTACCAGCATTCAATTGTTCCTCTGACATCTTTTCCTTTGAAAAGTTTCCTTCAAAACAAATACCTATTGAATTGTAGTTTGCTCCTACCGCATGTGCACCTACTGTATTCTCTGGACGTCCTCTATATATAGAACCGTCTTTTCTAACATAAAAATGATACCCAATTCCTGCCCAACCTTTTGTATTTTTATGATAGTCATGTATTATTTCTACACTTTGTAAAACAGTTACTCCACTATGATGACATACAATTTGTTCTGTTGTATTTCTTATATCCATTGTACCAAACTTAAAATTATTTTCTACTATCTTCATAATGTTCCTCCTCATATTTTTGTTATATAAGTATTTTTATGATATTAATAGAAATAATGTTAATGTTTTTGTAATATTTATTCAAATTAAGGGGTGTTCCAAATTGTGCAAACGTGATAATTGGGGACTGTCTCTAATTGAGCAAAGTTGCTTTTATTAGTTTTGTAAATAGTGGATGTGGTTTGTCTGGTCTTGATTTGAATTCTGGGTGAAATTGTGTTGCTATAAAGTAAGGATGATTTTTTATTTCTACTATTTCTACTAATTTTCCATCTGGTGATGTTCCTGAACAAATAAGCCCTTTTGCTTCTAATTTTCCTTTATATTCATTATTATATTCGTATCTATGTCTATGCCTTTCTTCTATTTTGTCTTGTCCATATATTTCATATGCCAAGCTGTCTTTTCTTAAAATACATGGATATGCTCCAAGTCTCATTGTTCCACCTTTTTTATCTATTTTCGTTTGTTCTTCCATTATATGTATTACTTTTGTTTTTGTTATATTGTCAAATTCCTCTGAATTTGCATTTGTATATCCTAATACGTCTCTAGCAAATTCTACAACCGCCATTTGCATTCCCAAACATATTCCTAAAAACGGTATATTATTTTCTCTAGCATATTTTATTGTTGCTATTTTACCATCTATTCCTCTATTGCCAAATCCACCCGGAACTATTATTCCATTATATTTTCCTAGAACATCTTTTGCATTTTCATTATTGATATTCTCACAATTTACTATTTCTATATTTACTTTTGTGTTATTGGCAAATCCTCCATGTTTTACTGCTTCTATCACAGAAATATATGAGTCCTCTAATTTTACATACTTTCCTACTATCGCTATGTTTATGTCCTTGTCTATAACGTTTTTTACGCTAAATATCATTTTTTCCCATTCTTCATTTTTAGGCTCTATGTTTTCTAACTTTAATTTTTCACACGTCCTAAGCGCTAGTCCTTCTTTTTCTAGCATTAATGGCACTTCATATAATATCTTTACTGTTTTATTTTGTATTACATCTTCTTTTCTAACGTTACAAAATAGCGCTATTTTTTCTTTCATAGATTCATCTATTTCTTTTTCTGCTCTACATACTAATATATCTGGCTTTATTCCTAATGATTGGAGTTCTTTTACAGAATGCTGTGTTGGCTTTGATTTTAATTCATTAGAGCCATAAATATATGGTAATAATGTAACATGGATAAACAACACATCTTCTTGCTTTTGTTCTATACCTATTTGTCTAATGGCTTCTAAAAATGGTAGACTTTCAATATCCCCTACCGTTCCACCTATTTCTGTAATAACTATATCTGCACTTTCTTTTAATCTATATACTTTGTCTTTTATGGCATTTGTTATATGTGGTATTACTTGTACAGTTTTTCCTAAGTAATCCCCTTTTCTTTCTCTTTCTATTACCTCTGAATATATTTTTCCTGTTGTTACAGAGCAATATTTGTTTAGATTTTCATCTATAAATCTTTCATAATGTCCTAAGTCTAAATCTGTTTCTGCACCATCTTCTGTAACAAAAACTTCTCCATGTTCGCTGGGGTTCATTGTACCAGGATCTACATTTATGTATGGGTCAAATTTTTGGTTTATTACTTTATAACCTCTATTTTTTAAAAGTCTTCCCAAAGATGCTGCTGTTATTCCTTTTCCCAATCCTGATACTACTCCTCCTGTTACAAAAATATATTTAGTGTTCATTAGAAATTCCCCCTTTAAATACAAAAAAGATTTAAAAATCAACCCCAAATGCGGTTTTTTTTAAATCTATTATTTATTTTAACATTATTTTTTATTTTTTTCAATGACTTGTTAAATTTATTTTATTTATATATAATATTGTTATATTTATTTTAAGGAGGATTTTTAATGCCAATTCATTGTAACGCCAAAAAGCAAGATATTGCAAAAACTGTATTAATGCCTGGAGATCCACTTCGTGCAAAATATATTGCAGAAACTTTTTTAGAAAACGCAAGACTTGTTAATACTGTTAGAAATATGTTTGCATATACCGGAACCTATAAAGGAAAAGAAATAACTGTATTTTCTCATGGAATGGGAATGCCAAGTATGGGCATTTATGCCTGTGAATTATTTAAGTTCTATAATGTTGATACTATTATTCGTATTGGCTCTTGTGGTGCTTATTCCAGTGACTTAAATATTTTTGATACTATTTTAGTAGATAATTCTTATACGGAGGGAAATTTTGCATATGAGTGGAACGAAAATGACTGCCATATTATCAACTCTAGTGAAGAATTAAACTCTATTATTGAAAAAACTGCAAATTCTATAGGTATTAACCATATAAAAGGAAATACTTTGTGTAATGACTGTTTTGATGGATACTTAGATAATATTCCAGCTTTCATAAATAGATTCCCAAAAGATTTAAACATTATTGCTTGCGAAATGGAAGCTTTTGCTTTATTTTATTTAGCTAAATATTTTAACAAAAAAGCTTCTTGTTTACTAACAGTTGTGGATTCTTATTATAAACAACAAGAAATTTCTTCTGAAGAAAGGGAAAAGTCTTTAAATAGTATGATTAAATTAGGCTTAGAAAGTGCCTTGTTTACTTTATAAGATAATTGAATAATACTTGCAAAAATGCTTGAACATAGGTTCAAGCATTTTTTGGGGATAATTGGAGATTGCCTCAAATTGTCCTTAGTCCTTATTTACTTCTTTTAATAATTCCAATTGTGAAATTAGTAGTGATTCCATTTTTGCTTTGTATACATCAAATTGTTTTTCTAAATCTTCTAATTCTTTTTTCTTCATTACTATTGATTGTTCTATTTCTACTACTTCTTGTTTTGCTGTTCCTTGTGCTTCTTTAATTATTTGCTCCGCTTGTTGTTTTGCTAATTCTTTTATTTCATCTGCAGTTGTTTGTGCCATTACCAATGTATTTTGTAATGTATTTTCTATGTTTTTATACTTTTGCAATTCTTCTTCCATATCTGCAATTTTTTTTGTTGCTTCGCCAGATTGTTTATATATTTTTTCGTAATCTATTGTTAATTCATCTAGGAAATCATCAACTTCTTCTACGTTATATCCATTAACCATTTGTTTCGCAAATTTCTTGTTTTCGATATCTAATGGTGTATACATATTTTTCCTCCTATTTTGTAAAATTATTTTATAGTGTTATTTCCGTTTCTTAACCAAGATACTGAAATTTTGCTTCTCATTTCTTCTCTTACCATTTCATTTTCTATATCATAATTAAATGGCGCAATTAAAAATATTGCGTTTGAAACTTTTTGCATATGTCCATCTAATGCGTGAACAGCACCACTAACAACATCTATAATTCTTCTTGCAACATCTTTGTTTACATATTCCAAGTTTACAATTACAGATTTTTTTTCTTTTAACAAATCACATATTGCTTCTGATTGTTCAAATGTTGTTGGTTGACTTATAACCATCTTAATTTGTTGTGTTTGTGGCATATTTACTACTTTATTGTTTCTTTTTCCAAAGAATCTTCTTTCTTCTCCACTCTCTTCATCTTCTTTTTCATCTTTATCTAATACTTCATCATAATCTACTGCATCTTCATCATCTTTGTCTTCTGCTGGCATTTTAAATAAATCCCAAACTTTGTTCATAATTGCTCCTGACATTTAAACAACCTCCTAAAATTTCTTGTCTCTAGTAAAATTTTCTATTTATAGTATCTAACTTTTCTACAATATTGTCAATACTTTTCAAGTTTGTAATTATAATTTAATATTTTTGTAATATTTTTGTAATATTACTTCGCATTTTTTAATATCTCATCATATAGTCCAATAGTTTTTCTATCTTCTATCTCTTCTGCCGTATATCCTAATTTTTTTAGTTCATCACTTTTATAATTATCTACAATAGCATATTTTTCGTTTTGTTTTAAAATTTTTATATTCACTTTATTAGTGTATCCGGCTACAGTCTTAATTACATATGGAATTTGTTCTCCATTTTTTTCTTCATATTCAATAGCTGTGTTTGGTACTTTTTTCCCGGTTTCACTCCACCATATTGCATCTAATGATATCTTTCTGTATCCTATTAATTCTTGAACCGCCTTATCAATCTTAAATACTATTATTCTATCTTCACCAGCTTCCGAAATATATTCTATTGTTGTATCAACTTCTCTTCCACTTGGTAGTCTTAATTTTAACTCGTCTCCGTATTTTGGCTTGTTTCGATTCATTTGAATTTAATACACATGCTATATAACATTTAAAATTGTCTATAATTTTTCCACTCTCTTGACTTGTTGCAATAACTTGTCCAACTTTTAATTTTAGGCTTTTTAAAAAGTCTTTATTTAAATAATTAAAATTTGCTGTTGTTAATATATTCTCATATCCATCAACCTTATATGAGACTACTCCACTTTCAGGTGAAGTTACATATTCTGCACCTGAATTTAACTCATTTTCGTATTTGCTTCTCTCATCTATAAGTTTTTTTAAATATGAGCCTGCTGGACTCTTTTCTCCTGCTATTTTTGCTTTTTTGGTAATATATGTATTTATATCCTTTTTATTTTCTTTTATTATTTCCAAATCATTTACATTATATATACTATCTAGTTTTTCTTCTATTTGATTTTCTAGTATTTTTAAATCGCTCGCAGGTAAAGTACTTTGATTGGCCATTGCTTCATCAATTTTTGTATCAAGTTCTTCTATTTTTTTTGTTAAATTATCTTCTTTATTTGAATAATATCTAAATATAGCTTCTCCTTTTGCAACTTTTTCTCCCTCTGCCTTTATTTGCAGTATTCCATTTTTATAGTTTTCTCCTTTTACAACTTTTTCATCTCTTATAATATATCCAATTGCATTCTCTTCTTCATATATTTTTCCTTTTTCTATAAAAAATGTATCTGATGGATTTTTTATAAGGTTTATAACCTTATATGTTACATATATTGCCACAATCAATATAATTCCAATAACTGCAGTTTGTTTTTTTCCCAACCTAATTTTACCCAAATTGATGCCTTTGAGCGTTTTCCTATTATTTAATTGTTTTTTTTCTTTATTATTTTTTGTAATAATATTTGTATTTTTTTTCACTTGTACTCCTCTAAAATAATTTTCAAATTATTTTGTATATCATCCAATCCATTTAACCATATAGTTTGTTTATTTTTTCTAAACCATGTCAGTTGTCTTTTAGCATATTTTCTTGTTTCGCCTTTTATTTTTTCTATCATTTCTTCTTTAGTAATATGTCCATTTATATATTCTATTACTTCTTTATATCCTAAACCTTGCATTGCTGTAGGAAATTCCTTATATTTTTTTAAAAGTAATTCAACTTCTTCTATAAGTCCTTCTTCTAACATAATATTTACTCTTCTGTTTATTCTATCATACAGTTTTTCTCTATCCATATTTATTGCAAATACTATATAATTATATGGAACTTCATTTTTTCTTGATTCTATTTCTTGTTCTGTTTTTGTTTTTCCTGTTGAATGATATATCTCTAAAATTCTTATAATTCTTTTCTTATCATTACAGCTTATTGCTAATGTTGCCTTTTCATCTATTTTTTTTGCCATTTCATATAGTTTATCTAAACCTTCTGTATTGGCTATTTTTTCCAACTTTTTTCTATATTCTAGGTCTGTTTCTATTTCTGCATAATCTATGTTATATATTAAAGAATCAACATATAAGCCAGTTCCTCCAACAACTATCGGCACTTTTCCCTTTTTCAATATTTCTTCTATTGCATTTGTCGCATCTTTTTTATAATTTGCTACACTATACCTTTGGTCTGGAGAAATAAAGTCTACTAAATAATGCTTTACGCCCTGTGCCTCTTCTTTGGTCACTTTTGCAGTCCCTATATTCATATCTTTATAAATTTGCATTGAATCACAGCTTACTATTTCCCCATCTATAGTTTTTGCTAGTTCTATAGAAAGTTTTGTTTTTCCTGAAGCTGTTGGTCCACATATTACTATTACTTTTGGTTTTTTCATTTTCTCCATTCCTATCTTCTAGAAAATTTCTTTTCTATATCATTTTTGGTTAAGTGTATTGCTGTTGGTCTTCCATGTGGACATGTAAATGGATTTGGCAATACTAATAGTTGATTCATTAAATTGTCCACTTCTTCTTTTGTTAAAATCATATTTGCTTTTACTGCTGATTTGCAGGCAAGTGTCGCTATAAACTTTTCCTCTATTTCCTGTTTTGCTGTTCTTGCAACTGTGTTTATTTCGTCCAATGTCTCTAGGAATAATTCCTTTGTATCTAAATCAATACATATGTTAGGTACTCCTGTTAATTTTATTGTATTTTCCCCAAATTGTTCTAACATAAAACCTGCTTTTTCGAATATTGGTATGTTTTCTTTTGCAATATCCATTTCTTTATGTGTTAAATTAATTATATCTGGTAACAACATTAATTGAGAATCCTTTTCTCCTTCACTATAAAAGTTCTTTTTTATTTTTTCATACATAATTCTTTCATGTGCCGCATGTTGATCTATTATATATAATTCACTATCAAATTCTATTATTATGTATGTTGCAAATGCAATCCCTATAAATTTATATTTTGGTATTGCTTTGTTATCCATATTATCAAATACTGATATCTTTTCTGTTGTTTCTAATTCCTCTTTTTTTACTTTTGTTTCATCTACTGGTTCTTCTGATACAACCTGTTTTGGTAAATTTCCAAAAGTTTTAACATACATTTCCTCAAAGTTATCATTGTTAGATTCCATTTTTATGTTGTTAAGATTATTTATTGGCTCTAATATTTTTTTATTAATCTCTTTAGAATCTATAATTTGAGTATCCATTTTAGATATTTTATCATTTTCTGGTAAGTCAGTTCGCAAATTATATTTTTCTTTATCTTCTTTAATTTCATGTCTATTACTATATATTTGCTCTATTACATTGCTTTTATATTCAAATGGGGTTTCTTCATCTTTCTCTTTTTTGGCAGACATTTTTTGTAGTAAATCGCTAAACTTTATTGTCTCTTTTCTTTCTTCTGTTGTTGGTTCTGGTGTTTCTTCTATTTGTTTTTTTATTTCTACTGGCCTATCTTCAGGAACCAATTCTCCTTTTAGCAATGTTTCTTTTATTGCATGATAAACAGCTTTAAATATAGTATTTTCATCCTGGAACCTTACTTCTAATTTAGCAGGATGCACATTAACATCTACTTTACTAGGATTCATTTCTATATTTAAAATTAAAAATCCATATTTTCCTATTGTAAGTAGTCCCTTAAAGGCTTGTTCTGTAGCACTTGTCAATATTTTGTCTTTAATAAATCTCTTATTAACAAAAAACATTTGATTTCCTCTATTTGAACGTGCTATTGCTGGCTTGCCCACTACTCCGGTTATTTTAATATCCTCATATTCATAATTTGTTTCTATTATATTGTCTGCTATATCTTTTCCATAAATATTATATACTATTGATTTTATATCTCCATTGCCTGATGTTTGAATAATAGTTTTTCCAGAGCTTATTAGTTTTATTGCTATTTCTGGATGTATTAATGCTATTCTTGTCATCACATCTTCTATATAGCCTGCTTCTGTAAAATCCTTTTTGAGGAATTTATATCTAACAGGAGTATTAAAGAACAAATCTGTTACAGTTATTGTAGTTCCTTTGGAACAGCCTTTTTCTTCTTTATCTATTATTTTTCCTGCTTGTACATTTATTTTATATCCAACATCATTATCTGCTGTTTTAGATATCATTTCTATTTTGCTAATTGCTGCTACACTAGCTAATGCTTCACCTCTAAAGCCCATAGATTTTACTGTTTCCAAATCAGATGCACTTCTTATTTTACTTGTTGCATGTCTTTCAAACGCTATTTCCATATCATCTGGCATAATCCCTTTTCCATTATCTGTAATTCTTATATAAGAAATGCCCCCGTTTTTTATTTCTATATTTATATTTGTTGCTCCTGCATCTATTGAGTTTTCTACTAATTCTTTTACTACTGATGCAGGTCTTTCTATTACTTCTCCCGCTGCGATTTTATTTATTGTTAAATCATCTAATAAAACTATATTTCCCATTTTTTACGACCTTTCTTATGTACTTTTCATTTATAAATTATACCATTAATGCATATTTTTTGTAAATGTATAATTTTAATTTGTAACACTTTTTTATAGTTAGAATACTATATACCATACGAAAGAGCAAAACAAAAAAATCTTTAAGGAGGTATGTTATATGGGAGGATGTTGTGGTAATAACGGTGATTGCTTTTGGATTATAATCCTATTCTTATTACTTTTCTGTTGTGGTGGCTGCAATAATAACAATAATTCTTGTGGCTGTAATAACAACTGTAATTGCAACTCAGGTTGTGGTTGCTAGTACACAAACAATTATTTATTAATTTAATAAATAATTAATATTTAATTTTTGAAGGGAGGGAATAATATGCCTGAAAATAGAGGATGTGGATGTGGTTTTGGTTTTGGTGATGATTGCATCTGTATAATAATAATTCTTATATTAATATGCTGCTGTTGTGGCGGAGGTAGAGGTGGATGTTGCTAATTAGTTAAACATCAAACAAAAAAAGGCTGTAGACTTTTTGTCTACAGCCTTTTTTGTTAATCTTATTTTTTCTTTTTTGAATTAACTTTGTTCTTTTCAATCTGAATTTCTTTTCTTCTATCTTTTTCGACATTTTTATTACTTTTTCTTCTATCTTCAAAAATCTTTCCTTTATTATCTACTATCATTGGTATCCCTCCTATCATTATTAAATCTATAATAACATTTTTTTTATTAATCTGCAATCATTTTTAAGTCTGACTTATAACTTTTTGGTGTTACTAAGTATAATGGGCGATTAAAATCGCCCCTACACAAATATTCTAATTGAAATAAACTACCTTAAAGGCTGTCCCTAATTGAGGAAAATTTTTTTTATAAAATCATTGCTTTTTTTTTGCTTTTATGCTAATATTAAAAAGTACTATTTATAGGGGTATAGTGTTAATGGTAGCACATCGGTCTCCAAAACCGCCTGTGAGGGTTCGAGTCCTTCTACCCCTGCCAATATTAGGAGAAACAAATGGATTGCTTAAAAGCACTATTCAAAAAATTTTGTAACAAAGAAATTATTTTTTATCTTATATTTGGAGTATTAACAACTCTTGTTTCTCTAATTGTATATTATTTTTGTACTCTTGCTTTTTTTAATCCCCAAAACGCTGTTCAATTGCAAATTGCCAACATTATATCTTGGGTTTTATCGGTTGCTTTTGCATATGTTACAAATAGAAGATTTGTATTTGAAAGCAAAAATCCAAATAAATTAGAAGAAATAATAAAATTTGTAAGTGCAAGATTACTTACATTGTTATTAGATATGTTTATTATGTTTGTTTGTGTTACTATTTTGAAATTCAATGATAAAATAAGCAAATTGCTTTCTCAGGTCATTATAATTATTTCTAATTATATTTTTAGTAAAATATTTGTATTCAAAAAATAATTTGTATTTTATATCTTTAAGGAGTCTTTATGTCCTATTTTTTTAAACTTTTTATTTTTTTATTCATTCTTGTTTTTATCATTTCCACTTTTTTTATTCCCATTCTTCCAAATTTAGATACTAACATAGATTTGTCTCAAATAGACTTATCCTCTAATTTTCTCTGGCCAACACCTGGCTATACTGGAATAAACTCATATTTTGGAAAAAGAGTATCTCCTACTGCAGGTGCGTCTTCTTTTCATAAAGGAGTTGATATTGCTGCACCAGAGGGCACCAAATTATTAGCTGTTGCAAATGGTAAAATAACTTTTACCGGTTTCCTAGGTGGTGGAGGATATACAATAACTCTATCATTTGGAAATTATAAAATCTCCTATTGCCATGTTTCGCCTTTAATCCTTGTCAATACAGGCGATTCTGTTCTTAAAGGGCAAATTCTAGGTTATGTTGGTCCTAAAAATGTCTATGGTGTTACCGGAAATACATATAAAGATGAGAACCGGTAATCCCACAAACGGAGCAACTACCGGTCCTCATCTTCATTTAGGTGTTAGATACAATGATGAATATATAAACCCTTTATCGTTATTTAATTAACTACATATTATCTTCCTCATTGTCTTTTTTATCTTGATTATATTCTTCGCCATCTTCTCTTACGCAATTACTTTTGCAGTCAGAACATTCATGTGAACATTCTCCTTCATTCCAATCCAGTTCAATAACATTATGGCACTCTGGGCATTCTACTTCTTCATTTATTTCGCTATCTATATCTGTTACAAACTGATAATTGCAATATGGACATATAATTTCAAATTCACAGTTTTCATCATCTGCATAAATGTCATTTTCTATATTGTTTACTACTGACTGTACTTTAGAAATTTTATTATCTATTTCTCTTTGGCTTTCTTCTATCTCGTTTAATCTAGCATTTGTTATTGATGTCAATTTGTCTATTATATCTATAAAAAATACTGATAGTTCTGTAAATTTTTCTTTTACGAAGTCCAAATCTTCTTTGTTTTTTATTTTGTCTTCTATTTCGTCTATGATATTTTTATATTTATTATTTATGTTTGACATAATAAATTCCTTTCTGTTTTATACTCTTTCCATATATTCGCCAGTTCTTGTATCTATCTTTATAACATCTCCTATATTAACAAACATTGGAACTGATATTTCATATCCATTTTCTAATGTTGCTGGCTTTCCTGATGTTGTTGTTGTATTTCCTGCAAATCCTGGTTCTGTATATGTAACTTCTAACTCTACAAACATTGGTGGTTCAACTGAAAATACATTACCTTTATATGACAACACTTTTACATTCATATTTTCTTTTATAAATTTTAAGCCATCTCCTATTTGTTCTTTATTTAAAGGTAATTGCTCATATGTTTCATTGTCCATAAAATAATATAAATCTTCATCATTATATAAATATTGCATTTCTCTTTTTTCAATTTCTGCACCTGGATATTTTTCAGATGGATTAAATGTTTTTTCTAATACAGCTCCTGTTATTACATTTTTTAATTTTGTTCTAACAAATGCTGCTCCTTTTCCTGGTTTTACATGTTGAAATTCTACTACTTTGAATACGTTTCCATCCATTTCAAATGTAGTTCCATTTCTAAAATCTCCTGCCATATATACTTCTGCCATTTTTATTTCCCCTTTCTATTTTCTCTAACTAAAATCTAATCTATTATATACCTTTTTTGCTTAAAAATCAATACTTTTTCACTTTTCATCCACGATTACATAATTTTTGTTTGATTTTGTTAAATTTATACAACCAGACTTTGTAATTAAAACTGTATCTTCAATTCTTACGCCATAGCTATTTGGTAAATATATTCCTGGTTCATTTGTTATTACCATATTTGCTTTTAGTTGATTATCATTTTTAGCACTAATGTATGGAAGCTCATGTATCTCAAGCCCTACACCATGGCCTAATGCATGTATTAAATCATATCCGTTTATTTTAAAGTCATTTTCTACATTTCTGCTAATAATTCTAATATTAGCACCTTCTTTTAAGTCTTTTTGTGTTTGTAATTGATTTTTCAAAACTAAATCATATATGGTTCTTATGCTTCCCGGAACACATCCTGCAAACACTGTTCTTGTCATATCTGAGCAATACCCTTTATATTTGCATCCCATATCTATTGTTATAGGATCTCCCATTTCAATTTTTTTGTCTGTGGTCTTTGCATGTGGTTTTGATGAATTCCTACCAGAAGCAACTATTGTTTCAAATGCAAGCTCATCTGCTCCACTTTCTATAAAAAATCTTTCTATTTCACACGCTATTTCCTTTTCTGTTTTTCCTATTTTTATATATTCAATTATATGCTCAAAGCACCTATCTGTAATTTCACATGCTTTTGTTATTTTTGCAATTTCTTCTTCATCTTTAATCATACGTTGTTTTTCTATTATATAATCTGTTTCTTCAAAATTGTGCACTTTATATTTCTGCATATAATCTTTATATTGTGCATAAGTAATATAATTTTCTTCAAACCCCACATTTTCGCAAAATATAAAAAATGTTTCATAGTCTTCTCTACTCATTTTTGATATATCAGTAACCACAATCTCATCATCTATTGTTAATACAGATTTAGCCGTCTCTAAATATCTACCATCTGTTAGAAAAAAATTCTCTTTTCTTGCTATAATTAATGTTCCTTCTGCTTCTATCCCTGTTAAATATTTAATGTTATATGGGTTTGATATTATTATAGCTTGCATATTTTGCATTTTGATTTTTTCTCTTAGCCATTTAATTTTTGTATTCATAGTATCCCCTACCTTACTGATATTTTAACTTATTCTCAAAATTTTTGAAAGCATTGTTATAAACACATCATTTGGCATATATATAATTACAGCAGTCGCCAAAACTATAAATGGTCCAAATGCAATATATTCCGTCATATTTTGTTTTTTTATTTTTGATTTTATAAGCATTGCTATACTAACTAATGCTGCTATTATAAAAGCAATTACAAATATAATAATTATATTATTTTTTCCAAAAAATAATCCAAGTACAGCCATTAATTTTGCATCACCAAAACCCATAGCTTCCTTTTGAGAAAATAGTTTTCCAACAAGATTTATTATTAAAAAAATACCTCCACCAATAAGCATACCTAACAAACTATTTAAAAAAGTATTTATTCCAGTATTTGTATTTATTATAACCTGCATAGATATAAATATTAATCCTATTTCGAAGATTGTTAATGTAAGTCTATTGGGTATAATTTGTTTTTTGCAATCTATTACAAAAACATTTATTAGCATTGGAATTAATATTACATATTTTAAAGTATCTACTGTAAGTCCATTAAAGTATAATACCAATACATATGAAATAGCTGTTATACTCATAAGCAAGTATTGGGGAGTTGCATTTGATAAATATTGTGTAAAAAAATCTTTTGATAATACTTTTTCATATTTAGCCAATCTATTATTACACCAATCTATTAACTGACCCACTATTAGTCCTATTACTCCTATTGATAGGTAAAATAATATATGAATATCATTTATGTACATTTTTATTATTCTCCTCTTTTTTCAAATATTTTTTTATAATTTTATCTTCTATAGGTCTTTTTATTTTTGTAACCCATATATCTTTTTCATCAATTGGTTTTACTAGTATTGCAAACATCTTGCATCTATTTGCACCTATTACATCTGTAAAAATTTGGTCTCCTACTACTGCAATGTTTTCTGAACTTAGTTTTAATATTTCCTTTACTCTATTAAATCCAGCTTTAAATGGTTTTTTCGCAAAATAACTATATTCTATATTTAGCTTATTAGCTATATATGAAACTTTATCTTTTTTATTACTGTTAGATAAAATATATAATTTTATATTGTTTTGTTTCATATGTTCTGCCCATTTTTCCAAACCATTTAACATATTCCTATTATAATCTATTAATGTATTGTCAACGTCTAAAATTAAACCTTTTATCTTATTTTCATTTAAAAAATCTATAGTAATTTCTAATACGTTTTTAAAATACGCATTTGGATATAATATATTTTTATTCATAATTTATATTACCTTTTCTTTGTTTTCTATATATTATCAATATGGCTGTTTTTTGTCAAGTAAAGGGAAAAACAACTTTTATTTATCAATAATTTATAATGTATATTTTTTTTAGTTTTGGAGAAAATATGCATTATATTTTAATGGAGGGAATTTTATGGGAAACTTAAAAAATTTAATAAGAAAAATATTTATGCCTTCTATTAATTCACAATATGAATTTACTTTACCTATAAAAAGTGAATCCGACTCAGATATTGAAAATGTTGAAAACGTTGGTAATATTGAAAAAATTTTTTCAAATATTGCCTCTAATTTAGAATATGTAAAGGTTCAGTATAAGACTCTTCTAAACAGTGATATTGTTGTTAGAGAATTTTTGCTTAATGCAAGAAATAAAAAATTTAAAGCATTTATTCTTTTTATTGATGGAATGGTTAATTCTGCTCTTATAAATGATAATATTTTAACTCCCCTAATGCTTAGAAATAGAGCAAATACTTTTGAAGGTACTCAAAATTTTATTGATTATGACCAAAAAACTAATAATGCCATTGTAAGAAAAATAAAAAAATTTGATATTAAAGATTATATAAATACTTGCCTATTACCACAAAACTCTGTACAAATCATTTCAGATTTTTCTGAAGTTTTTGATGGCGTAAATTCTGGCAATTGCGTATTATTTGTGGATGGCTTGGCTTCTGCCTTTGACATAGAAGTTAAAGGCTTTAAACAAAGAGGAGTTGAATCTCCAAATAACGAAATTGTAATTAGAGGTGCTCAACAAGCATTTAATGAGTCCATTAGAGTTAATACTTCTCTTGTAAGAAGATTAGTAAACAACGAAAATTTAATTATAGAAAATATACCTGTGGGTAATATAAGTAAAACCAAATGTGCTGTTTGTTATATTAATAATATAGTAAATGACAACTTAGTTGCAGAGGTCAAATACAGATTAAACAATATTAACGTTGATTATGTTTTGTCTTCTGGGCAGTTAGAACAATTAATTGAAGATAATGGAAATTATAGTGTTCCCGAGTTAATTGCTACTGAAAGGCCTGATAGAGTTGCTGGATATCTTTTAGAAGGTCGAGTTGCAATTATTGTTAATGGAAATCCATATGTTCTTATTGCTCCTGCTATTATGTTAGACTTTTTGTCTTCGCCAGAAGATGCAAACCTAAAATATCAATATTCGAATTTATTAAAATTTATACGTATATTAGCACTATTTTTAACATTGTTTTTACCTGCCCTTTACATTGCAATTACAAGTTTTCATCAGGAGTTAATCCCAACTGAATTATTATTTGCAATAGTGTCCTCAAGAGAGTCTGTTCCATTTCCTATTATTATAGAGCTTTTGATAATGGAAATATCTTTTGAACTTATTAGAGAAGGCGGATTGCGTATTCCTTCTGCCATAGGTCCAACAATTGGTATTGTTGGTGCTCTAATACTTGGTCAAGCAGCTGTTGAAGCAAGTATAGTAAGCCCTATTTTAATAATTATTGTTTCTATTACAGGTCTTGCTTCTTTTGCAATTCCAGATTTCTCTTTAAGTTTTCATTGTAGAATTGTTAGATTTGTTTACACGTTTTTAGGATATCTATGTGGATTTTTGGGTATAGCAATGGGATTTTTTATTCATCTATTCATTCTATCATCTATTGAATCATTTGGAGTTGCTTATCTATCTCCATATATTCCATTCGAGGAAAAATATAAAAAAGGACTATTTGTTACTCCTATTTGGAAGCGAGAAAAACGTCCAGATTTTTTAGATGCTAAAAAAGGAAAAAAACAACCAAATATTAGTATGAAATGGAAATATACAAAATAGGAAAGGAATTTTTTAAATATGAATGTAACAAAGATAGGAAGTTTTGAAGCAATTGCTTTATTATTAATTGTATCCATTAATCATTTATTATTAAATATGCCTCAAACCATTATAGACACTTGTGGCTCTGCCTCATTGTTGAATACGGTTTATACAACAATTTTAGCCTTTATAATAGCATATTTAATACTCTTTTTACTATTTAAAAAATTTCCTTCTTGCGATATTTTAGACGTTTCTAATTATTTAGGAGGTAAGGTTTTAAAAAATATTATTGGAATTCTTTGTGAAATATATATGCTTACCTTATCAAGTGTATTTTTAAGAAATTTTGCGGAAGGATTAAAGTTAATTTATTTTTTTGATGCACCAATAACATATATATTAATGTTCTTCTTGTTTGTTTGTGCAATTGCCAATTATTTTGGCCCTAAAGCAATTATAAGAACAAATTTATTCATTGTTCCTATTGTTTTAATAAGTATTGTTATTGTTTTTATTTTTACTATTCCCAATATGAAAATAGAAAGAATTTTTCCGGTTTTAGGATATGGAGTTAAAGAAACATTTTTAACTGGTATTACTAATACTTTTGCTTTTAATGGTTTATTTCTTGTTTTCTTTTTAAGACCTTTATTATATCAAACTGGCAAATTCAAAAATATAGTAGTTACTTCTATAGTAATAACTTCTATATTTATTTTATGTGCCGTTGGAGCATTATTATTAGCATTTCCTTTTATATTTTCAATACAAGAAATATCTCCAATTTATTTTATAATAAGAAATATAGAATTTGGCAAGTTCTTTCAAAGACCAGAAGCACTATTTATGCTCACATGGATTTTTGGAGTTATGTCATATTTAAATTGTATACTTTTTGTAGTTCTAAAAATATTTAAAGATTTAACAAATGTTAAAAATATAAAAAATCTATCTTTTCCATTCACTTGTTTAATACTTTTTGTTGCCTTATTGCCTAAAGACATGGCACAAATTAGGTGGCTAGAAGATGTCATTTACAAATATGATACTATAATTATAGCTTTTGTTATTTTGGTGATTGTTTTAGTTTTAGCCAATATCAAATATTTTATAAAACATAAAAACACTAAAATGGAGGTAAATTTAAGAAATGAATAATTCTTACATTAAATATGTATATATAATTCTTTTAATCATATTTTTATGCTTTTCTTTTACCATACATTCTGGCAAAGATTTAAATGAGATAGCATATGTTATAGCCATTGGGCTTGATGTTGGAGAAGCAAATAAATTAAAATTAAGCTTGCAAATTTCTAATCCTTCGGCATCTGAAAAAAGCAAACTTGGTAGCAATTCCTCGCAATCTTCTGATTCAATTATAGAATCTATTGAATGTTCTTCTTTAAATTCCGGATTTAATTTATTTAACTCCTTTTTAAGTAAAGAACTAAACTTGTCACATTGCAAAGTTCTTGTAATATCAGAAAATTTAGCTAATACAGATATTTCGGAATATTTATATACTTTAATGAACAATATTGAATTTAGGTCAGATGCCAATATTGTTGTTTGCAAAAATTCGACAGAAATGTTTTTAAAATCCTCTAAACCCAGCCTTGAGCAACTATCTGCCAGATATTATGAAAGTATTCCTACTTCCAGTGAATATACTGGTTATACAGCTAATATTACATTTGGCGATTTTTTCTCGGCATATACAGACAGTTTTACAGATCCTGTTGCTATTTTGGCTGCTATTAATTCTAAATCCTCGCAAAATGTTCTTACAGATGTTAATAGTAATTCTAATTTAAATGTATCTGGAGAATCTACAGAAAAAAACTTTTCCATTTTTAGTAGTCCTGCAAAAGATTCCTCTTATTTAGCCGGTCAAATGCCCTTAAATTCACAAGATACAACCGAAAATATTGGACTTGCGGTTTTTAATAATGGAAAAATAGTTGGAGAATTAAATGGGTTAGAAACAATGATTTACTTACTTATGGATAATAAGTTAAAATCTGCTCAAATTAGTATTCCTAACCCCTATTATCCTGCTGAAACTATGGATATAAAAATAAAGCCTAACTCTAATACAAAATGTTCTGTAGACTTAGTTAATGGTACTCCATATATAAAAATTAATATTGACGTTCTTACCAGATTAATGACTATGGATACTGGAACTGACACCTTGAATGAAGAAAGAGTAAAAAAAGTAGAAGAATATACTAATAAATATTTAAAAGAACACATTTTATCCTACTTATATAGAGTTTCTAAAGATTTTAAAACTGACATAAATGGTTTTGGAAGGTTTGCTTGTAAAAATTTTCTGGTTTGGGATGATTGGTTAAATTACAATTGGCTACACAAATTTGAGAGTGCAACTTTTAATGTTACTGTTGACTCAAATTTCAAGTCTTCTTATTTATTAATGGAAAGCTAAATTTTAAAAGGAGAATTTTCATGGAAATAGTTATTTTGTTAATTACAATTTACGTTTTTATTAAAACTTTAATTTATGGTATTATCGAAATAAAACAAGAACATAATATTTATGGAGGCAGTGCTACAATACTAATTGGTGTATTAGCACTTATCCTCCCTAATATTATTATACGTTTTAGATAGCTTTAAAATTAATTCTTCTTAACTGTTTATTTGCATATATTACTTTAATTTTTATTTTATCTCCTATTTTATAAACCTTTTTAGAATTTTCTCCTACTAAGGTTTTATTTTCATCATTATATATAAAATACTCATTTCCTAAATCCTCAAATTTTATTAATCCCTCTACAGTATTTTCTAGTTCCACAAACATTCCAAATGCTGTAATACCAGAGACAATTCCCTCATACTCTTTGCCAATTTTATTTTGCATATATTCTGCTTTCTTTATAGCTATGGCTTCTCTTTCTACTTTTTGAGCAATCTTTTCTCTTTCTGATGATGTTTGTGAGTATTTAGTTGCCTGTTCTTTGTATTTTTCCAGATTTTTTTCATTTAGTATATAACTATTATCTATATATTTTGAAATAATTCTGTGTATAAATAAATCTGGATATCTTCTAATTGGTGAAGTAAAATGGCAATAATATTTACTTGCAATTCCAAAATGCCCTTTATTTTCGCTTTCATATCTTGCTACTTTTAAGGTTCTTAATATTAAATTAGAAACTACCATTTCCTCCTCTCTTCCTTTTACCTTTTCAAGTACTTCGGCAAAAGCTTTTGGATAAACCTTTTCTTTGTTGCTTTTAATTTTATACCCAAAATTAAATAAGAATTTATTAAGAGCATTTACTTTTTCCGTGTCAGGTTCTTCATGTACTCTATAGATAAACGGTGCTTCAAGCCAATAAAATTTTTCTGCTACAATTTCATTAGCAGTAAGCATAAATTGTTCTATTATTTCATTTGCAAAATAAATTTTATATTTTTCTATATCAATTGCAAACCCGTTTTTGTCTAAAATTACTTTACTCTCTGGGATGTCTAAATCTAAACTTCCAGCACCTTCTCTTTTTTGTTTTAATATTTTAGCTAGTTCTTCCATCAATTTAAAGTCTTCAATATATTTTTCATACCTTTTTAAAACTTCTTTATTTTTCCCATCTAATATTTTTTGTACATCTGCATATGACATTCTTTCTTTTACATTTATAACTGCTTTTCGTATATCTGAAGAGACAATTTCTCCATCTGGCGTAATCTCGCTAATTACCGATAAACACAGTCTATCTTCATTTACATTTAAACTGCATATTCCATTAGATAACTCCTTGGGCAACATTGGTATTACTCTGTCCAACATATATATACTTGTACCTCTTATAATTGCTTCTTGGTCTAATTTAGAGTTTTCTGCAACATAGTGGCTTACATCTGCAATGCTTACACCTAACTCATAATTTTCATTTTCCAATTTTGTTACATAGATTGCATCATCTAAGTCTTTTGCATCTTCTCCATCTATGGTAAAAATATTTTTACTTCTTAAATCTAGTCTATTTTGTAAATCTTTTTTTGTAATTTTGTTTTCCACTTTTTTGGCTTCTAAAATAACATCATCTGGAAATTCATATGGTAAATTGTATTCCTTTATTAAGGACAACATATCTACTCCAGCTTCGTTAATTCCACCTATAATCTCTGTTATCTCTCCCTCTGCACTTTTATTGCCTTGTGGAAATTTTGTAATTTTAACTACAACTTTTTGATTATTTTTAGCCTTATTAAAACTTTTTTTTGATATAAATATATCTGTATTAAATTCTCTATCATCTGGCACTACAAATCCAAAATTTTTTCTCTTGGTAAATGTTCCAACTATTTCATTCCTCTTGTGGTTTATAGTTTTTACAATCTTGCCTTCTTTTCTGTTTCCCTCTACAGTATCATCTATTATTTTTATTAATACTTCATCTCCATTTACTGCATCTTTGGTATTACCTCTTGATATATATATTTCCTCATCCTGACCATCTATTTTTACAAATCCGAATCCCTTTTCATTACCTCTAAATATACCTTTTATACAATTTTCTAAATTTTCTTTTTTCTTTTTTAACATTGTTTAATTTATTCCTTCCATTTTTTAAGCGGTAGATGTTATCTACCGCTTAAACCTCAAAATTATATTATACAACAAATAAAATTCCTAATACTATTGATAATACTCCAAATAATATTCCCAAAATTATAGTCCATTTTTTTAATTTGCCTTCTCTTGTTCTTCCCTTATTTTGGTCAAAGAAATTATTTGTAGAAGAACCTGTTATCGTTCCAGAAACGCCTTTATCATCACTTGTTTGTATTGTTGTTAAAATTATTAATCCTATACAAACTATAGCATAAATTGCCAAAACTATATATTTTACTACTTCCATTTGTTACACTCTCCTAATTTTTTAGTCTTTTTTAAATAACAGTATAATTTTACCATAGTTAATCCAAAAATGCAACTATTTTTTACGGTTCCAATTGTAAAAAATATCAATACTAATTCTTTATTGCAGAATTTGTGTAGGGGCGATTTTAATCGCCCGATTAAATCGCCCCACATTTTTTATATCATATTCAATTTTCCATAAAAATAATTATCCTATTTCGTCGTCATCCTATTCTCTTTCATTTTCATAAGCTATATCTGTTTTATTTTTATTCTTAACTATATGTCCAGAAATATGTTGTTCATTCTTAAAATTTTCTTCTGAAGCCCTATGTTGTTTACCTCTATTTGCTACATTTACTGCACAATTGTCTGCCGAGTTATATTGTAATGCTTTATATCGCTCGTCCATACCTCTATTGTTTATTTCGTTTTGAAATCCCTTATCTGTAAATTTATAATCCACAACATCAATTCCCAAGTTGTTCCAAAAATTTTTTAATTTACTCCAAAATTTTTTTAATATTCCTTCTTTTTTATTTTCCATATTACCTTCTTAAATCTCTTTAAGAATTTTCACCTCCATTAGGTATTTACACATTATTATCATAAGTTTACCATATTATGTGAATAATGTCAAGACCTATGGCTTAATTCATATAATCTTTAAGCTTTTTGCTTCTACTTGGATGTCTTAATTTTCTTAACGCCTTTGCTTCTATTTGTCTTATTCTCTCACGAGTAACCATAAATTCTTTTCCAACTTCTTCTAATGTTCTCGCTTTTCCATCTTCTAATCCAAATCTTAGTCTTAATACTTTTTCTTCTCTTGGTGTTAAAGTTCCCATAACTTCTGCCAATTGCTCTTTTAATAATGTATATGCAGCTGAATCTTGTGGAGCCGGACTATCTTCGTCTTGTATAAAATCTCCTAAATGGCTATCATCTTCTTCTCCTATTGGAGTTTCCAAAGATACTGGATCTTGTGCTATTTTTTGTATCTCCATTACTCTTTCTACAGGTAATTCCATTTCTGCTGCAATTTCTTCTGGCGTTGGTTCCCTGCCCATTTGTTGTAATAAATGTCTTGATGTTCTTATTAATTTGTTAATTGTTTCTACCATGTGAACTGGAATTCTTATAGTTCTTGCTTGGTCTGCTATTGCTCTTGTTATTGCTTGTCTTATCCACCATGTTGCATAAGTACTAAACTTGTACCCTTTTCTGTAGTCAAATTTTTCTACAGCTTTTATTAAGCCCATATTTCCTTCTTGTATTAAATCTAAAAATAGCATACCTCTTCCAACATATTTTTTTGCTATACTAACAACTAATCTAAGGTTACATTCTGCTAATCTTTTTTTAGCGTCTTCATCTCCATCTAATACTTTTTTTGCCAATTCTATTTCTTCTTCATATGATAGTAAAGGTATTTTTCCTATTTCTCTTAGATACATTCTTACTGGGTCATCTACACTTATTCCGTCCATGTTGCCTATATCTATATCTTCTACTTTGACTTCCTCAACCTCTTGTAAATCCTCAAAATCTGGTTCTTCTGAATCTTCTTTTAAAATGTCTACTCCCAAATCTTCAAATGCATCAAATACTTTATCTATATTTTCTGGATTTGTGTCATCTAGTTCATTTGCAAGTTCTGCATAGGTAATTTTTCCTTTTTGCTTTGCCTTTTCTACAATATCTAATGCTTTCTTTTTTGCTGCTTCATCTACTGTTTTTTTAGTTATTTCTGTATCTTTTTCATCCATTTCTATTTCTTTCCTTTCTCAAGGCATTTGCCTTTACTATTTTTTTAACTTTATAACTATATTGCTTAATTCATCTTCTAAATTATTTAATTCTTCTTCTGAAAAACCTTGCCCATTTTTAATAATGTCTAATATTTCCTGTCTTCTGTTTATAAGTTTATCTTTTTCATATGTATTTACCACATCTTCTATACATTTGTTTAAATCTGATATTTCAAAATCATATGACATTATTCCAGAGATATGATCTATTATGTTTTGTTCTTCAAAATAATTTAATATATCTATATTAATATTTCCTTTTTCTATTTCTTCATACATTTTTTTTAATATCTTCTGGTTTTCTTCTAATTTCATATCATTTTCAGATATTACACTTTTTATTTTTTTATAGCTTTCCTGTGGATAATTTATTAATAGGTAAATTATAAGGTTTTCCCTTTTTGTTGTTGAACTATCTATTTCTTGTTTTTCTTTTTTTATTTCCTTTTTAACTATTGGTTTTTCTAGTGTTTTTTCGCCTGTATTTTTAGTATAAATTAATTTGTTTACTTCTCCATATATTGCTTCTTTTGACACATTATATTCATTTGCTATCTTTTCAACATATAGCTCTCTTTCTATACTATTTGTAACATTTGAAAGAATTTTGGCAACCTGATTTAAAAACTTAATCTTATCATTTATATTGTCCAGATTTAGTGATTGTTTTAACATTTTTACCTTAAATTCCACAAGCGAAATTGCCTGTTCTACGCATTTTAAAAATCTTTCTGGTCCGTATTTTATTACATATTCGTCTGGGTCTTTTGCACCTGATATTTGCAATATCCTAACGTCACAACCAATGTTTTGCAATATTTCTAATCCTCTTAATGTAGCTGCTTGACCTGCCCCATCAGAATCATATCCTATTGTAACTCTTTCACTATATCTTCTTAATAAACGTCCTTGCGCCTCTGTTAAAGCTGTCCCAAGTGAGGCAACTACATTTGTAATTCCTCTTTGATATAAAGAAATTGCGTCCATATAGCCTTCTACTATTATAATATTTTTTAATTCTCCTCTTTTAGCTACATTAAGTCCAAAAAGATGTCTACCTTTACTGTACACTATGTTTTCTGGTGAATTTATATATTTAGGCTTACTGTCATCTGTTACCCTACCGCCAAAAGCAATTACTTTATTTCTTGTGTCTTGTATAGGAAACATTACCCTTTTTCTAAATCTATCTATATATTTTCCGTCATCTTTTTTATTTACTAAACTTGATGCCAGTATTTCTTCCTCTGTAAATCCCTTTTGTTTTAAAATTCTATATAATTCATCAAAATTACCAGAATACCCTATCAAAAAAGATTTTAATGTTCTATTATCTAATTTTCTTTTTTTTATGTACTCTTGTCCAATCTTGGACGTTGGCTTATATAGGTTTTGATGATAAAACTCAGCAGCTATTTGATTTATCTCATACACTTTGCTTTTTAATAATGCTGTTTTATTGTCTTCATAATTATTTAATGTTGGTAATTCTATTCCAGCCCTATTAGCTAATATTCCTATTGCTTCCTTAAAATCAGCGTTTTCTATTTTACTAATAAAGTGTATCACATTTCCACCTGCTCCACAACCAAAGCAGTGAAATATCTGTTTATCTGGCGATACAGAAAAAGAAGGTGATTTTTCTTTATGAAAAGGACATAACCCAAAGAAATTTCTACCGCTTCTTTTTAAATTAACATATTGTGATATTACATCTACTATATCATTGCTGTTTTTAATTTCTTCTATCAATTCTTCACTATAACGTACCAATTTTTTCTTACCTTTCCTTTATATATTATTCGACATAAAATAGGTTAATCCTTCCTTTATTTATATATTATTGTTCTTATACCCTTTTATATATTTATTTTTTTTAGCCATAATACTATATTGCTATCACGCAAAAGAAGACGATTTTACGTCTTCTTTCTTATGTTTTATTCTAATATTCAATTAATTAAACATTTGTTGAACTATCATCAAATGGTATAAATTTGCTTACTACATTTTTATTTAAGTCAACTTCTTCTTGTGGTAATTTATTTTCCTCAAATGATAATTCTATTTTATTGTTTACTAAATTTTCAATTTCATCTTGTGAAGCTTGTTCTGCTAAAACTAATTCACTAACTAATATTTGTTTAGCATTACTTAGCATTTTCTTTTCTCCTGTTGATAGGCCTTTTTCTTTTTGTTTAAAACTCAAATTTCTAACAACATCTGCTACTTCATATATGTCTCCACTTTTCATTTTATCCATATTGTCTCTATATCTTTTGTTCCATTTGTCTGACATTGCAGTTTCGTTTTCTTCTAGAACTGCCATAACTTTTCCTGCTTCTTCTTTATCTATAATATTTCTAACTCCAATTTGCTCTGCTTTATCTATTGGTACCATAACCTTTACCTCTCCAGGCATTTTTAGTATGTAATATGATTGATTCTCTCCTAATATGTTCTTTTCCTCTATTGCATCAATTCTTCCTGCTCCGTGCATAGGATATACTATTTTATCGCCTACATTAAACATGTATAATTCTCTCCTTTCTGAAGTTAATAAAGGATTTAGAGTCTCTTATTGAACTACAATACTATTATACAACAAAAAATGGTAAAAGTCAAAACTTTTACCATTTATTTTTTCTATTTGCTTGTTGAGCCAAATCCTCCAATTCTATCTCCCTCTGCGTTATCATTGTCTACTATTAAATATTTTTGAAATATGGCTTGTCCTATTACATCACCTTTTTTTATTATTGTATCCTCTGCTTTTACATTGAAAAATGCAAACATTATATGTCCATCATTGTCTGGATTTTCGTAATAATCACTGTCTACTATTCCTATACTGTTTGCTAGGATTAATCCTTTTTTCTTTGGGTTTGAACTTCTGTTACAAAGCATTAAATATTCATCATCTGGCATATATGCTTTTAATCCTGTTTTTATTAAGGTTGGAGCTTGTCCTAATTTAAAAGATGGTATTATACAATCTTCTGCTGCTTCTATATCATATCCTGCAGAATTTTTTGTTTTTCTTTCTGGTAGGTTTATTCCCTCTTTTTCAAATCCTTTTGCTATTTCAAAACCTCTTATTTTTTTCATTTCTTCCTCCTTGTAAAGTTTATTTGTATTTCTATTTTATCCTATTTGTAAATATGTTTTCAATATAAAAGAGAAAAATTTTTTTATTTAATGTATGGTGGGCGATTAAAATCGCCCCTACATAAAATCTGTTTTGAATGTTGGAATTTTTTAGTCTTGTACTGCATAATTATTGCATAATATTTTATCATTTTTTGTGTTTTCGTCTTTATTACTATATATCTCTAACTGTTGGCTAAATAGTTTTCCTTTGGTTGTAAATAAATTTAGGTTTTTACTTTTATTTAACATTCTTCTTACATTCCATAAACCTAAGCCATGGTCATTGCTTTTTTCTTTTTTGCTTGTATATCCTTTTTCAAACATTTCATTAATATCTACATCAATGTTTATATAGCTGTTTTCTATTATGACTAAATCTCTATTCATTCTAAAGTCTCTTAGCATTCTAACATTAACTATTTTTTCTTCTGTTTGTTTTGCCGCTTCTATTGCATTATCTAATAATATAGCAAGTATTTTGCATAATTCATAACTCGTTATTTCCATTTTAGTTAAATCGGTCATAACCTCTATATTCATTTTTATATAAATTTCTTGTGCCATATAATATTTGGTTGTCAATATACTATATACTCCCGGATCATTTATAATGTTTGGGTCTAATATTCCCATTTCATTTACTTCTACACACTCATCTAGCATAGTATCACACACTGTTTTTATTTTATCAATTTCTCCTGTTAATACATAACCTGATAATGCTTGTAACATATTTGCATAATCATGTTTAAATCCTCTTATACTATCGTACATAATAGATAATGTTTTATTGTATGCTTCTAAATTATGAATTCTTGTTGCTTGTTTTTCTAATTTTACCATCTTAGAAAGGTTGCTTATGCTTATATAAAAATATGCGATTAATGCTATAATATCCATTATAAATATCTCGTATGGAAAGTTTGATATAAATATTGTCATTTCTATTACATTAAAGTAAATAACTATTTCTCCTATAATAGATATTGCTATTAGTGTTGCTCTTTCTCTTTTGTTTAAGTCTTCTCTTATTTTTACCTTTATATTCTTTTTATTTACTATATAGTAAACAATTATTCTACTTATTACTATAAGTATAAAAAGACTAAATTTGTATTTGTAATTATATATACCTTCCATATATATTTTTATATTCTCATAAGTTAAACATAAGATTTTAGAAAATATAGCTTCTGAGAATACTATAATAATAGAATTTATTGTTGCTCCTAATATACATTTTTCAATTTTCTGTTTAAAATATATTTTATAAATTGCTATTTCTGTTAATAAGCATACTATTCTATATGCGTAAATTGGAATTGTCATAGAATATATACATTTGAAAAAAGCTTCTATTATAGTAACTATTGCAATATTCTTTTTGTTTTTAACTTCTACACTAAACAGTTTAATATATATTAATGTATTTGTTAATGCTATTGCTAAAGAAGTAATTATTGTAACTATTAACCATTTTATGAATTCTCCATTTTCTATTATTTTATAAATATCTTGTACTAGTTGCATATAATCCCCCCTTACTGTCTCTGATTTTATCACTGTATCTGCCAATAAGCAACAAAAATCGCTCTCCTTATTTAGAGCTTTGCCTACATTTTTCGACATTTAAGGGGGGATGTTATTTATATTTTTCCTATTAAATCATATTCTTTTACATCTGTAATCTCGCAATTTGTAAATTGCCCTATTTCTAATTCTTGTGTATTTTTTATGTATATCACTTCATCTGTTTCTGGTGCTTCCATATAGCTTCTTGCTACATAATATTTAGAATCAAATGTTTTATTTTCTATTAAAACTTCTAGTTTCTTTCCTATATACTTTTTTAATTTTTGTTCTATTAATTCTTTTTGTAACTGCATTATTTTATTATACCTGCTTTTTTTAGTTGCTGGATGGATTTGCTCTTTTAATTTTTCAGCAGGTGTATTTTCTTCTTTAGAATAGCTAAAAGCTCCCATTTTGTCGAATTTGGTTTCTTGTATAAACTCATATAATTCGTCAAAATCTTCCGTTGTTTCTCCAGGAAAACCTACCATAACAGTTGTTCTTATTATAACTTCTGGTATCTCTTTTCTCAACTTTTCTATCAATTTTCTTATGCCTTCCCCATTGCTTTTTCTATTCATTCTTTTTAAAACATTGTTAGAGATGTGTTGTATTGGTATATCAAAATATTTGCATACTTTTTCATTTTCTTTTACTACTTTTATTAGTTCATCATCAATTGTTTCTGGATAAGAATATAGAAATCTAATCCATTTTATTTCTTTTATTTTAGATATTTCTGTTAGTAATTCTGCCAGTCTTGATTTTCCATAAATATCTGTACCATATTTTGTTGTATCTTGGGCTGTTAGTATTATTTCTTTATATCCGCGTTTTGCTAGTTTTTTTGCTTCTTCTATTATTTCTTCAAATTTTCTGCTTTTTAAAGGTCCACGAATATATGGAATAGCACAATAGGTGCATCTGTTACTGCAACCGTCTGCAATTTTTAAATATGCTGTTGTTTCTCCTGTTGTAATAACTCTGTCCTGCCACTCTTCAAAGTTTACATTTTCTTCTCTTTTTTTTATTAATTCTTGAACTTTGCTCCATAGTGTTTTATATTCACTATATTTTATAAATAAGTCTACCTCTGGAATTTCTTTTTCTAATTCTTGTTTATATCTTTCTACCAAGCATCCCATTACTATTAAATATCTGCATCCTTGTTTTTTATATTCTGCCATTTCTAATATTGTATTTATTGCTTCTTCCTTTGCTGGTTGTATAAATCCGCATGTGTTTATTACTATAATGTCTGCTTTCTTTGGATTGTTTACTATTTCATAATTGTTCTCCTTGAATATACTTATTGTTTTTTCTGTATCAACTAAATTTTTATTACAACCTAATGATATAAATCCTACTTTCATTATTGCTCCTTTTTATTAATCATTGCTCCACATATGTTTTCTTGTCATTTCAAGTAAGTCTAATGGTGTAAATCCTATTACTTGAGTTTTAGATCTATCCTTTTTTAAATTTTCTTCTAGTTCTTTTAATATTTTTTCTTTATCATCTTTATTTTCCATATCTATGTAATCAATTATTATTATTCCACCTATATCTCTTAACCTTACTTGTTTTGCTATTTCTACTGTAGCTTCTTTGTTTACCGTAAATATTGTTTTTGCTAAATCTTTTGTTCCTACATATTTTCCAGAATTTACATCTATTGCTGTTAATGCTTCTGTTTTATCTATTGTTATAAATCCACCACATTTTAGCCATACTTTTCTATTGTCTGCTTTTTCTAATTGAGTTTCTAAATCATATATGTCTAATACTGTTTCTCCTTTTTTCAGTTCTAATTTTATATCAGAATCTAACTGCATATTTTTAATATCTTTTTCAATTTCTGCATATGTTGTTTCATCATTAGCTATTATTCTTGTTAATTCTTTATCTACTAAATCTAATATTAATTTTTCTATTATTCCTTGATTTTTATATATTATTTTAGGTATAAATGTTTTTTGTTTTTTTAAATTATTATATTTTTCTAAAATATTTTGCCATTTTTTTATTAGTTTATCTAGGTCTTCTTTTATTTCTGTTTCATTTTTTCCTTCTGCCGATGTCCTTATTATTATTCCATATCCTTTTGGAACAATGGGTTTAACTATATTTAATAATCTATTTTTTTCTTTTATGTCTTCTATTTTTTTTGAGACTGTTATAAACTCCGAATTAGGCATAAGCACAATATATCTACCCGATATATTCATATGTGTGGAAACTCTTGCACCTTTTTTGCTAGTAGAATCTTTTTTTACTTGAACCAATATTGGCATTTCTGTTCTTATATAGTCTTTTATGTTGTATTTGTTTAATGGTTCATTCTTATTTCCTGTTTCGTTACTTGCTTTAGGCATAACATCTCTTATATGTATAAATGTATTTTTTTCTTTTCCTATATCTACAAATGCTGCTTGCATTCCCAATAATACATTTTGTACCTTACCTATATATATGTTTCCCTCTAGTCTTTCTGCTCCGTCATTTTCTTGATATTTTTCTACTAATCTTCCATTTTCTACTACAACTATAGTTTTATTCCTTTGTTTGTCTACATTAACTAAAATTTCCTGCATTTTTTACAATATTCCCTTCTTATGCTTATTTTTTATTAATTGAATTTATTCATTGCTTTATCTATTCCGTTTTTTAAATATTCTATAATTGCATCTTTTGCTTTTTCTATTCCTATTTCTAATTGTTTATATTCTTGTTCATCTTGTATTGGTGTTATTACATAGTCTATTATTTCATCATTGTCTATTGGTCTTCCTATTCCAACTCGTATTCTTGCAAACTGTTCACTTTGTAGTTCATGTACAACTGATTTTGCGCCATTGTGAGTTCCTGGACCTCCCATTTTTCTTATTTTTATTTTTCCCTTTTCTGTATCCATATCATCAAATACTACTAATATATTTTCTAATGGTATTTTATAAAAGTCTATATATTTTTTTATTGATTGTCCACTCAAATTCATATATGTTTGTGGTTTTAACAAGATTACTTTTTCATTTTCTATTATGCCTGTACCGTATATTCCTTCAAAATTACTCCTTGACAATTCTATTTCATATTGTTTTGCTAATTTATTTATTACATCAAATCCCATATTGTGCCTTGTTTTTGAGTATTCTGGTTCAGGATTTCCAAGTCCAACTATTAAATACATTTTTCCTCCTAATTTTTCTACTCTTTTCAATACTTTAACCACTTTATTATACTACATCTACATACTTGTGTCAATTTATCAAAACTGCACGTCTTTAGAAACTGCAACCATTATAAAATATTACAATCAAAAAATAAATTCTTTTATTTACTTGAAATGCTTTTTTTTAAAGTTTAGTCACAAACCTATAATTTTCAGTTTTTTTTTAAATAAAATAATCATATTATATTAAAATTATGCTCTATAGTTTAAAATATATTTTAAAAATCCACTTAGAATTTATATAACATGGTAGTACACTTCTGCCATAAAATTAATATAATAAAAATAAGACATAAACTTATGTCTCTAAAAATATATATTGGTAGAGTCGGTTGGATTTACACCAGCTTTTGCTAACATTTCAAATATTAGCCGTTTTATTTTATATAACTACGACCCCATACATTCCTACAATAGCTTCACTTGAAGCAATAACTTTTGAACATTCTTCAATTTTTTCTGAACTCCATCCAAATAATTTATAAAATTTTTCCCTCTTTCAATAATTCGTTTTAAAATAATCTCATCAACAGGCAATGGTTCTATCACAATCCCATGATATCCTATAATATCAATTAATTCTGGAAACTCTTTACTTAATAAAGAAAACTCCATATTTTCCGGAACATTTTTCAAGTCATCAAAATTTCTTTTGGTATTTTTTCACTATTTAAAAATTCATTTATTTTACTATTTAAATTGCTAATCATAAACATTTCCTTTTTTAATACATTATTCTATAACTTTGGGCATTGGTAAATCAAACTTTACATGTTTAAATATTTCTATATTTTGTTGTTTGCATAATTCTGTATATTTATCATCCCAAGATAATCTAAATGCATCTTCTTGTTTTAATCCTAATCTTTTTACCCAAAATAATACTGTTTCTTCTGCAGTCTTTAATTTGCTTTTGTTTTCTATTTCTAGTGCTATTCCAAAAGGATATTTATCAACAACAATCTCTATATCTTCATTATGAAAAACATTTCTATATCTTTCATATGATTCAATATTTTTCATCTTTATAACATTTTCTAATAAAAACACTAATTTGTCAAATTCTTCGAATTGAAAGTTCACTTCAACTTCTTCCTCTTTATTAACTAAGCCATTTGAAGTATTATTTGTTCTTTTCTTCCAACTAATTTTTGACTTAGATTGTTTTGTTTTAATGTTCTTAGAACATCTTACTCTAAATCTTCCATCAATTTTTTTATTATAAAACGAATCTTCTATGCAAGGATGGTCATATTGAGTAGTTAATTCATAAAAACATCCATCATACTTTAATTCATTATATTTTTTCAATTTTTCAATTAATGTTTCATACTTATCAAAGCCATAATAATATCTTAATTCCTCTTCCATTATTTATCCTCCTCATTTAACAAATTAAATATAGCTAACTCTTCATCAACAGCTGTTTTTTCATCTGCAAAGCTTAAATTATAGTCATAATCATCATCTTCTAACTGAATATTAGAAATCATGCTTAACATAGTTTTGTCAGATATATTTGTTATCTTTTTTATGAATTGAAATTTGAATAATATATCATATCAGTGCAAACTAATTCTCCATCCTTTATTTCTTCTTCATAATTATCAATAAAGAAATTTTTTATTGTTTTTTCGTATTTATAACTTATATTCTTTTTCTAATTTACTGTTTAAATATAATTTGCTTATTACTTTTAATTGTGTTATATTTTCTTCTGAAATATTAAAAGAAAATATTTTTTTGGCTGGTGCCATTACTATATATTTTATTGCGTTTTCTGTTGTTTTTGAGACTTCAATTGCTCCTTTATCTTGTTTACCACAAGCACTACATTTAAATCCGTTATCTTTTAGCGAAAAATATTTTAATTCTTCTTTCTCCCCACAATTTACGCATTTATCTATCACTGGCATAAATCCTAATAGGCATAAAAGTTTTATTTCAAAAATGGATAGTATTAAGTCTAAATTTTTATCTGTTTCGGAAATCATATATAATGTATTTAAAAATAGTTGCAATATTTTATATGTGTTTTGGTTTTCGTCTGTTACATCATTTATTATTTTGGTTATAAGTGCTGCATATTTTAATTTTTCAAAGTCTGTTCTTATATTGTAAAATATTTCTATAATATCACAAGAATTTATATTGTAATTTTGCGAATTATTATACAACATATATTCTCCAAAGCACAAAAATTGAGTTGCTGCCATAAGCACACTTTTTGGTCTTCTTGCTCCTTTGGCAGCACACCCAATTTTTCCATTCGGTGTTAAAATTGTAAGCATTTTATCAAAGTCGTTCATATTGCTTTCTGCTATTATTATCCCCTTTGTCTTCAATATTCCCATATTGATTACCTTCCATGTTTTTTTGTATATTTTCTATTTCTATTAATTCAATAAAAGTATTTACATTTCCTGTGTGCTTAAATGTATTCCAAGCCATTTGTCTTAGCATAAAATCAGCTCCTTCGAGTTTATCTTTTGCATTTTTTTATAATTTTATACTTCTACATTTTAAATTTATTTACAATAGAATCTTTATTTATCCAGTCTTCTTTTACTTTTACCCATACTTTTAAATTAATTTTTGTATTTAACATTTTTTCTAAATCTTGTCTTGCATATGTACTAATTCTTTTTAGCATTTCTCCATCTTTTCCAATTATTATACCCTTATGTGATTCTCTTATACAATATATGGTAGCTTCTATGTTGTATATTGGCTCGCCTTTCATTGTTTTTCTTCTTTTCATTCGCTCTACTTCTACCAATATTCCATGTGGTACTTCATCTCTTAATAGTTTTAATGCTTTTTCTCTTATCATTTCTTCTGCTAATTGTTGCATTGTTTGGTCTGTATATTCTTCTGTATCATAGTATAATGGTCCTTCTGATAAGTTTGTTTCTATTTCATCTAATAGTATTTCTGAATCTTCTTGTTTAGAGGCAACCATTGGTACTATTGTTATAAATTCATATTCATTTTTATATAGTTCCATTGCTCTTGCAACTTGTGCCATGCTTGCTAAATCCATTTTATTTATAACTAATATTGTTTTCTTTTTGGCTTTTTTTATTTTTTCTAATATTATTTTTTCTTCTTCTGATATTTCTTTTGCAAAGGCTTCTACTACAAATACTATTAAGTCAACATCTTGTATAGAAGTTAGTGATGTTTCTATCATTGCATCACTTAATTTACTTTGTGGTTTATGTATTCCTGGTGTATCTATAAATATAATTTGTGAATCTGGTCTATTTACAATGGCTTTTATTGCTTTGCGTGTTGTTTGCGGTCTATTTGCTATTGCTGCTACCTTTTCTCCTACTAATGAATTTATTATGCTGGATTTTCCGACATTTGTCTTTCCTACTATTGATACAAAACCTGACTTCATTTTTTTACCTCCTTGGTCTTTGTCGCGGGCGATTAAAATCGCCCTCTACATTATTATGTTTCAATTTTTACTTATTAGTAAATGTCAATTTTCTATACTATTATACACCTATTTTTTTAAAAAGTTTGTCGAATTTTGTAAATAAATCAATTTTTTTCTCTAAATATTATATTTTTCTTTTCTACTGTATGTTGTATGTAAAAGCTCATGTGCTTTATGTCCACCTGGAACACCTATATATTCACTATATATTTGTTTTAAAATTGGATTTTCATGTGATTTTCTTATTTTGCTTTTTTCGTCTATAGAATACATTGCTTCTGCTCTTTTTCTCCTTACATCTATTGTTCCTCTAATTTTGGAATTTTTAATAGGTTGTCCCCCTCCCATAATGCAACCTCCTGGACAGGCCATTATTTCTACAAATTGATAATCTGCTTTTCCAGATTTTATTTCTTCCATTATTGTTTGGGCATTTCCTAGTCCATGCGCAACAACTACTTTTATATCTCTTTCTCCTAATTTTAGGCTTGCTCTTTTTATGCCTTGTTCTCCTCTTATTTCTTTAAATTCTATTTTTTCCAATTCTTCTCCTGTTAATATTTCTGATACACTTCTAAGTGCGGCTTCCATTACACCACCTGTAACTCCAAATATTGCTGCAGCTCCTGTTGCTTCTCCCATAGGACTATCAAATTCTTTTTCTTCTAGTTGTTCAAATTCTATATTGGCTTGTTTTATCATTCTTGCTAATTCTCTTGTAGTTAATACACAATCCACATCATACATTCCATTGTTTTTCAATTCTGTTCTTTGCCTTTCATATTTTTTTGCAATACATGGCATAACAGATACAACATATATTTTTTCTGCTGGTATGTTATTTTTTTCTGCATAATATGTCTTTAAAAGTGCCCCAAACATTTCATGTGGCGATTTGCAACTTGATAAATACTTTATATTTTCTGGATAATTAGCTTCCACATATCTTACCCAGCCTGGACTGCATGATGTAATCATTGGCAGGTTCTTATTTTCGTCTAGTCTTTGAATAAATTCTGTTCCTTCCTCCATTATAGTAAAGTCTGCTCCTGTATTTGTGTCAAATACTTTATCAAATCCTAGTCTTCTTAGTGCTGAAACCATTTTTCCTGTTACATTTGTCCCTATGGGCATTCCAAATTCTTCTCCTAATGCTACTCTAACTGCTGGCGCAGTTTGTACTATTACATAAGTTTCTGGATCTTTTAATTTTTCCCATGCCTCTTGTGTTGAATCTTTCTCTTTCAAAGCTCCTACAGGACATGCTTCTATGCATTGTCCGCAAAATGTGCAATTAACATCATTTAAGCTATGGTCTCCTATTGTTGATATGCAGGACTCAAAACCTCTATTTATACAATCAATTGCACCTATTTTTTGTACTTTTTTACATACTGAAACACATCTTCTACATAAAATGCATTTATTAAAATCTCTAACTATTGATGGAGATAAATCATCTATTTTGTGTTTGTTTTTTTCTCCTTCATATTCTACTCCTGTTACATTAAATTTTACAGCCAAATTTTGCAACTCACAATTTCCATTTCTTGTACATGTTAGACAATCACGCTGATGGTTTGACAATATTAAGTCTAATATCACTTTTCTAGCTTCTATAACTTCTTTTGAATGTGTTCTTACATTCATTCCTTCTTCTACTTTTTGTATACAAGATGTAGCAAAACCTCTTCTTCCGTCCACTTGTACAATGCACATTCTGCAATCGCCAATTTCATTTATATCTTTTAAAAAACATAATGTAGGAATATCTATTCCAACTTGCCTAGCAGCCTGTAATATTGTGGTACCTTCTTCAACTTGTACTTCTTTATCATCTATCTTTAGATTAATCATCTTAATTTACAATCCTTTCTACTATTATTCTAAATTCAAATTATCAACCGATTGCATGAAATGGGCAGTTAGCTACACAAGTTCCACATTTAATACAAATGTCTTTATCTATTATATGTACTTGTTTTGGCTCCCCTGAAATCGCATTAACTGGGCAATTTCTTTTACATATTCCACATCCTTTGCATTTTTGTGGATTTATAGAAATATTTGTTAGTGCTTTACATTCTCCAACTTTGCAAGTTTTATGTTTTATATGGTCTAAATATTCTTCTCTAAAATACTTTAATGTTGACAAAACTGGATTTGGCGCTGTTTGTCCTAACCCGCACACTGCAGTTCTACAAATATTTATTGCTAATTGTTCCAATTTTTCTAAATCTTGTATGTCCGCCTTTCCATCACATATTTTAGTTAATATTTCTAACATTCTTTTTGTTCCTATTCTACAAGGTGTACATTTTCCACAAGATTCGTCTACTGTAAAGTCCAAATAAAACTTTGCTAAATTAACCATACACTTTGAGTCATCCATTACTATTAGTCCACCAGACCCCATCATTGAACCTATTGTTTTTAATGATTCATAGTCTATTGGTGTATCTAAGTGTTCTTTTGGTATACAACCTCCTGATGGGCCTCCCGTTTGTGCTGCCTTAAAGTCTCTTCCATTTGGAATTCCTCCGCCTATGTCATATACTATTTCCCTTAATGTTGTTCCCATTGGCACTTCTACTAATCCTACATTAACTACATTTCCGCCTAATGCAAATACCTTTGTTCCTTTTGAATTTTCTGTTCCTATGTTTGAATACCAATCTGCTCCATTTAGTATTATTCTAGTTATATTTGCATATGTTTCTACATTGTTTATTAAAGTTGGTTTTCCCCATAGTCCTTCATTTGCTGGATATGGAGGTTTTAATCTTGGTTGTCCTCTTCTTCCTTCTATTGATTCTAACAAGGCTGTTTCTTCTCCGCAAACAAAAGCACCGGCTCCTAATCTTATTTCTATGTCAAAACTAAATTCTGTTCCAAATATGTTATTACCTAGGAGTCCATATTGCCTTGCTTGTTTTATAGCAATATCAAATCTATGTACTGCAATTGGATATTCTGCTCTTACATATATATATCCTTTATTTGCACCTATACTATATCCTGCTATTATCATTGCTTCTACAACAGAATGTGGATCCCCCTCTAATATACTTCTATCCATAAATGCTCCTGGGTCGCCTTCATCTGCATTGCATACAACATATTTTTGCTTTTCCTTTGCAGCTCTTGTTAGTTCCCATTTTTTACCTGTTGGAAAACCTGCTCCACCTCTTCCTCTTAATCCGGAGTTTTTTACTTCTTCTATTACACTTTCTGGTGTCATTTCAAATAACACCTTTTCTAAAGCCTTATATCCATCAAATGCTATGTATTCGTCTATATCTTCTGGATTTATTACTCCACAATTTTTTAGTGCTATTCTTTTTTGTTTTTTATAGAATTGTAAATCATCCAATTTTTTTACAATGCTTCCATCTATATCTTTGCATAATAATCTTTCTACTATTTTTCCTTCTAATATATGTGAATTTATAATTTCTTCACAATCTTCTGGCTTGCAATTAGCATAAAAAGTATCTTCTGGTCTTATTATTACTATTGGTCCTTTAGCACATAACCCAAAACAACCTGTTTGTATAACTCTTACATTTTGTATATTTTTTTCTTCTATTATTTTTTTAAAGTTTTCTATTATTTCTGGGGATTTTGAAGATGTACAACCTGTTCCTCTACATACTAATATATGCTTTTCTCTTGTTGCAGAGTTTAAATTTACTCTTAGGTCTAATTCTTCTCTTTTTTGTTTTCTTATTTGTTCTATTTCTTCTACAGATTTCATATTTTTCTCCTTTTCATTCGTGCACTACACGTTTTTATTTACTCATTAATTCATCTAACACTTCATCCAATTTTTTTACTGTTGCTTTACCATGTACTTCGTTATTTACTGTAAATACAGGAGCTAGTCCACATGCACCCACACATCTTGTAGCATCTATAGAAAATTTTCCATCTGCTGTTGTTTGCCCTACATCTATTTTCAGCCTATCTTTTAATCTGTTTAATATTTGTTCTGAGCCTTTTACAAAACATGCAGTTCCTAAACATACTGATATTGCGTATTTTCCTTTTGGTTCTAATGTAAACCTTGAATAAAAAGTTATTACTCCATACACTTCTGCCATTGGTATATTTAAGTATTTAGATATTTCCAATTGTGATGTTTTAGGGATGTACCCAAATTTTTCTTGTGTTTCGTTTAATATTTGTATTAAATTATCTCTATCTGTAGTATATTTTTCTAATATTTGTACCATATCCTCTTTTATTTGATTTTCTATACATTGGCAATTTTCATTTTCCATATATTTTCCTCTTTTCTTAAATCAAAAAGCAGGATTTATTCTCCTGCCCTTTTTTGTTATTTTTCTGTTGTTTTAGTATTTCCTTCTATCTTTACATTTGCATTTAATGGGCAAATTTGTATAAATGTTTTACCATCATTTACTTTTATTTCGTTACCTTGTAAATCTTTGTATACGGTTTGCGTTGTTCTTGAGTTTTTTTCACATGTTATTTCTATTGCTTTTCCATTTGTAATATAATATCCTTTTAACTTTCCTATATTTTCAAGTCCTTGTCTGCCTTTGCCCGAACCATCATTTAAACTATAGTTCTCTGCAAATGTTACTATTATATTTTTTGTTGTTATTGTTGTGTCTGTATTCCAATCTACTTGTTTTTTTCCTCTTGAATATCTAACATATTCTTTTTTATCTTCATTATATGTGTATTTTACAGTATTATAATCTGAATATGGAATTGTAATTGTTTCAGCTTCTTTGCCATCTTCTAGTTCAATTTCATCTGCTACATAATTCAACACAGGTTTTTGTTCTGATGTTGTTCTATATTCATTGTTTTCTGCAACCTTTAATATATTTTTTGTACTTATTACCGCATTATGTGGTGCATATTTTTCGCTTACTCTCCAAAAATATGAGCCATCATAATATAGTCCATTTATGTTATTTACTCCCATTGTAGATATATCACTTTCTGCTTGTGGACTCCAACCAAAATGAACATATATTGCATCATTTTCTAATGCATAGTCTAGAAAATAGTGTCTTGAACTTCTAACAGGTCCTATTTTTTCAACATCTTTTCCTTTTAGGACTGCCATCATTCTTGTTTCTCCTCCTTCAACTATTATTTCATAAACCAAATCCGCTTCTAGTAATCCTGCCTGTGGCATTGCATTTATATTATTATCTATCATTACAGCAATTGGTCTATCTTTTCCAGCAAAAGTTGTTGGTAATTTTATTACTTCTTTTTCTGGCTCTTTGTTTTCTTCTACTCCCGCACTTGTTTGAGTTTGTTTAATTTTGTTACCCTGTATAAATTTTATTGCTACTAATACTCCTGCTACTATCATTAATAGTATTAATAAAACTATTAATATCTTGATTCCATTACTGCTTTTTTTACTTTCTTCCATGTTTAATCTTATTCCTTTCCTAAAACTTTAATACATTTATACTTATACTATATATTATAAGAACAATTAAAATGCCCATACAAGCACTAAATATTACTTCAGAAAGTTTATGCTCTTTTGCTTGTATTCTACTTTCCGCTATTAATATTGCCATTACAAGAGATAGTATTAATATTACTGGATTTTGTGTTGTTATCCATATTATTGTATTTGCTGCAAATGCAATTGTAGCATGACCGCTCGGTACAAATTTCTCATTAAATACTTTATGCTTGTTTGTTTTAGAGTATGCTATTATTGCTAAAGTAGCTATCATAGTAATTACTATTGTTGCAAAAGCTAAATGTATAGGGGAATTTGCAACATTTTGTATAAATGCAATACCCATATCGCTTATTTTATCAAAGAACAAAAAATATGCTACTATTATTGCATTTATTGCTGTTATTACTACTCCTCCTGCTGCTACATCTTTCGCAATTTTTGCTTTTGGATGATATACATCTACATATAAATCCACAACAGTTTCTATTGCTGTATTTACCATTTCTGCAAATATTATTAAAATTATTGTAAATAAAAATATTAAAAATTCTGCTTTATTCAAATTAAAAAACAAGCTTATTATTACTACTGCCACAGCTATTATTAATTGCTTTTTTATATTTCCTTGGGTTGTAGTAGCATATATGATACCATTTATTGCATTTTTCCATGCATCTATAAAATTACTGTTTTTAATTTTTTTCTCTTCGGTATTGTTATTTTCTTTATGCTTCGGTTTCATTGCTTGTCCTTTCTTATTTAGTTTATTATATTTAATTTGTTTAGTATGTTTTCTTCTTTTTCTCTCATTTCTTTCTTCTCGTCCTCATTCATATGGTCAAGCCCCATTAAATGATAAAACCCATGAACTACCATATATGCTAGTTCTCTTTTAAAACTGTGTTCATATTCTATTGCTTGTTCTTGTACCTTAGGTATAGATATTAATATATCGCCTAATATTGTTTCATATTTCTGTTTTTTTATTGTTGAAATTTCATCTCTTTCATACATTGGAAAGGATAACACATCTGTAGGATTATCTACATTTCTGTATTTTCTATTTATGCTTTTTATATATTCTGGGTTTGTTAATGTTATTGTTATGCTTATATGTTTTCCCAATTCTTCTTCTTTAAAGCATTGTTTTAATACTGTTTTAATAATTTCTTTGTATTCTTCTTTTTCTTCTATTCCTTCTGTAAGAATTTCTATCTGTTCCATTTTACTTCCTCATTTTTATTATTTTCTACACAACTTCTTTGATGTAGAATGTAAATTAATATTTGAACTAAAACTATTTTTTAAATTTTTCATTACCCCTAATTCAACTAGTTTATTTTTATAAAATTTAATTATTTTGTAGTATTTATTTTCATTTAAACTTACTTTTTTCAAATCATTAGTAATAAATAAAATTTCTAATTGTTCATTATATTCTGCATTATTTATACCTTTTAGCTCACTAATTTCTTGATATTTTTTCCAGAACTCTTTGTACTCTTCTCTGTCTGATGGTTTATCCCAATATATTTTGGTTGATAATAACTTTATATTGTATTCTTCTATTAATCTTATCAATAACGAGTATGCTTTTTCTTGTTTTCTGATAACTTTAGTATCCACTATTAAGCTTCTTATATCTTTTAATAATTTAATGTAACATTGTTCGGCTACGATTAATGGTAAACTATGTGTAAATAATTTTCTGCTTATGCTTAAAAGTATCATGTTTTTTTCTATATTATCATTTTGATCTAGCTTTCCTACTGCAAATTTCTCGTAATTATTATAGTCCTCTAATATTTGCGCATATTCTTTTGATTTATCCTGTTCAAATTTTAAAGGCATAACATTTGATATGTATTCTTCTACTGTTGAGAAAATTTTATTATATGTTTCTTCTTTTGTTCCATATGTTAGGTTGTCTGCTAACTTTATGGAATAATGCTTTAATAATCCTTTATATAAAACTTCCATTTCTTTTAGATAGAATTTTTTATATTTTTCTAATAGTTTTGGTTTTTCACTTCTTTTTATTGATTGATAATCTAGTTCCAATAAATATATTTGTTTTCTATATTTATATTCTAAATATTCACTATCTTTTAAATGTATTACTGTATAGTATTTTGATAAAGCATTTTTTTCAAAATCTGTTGCCGTATCATTTTTAACTTTTTTATATATTGAATCCATTATATGTTTATCTACTGCTTCTAAATATAATGCATATACGTCTTCAAACTTTTTCTTTATTGCTTCTTTTTTTTCTACGTTCTCTATATCTTCTAATGTGTTTTCATATGTTTTTAGTACATTATTTCTTTTAATAGAAATAAGCATACTATTTATTCCTACTTGTGTTGGTATAATTATTTTTGTTAATGTATTTGTTAGCTTTGAGAAAAATGTTTTCTCCGAATCATAAACTCTTAAGCTTCTTTCTTCCATATTGTGTTCCTCCTTTTAAAATACTATTTTTTCTTTTGTCCCAATATCTTCAAGCACCTCATATGTAACTTCTACTTCTATATATTCATTTGTAGTATTTGTATTAATTTGTGTGCTTAATATATTATTCAAGTCTTCTATTTGTTCATTTAATTTGTTTTTTGCGTTTTCTATGCCTATGTTTTTTGCTTCTTCCATACTATAAGTTATATCTGTTATATTTACTTCTGTATTGGTGGTTTTTATTAACTCTATTGGCAAGTAGAAATTGGCAAATAGTTTTAATTTTTTATTCGTCTCTATTGTATCATAATTTTTAAATTTTGAAACCCTTTTATTAAAATTTATTTTAAATTTATTTAAGTTTAGGGAATATCTATTTTCAACCTTCCCTGTCTGTTCTTTTTTTTGTTGATTGAAATATACTTTTTCTCTTTGTGTATACCATACTTTTCCTTTAACAGTGCCTGTTGCGTGTACATATCTTGTTCCTGTAAATTTTCCCTCTAACCAACCTTCTATTAATACAGTACCTTTTTTTACTAGGTCTCCTTCTTTTACTACGGGAGTACCATTTTGGGCACTTATTTTTTCTATAACTGCCTCTTTTGTTGCAATAATATTACAAAATTCTTCTTCATTTATAATATCTGGCTTAGGAGTTGCTTCTATTATTTTTATAAGTGCATTAGTACCTTTTAGTTCTATGCCCACCCAGGCTAAATCATTTCTTTCCAATCTTAATTTATTTATTATTTTTTTTGTATCTATTTTATTTTTTAGTTCTCCTACTTTCAATCCATTTTCGTTTGCAATTATCATTATTTCTTCTACATTAATTTTTTCATTTCCAACTATTTCTACATTCCATACAAATTTTGACAAAGCAATTACTGATATTATTACTATTGCCAAACCAACTGCAAATATCTTTCTCTTTTTGTATTTATTAAAAATAAAAGGCAAACCTTTTTTACCTTCTATTTTTATTTTACATTTTGTTTTCTTACATATTGCTTTTAGTTTTTTGAAATCTCTTATCCCTACATTTGCATAAATAATAGTTGTTTTATCTCTTTTTAAATTCCATAAAAGTATTTTTTGTTTATTACATATATTTATAAATTTTTCTATAAAGTATCCTTCTACAAAAATATTTACATATCCAACTATATAATAAAAAATAATTTTAAAGTACACTAAGTTTTCCCCCTATTCATCTACCATTCTTTCTAAATCTATACTTTCAATCTTACCTGTAACCAATAATTCGTCTGGCGTCATTTCATTTAATTCTAGTTCAAATCCATTTACATTTATTATGCCAATTTGCGTACCAATTCTTATAAAAAAGTCCTGATATTCTAGTATTATTTTATAGTTTTCTATAAGCATTTTATTAAACCCCATATTTACTATTCTTGGCTCATTTGTCGAAATTTCCTTAGGTATTTCTAGTAATCTGTTTAATCTACTCTCTTTTTTTAATTGCTTTTTTCTCACTTGAAAACTCATTCCTCTCCACTGTATAATTATTATCTTTCAAATTCATCCAAACTTTTAAATTCATATCCCATCTTCTTTATTTCTTTTATGCAATAATCCAAAACATTAACATTATCTTTAGAATTACCATGTAATAATATTACAGCACCATTATGAATATTCTTAAGTATTTTTTCTTTTGCATATTCTTCTCTTCCTTGTTTCTTTTCGTCCCAATCATCATATGCAAAAGACCACATTACTGTCTTATACCCTAAAGTGTTAGTGAAATTTACCGTTCTTTCACTATATTCTCCTTTAGGTGGCCTTATATATTTCATTTCATAGCCATATTTTTCATATATTGTTGTATGTAAGTTCATAACCTCTGATTTAATTTGTTCATCTGTTAAATCTGGCATACTTTTATGGTTTACTGTATGATTACCAATAATATGACCATTATCTATCATTTTTTTTACCAATTCAGGTTGTGTATTCACATAATGAGCAGTTATAAAAAATGTAGCACTAACCTCATTCTTTTTTAGAACTTCTAAAAATTTTTCTGTATATCCTGCCTCATATCCTTCATCAAATGTCAAATACACATATGGCTTGCTTGCATTGCCCATACAAATTCCTTCATATTTTTCTAGGATTCTTTTATTATTAGCTCCTAAATCTGGCTGTTCGTGATTATCATTTCTTCTTATTCCCCACCCAATCTTTATATTGCTTAAAATTTCTGCATTTGTAACCACACTTGACTTTTCATCTTTAGTTTTTATGACAGCAAAAGCAAATATTAATACAAATAATATACTTAATGCTTTATATATAATATTTTTATTTTTTATCATTTGGATTACTCCTCTCTTTTTTAGTAATTTCTTCGAAGTGCAGGCGATTAAAATCGCCCCTACATTTTTCATAGATTACTTTACACTATCCTCTCGCAATTTTGCACTTATTATTTAATCTTATGAATAAAATCAAAAATTATTCTTTTAAGTTTTCACAACAGCAAAAATCGTATTTTGTGTATTATAATTAATAATAAGGTTTAATACTATTGAGATAAGTAACAAAAAAATAACTAAAGATTTTTGTTCTTTAGTTACCTCTACTATCCATTTTAATTTTTCTTCCACATGCGCTTTATATTAATTCTCTCTTTTTTTACTAGTGAATCAAATATATTTATATTTAACTTGCCTCATTATAACTTCCAGACCACTCGTTTCTATTTACATTATAATATCTTGAACTATTAGTGTTAAGATCCCTATATTCAACATTGATTACAACAAGATCTGTGTTTATATTGTTTTGCTTTATGAAGTCTTTCCATCTCTCAGTTGTTGTTTTTTCTTCATATGTGTTTGTGTTTATTTTTTTGTTAATCATAACTTTAATAGTATTATTATAACTTATATTAATTTTATCATTATCATAATAACTTATATTAAATTTATCATTATCATAGTATTTATAAAGCTGTTGTTGTATTTTTACTTTTATATTTTCTAATACTTCTTTTGAGACACCATTTATATAGTAATCTAAATAAAAGTTTTCTATATCAAGTGATACAAAAGGATTTTCCATATTTTCAAAATAATATTTAACTTTAACTTTATATGGAAAATTCGAAAAAGCTTTTGTACTTTTTATCTTCTTCCATTTAGCTATTTCTCCACCATAATCAGATTGATTTCCATAATTGAACACCGGTTGATTTTCAAATTTGTATCCACCTAGCTTTACAATAGCATAATTATAATACCAATAAAATTCTGCATCAGGGTAAACTTTACGAATTTCATAACCAATAGAATTGCTAATATATTCATCTTTTTGTTTGATTTCTTTCTTTTCTTCATTATTTTTATAAAATGATATTCCAATTGGCACACTTGCAACACCAACTGTTAATATTAAATACCCAATAACTACAAATTTAGCAATTGGTTTTAACATTATATTTATATGAATAATACTACCAATTACCATAACAGGAAAAAATACATAAATTGAACAAAACATTAACATCGCCCCAATTATGCCGAGCCTTTAGATCACCTTGCAAGTATGCTAAATATCCTAATAGTATTGGAATTCCTACTACTAAATATGTAATTCCCGCAATCTTCCATGTTTGTTTTGAAAATATCTTTTTAATGTTAATCCATCTCCTTCATCTTATTTTTCTTGTAATCTAGTATGTTTTTCATCAGTAAGAATAGGTTTGTCCCTACACATTATTTGTATAGAATTAATACCTACATTTTTCTCTTATTAACTCATATTATATAATAAAATTCAAAATTTTTCAATATTTCTACTTATTTGTATTTTATGTGTTATAATTAATAATATTGTTAGGAGGAGATAGATTTGTTAAATTGGTTAGCTCGCACTGAATTGTTAATTGGTAAAGATAATATAAATAAATTAAAAGATTCTACTGTTGCCATATTTGGGTGTGGTGGCGTTGGTTCTTATGTTGCGGAAGGCTTGGTTAGAAGTGGAGTTGGTAATATTGTTTTAATAGATAGTGATATGGTTGATATTACTAATATTAATAGACAATTAATTGCTGATACAACTACTATTGGAATGGCTAAAGTTGAAGTAGCTAAGAAAAGATTATTAAACATAAATCCAGATTTAAATATTAATGTTTTTGAAGAATTTTATAATTCTTCAACTAACGACTTTTTAGTAAAAAATTATGACTATATAGTTGATGCAATAGATACTGTCACTTCTAAGATTTTGTTAGTAGAAACAGCAAAAAGCAAAAATATTCCCATTATTTCCTCAATGGGAACAGGAAACAAGCTTGACCCTACTAGATTTGAAGTGTCTGATATTTCTAAGACTTCTGTATGTCCTTTAGCTAAAGTAATGAGAAAAGAACTTGGTATTCGAGGAATAAAACATTTAAAAGTTGTTTATTCTAAAGAAATCCCTAACAGATTTAATAAAGACGAAAGCTTAAAAAGAACACCTGCAAGCATTGCTTTTGTACCATCTGTTGCGGGACTAATTATTGCAGGAGAAGTAGTAAAAGATTTACTTGGCCCAATTGGGGACAGTCCCTAATTGGGAAAACGGGACATTTGGGGACTGTCCCTAATTGGGTCAAGTCGGAGTGGGAGAGATTATGAAAGAATTAGTTGTTGAAAATAAGTATAATTGTAAAAAATTAGTTCCTTTTTTGTTAGATAATTTTGATGGTTTATGTACTAACACCATATATAAAGCTTTACGAAAAAAAGATATTCGTATTAATGATATAAAAGTAAACTCTAATGTATTTTTACAGACTGGTGATTCTGTTAAAATATTCATTTCTGATGAATTTCTTTTTAAGCAAAATCATTGTAATTTCAACAAAGTATATGAAGATGATAATATTCTAATTATAGATAAACCTGCCGAAATAGAAGTTACTGGCTCTGATTCTATAACTTCTATTTTAAAAAGGCAGTATGCCTATATTGAACCTTGTCATAGGTTAGATAGAAATACTACTGGTTTATTAATCTTCGCTAAGAACAAAGATGCTTTAGATATTTTATTACAGAAATTTAAAAATAGAGAGATTGAAAAGCATTATAAAGCAATGGTATATGGAATACCTAATATTAAAAGTCAAACATTAGAGGCTTACCTGTTTAAAGATAATAAAAAAGCTCTAGTATACATTTCTGACACACCTCAAAAAGGATATGTAAAAATAGTAACGTCTTATAAAGTATTGGAAAAAAATATTGAAAAAAATTATTGTATTTTAGACATACAATTGCATACTGGGAAAACACACCAAATACGTGCACATTTAGCTCATATTGGTTATCCCATAATTGGAGATGGAAAATATGGAATAAACAAAATTAACAAGCAGTTTGGATATAAAACACAACAGCTTTGCAGTAGTTATATTAAATTTAATTTTAAAACAGATGCTAAAATTCTAAACTACCTAAGTAATAAAGATGTGTCACTTTTGGACCGTACCTAAAGTGACACTAAAATACGTTTACTATTTTTAATGAATTTTTTTCTTTTATATGTTCTAGAATAAATGTGCATCTTTCTAGGTTTTCTATTGCCATTGCATAGTTCTGGACTTCTATATCTGCTTTTGCTTTTACTATTTCTGTATCAACTTTTTCTAATTCATTATGTTCTATATAATATGCTAATTTTTCACTATATTTTTCCCATGCTTTTTCTATATTGTTTAATTTTTGTTGAATATCATCCTTGTTATTTTTTACGCTTTCTGTTAACAAAAATATTTCTCTGCTAATTTCTGCTACAGTTTTTGTAGTAAATTTGTGTGTTAATATATCTCCTATTATAATTAATAATATTATCAATACTATTATTACTGCCTCTCTATACATTATTTTTTGCCTCCCTTACTTTTGCCTTGGCAAAACATTTGCCCTTTTCCGTCCAATGTTACTAGTAACGCTTCTTCTGGTTTTATATTAAATTTGCTTACCTGTTTTCTTAGCCATTCGTAGTTTTTACCTATTATTTTTAGATTTTCATGCATTACTTTACCATCTATTACCAAATCATACGGTATTCCTTCATAATCTGGCTGAATGTTAAAATCTGCTGGTGTTGTGTTCCTTTTTTCTGGTTTTTGTATTACAGTTACTTGTCCACTTGTTTCTAATATTGCATATTCAATATCACCTATATTTACTATGTTATTGCCTCTTAGTCTTTCTTCTAATTCGTTTACCGTAAATCTTTCTTTTCTCAAAACTTTTTCATCTATTTTACCTCTATATATTAAAATTGATGGTCTTCCACATATTATTTCTCTTCCTCTTATGCTTTTAATATTTATAATTGATATTACTAAATGCATAACTAACAACCCTAATATAGGAATTATTCCATTTGTTATTGGTATTCCTGTATCTGCCATTGGTATTGATGCTAAATCGGCTATCATTATAGATATTGCCAATTCAAATGGTTGCAATTGGCCTATTTCTCTTTTTCCCATAAGTCTCATAACAACTAATACAATTATGTATAAAATAATTGATCTTATAAATGTAATTATCATTTTAATTTTTTCCTTTTTTCAAATTTGTTTATTTTACTAATATTTTTAACCAAAAAAAATATATTATTCGCATTTTTGAATAATATTTTTTTTTTAGTTAATAATAAAATTATAAAACCATAAAATTGGTAAGATTTTAATAGGAGGTTTTAGTATGTCAACAAATAATGCAAACGTTAATACTCAGAATGGCACAAGTACTGCTTGGCAAATAATAGGTAGATTGATTACTGCTGGTGTAGTTCTTGCAATTACTGCATTTTTTACGCCTGGTTTTAGAATTAATAGTTTTTGGGCTTTAGCCACTGCTGCAATAGTTCTTACTATTATTGATTATTTAATAACAAAATTTACAGGACTACATGCTAGTTCATTTGGAAAAGGTTTTGTTGGATTTGTGCTTTCAGCAGTAGTTTTATATGTTACACAATACTTTGTCGCTGGTTATACAGTTTCTTGGATGGCCGCAATAATAGGTGCTATAGTTTACGGAGTAGTTGATTATTTATTGCCTGGAGATCAACAATAAGAAAAGTGGCTTTGTTAAATGTGCATTTTGCTTTGCCACATACGCATTTTTAAAGGATGCCATTCACATTATAGTTGGCATCCTTTTTTCTATTTTTTCCAATTTTCTTTATTTGTTTGTCTTTCTCTTGCAATTCCCAATGCATTGTCTGGAACATCTTGTGTAATTGTTGAACCTGCTCCTATCACTACATTACTTCCCACTTTGACTGGCGCAACAAAGTTTACATTAGAGCCTATAAAACTGTTATCTCCAATTATTGTTTTATGTTTGTTTACCCCGTCATAGTTACAAGTAATTGTACCACATCCTATATTACATTTTGTGCCTATTTCGCAATCACCCATATATGATAAATGTGGAACTTTGGTGCCTTCTGCTATTATTGCTTTTTTTATTTCAACAAAGCTTCCTATTTTTACTTTGTTTGCCAATTTACATCCTTCTCTTATATATGCATTAGGTCCTATGTCGCAGTTCTCCCCTATTGTAACTCCTGATTTTATAGTAGTGTTTGGATGTATTATTGTATCCATTCCTATTTCTACATCATCATATATATATGTAGTATTCATATCTTCTATTGTTACACCATTATTCATGTGCATTGTGTTAATTCTTATTTTTAGTATTCTGGTTAACATCTCTAATTGTAATTTTGTATGCAAACTTAAAATTTCTGTATTATCCTCTACTAATACTCCTCCAGTTTTTAGTCCTTTTGTGTTCATCATTTTTATAACATCAGTAATATAATATAATCCCATGCTACTTTTTTGCAATTTTCCTAATATTTCTAATAATTCATTTATTTTAAAGCAATACACTCCTGCATTAACTTCTAATATACCTTTTTGTACCTCTTCCAAATCCGTTTCTTCTATTACTTCATATATTTTATTTTCTTTTCTTATTACCCTGCCATATCCCTTTGGCTCACTTATAATGCCTGTTAGTATTGTAGCTACTTCATCTTCTTTTATAGATTTATCCACAATTTTTTGTATAGTTTGCTCTGTAATTAATGGGATATTTCCATTTAATATTAAAACTCTACCCGATTTTTCTTCTAAATATGGTATTGCTTGCATTATTGCATGACCTGTTCCTAAACATTGTTCTTGATATATGTATTTTACTTCATCTTTTAATATTGATTCTATTTCTTCTTTATTTTCTCCTACTATTACACCAACCTCTTCTATACCAGCTTTTTTTACTGAATTAACAACTCTTTTTATTACTTCTTTTCCATATATAGTTTGTGCTAACTTTGATTTTTTAGATTTCATTTTATCATCTGTACCTGCTGCCATTATTAATGCTGTTATATTATTCATTTCTTAATCTTCCTTTCATTTTATTATTATATAATTTTGTAGCTGTTTCTGGGCTGTCTACACCTTGCGCATTTTTTATTGGTGCAAATTCTTCTTCTCTTTTAACCCTTAAAACAGTCATATTCTCATATCTTTCAAATGCATCAAATATAAATGCTTCAAACTTGTATGCATTTGGTTCTACTGGTTCAATATAATTGTTTTCTTCATCTAAATAAGATGCTTTTTTTAGTGCAGTATGATATGGTAACTTTACATTTGACAAATCTTCTAATACTTTTATATTAAACAAATGATTTAATATATTTGCATCTCCAAATATTAAATTTCCATTTTCATCTACTTTTTCTGCCATTTCCTTTGGTAATTCTGTATACTCTATTACTTTTGTTTTTCCATTTACTTTTCCAAATACACCTACCTTTTCTTGTGCATTTGCTTTTACAACAGATTTTGATCCTATTAGATTATTTTGTTTAATAGTAAGTCCTATTAATATTGGATCTGCTATATTTAACAATACATTATCTATTCCTCCTACAGAAATCCATTCTACTCCTTTTTGCTTCATGTCTGCTAAAATACCATTTTTATTTATTGCTTCATATATTCCGCCATTTCCATCTGATGCTTCTTTTATGCAACCATCTTTGTCTAGTAAAATTTTACCCTCTGTTGATATTAATGGAAGCTCTCCTTGCATAAATAGTTTTATGTCTTTACTTGGGTATCCAAAATAATTATGCTTTTCTAGAAATTCTTTTGTTTGATTGTTGTTTTCCCTACTTGTCATTACATACCACGGAATAGTAACTCCATATTTTTGTTTTATTTCTTTTAGCGAATCTACAAGAATTTCAAATAAATATTTTTCTCCTATTTCTAAGTTTAATTTGTATGTACCTTTTGGTCCTATATGTCCTAGTCTTGTTCCTTGTCCTCCTGCCATTGTTACTACTGCATATTTACCGTTTTTTATAACATCATTTCCTATTTTTTCTAGCTCGCCATATTCTTCCATAGATAGTTTATCTTTTTCAACATATCCTATTCCTTCAAAATATTTTTCTAGTATAGGAGTATTTTTCTTTGTGCCTTTGTATAATTTCATTATTTCATCAAAATCAATTTTGCATATCTGTCCTCGCAAATTTTCATTGTTGTCCAGCCTTTTTGTTATATGTTGCTGCCCCATTTGATTTAACTTTTCTATTATTTTATCTTCCATATGCACCATCCTTTATATAAGATATTCATATTTTATCACATTGGTTATTTTCTTGCAAATTTTTTTGCATTTTAGTCATAACTTAAAAATATTCTAATATAAATTAAATAAAGTTATTTTGTACAAACATTTTTAAGGGGGTTAATTAATTAATGGAAGATAATTTAAAATTGTATCAAGATATAGCTAACCGTACAGATGGAGATATTTATGTTGGTGTTGTTGGACCTGTTAGAACTGGCAAATCTACTTTTATTAAAAATTTTATGGACTTATTAGTAATACCAAATATAAATAATGAATACAAAAGAGAACGTGCAAGAGATGAATTACCTCAAAGTGCTGCTGGCAAAACAATAATGACAACTGAACCCAAATTTATTCCAAATGAGGCTGTTGAGATAACTGTTGGGGATAACCTAAAATTAAAAACTCGTTTAGTAGACTGTGTTGGTTATCTTGTGAATAACGCAATTGGTTATTTGGAAGATGATATGCCTAGAATGGTAAAAACACCTTGGTCTAACGAAGAAATTCCTTTTGAGCAAGCTGCAGAAATAGGAACTAGAAAAGTTATCCAAGAACATTCTACCATAGGAATTTTAATAACTACTGATGGCACAATTACAGATATTCCTCGTCAAGATTATATTGAAGCAGAAGAGCGAGTTGTAAGAGAACTGAAAGAAATTAACAAACCTTTTGTTATTGTTCTTAATACAGATGATCCTTCTTCTGATTATACTAGAGAATTGGCTCAAAAATTGGAAAAGAAATATGAAACACCAGTATTGCCTACTGATTGTTCTCGTTTAAATTTAGATGATATTAATAATATTTTCGGCAAAATATTATATGAATTTCCTATTGAAACATTAAATATTACTTTTCCTAAATGGGTAGATGGTTTAAATAGCGAACACTGGCTAAAAGCAGAATTATATAAGGAAATAAAAGAAGCATTTGCAAATATTAGTGTGTTAAAGCAAATAAATAGTGGTATTGATAAATTGCAAAATACTGAAATAATAACAAGAACTATATTAGACGAAATTAAATTAGGAGATGGCAGTGTAAATATTTCCATAAATTTAATGGATGAATTGTTCTATAAGGTCCTAACAGAAATTTCCGGAGTTGATATTTCAAATGAAGGTGATTTATTCTCTACAATAACCGAATTTGCCAATACTAAAAAAGAATATGATAAAATTGCATATGCCTTAGAAGAAGTCAAAGCAAAAGGATATGGTATTGTAACACCTTCCATAGATGAATTAATTTTAGAGGAGCCAGAAATGGTAAAACAGGGTTCAAGATTTGGCGTAAAATTAAAGGCAAAAGCACCTTCTATTCACATGATTCAAGCAAACATAGAAACCGAGGTTTCTCCTATTGTAGGAAGTGAAAAACAATCTGAAGATTTAGTAAATTATCTACTTTCTGAATTTGAAAATGACCCTAAAAAGATATGGGAATCCAATATATTCGGAAAAAGTCTACATGAACTTGTTAATGAAGGTTTGCAAAATAAATTATCTAAAATGCCAGAAGAAGCGCAAGGTAAACTTCAAGAAACTCTTGAACGTATAGTAAATGAAGGTAGTGGCGGATTAATCTGCATAATACTTTAAAAAGAGCTCTTCAATAGCACTTTGGTGTTATTGAAGAGTTTTTGTAATCCTTTTGCATTATAGTAAATAATTATTTTATGCTGTGCCTCTTGGTTGATAATTTGTTGCAAAATGTTATGCTTCTATTTACAAAATCTATGCTTTCCAATTGTTACTGTCATTGGTCTTGACCATATCCATTTATTTGTTGCTGTATTTGGGTTAAAGTAATATATTGCTCCATATGATGGATCCCAACCGTTTAGTGCATCTTGTGCTGCTTTTTTTGCTGTACTATTAGGCGATAAATTTATTTGCCCATCATCAACAACATTAAATGCCCCTCTTTGATATATTACTCCTGCTATTGTGTTTGGAAATGAGCTACTTTTAACTCTATTTAACACTACTGCTGCAACAGCCACTTGTCCCGCATATGGTTCTCCTCTTGCTTCTCCATATACCAACCTTGCAAGTAAGTTAACATCATTTGAATTCGTACTAGAACTTCCTGTTCCTGTATTGCTATAGATCCCCATTGCTCGCAAAGTTTTAGTTCCTGCTATTCCATCTGCTGTAAGCCCATTTTTTGATTGAAACCATTTTACCGCAGCCAATGTTTTGCTACCATATACACCATCTACTGCCCCTTTATAATATCCCCATCTTTTTAATTTTGTTTGAATTTGTGTTACTTCTGAGCCTGTAGATCCGTATCTTGAAGTTGCCTGTACATTAGTCGTTCTAAAAAATACATTATACGAAATAAACATTGTCATAACAAAAATTATTGCTATTATTGATAATATCTTTCTTTTATTTTTCAACATAAAAACACCACTTTTAAAAATAATTTACTTTAAAATTATTTTGTCCTAAAAATGGTGGTTTATTCATAATTATTTAAAATATTCCTATTATGTTGCCATTTTTATCAATATCTATATTTTCTGCCGCAGGAATTCTTGGTAATCCTGGCATTGTCATTATTTTACCTGTTATTATTACTATAAATTCAGCTCCTGCTTTTAATACTACATCTTTGATATGTATATTAAATGGGTGTATACATTCTAAGTTTTTTGGATCATCTGAAAATGAATATTGCGTTTTAGCAATACATATTGGTAAGTTTCCATATCCCATTTTTTCTATCTTTTCTATTTTTTCCTCCGTATTTTCTAAATACTCTATTTTAGAAGCTCCATATATTTTTTGTGCTATTGCTTCTATTTTTTCTTTTACCGTCATATTTAATTCGTATGCATAGTTGAAATTGCTTTCTTTCAGCGTTAAATCAGCTATCTTATTTGCTAAATCAACTGCTCCTTCTCCACCTTTTTCCCAACTCTCAACTAAACTTAATTCTATTCCTTTTTCTTGTAATTTTCGTTTTAGGAATTCTATCTCTTTTATTGTATCATGGTTATATTTATTTATTGCTACAATTACATTTACTCCAAAAACATTTTTCAAATTTTCTATATGTCTATATAAATTATTAAGTCCTTTTTCTAAATATTCTATACTTTCGTTCTTTATATTTTCTTTATCCATTCCACCATGATATTTTATTGCCTTTATTGTTGCCACACATACCACAGCATCTGGTTTAATATTGGCATTTCTACATTTTATATCTAAAAACTTTTCTGCACCTAAATCTGCTCCAAATCCTGCCTCTGTTATTACATAATCTCCTAATTTTAGCGCCAACTTGGTAGCAATTATGCTATTACATCCATGTGCAATATTAGCAAAAGGTCCCCCATGAACTATTGCTGGTGTTCCTTCTATAGTTTGCACTAGGTTAGGTTTTATTGCATCTTTTAATAAAACTGTTAGCGCACCATCTGCTTTTAAATCCCTTGCAAAAATCGGGTTATTCTGTTTGTTATATCCTATTATTATATTTCCAATTCTTCTTTTCAAGTCATTTATATCAGATGCCAAACATAAAATAGCCATAATTTCTGAGGCAACAGATATATCAAATCCATCTTCTCTTGGTATTATGTTTTTCTCTTTTGATAGTCCTGTTTCAATTTTTCTTAATTGTCTGTCGTTTAAGTCCATACATCTTTTCCATACTACTTTTTCAAATTCCAACTCATTGCCATAGTAAATATGGTTATCTATCATTGCAGACAATAAATTATTTGCAGATGTTATTGCATGTATATCTCCTGTAAAATGCAAGTTTATATCTTCCATAGGAGCTATTTGACTATACCCTCCACCTGTTGCTCCACCTTTAATTCCAAAAACTGGTCCTAATGATGGCTCTCTTAAAGCTAATACTGTTTTTTTTCCAATTCTATTTAATCCATCTGCCAATCCTATTGATATTGTTGTTTTACCTTCTCCCAATGGTGTTGGATTTATTGCGGTTACTAAAATTAATTTTCCGTTATCTTTTTTTTCTAATTTTTCATATAACTTGCAGGAAATCTTTGCTTTATATTTACCATACTGCTCTATATATTCTTCGTCTATTCCTAACTTTGTAGCAATTTTAGTAATATTCTCCAACTTTGCTTTTCTTGCTATTTCTATATCCTCCATAATAGCCTCCCACAAAAAATTTGTCGCAATGAGGACAAATTAAAACATTAATCCTGATATTATTCCTATTGCTGCTCCAACAAATACTTGTACTGGTGTATGTCCTAAGGTTTCCACAAGTTTTTCTGAAACTTGCTCTTTTGTTAATCCTGGTGTATTAACAATTTTATTTAATATTTTTGCTTGTTTGCCTGCAGCTCTTCTTACTCCTGTAGCATCATACATAACAACAAATGCAAATATTGTTGCTATCCCAAACATTGGCGAATTTAATCCTTCACTTTTTCCTACCATTGTTGCTAAACTTGTAACAACTGCAGAATGTGAACTTGGCATTCCCCCCGCACCTAATATTCTTTTAAAATTAAATTGCCTAGTTGTTATTAAATCTGAAATTAATTTATATGTTTGTATTAAAAGCCATATTATAAATGGCACTACAACATATTTATACTCAATTATAAAATTCATTATCCCCTTACTCACTTTTTATTCCTCTTCCGCTGTAAAATTTTCTTCTTGAAGCTCTCCATCTTTATTTATTAAAATAGAAATTCGTTTTTCCGCATCTTCTAAGATTTTAGTACATTTTTTTGAAAGTTCCATACCTTTCTCAAACTTTTTAACAGATGTATCTAAGTCCAACTCGTCATTTTCTAACTCATTGACTATATTTTCTAATTGCTTTATTGTATCCTCAAAATTATCTTTCATCTCACAGTTCTCCTATCTTTCTTTTACCATTTCATTTTCTACATCAACTTCATAAAAAGCTAATGTTTTTGAAGTGATAGAATCATTGACTGTTACAATATAGTTTCCCCTTGAATTAATTGCCATGTTAGAAAAATACACACCTTCTGTACTTCCCCATTTTTTCTTTACCAATTCTATGGCTTTATCCTCTTTACTTGATACTGTTCCATTTAGTACTTCTGTATTATTATTGGCTTTTTCTTCATTATTTTCTTCATTTTCGTTTTTGTTGTTTGATTCATTTATATTTTCAAACAATTTGTTTGTATCTAATCCTTCATTTGGTCCGTCTGTATTGTTTTGCTTTGCTTGTTCCATATTTATAGGCTTTACTTTTATTATGTCATAAACAAAATATACTATTACAAATACTAATATTGCAATTAATATAGTAATTAAACTATTTTTTATTACTTTATTCATTTTTAATCACATTCCTTACTTAATATTTTTGCATTTACTGTTCCGTCATATAATTTTATATTAATTTCATCTTCTTTGTTCAAATTTTTGACCGATTTTATAGTTTTTCCATTTAAAGTAATTATGCCATATCCTCTTGTAAGTGTTTTTAGAGGGCTTAATCCATCTAATTTCGTTAGTAAATTTAATGTTTTTGACTTTTCTTTTATATATCTTTTTGTTATATATCCTTCTAGTTGCTTTACCTTTATATCTATTAGCATATATTTTTCATTTATTCTCTGCAAAGGCATTTTAAAAGCTTTACTATTTATACATTTTTCATACCTTAGTTTCATTATTTGCAATTTTCTACTTAAAGCTATTTTCTGCCTATTTTCATACTCTTTTAATTTAGTAATTACGTCTTTAATATTTGGAACAGCCAATTCAGCTGCTGCCGAAGGTGTAGGTGCTCTTAAATCTGCCACAAAATCTGAAATTGAGAAGTCAGTTTCATGTCCTACCGCAGAAATTATTGGTATTTCAGAAGCAAATATTGCTCTTGCTACTATTTCTTCGTTAAATGGCCATAAATCTTCTAAAGAACCTCCTCCTCGCGCTAATATTATTACATCACAAAGTTTGTTTTCATTCATTAAATTTATTGCTTTTACAATTTTTTCTGCTGCTCCTTTTCCTTGAACTGGAACTGGAAGTAATTTTATATACACATTCGGATTTCTTCTTGTTGAAACATTTATTATATCTCTTATTACTGCTCCTGTATTTGATGTTAATACTCCAATACATTTTGGCATATATGGGATTCCTTTTTTATACTTTTTATCAAATAATCCTTCTTTTTCCAATTTGTTTTTTAGTTCTACATAAGCCTTATACAAATCTCCAACACCATCTTGTTTCATAGCATTGCAATATATTTGATATACCCCGTCTCTTTCAAATACAGATACAGTTCCTAATATTATAACTTTCATTCCATCTTTTGGAACAAATTCCAAGTTTGCAGTATTTGTTTTAAACATCACACATTTTATTAGTGAATTTTCATCTTTTAGAGTAAAATACATATGACCTGTATAATGATGTTTAAAATTTGAAATTTCCCCTTTTACAAGTATATTGTTTAATCGCTCATCATCTTCAAATTTTCCTTTAATGTATTTATTTAACTCTGTTACACTAATTGCATTATATGTCATCTGTTTATCATTCCTTTGTATTTTAGCATAAATTATTTTGTTTTACTATATTTCCTAAAACGCCATTTATAAATGATGGTGCATTTTCGTCTCCATATAGTTTTGCTAATTCCACAACCTCGTTTATTACTACTTTATATGGTATTTTTTTATATATTAATTCATATGTTGAAAGCTTTAGTAACACTAAACTTATTTTAGAAATTCTTTCAATCTTCCAGTTTGATGCCAAATTACTAGATATTGTTTCTTGTATTTTTTCCGAATTAGTTTGTATACCATAAACTACATCTGTAAAGTACTCTTCTGCTTTTTTATCTGTTATTTCATTAGTTTCTAAAAATATTTTTATTTGCTCTTCTATTGATTCTTTTTCTACTTTTTGTATCTCCAAACTATATAATAGTTCAAATGCTAATTCCCTAATTTTTGATCTGTTCATTGTCTGTACCTTTCTATAATCTATCTATTATGTTTTTCAATTTTTCCTTAACATCTTCTTTATTCATCTGAACATAATTTCCAACATATCCACAGACAAATATTAATATAATACCTATAATTACTTTATATAAATGTGTACATAATAAGATAATTGCTACTATTACACCTATTATAGCACCAAAATATCTACTTATAAATTCCTTTATATTATCCATAGAAACTCCTTTTCTACTCTTGCACTACTGTCTTTTTCACAGGTGCTACATCCTTTACTTTAATATTTACTTCTTTTACATCTAAATCTGATGTTGTTTTTATTGCTTCTTTTATTCTAGCTTGAATATTGCTTGATAATTCTTTTATTACTGCATTTTCTTTAACTGATATATTTACAAATACTTTTAGGTTATTTTCATTGTCTAATTCAATTCGTGCAACTGCATTTTCTGCGCCATCAAAACTTTTAACTATGGTATTTACCAAATTCTCTAAAGTATCTTTAGTTATTAGAAGTTTTCCATCTGAATTTTCTAACAAAATTCCATTTTTATATTCACTTTTTTCTTTATTGCTAGAACTAAAAAATATACACTTTATTGCTAATAATATAAAAGCAATTGAAATGCCCAATACTATTTTAGAACCTACTCCATAATTTAAAGTTCTTGAGACAATTCCTGTTACCGTATTTATACTTACCCAGTCAAATATTATCATGCACATTACTATAGATATAATTAATACTATTGTTGAAAAAATCACTAACCCTGTCCTATCTAAAATCTTCATATTTTTGTTCCTTTCTTGCTATATAAATTAGCTTTTATTTTTCTTCGTTTTTTCCATCTACTATAATTTCTTGTGGCTCATTTATTTCCGTTTTTACTCCTTGTATATGAACATTTACACCTGATACTTTTAAACCTGTTTTCTCTTCAACTGATTTTTTTACTTTATTTTGTATTTCGAAAGCAACATCTGGAATTCTAACTCCGTATTCTACTATAATATTAACATCAATTTTTGTTTCTCCTTCTTTTGTTTCTACTTTTATTCCCTTTGCTAAATTCTTTTTTCCGCTTAAAACTTCAGTAATTCCTCCTGCAAATCCTCCTGCCATTTCTGCAACTCCTGAGACTTCTGAAACTGCTATTCCAGCTATTGTTGCTATTACTTCATCTTCAATTACTATATTATTGTTTTCCTTTACTATTTCGTTTTCAATATTATTATTTTCTTCCATATTTAAAACCTCCTATAATTTTACTTACTATAGTATATCAATTTTTTTCTTTTTTTACAACTATTTGCCTTAATTTTCTTTTATGTTTTCTATTAATTGCTTGCAATCTTTCCATTTTAGAAACTTTACAAAGCTATATTCTTTTTGTAAATTATTTATTATTTTTAATGTATTATCTCTTGAATCTAAATCTGTTATTATTATATTTTTAGGTATTTCTTCTTTTCCATGGATTTTAAATATAGTTGTACGCAAAAAGCCCTCTACTTTCTCTTCTTGATTTTTTGTTGCAATAATCACGTAAATTCCATCAGAATTAAAATTCGTATATGTATATATGTATATAATATTTTTGATAATTTCAATTAATCCATATAGTGCCAATATCCATATAACTGCATTAATTATAAAATCTTGCATAATATATCCCTCCATCATTTGTATAATATATTATGCGTAATAAAAAAATGCTACAAAAGGTATAATCCTTTTATAGCATTTTTATTAATTTGTTATATTAGCTCTAATCTAACTATCTCGGCTGCGTCTCCTCTTCTTTGTCCAATTTTTAATATTCTTGTGTAGCCTCCGACTCTTCCTTCATATTTAGGAGCTATTTCATCAAATAATTTTGTTGTTAAATCTATATTATTTCCTTTGCTATCTTTAACTTTATTTATAAATTTCATCATTTTTCTTCTTGCATTTAGCTTTGATGGCATATCTTTTTTTCTTTTTTCTGTAATTTCTTCTCTAACTACTTTTAAGTATTCTTTTCCATTTTTGCTTTTTACAAGTTCTGTAACTTTATGACCTTTTTCATCTAATTTTGCTTTAGAAACTTTCACATCAACCATTTCAAAATTATCTTTTTCCTTAATTGCTAATGAAATCAAGCTGTCTGCTATAGGTTTTACTTCTTTTGCTCTAGCTTCTGTTGTTTCTAACTTTCCATTTAGCAATAAACAAGTAGCTTGAGTTTTTAACATTGCCAATCTAATATCTGTTGTTTTTCCTAGCTTTCTATTTCCTGCCACTTCTGTCTTACCTCCTTTAATTAATCTTCTTCCTTAGCGAAGTCTAGTCCTAGTGCATGTAATTTGTTTGTAACTTCATCTAAAGATTTTTTACCTAAATTTCTTACCTTCATCATGTCTGCTTCTGTCTTATTTGTTAAATCTTCAACGGTAGATATAGCAGCTCTTTTTAAACAATTGAATGATCTTACTGACAATTCTAAGTCTTCTATAGACATCTCTAAAACTTTTTCTTTTTTAGATTCTTCTTTTTCAACCATTACTTGCGTATTTTTTGCAGTTTCTGACAAATCAATAAACAATTCTAAGTGACCTGTCATAACCTTTGCAGCTATGCTTAGCGCTTCATAAGGTTTCAAACTTCCATCTGTCCATACTTCTATTGTTAGTTTATCATAATCTACCATTTGTCCAACTCTCGTATTTTCAACTGAATAGTTTACTTTTTTTACTGGTGTATAAATAGAATCTATTGGAAGTACTCCTATTGCTTGTTCTGGTTTTTTATTTTTTTCGGCTGTATTGTATCCTCTTCCCATTTCAGCTGTCATATCTATTACAAGGTGTCCACCTTCTGATACTGTAGCTATATGTAAATCTGGATTTAGCACCTCTACTGTTCCGTCAGTTTCAATATCTCCCGCTGTCACTTCTCCTGCACCATTAAAATTTATTCTTAATGTTTTTTGTTCATTTTTATCTAATTTTAATCTTACATTTTTTAAATTAATTATTATTTCTGGTACATCTTCTACAACATTTGGAACCGTAGTAAATTCGTGTAAAACACCTTCAATTTTTACACTTGTTATAGCACTTCCAGGAAGTGATGATAATAGTATTCTTCTTAATGAATTTCCTATTGTAATTCCATATCCTCTCTCTAATGGTTCGCATACGAATTTTGCATAATTATTTGCATCATCTGCTTCCAAGCATTTAATATTTGGCTTTTCAAATTCTATCATTTATTAACCCCCTATTTTAGAAGTTAGAGATTAGTAGTGGTTTGATGTCAGAATTTATGAAAATTCTAAACCATCACTTTTACACTCTACTTCAATTTTTATTTTATCAAAGTTCTCTACTTCAAATTTATAATTTTATGTGCTAATTTTCTAACTTCTAGTTATTATTTAGAGTAAAGCTCTACTATTAAATGTTCTTCTACTGGAATATCAACATCTTCTCTTGATGCTAATCTAACTACTTTACCACTTAATTTTTCTGCATCTTTTTCTAACCACTCTGGAACTGGTTTTCCTGAGTTCATTTCTACGTTTAATTTAATAGCACCATTGTCTTTTTTTATTTCTCTTACAGAAATAACATCTCCTGCTTTTACTAAATATGATGGTATGTTTACTTTCTTTCCATTTACATCAAAAATGCCATGTGTTACTAACATTCTTGCTTGTGCTCTAGAACTTCCGTAACCTAATCTATATACTACATTGTCTAATCTGCTTTCTAGTATTTGTAGTAATACTTCACCTGTTTTTCCTTTTGTATTTGATGCCATATCAAAATATCTTCTGAATTGTTTTTCTCCAACTCCATAAAATGCTTTTGTTTTTTGTTTTTCTCTTAACTGAGTACCATATTCAGATAATTTTTTCTTTTTTTGTCCATTTTGACCTGGTGCATAATTTCTTCTTGAAATACTGCATTTGTCTGTATAACATCTTGAACCTTTTAAGAAAAGTTTTTGACCTTCTCTACGACAAATACGACATTGTTCGTCTTTATATCTTGCCATTTTATTTTTTCACCTTCCTTTTTTTAAACTCTACGTCTCTTTGGTGGTCTACAACCATTATGTGGTATTGGTGTAACATCTTTTATACTACTAATTTCCAATCCTGCTGATTGTAATGACCTAATTGCTGCTTCACGACCTGAACCAGGTCCTTTAACAAATACTTCTACTGATTTTAATCCATGTTCCATTGCTGCTTTAGCTGCTGTTTCTGCTGCCTCTCCAGCTGCAAATGGTGTACTTTTTCTTGAACCTTTGAACCCTAGCTCTCCTGCACTTGCCCAAGATATAACATTACCTTGAACATCACTAATTGTAACTATTGTATTATTAAAACTAGAATGAATATGAGCCATACCTTTTTCTATATTTTTTCTGTCTCTTCTTCTAGTTGTTGTTTTCTTTGCTCCAGTTTTTGTAGCCATTTTAGCCTTTACCTCCCTTTTTTGTATAAGTTTTATTATCTAACTTTTACTTTTTACCTTTACTTACAAGTTTTCTAGGACCTTTTCTTGTACGAGCATTAGTTTTTGTTCTTTGTCCTCTAACTGGAAGTCCTTTTCTATGTCTTAAACCTCTGTAACAACCTATTTCTGTTAGTCTCTTTATATTTAGAGCTACATCTCTTCTTAGGTCTCCTTCTACTTTATATCCTTCCATAGCTTTTCTTATTGCTTGTACTTGATCATCTGTTAAGTCTTTTACCCTTATATCTGGATTTACCTCTGCATTAGCTAATATTTTTTGTGAACTTGCTAATCCTATACCATAAATGTATGTTAAGCCTATTTCTATTCTTTTTTCTCTTGGTAAATCAATTCCTGCTATACGAGCCATACTCTTTAGCACCTCCTATTTTAGATGTTAGAAATTAGAAATTAGGAGCTATATTACTCCCATTTGTCCAAATTCTTATATTATTAATTTTTAATTTATGTTGTCATTATTTTTGCTTAAAGGTGAAATGCACTTATTATAAAAGAAACTCGGATTTCGGAAATATTTATTTTAACATTTCTTCTTTTCTTATATATAAGTCTTTAAACATTTTTTGACATATATATAAACACAAATTAGATTATAGGATTTCTCCTACAGCCGCCATCTATATTTGTGTTATAATCTTTTATTACCCTTGTCTTTGTTTATGTTTTGGGTTTTCGCAAATTACTCTAATTACGCCTTTTCTTTTTATTACTTTACATTTTTCGCATATTTTCTTTACTGATGGTCTTACCTTCATTTTAACCTCATTCCTTCCTTTAGGCACAAATCAGTTTGTTTTCTTCAAACTTTTTACTCCTTGTATATTTTATTTTGCACGCCAAGTAATACGTCCTCTTGTTAAGTCATATGGCGATACTTCTACTTTTACTTTATCTCCTGGAAGAATTTTTATATAATTAATTCTTAACTTTCCAGAAATATGAGCTAATATTTGATGTCCGTTTTCTAATTCTACTTTAAATGTAGTATTAGGTAAAGTTTCTACGACCGTTCCTTCAAGCTCTATAACATCCTCTTTTGACATTTTGACCTCCGCAACATTACATAATATTTGTATTTTTTACCAATATCTATATTAGTATATAATAATTTTACAACAATGTCAATACTTCTGGTTCTTTTTCTGTAATTAAAATGGTGTTTTCGTAGTGTGCAGAATAACTTCCATCTTCTGTAACAATTGTCCAGCCATCATCTAGTTGTAAAATATCTGGCTTACCCATTATTACCATTGGTTCAACAGCTAATGTCATGCCTGGTTCTAATCTTATTCCTCTACCACTTTTGCCATAGTTTGGAATACCTGGGTCTTCATGCATTTTTCTACCTATTCCATGTCCTTGAAATTCTCTTACAACTGAGTACCCATTTTTATTAACAAATTCTCCTATCGCATGAGAAATATCTCCTACTCTGTTTCCTTTTACAGCGTATTTTATTCCTTCAAAAAAAGCCTGTTTTGTAACACTTACCAATTTTTCTATTTCTTTTGGAGCATTTCCTACAACATATGTTCTTGCCGCATCACCATTAAATCCATTTTTATAGACAACTAAATCTACGCTTACTATGTCGCCTTCTTTTATTATTGTCTTTTTAGACGGAATTCCATGTATTACTTCATCATTAATTGATGCACATATAGCTGCTGGATAATCTGGAATTCCTCTAATTCCACAATTATATCCTTTTTGTGCCGCTATTGCTCCATTTTCCTTTATTACTTTTTCTGCAATTTGATTTAGGTCATATGTTGATATTCCTGGCTTAATGTTTTTTTCTATTTCCTTATGAACTAAAGCTGTTATTCTACAAGCTTCTCTCATAAGTTCTATTTCACTTTTAGATTTTATTGTTACCAATTTTATTACTTCTTTCTTATTTTTTTAGATATTCTATAATTTGTTCTACTACTATTTCTGAGGCATTATCTGCTGTTGGGTCTGGCGGACAAATTGAATATAATGTTTTTTCCTCTTTATAGTAATTTATTAAATCTTTAGAGTTATTATAATATACTTCTAATCTTTGTTTTACTGTTTCTTCGTTATCATCTGCTCTTGTTGATAATTTTGAACCACAATAGTCACAAATTCCCTCTACTTTTGATGGTTTATATTTTAAATTATATATTGCTCCACATTCCTTGTTTGAACATGTAGCTCTATTTATAATTCTTTGTATTATCACTTCATCTGGAATTTTTAGTTCTGGAACTAAGTCTATTTTCTTACCTTTTTCTTGCATAATTTTAGATAATTCTTTTGCTTGTTCTAGAGTTCTTGGAAACCCGTCTAATATAACTCCACTTTCTGTATCTGGTTGTGAAAGTCTGTCTTTTACTATTCTAATGGTTAATTCATCTGGAACTAGTAGTCCTTTTGAAATATATTCGTTTGCTTCTTTTCCTAATTCTGTTTCATTTTTTATTTGTTCTCTAAACATATCTCCTGTTGAGATATGAGGTAGATTCAATTTTTTTGCTAACATTTTTGCTGCTGTTCCTTTTCCTGTGCCAGGAGCACCTAACATAACTATATTCATATTAATTACATTCCTTTCTAAGATACAAATTTATTTAAGTTAAGGACAATTACCAATTGAAAAAAGTAAATACTTTTTCCAATTAGTAACAGTCCTTTTCTTTTTCCTTATTATTCTAAGAATCCTTTGTAATGTCTCATTACTAAGTAAGATTCTAATTGTTGTATTGTTTCAAGTGCTACACCTACAACTATTAATATTGATGTTCCTCCAAATGTTAAATCTATATTTGGTACAAATCTTGTAAGCATTGGCAAAACAGCTATAACTGCTAGAAATAATCCTCCAAACCATAACAATTTTGACATAACAGCTTGCAAATATTCTGTTGTTGGCTTACCAGCTCTTATTCCTGGAATAAATCCTCCATTTCTCTTAATATTGTTTGAAACCTCAACTGGATTAAATGTAACATATGTGTAGAAAAATGTAAAGCCAAGTATTAGTAATAAGTAAACAATTGCATTTGCTATAGTATATCCTACTGGTATATTTGCTGATGTTGATGTTGCTATTGAAAACTTATATATAACTGACCAAAATCCAGTTTGTTCTTGAATATTTGGAGCAAATAATTGTATTATCATTGCTGGGAATGTCATAAATGAAGATGCAAAAATTATAGGCATTACACCTGCCATAGCAAGTTTTAATGGTATATGCGTATTTTGTGCTCCTACCATCTTTCTTCCAACTACTTTTTTAGCATATTGTACTGGAATTCTTCTTTCTGCTTCTTGTACAAATACTACACCTGCAACTAATAGAATTGCTCCTATTAATATTCCTAATGTTATTAAAAATCCTTTTGTATTAAATACTCCAGTTCCAAATATTAGGTTCCATATTGTAGTAATTGTACCTGGTAGTCCAGAAACGATACCCGCAAATATAATCATTGAAATGCCATTTCCTATACCCTTACTTGTTATTTGTTCTCCTAACCACATAAGAAGTCCTGTACCAGCCATTAAAGATATTACAACTGTAAATCCTGTTAAAAATCCTTCTCCAACGAAGATTCCAGCTGATTTATAAGAAAAGTAAAGTCCTAAACCTTCTATTAGTGCTAACACTATTGTAAGTAATTTTGTATATTTGTTGATTTTATTTTTTCCTTCTTCTCCACCCTCTTTTGCAATTCTTTCTAACGCTGGTATAACTAGAGTTAATAACTGAATTACAATTGAAGCTGTGATGTATGGGCTAATAGACATTGCAAATATAGAAAATCTTGTAAAAGCTCCTCCTGATATCATATCTATTAATCCTGCCATTCCATTTGAAGCAGATTGCATATATGTTGATAATGTAAATACATCTACTCCTGGCGCTGTTATATAACTGCCTAATCTGAATATTACTAATAATATTAGAGTATATAATAATCTCTTTCTTATATCCGGTGTTTTCAGTGCATTTTTTATTGTTTTAAACAATTAAATCACCTCTACCTTTCCTCCTAAAGATTCTATCTTTTCTTGTGCACCTTTAGTGAATCTTACTGCTTTTACATTTAATTTTTTTTCTAAATTTCCTTTTGCTATTACAACTATTCCATCATTAGCTTTTCTAATTATTCCTTCAGCCAATAATGTATCTACTGTAACATCTTGTGCTTCACTCTTGTTAAGCATTGTTAATGTTACTTCTGTGTAGTTTTTAGCATGAATGTTTGTAAATCCTCTTTTTGGTAACCTTCTATATAATGGTGTTTGACCTCCTTCAAAGCCTCTTCTCACTCCACCACCACTTCTTGCCTTTTGACCTTTATGCCCTTTTCCAGATGTTTTTCCTAATCCAGAACCTACTCCACGTCCAACTCTAGTTCTTGTTTTATTATTTGAAGCTGGTTTTAATTCATTTAGTTTCATTTAATTTCACACCTCTCTCTCTAACTTTTGAGTCTTACTTATTTATAATATCTCTGCTACTGTTTTTCCTCTTTTTTTAGCAATTTGTTCTGCTGTTTTCATACTTTTTAGTCCTTCTAGTGTTGCATAAACTACGTTTCTAGGATTGTTTGTTCCTATAACTTTAGTTCTTATATCTCTATAACCTGCTAATTCTAATACTGGTCTTACGCTTCCTCCAGCTATAAGTCCTGTACCTTCTGCAGCTGGTTTTAAAAGTACGCTTGCGCTTCCAAATTTACCTATATACTCATGTGGTATTGTTGTCCCAACTACTGGAACTTCTATTAAGTTCTTTTTAGCCTCTTCTATAGCTTTTCTTATTGCATCTGGAACTTCTGAAGCTTTTCCATTTCCTACTCCAACGTGTCCGTTTTCATCTCCAACAACAACAACAGCACTAAATCTAAAAGTTCTACCACCTTTTACAACTTTTGCAACTCTATTAATTGCAACTACTTTTTCCTTTAATTCTGATGTATTTTCTCTTTCAGCTTGCACTTTAATTTCCCTCCTTTTATAATTAGAATTTTAATCCGCCTTCTCTTGCAGCATCTGCTAGCTCTTTAACTACTCCATGGTATATATATCCACCTCTGTCAAATACAACGGCCTCTATATTTTTTTCGATAGCTCTTTTTGCAATTAAAGCTCCTACTTCTTTTGCTGCTTCCTTATTTGAATGTTTTGTTTTGATTTCTTTGTCTAAAGTTGAAGCACTTGCTAAGGTTCTTCCTGCAACATCATCTATAACTTGAACAAATAGGTTGTTATTTGTTCTACAAACACATAGTCTTGGGCATTCTGCTGTTCCAGATATTTTTTTACGAACTCTTAAATGTCTTTTATCTTTTTCAGCTTTTCTATCTATTTTTTTAACCATTTTTTTCTCCTTTCCACTAATGTAACAGCATTAGTTTATAACTACCTTTTAAATAAATTTAAAAATCAATTTATTATTTATTTTATTTTTTACCAGCTTTTCCTTCTTTACGTCTAATATGTTCTTCAACATATTTAATACCTTTTCCTCTATAAACCTCTGGTGGTCTTTTTGTTCTAATTACAGCTGCTGTTTGACCAACAACTTCTTTGTCTATTCCTCTTACTATTATTTGGTTTGGAGCTGGAACATCAAAAGTAATTCCTTCTGGTGGATCTATTTCAACAGGATGTGAATATCCTAAATTCATAACCAATTTGTTTCCTTTTTTTTGTGCTCTATATCCAACACCATTTATTTCTAATTCTCTTTTATATTCGTTAACAACGCCTTCTATCATATTGCTTATTAAAGTTCTTGTTAAGCCATGTAAACTTCTATTTTCTTTTTGGTCATTGCTTCTTTCTACTTTAATAGTATTTCCTTCATGTACAATAGTCATGTTTTTATGAAGATCTCTTGTTAATGTTCCTTTTGGTCCTTTAACTTCTATATGATGTCCATCTATTTTCACTTCAACATTTTCTGGCACTGTTATAGGTTTGTTTCCTATTCTTGACATTTTCTATTCTCCTTTCCCTAATTTATAGGTATTGCTTACCATACATAAGCTAATACTTCGCCTCCAAGACCTTCTTGTCTTGCTTCTTTGTCTGTTTTTATTCCTTTTGAAGTTGAAATAAGTGCTATTCCCAAACCATTTAATACTTTTGGTAATTCTTCTTTAGAAGCATACACTCTTAATCCTGGTTTACTAATTCTTTTTAATCCATCTATAACTCTAGCACCTTTCTCATCATATTTTAGAGTTATTCTTATAATTCCTTGATTTGAATTTTCTATTTCTTCATATGCAGCTATATATCCTTCTTTAAATAAGATATCTGCTATAGATTTTTTCATATTTGATGCTGGAACATCTACTGTTTTATGTTTAGAACTATTTGCATTTCTAATTCTTGTTAGCATATCTGCTATTGGATCAGTTGTATTCAATTCATTTCCCTCCTTCTAACTTAATCTCTAACTTTATTTTACCAGCTTGATTTTTTAACTCCAGGAATTTCTCCTTTATGAGCTAATTCTCTAAAACAAACACGGCAAATTCCGAATTTTCTAATATATGAGTGTGGTCTTCCACATATTTTACATCTATTATATTCTCTTGTTGCATATTTCTGTTCTCTTTGTTGTTTAACTTTTAAAGATTTCTTAGCCATAATTTCTCCTTTCTAAATAATTCCATTATTATTCATCAACCAAAAATCAATCTTACTAGATTAATTTTTTAATGGCATTCCTAAAGCTAATAATAATTCTTTAGCTTCTTCATCTGTCTTAGCTGTTGTAACGAATATAATATCCATACCTCTTATTTTATCTATTTTATCATATTCAATCTCTGGGAAAATTAATTGCTCTTTTATTCCCATTGAATAATTTCCTCTACCATCAAATGAATTTGCTGATAATCCTCTAAAGTCTCTTACTCTTGGTAATGCTACATTAAATAGTTTATATGCAAAATCATACATTTTTCCTTTTCTTAATGTAACCTTGCAACCAATGTTTATTCCTTCTCTTATTTTGAAAGCTGCTATAGCTTTTTTAGATTTTGTTATAATTGGTTTTTGACCTGTTATTATTGACAAATCATTTATAGCATTTTCTAATGATTTAGGATTATCTTTTGTGTCTCCTAAGCCTATATTAATAACTATTTTTTCTAATTTTGGAACCTCCATTATAGATTTATAGTTAAATTTTTTCATTAATGCTGGTATAACCTCTTTTTCATATTGTTCTTTTAATATTTCCATCAGTCTATCCTCCCTTCTTCATTTTACTTTAATTTTGTTCCACATTTTTTACATACACGTACTTTTTTTCCATCTTTATCTAATTCATAACCAATTCTTGTTGGTTTATTGCATTTTGGACATACTACGTTTACTTTGCTACTATGTATAGCACACTCTATTGATAATATTCCGCTTTCTTCTCCTTGTTTTCTAGCTTTAACATGTTTTTTTCTGATATTTACACCTTTAACAACTATTTTTTCTGTTTTTGGTATAACTTCTAGAACTTCTCCTTTTTTACCTTTATCATTTCCAGATAAAACTTGAACTGTATCTCCTTTTTTTATTCTCATTTATATTTTCACCTCTTTAACTTAGATTTTGAAACTCTTATAAATTGTTCATAAATATTTTTATAATACTTCTGGAGCAAGTGAAAGAATTTTCATATAATCATTCTCTCTTAATTCTCTTGCAACAGGTCCAAATATACGAGTTCCTTTAGGAGTTTTATCATCTTTTATAATAACTGCTGCATTTTCGTCAAATCTTAAATATGAACCATCTGCTCTTCTAATTGGTTTTTTTGTTCTTACCACAACTGCTTTTACAACATCTCCTTTTTTTACAGTTCCACCTGGAGCTGCTGATTTTACAGATGCAATTATAACATCTCCAATTCCAGCATATTTTCTATATGAACCGCCTAAACATCTAATACACATAATCTCTTTAGCACCAGTGTTGTCGGCAACTTTTAATATAGTTTGTTGTTGTACCATTTAAGGCTACCTCCTTTTTCTTATTTTAGCTTTATAATTATTTCTATTTAATAACTGCCTTTTCTACGATTTCAACTACTCTCCATCTCTTGTCTTTAGATAAAGGTCTTGTTTCCATTACTTTTACTTTATCGCCTTCTTGGCATTCATTTTTTTCATCATGTGCTTTTAACTTGTATGTTTTTCTTTGAACTTTACTATAGTTTTTATGTTTTTGGTTTATTGCAACTGCAACAACTACAGTTTTGTCCATCTTGTTAGAAATAACTGTGCCAATCATAACTTTACGAAGATTTCTCTCTTCCATTATTTTACCTCCTTTTTATCTAGCACTCAGCAAAACTGACTACAAGATTTATTTGCATCTTATACTTTTTAATTATTATTTATTTTCTTCAGCTAATTTTCTTTCTGTTAATACAGTATTTATTTTTGCAATGTCTTTTCTCACTTCTTTAATTTTCATAGGATTATCTAAGCCATTTGTTGCTAAACTAAATCTTAATTTAAATAGCTCTGATTTTAATTCTCCTAATTCTTTTTCTAATTCTGGTGAAGACATTTCTCTTATTTTATTTATCTTCATCATTATCACCACCTATTTCAGTTTCTCTTTTTACAAATTTACACTTAACAGATAGTTTGTTTGCAGCTAATCTTAAAGCTTCTCTTGCTACGTCTTCTGCAACTCCTGCCATTTCAAACATAACTCTTCCTGGCTTTACAGCTGCTACCCAATATTCTACTGCACCTTTACCTTTACCCATACGAGTTTCAGCAGGTTTCTTTGTTATCGGTTTGTCTGGGAAAATTTTTATCCAAACTTTTCCACCTCTTTTTACGTAACGTGTCATAGCAACACGAGCTGCTTCTATTTGATTAGATGTAATATGTCCTAATTCTAATGATTGTAATCCATACTCACCATCTGTTACTCTATTTCCTCTTGATGCTTTTCCTCTTATTCTACCTTTTTGTTGTTTTCTATATTTTGTTCTTTTTGGCATTAATGGCATTATTTGTCTCCCCCTTCCACGTTGTTCTTTTTAGTTGGAAGAATTTCACCTTTATAAATCCATACTTTTACACCAATTTTTCCATATGTTGTATCTGCTTCTGCAAATCCATAGTCTATGTCTGCTCTTAGTGTTTGTAGAGGTATTGTACCTTCTTTATAGAATTCTGTTCTTGCCATGTCTGCTCCACCTAATCTTCCAGATACAGCAGTTTTAATTCCTAATGCACCCGCCTTCATAGTTTTTTGCATACATTGTTTCATTGCTCTTCTAAATGAAATTCTTTTTTCTAGTTGCATTGCTATATTTTCTGCAACTAATTTAGCATCTAAATCTATGTTAGAAACTTCTACAATATTTAAATTAACTTGTTTGTTAATCATTTTTTCTAATTCTACTTTTAATGCTTCTGCTAAATTTCCACCTTTTCCTATAATTAATCCTGGTTTAGCTGTGTAAACATTAATTTTTACAAACTTAGCTGTTCTTTCTATTTCAACTTTTGAAATTCCTGCTGCATGTAGTTTTTTCTCTATATATTTACGAATTTTATAATCTTCTACAAGATAATCCGCAAAGTTTTTAGAGTCTGCATACCATTTAGAATTCCAGTCTTTGATTATTCCTAATCTCAATCCATTTGGATCCATTTTTTGTCCCATTTTGTAAACATCCTCCTTCTTAATTTAATTCTTTTAAAACGATTGTTATATGGCTTGTTCTTTTTCTTATTCTTACTGCTGATCCTTTTGCTGCTGGTCTAATTCTTTTTAATGTTGGTCCTTGATTAGCATATATTTCGGCAACATATAATTTTTCATGTGCCATATGATGATTATTTTCAGCATTTGCAATTGCTGATTTTAATAATTTCTCTATAATTTCTGATGAAGCCTTTGGTACATATTTAACGATTGCTAAAGCTTCGTCTATTTTTTTACCTCTTATTAAGTCTGCTACAATTTTAACTTTTCTACTTGATATTCTTGCATATTTTAAGGTTGCTTCAGCTTTTGGCATTACTTCTTCCATTGTTTTACCTCCTTTTTATTTTTTCTTAGTAGTCTTTTCTCCAGCGTGACCTTTAAATGTTCTTGTAGGAGCAAATTCTCCTAATTTATGTCCTATCATTTCTTCTGATATATATACAGGTACATGTTTTCTTCCATCATGAACTGCTATTGTATGTCCAACCATTTGTGGAAATATTGTTGAAGCTCTTGACCAAGTTTTTAAAACTTCTTTTGTTCCGTTCTCATTCATAGCTTCTATTCTTTTTAATAACTTAGGTTCTACAAATGGTCCTTTTTTTGTTGATCTTGACATTTTCTTTCCTCCTTTTATTATAAATTATACAACCTATAATGTTCGGCCATATTTATGACTTACAGTTAAACTTTTATTTTCTTCTCTTAACTATAAACTTATCTGATTTTTTGTTTTTCTTTCTTGTTTTGTATCCTAGTGCTGGTTTACCCCAAGGTGTCATTGGTCCTGCGTGTCCTACTGGCGCTTTACCTTCACCACCACCATGTGGGTGATCTACTGGGTTCATTACTGTACCTCTAACTGTAGGTCTTATTCCCATATGTCTTGTTCTTCCTGCTTTTCCTATTTTAACATTTTCATGGTCTATATTTCCAACTGTTCCTATTGTAGCTTTACATACAGCCATTATTAATCTCATTTCTCCTGATGGTAATCTAACATGAGCATATTTTCCTTCTTTTGCCATTAATTGTGCTTGTTGTCCTGCTGCTCTAACTAATTTTCCACCTTGACCTGGATTCATTTCTATGTTGTGTATCATTGTACCAACTGGAATATTTTCTATTCTCATACAGTTTCCTGGTTTTATATCTGCTCTTTCTCCAGATATTACTTTGTCTCCGTCTTTCAATCCTACTGGTGCAAGTATATATGCTTTTTCTCCATCTTCATATTGAATTAAAGCTATATTTGCACTTCTGTTTGGATCATATTCTATACCTATTACAGTTGCTGGCATATTTTCTTTTCTTCTTTTAAAATCTACTATTCTGTATTTTTGTCTATTTCCTCCACCTTGATGTCTTACTGTTATTTTACCTTGAGCATTTCTACCTGCATTTTTCTTTTTTGTTGCAAGTAAAGATTTTTCTGGTGTTTTCTTAGTAATCTCTTCAAAAGTAGAAACTGTCATGTTTCTTCTTGATGGAGTATATGCTTTGAAGTGTTTCATTCCCATTTTATTTTCCTCCTTTAATTTTACGGATTTTTCCTGTTCCGTATCAGATATTATTTATTTTCCTGGTATTTTCCAGATAGTATTTAAGTTTTCTATGCTCCCATAAAGTGTTCTATTGAATCTTTATATTTTTTAGAAATCTTAACTTGCTTTCCACCTTTTTGTAGATATGTTTTTTCTGTTGGGTTTGTATCAATTGTTACAATTGCTTTTTTCCAATCTGATGTTTTTCCAACGCTTCTACCTACTCTTTTTTCTTTTCCTTTAACCATCATTGTATTTACATCTATTACTTTTACTTCAAATAATTTTTCTACTGCATATTTTACATCAATTTTAGTAGCTTTTTTATTTACTTCAAAAGTATATTTCCCTGCTTGTAATTCGTCATTACTTTTTTCTGTTATTACTGGTGCTATTATAATATCTTCTGGTTTCATTATGCATACACCTCCTCTAATCTTTTAACAGTATCTAATGTAACAACAAGATTTTTATAATTTACTAAGTCATATGCATTAATTGTATTAACTGATAGTGTTTTTACACCTTTTATATTTCTTGCTGATTTTTGTATAATTTCATTTTTTTCTGGTAATAAAATTAATGTTTTTCCTTCTAATTTTAAGCTGTTCAACATTTTTGCAACTTCTTTAGTTTTGATTGCATTAAATTCAAATTTATCAACAACTGTTAATTCATTTTCTATTACTTTTGAGCTTAAACAAGATTTTATAGCTAATCTTCTTTCTTTTTTGTTTAATTTGTAGCTATATGAACGTGGTTTTGGTCCTAATGCAATTCCTCCACCAACCCAATGTGGTGCTCTTATACTTCCTTGTCTTGCTCTACCTGTTCCTTTTTGTCTCCAAGGTTTTTTACCTCCACCTCTTACTTCTGCTCTTGTTTTTGTGCTTTGTGTACCTTGTCTTTGATTTGCCAAGTAATTTACAATAACACTATGAACTAATTCTTCGTTAGGTATAATTCCAAAAATGTCTTCTTTAAGTTCTACATCGTTAACTTTTTTACCTTCTATATTGTATACATCTATTTTAGGCATTTATTTCCCCTCCTTGTTTATTTTGCTTTTACGCTTGATTTTATTTTTAGTATTGAACCTTTAGCTCCAGGTACACTACCTTTTACTAATATTATATTTTTATCTAGGTCTACTTTTATAACTTCTAAGTTTTGTATTGTAACTGTTTCTGCTCCCATATGTCCTGGTAATTTTTTACCTTTAAAAACTCTACCTGGTGTTGATGTAGAGCCCATTGAACCAGGTCTTCTATGATACATAGATCCATGTCCCATTGGTCCTCTGTGTTGTCCATGACGCTTGATAACACCTTGGAAACCTTTACCTTTAGAAGTTCCTTGTATATCTATTTTATCACCAGCCATAAATATATCGGCCTTCAATTCATCTCCGACCTTAACGTCTTCAATTGAATCTACCCTGAATTCTCTCAAATATCTTGCTGGTGCTATATTAGCTTTTGTAAAATGTCCTCTTTCTGGTTTATTTACTTTTGATTCCTTTATAGCTCCAAATCCTAATTGAATACTATTGTATCCGTCTGTCTCTTCTGTTTTTACTTGAGAAACAACACAAGGTCCAGCTTCTATAACTGTAACTGGAATTACTTTTCCTTCTTCATTAAAAATTTGTGTCATTCCTATTTTTTTTCCTATTAATCCTTTTTTCATTTTCTTTTCTCCTCCCATTGGCTGAATGTTTAGGAATTAAAACTTCAGCATAGTTAATTTTATAATTTTATTTCTATATCTACACCTGCTGGCAAGTCTATTTTCATTAGACTGTCAACTGTTTTTTGTGTTGGATAAAGAATGTCTATAACTCTTTTATGTGTTCTCATTTCGAATTGTTCTCTAGAGTCTTTGTGTTTGTGTGGAGAACGTAAAATTGTTATAATCTCCTTTTGTGTTGGTAATGGAATAGGACCAGATACTTTTGCTCCTGTTTTTTTAGCAGTATCTACTATTCTTTCAGCAGACTGTTCTAAAATAACGTGATCATAAGCCTTTAATCTTATTCTAATTTTTTCGCTTGTTACTGCATTTCCTTTTTGTGTTGCCATATATATATTTCCCTCCTCTTTCTTGGTCGGAAGTTATAAACGCACCCTGGTGTATCTTGTGTTACCAATATATAAACCCAAGTCGCATGATAATCTTGGGATAAGTGCTTGATTATAAAACTTACCGCCTTGGTCTTAGCCACGACATACTCCGTAGAAGTTCCCTCCAGCCTTATAATATTTATAAGTTGTAGCCACATTCTACTTCATCGCCAAATACATGCTTAATTATTATATAATAACATAATAATTAAGTCAATACTTTTACCATTTTTTTATATTTGTTTGCTAAAATTAAAAATTATTGAAATGAATGAGCGATTAAAATCTCCCCTTCATTTCAATATCTTTTAATTTTAAATTTGACTAGTAACATTTATTAATTATAATTCTTCCCTATTATCTGTAGAATCAATTGTTTTTTGCAATGCTTCTTGAACCGCTGCTTTTATTGCATTTTGATCAGCATAGCCTCCCCAGTAACCACTTCCTTGGTCAAGTTGTCCTCCTAACCATCCTCCAAACATTTCGTTTAGCATTTTAATTATTTCAGTTGTTCCATAAAAGTTTGTTTCTCCATCTTGACTTGTTATCAATAAATTATCATATTTTCCATATAATCTGTCTGTAACTGTTGATGTTTTTGAATGTGGCAAATCTAATTGAATATAATTTCTTTTTTCTTTAATCTCTCCTAGTTTTTCTACTGCCTCTTGAGCTTGTGCTTCTTGTTCTGGAGTTACTCCTTGCATTTCTCTATCTCTCATTCTTATGTTTGATATAATTTCTTGTAAATCTTCTGCACTTAATCTAAGTTCAGCCCCTAATTTTTCCATAGCAGGAATATAGCCTTTATCATTTGCAGAAACAAATTGTTCATCCAATGTTAATTCAACTCCTAAAATTTCTGCTACCTGTTCTAGTGATGATTTTGGATTGCTTCTATCATCTTCTCCATATGTATGATGATCTACGTTTATTGCTCCATTTGAATCTCCTTGTAATTCAACTCCATATACTGCCTTTTGCTCTCTTTTTGCTTCTTCAATTTTTGTTTTTAATTCCTCTTCTAATTTTTCCCAAGATGCCCCCCAAGCTTGTCCAGTAATCAAAACATCCTCTCCTTCTCTTTGAAGCATCTCAACTATAGTTTTTGCTTCCAAATCATTTTTTGGTGTAACCCATAATCTGTTTTCCATTTAAAATCCTCCTTCTAATTATTTTAATAATTTTATATCAGTATTTTTTATAAACAATTTTTTTATAATTTTGGGCAAACCTTGAATACAATTATATAAATCCTGGTTATTTCTTCTCAATTCCTCTATTTTATTGTCTTTTTCCCTCATAGCATCTTTGTATTCGGAAAATAAATTCTTTGCTTTTGAAATCTTACTATTTTCTTTTTTTAGTATCTCAACTAAATTTTTAAGTCTAATATTCTCTATTCTCGCATTATAATTTTGATTAGATTCTCTAATTTCTTTTAAATATGAATCTATTTCAGCATTTTTTATTGATTTATTCTCTTTTTTAGTAATTTCAGCAGATCTTACAATTTTGTCCAGCATTTCAAATGCTTTATCATCAATTTTTTGTTTTTCAAGAGGAATTTCGGGATCTATTGAAAAATTTTCATCATACTCAAAATTATCTTCTATATAATCAATCATCTCTTGTGGTATGAGTTTATATTCTTCCTCTGGTAAGTAATCTAATATTAATTTAACTTGATATAACACTTTAGCTTGTGATAACATTTTCCATCCTCCTCTCCCTGATTTTTTATTGATTGCTTTATAAGATTAAAAGAAATTCCAGATTTTAGCTGTTTTGCTAAAACCATTTCCATTTTATCCGTGCTCAAATCTATATTTTCTATTATTATTTCTTGTCTTCTTTTACAATATAGTATTATATTTAACTTCATTTGCAATTATAATACTACAAGAACAAAAAAGATGCAACAATACAAAACATATAGAAATATTAAATTTATATTACATTGAGCCATAATATCTGATTGCATTATAAAAATCGTAGACTTGCTGATTTCTCAGTATTTCTACGATTTTCATAGTGGTGCGAACAACGTAGATATCTACAACTTTTTTCACACCTCTAACTATTGATACAAATATCAATCAATTTATTATCAATAATTTGACATAACATTTTAGAATTTGCAATAACTATTTTTAATTTTTTCTTTTAAATAAAAATTTAAAAAATCTAATAAAAATATTTTCTTTTTTTACAACTATCATTTGCAAATTTTCTTGTACTGGTTCTTCAGAAATATTACTACTTGTTCTTCTTTGTTGAAATATATGCTCCACATCATATTTTTCTCTTTGTTCTTCATCAAATCTAATTTGATTATTATTCAAAATATTATCGTATTCTGCTCTTTGTTCTTCATCGCAAAAATATGTCCTATACACTAAAGCTAGTAATGTTTGAGTATATTTTGAAATATTAATACTATTTTCATTATTTACAAAATATGTTTTATATTCTTTGTCTTCATTAATATTTATATAATTCAAAAATCCTTTTGAAATTTTGTTATAATATCTTCTATCTAATTTTGATAATATAACATCAACTTCTGAATAAGATTTTGCTATATTTTCTACCATAATTATCTTCCTTCACTATTTTTTTCATTTGCTAATGGATTAACTCTTTCTTGAACTGGATTTTGCCTTTGCCTAATATCTTCTAAAGCCTTTTTCAAATCATCCATTTTTACATTTTCTAAGCCATATTGATTAAATAATTGTTCTACTGTCATATTTTCATCGATAGATTGTTGCTGTTCTTCTTGTTCAATAATTCCTTCTGAAAAATGCTCTATATATTTTTCTCTATTTTCTTTTGAAATATCTGTTTCTGAAATTATATTTGGACTTCCTAGAAAATTAATAAAATCTTCATCAACTCTACCTAATATTTGCATAGAAATCATTTTGTTGAAATCTATAAATTGGTCATTTGTAAATGCTGTTTGTTCTGACAAATCTGGATTCATATCATATGTTGGTAATCCTATTTCTTGTAGTTCTTGTTTTTGTCTATTATCTTCTACTGGAATTGCAATATTTTTTTGATAGTGTTGTATTGTTTCTACATACTTTCTTAATCCATCTTCATCATTTGTAAAATCTCCATTTTCAATTGATTTTCTTATTTTATCTTCATAAGTTCTTCTTAATGTATCACCACCATTTAATGCACCATCTATATATTCATTATCTACATATGATAAATTTCTTTTATCAATCAATTTCATACTTTTTTCAAATTCATTACTTACTGAAACATCAAGTTCATATATTGCATCACTTTTATATAAATCCGACATTCTTTTATCAAAGATATCCATACATATACTTGCTAAGTTCTCAAATCCTAAACTTTTTATCGCATCTCTTATTTCTTCATCTTTTGCAAGCATTCTTAAGGCATCATCTCTTGTTAAATTCGGATTGCCTAATTCTTGTGCTCTAGTTATTTCGTGTAATTCAATTAAAGATACAACTGGCGATAACATATATACTTCATTTTCTGGGACATTCATTGTATTTATTAATTCTAGTCTATCTTCAAATATTTTTAAAAAATCATCACTTCCTGTTTTATCATAGAATAAATCTTCAAATTGGTCTCTATCTCCATTTAAACTCGCTTCAACAATATCATCACCCATAACTGCGTACATCATTCTTGCAACTGCTGTACCATCTCTATATGCTACATCTCCATTTTCTCCAACCATCATTTCATTTAAATACTCTTCTGTTGATCTACCTCTTGCTTCTAATCCACCTTTATAAAGTTGCTTTACTCCTTGTGTTTTTACTCCTGAAATCTCTTTTTCCCCTTTTATTGCATGTAACAATTCATGTTTTAATGTTTCTATATTCTTTATATCATTTACTTTTACTGTTTTTTCATCATATGAAACGGTACCACCTTCGTTTTTGTCGATATCTCTTTCTGCAAATTCACTAATAGTATAATCATAAAGTCCTTCAATTTGTCTTGAAGAAAGAAATTTATCCCATCCTTTTTCATCAAACAAATCATCTAATTCTATTAATGCTTCTGCTATATATGGTTTTAATGATTCATCAATATTCAATTTACTTATATCTATATCTCTAATATGTGCCATATTATTTTTTCCCCCATATTTCCTCTATGTTCATATAAATAATACTACAACCACCTTTTATTTGCAACACCGGTATATAAGAAAATATGAAATTTCATATTCTAAATAAATTTGCTATTAGTTCATCACTCCCCATATTGTCTAGAATATCCTCTCTGTATCTTAACCCTTTTCTTTTTGCAATGTCATCAGCAGTTTCTCCATTATATAGGCCTTTATATCCATAGTTATGAAATTTATCAAAGTTTTTTACTCCAGCATTTTTTGCAGTTTGATTAAGTGAATAGTTTCCTTTTTTTGTTAAATTTCTTTGATAAAATCTTTTTTCATCTTCTGTTAATGAACTATATTCTTTTTCGGTGATTTCTTGCTTTCTGGTTTGAACTGCAAAATATGTTTGTGCTAGAGCAATTACTTTTTTTCTACTATCTCCATTTTGAGCTATTAAATAACAAGCATAACGAGTTAATTTATAATCAATTTGTTCTCTATAAGCTCCTGAACCGATTTGTACCATTTTATTGACGTCAGTAAAATGGTCTAATACACTAATATCACTATTTTGATACGATATTTTAGCTTTATCAATTATTTTTTCAAAATTTTGCCAATTTGAGTATTGTAGAATAGGCATAAGTTTTTTTCATTTTTATTGAATTTTTTGCCTATATTTATATGTTTTGCAGATATTCTTCTAATTCAGATAATTTTATTTTTTTAGATAAGTTAGATACATAAACATCATTAGAGTAATTAAATACCAAAAAAGTAACGTTTTTGATAATTACTCTATAAGGTTCAATGTATGAAATATTAGTCTTTTCAATTTTTCTAATGCTACCATTGATAAATGTAGGAGTAACTTTTGAAAACTCACATATAAATTCTAACCTTTATTTTAAACTTTCTTCAAATTGTAATTCTTGCTTAATTATTTTCATTTTTTCACACCATCCTTTCGTTTGGATGATTTTAATATTGTTTTAGACAACAAAAAATCAACCAGATTTGATTTTCTGATTGATTTTTGTATCTATCTGTTTTATTAGTTCGAACAGATACGTCATTGGTGGGCAGGGATGGATTCGAACCATCGTACCCTTTCGAGAACAGATTTACAGTCTGCCGCCTTTAGCCACTCGGCCACCTACCCTTTTATTTACATTTTTATATTAAAATACAAAAATGGTGCGCCCTCAAGGATTCGAACCTTGGACCCACCGGTTATGAGCCGGTTGCTCTGACCAACTGAGCTAAGGGCGCATTTGTTCAACGCAAGTATAAGTATAAAGTATTTATTTTAATATGTCAATAGTTTTTTTAATTTTTTTTCATTTTTTATTCAAGGTCAATTGAAAAAGTAAATTC
>DPDV01000009.1:0-324 GCA_003534295.1 Clostridiales bacterium
CAGTAGACAAAACAGAAGCAAAAGTTGGAGATACATTAACATATACAATTACATTAACAAATAACGGAAATGCAGATGGAACAGTAACAGTAACAGATGAAATCCCAACAGGAACAAGAATAAAAGACGAAAACACAACTGGATATAATAACAAAGCAACAAATACAATGATATGGTCAGATGTAGAAGTAAAAGCAGGAAAATCGGTCGAATTAACATTAGAAGTTGTAGTCAAAGATGATACAACAGATACAGTAAAGAACGTTGCAAAAATAGATAACAAAGAAATACCAGAAAAACCAGAAACAAAAGTTGCAAACATAA
>DPDV01000009.1:543-26462 GCA_003534295.1 Clostridiales bacterium
ATACAATTACATTAACAAATAATGGAAATGCAGATGGAACAGTAACAGTAACAGATGAAATCCCAACAGGAACAAGAATAAAAGACGAAAACACAACTGGATATAATAAAGCAACAAATACAATGACATGGTCAGATGTAGAAGTAAAAGCAGGAAAATCGGTCGAATTAACATTAGAAGTTGTAGTAGAGGGTGGAGTATCAGAAATTACAAATACTGCAAAAATAGATAATAATGAAATTACAGATAAACCAAATACAATTGTAAAATACTATTATACAATAGAACATTATACAGAAAATTTGGATGGCGAGTCATATACTAAAGTTGACGAAGATATTATTAAAGATGTTTTAGCAGGAACAGAAACAAGTTATACAGCTAAAGAAGATTATACTGGATTTACATTTGATGATGACAAAACAGAAAATAAAGGTGCAAAAGTGCCAGCAAATAACGATTTAGTAATAAGACTATATTATACAAGAAATAGTTACGAAGTAATATATAAGTATGTAGGAAATGTTCCAACAGGAGCAAGTGAGTTACCAGCAAAAGCAACATATAAATATGGAGCAAAAGTTAAGGTAGCAGAAAATGCAACAGCACCAGGATATGAATTTAGTAGTTGGAGTATAAAAGATTTCACAATGCCAGCAAGCAATGTAGAAATCGAAGGAAGTTTTACTGCAAAAATAGATACAAAATATACAGTAGAATATTACTATCAAATAAATGGAGAGTATAAGGATACAACTGCTATTAAAGAAACAAGAACAGGAACGACAGGAGAAACTGTAAGCGTTACAGAAAACGATAAAAATCAATTGACATATAATGGTAAAAAATATGTGTTTGATCAAGAATATCCAGAAAATATTTTGAGCGGAAATATAGCAGGAGATGGAAGCTTAATATTAAAGTTATATTTCAAGCAACAGTTTACTGTAAGATATACAGATGGTGTTGAAAATGAAACTATATTTGAAGATAAAGTAACATCAGGGTTAAACTACAATGACGATACTCCAAAATTTGGAAATGATCCTGTAAGAATTGGTTATGAATTTATGAAGTGGACACCTGAAGTAGAAGAAAAAGTAACTGCCGATGCAACATATGTAGCTCAATGGCAAGCTAAAAAATATCAATATACAGTAAACTATTACTATAACGGCAAAATAGATCCGAAAGCTGGAATAAATGAAGAAGCAGAATACGGTTCAGAAGTTGGATACATGGATAAAAGTAATGGATTTACATTTGAAAAAGTTGATCCATCTTCTGGAAAAATTACTATTTGCGAAGATGCAACAAAGAATATAATAAATGTTTATTATATAAAAGAAGTGCTTTCAGTAAAGAAAGAAGCAACAAATAATAGTGTAAATGCAGGAGATAATATTGAATATACTATAACGGTAAGAAACAATGGATTAAAAGGAATCACTACAACTGTAACAGATACATTACCAACAGAAATAGACCTATCAGAAGAAGGAATTAAGATTATAGAAGATTCAATAACTTCAGGAGGAAAATATTCAGAAGGTAAGATTATATGGGATTCTATAAACATTGATGCTGGAACTTTGGATGAAAAAGGAGAAATGCTACCAGCTGAACTAACATTAACATTTACCGCAAAACTTAAAGGAAATACAATAGGAAAGACTGTAACAAACACAGTAAGCCTACCAGAAGGTGCAGGAGAAGAAAAGGACATTACAGCCATAGCAGAAAAAACAGTTGAAGAAAAGTCAATAGAAGTTGTAGAAATGACAGAAGGCAAAAAGAATACAACAGATTCTAACATTGTAATTGTTATGGACTTATCTTCTAGTATGAACTGGTCAATAGATAACAATAAACAAAAAACAGCAGAGTTGGCTAAGAGAAGATTAACAGCTGCTAAAAATGCTACAAAAACATTTATAGAGAATTTCTATGCAAACGGACAGAATGCAAATTCTACAGTTTCTGTAGTAGCATTTAACAATAAGGCATGGTTACTAGAATTTAAAGGAAATAAAACAACAGCAACAAGACAAAATTATGAAGACTTGCTAGAAGCAATTAATAAAATTTCTATAGGTGATAAACCAAGCGGATATGGAACCTATATGAAAAAAGCCTTAGATAAGACAAATGAGAAGATTTTCGGAACAAACGGGTTAGCAACAACAGAACAATACAAAAATAATAATAATGTCGTAATATTCTTGAGTGATGGAAAACCATCAGAAAAGAATAGAAACGAAAATATAGATTATTCTGGTGTTAATGATAAGGCAACACCTATAAAAGCAAAAGGCGCCAGCTTATATACAATTGGATTTGGACCTGAGTATGCTACAGTTCCAAACCCTATAAAAGATGATTCACCATATGGACTGCTTAAAAATATGTCATCAAATGGTAAAGTATATCAAGCAAGTGATACAGATACACTTGTAAAGCAATTTACAGATATATTAGCAGAAGAAAATCAATCTAAGACATTAATAACAGGTATATTTGAAGGCAAAAAAATAACAAATGGAACATTAAAAATACAAATGTCTAAAGAATTGGTAATAAATGAAGAAAACAAATTAGTTATAAAACATAATGACCAAGTAATTGTAGAATGCAGTAGTGAAGCAAACTTGGAGAATTATTATATAACCTATGATAGTGCTACAAAGACATTGACATGGAATATTAATGAATATTTAACCTCAAATTCTAATGGAATTACAGAACTAAAAGGAAATGTTAAGTTTGTTTATTATATTTCAAGAAATTCATAGAAAATAATGGAAAAAAGGTCTAATTTTATATAAGTTAGGCCTTTTTATAATTTGTATATTTACAAAAGTGTGATAAAATCCATAAGAAATATAATGATTTATCATCATTTGATAGAATATATGGAAAATTTCATACAATTTTAAAGATTAGACAATAGTGTAATATAATTGTAAAAAAAATAACATTTATTTGTAATAAAATAAATTCATATATGTTATATAATAAAAATAGTAGGAGTAATGTATATGAATGATAAAAAAATATTTGAACTAACTGGTATAAATGTAATAGAAAAAATTGAATTTGAAGCTAAAGAAGAAATAGTAGATAATGTTGCAAACATATTGGCAAGTGAATTTGAGCAAATTAATTATAGGGAAATTAAAACAAAGTTGTTAGAAACGCCAATGTACATAGCTGATGTACCAAACCAATATTATGGAGTTGTTTTTTTGCACGATAATTCTTCTATATATATAGATAAAAAAATTGATATTTTAGAATTGTCAGAAAGAGTTATACATGAATTTATACATGCAATACAAACAGTAAAAGACAAAAAGAATAATACCCAAAAAGTGGGAGTTTGCGAATTTAATGAATTTAAAGCAACAGGAATAGGATTAAATGAAGCAGCAGTACAATATATAACATCTAAAATAGAAGGAAAAAAATATGAATATATAGAAAAATATGAGGTTGTTGCTAAAACGTATAATGAACAAAGATATCCGTTAATGTGCAATTTAATATTACAACTAATTTATGTGACGGGAGAAAACATTTTTCTGGACAGTATACTAAATTGTAAAAATGATTTTGAATATAAAATAATGGAAAATTGTGGAGAAGGAACTTATACAACAATAATTAATGGATTAGATAAAATGTTATATGCAGAAGAAGAAAATATACAACTATTTCAATTTTTAGAAAAGCATAAACAAACGAGTAATGCAAACACAGATTATGCAACAACAGAGCAAGAAATATATAAAACAATGGCAAAAATAGAAGCAAACAGAAAAATAATAAAAGAGACATATATAAAATTGGAAAATTTAATATTAAATTCATATTTTAACAAATACTTTTCAAGAATAGAAACACTAGATGATATAATAGCATATAGAAAAGACTTGTATAATTATAAAGAAATATATGGAATGAATAGCTTTGATAATGAATATAACAAATATTATTCAAACAAAATAAAAGATTTGGAAGATAAACGAATTAATATAATGAGAAAAACAGGACAATTTTCTTTAGCTAAAACAGATAACAAGATATTAAATATCTTTTCAAAAATAAGAGCTGCATTATTGGGCATATTTAAAAGAAACATACAAAAAGAAGAAAACAGATAAAGTTTTCTTCTTTTACTTATAAAAACATATTTAAAAAATTAAGAACAATAATTCCTAATCCAATTTTCCAGGTAATTGTAGTAGTTTTATCAAATAAATTACGAGCCAATGCTAAACGGTATTCTTTTCTAACAGTTAAAGCAAGGCAATTTGTGTTATCTGTAGTCTCTTTTGGAATGTTCATATTTATTTCATTCACATTTATCACATCCTCTATATTTATCATAAGTAAACTAAAAAATTATTAATTAAAGTATAACATAAAAGGAAAAATATTGCAATAACGTTGACATATGTTCCAAGATATGGTAAAATAATTAACTGTAAGCCGCCTAGGTCGGGTAACTAAATATTAGCTAAAAGCTAATTACCTTGAATTTTATGCTTAGCGAGTATTCGGATAAGAGGAGGTGTACATGTAATGTACGCAATAATTGAAAGCTGTGGAAGACAATACAAAGTAGCAGAAGGAGATGTAGTATTCTTTGAAAAATTAGAAGGCGAAGAAGGAAAAAAAGTTACATTTGATAATGTAGTTTTAGTATCTAATGATTCAAAAGTAGAAGTAGGAGCTCCTTATGTAAAAGGTGTAAAAGTAGAAGGAAAAGTAGTTTCTCATGGTAAAGGTAAAAAAATCTTAGTGTACAAATATAAAGCAAAAAAGAATTATAGAAGAACACAAGGTCATAGACAACCATATACAAAAGTAGAAATTACAAAGATAAAAATGCCTACAGAAAAAGCAGAAGTAAAGGAAGCTTCAGCAAAAAAGGCAACTGCTAAAAAAGAAGCATAATAAGAGATATAAAGCACATGAAGGGAGTGAGAAAACATGGCTCATAAGAAAGGTCAAGGTAGTGTTAAAAACGGTAGAGATAGTGAATCTAAACGTTTAGGACTAAAAAGAGCTGATGGACAAATAGTTCCAGCAGGAAATATATTAGTTAGACAGAGAGGCACTAAATTCCATCCAGGAACAAATGTTGGAATTGGTAGTGATGATACGTTATATGCAAAAGTAACTGGAAAAGTTAAATTTGAGAGACTAGGAAGAGATAAAAAGAAAGTCAGTGTTTATCCAGTGGAAGAAGGTAACAATTAGGGACAGTCCCCAATTGTCCAAAAGCAGTAGAAAAAGTTCTACTGCTTTTTGTCATAATACTTGCAAATAGGCAATATTTACCTTATAATTATATAAGAAAAATGTATAATAAATTTAAAAAAGGAGATTTTACTATGGAAAGTAAAAAACGTGTTTTGACAGGAGATAGACCAACCGGAAAATTACATATAGGGCACTATTTTGGGTCTTTAAAAAAGAGAGTAGAAATGCAAAATAGTGGAGAGTATGATTTATATATATTAATAGCAGATGTTCAGGCATTAACAGATAACTTTAACAATCCAGACAAAGTCAGAGCAAATGTAAGACAAGTAGCATTAGATTATTTATCTATAGGGATAGACCCTGAGAAAACCACAATATATATTCAATCTATGATACCAGAAACAGCAGAACTTACAGTCTTTTATTCAAACCTAGTTACAATAGCAAGACTGCAAAGAAACCCTACAGTAAAGACGGAAATAGCTCAGAAAAAAGAACTATTTGGCGAAAGTGTAACATATGGGTTCTTGGGGTATCCTGTAAGTCAAGCAGCAGATATAACATGTTTTGATGGCGAACTAGTACCAGTAGGAGAGGATCAACTTCCTTTAATTGAACAATGTAGAGAGATAGTAAGAAAATTTAATAGTATTTATGGAGAGACATTAAAAGAGCCAGAGGCAGTGCTATCTAAAGGAAAAAGAATAAAAGGGCTAGATGGAAATGAAAAAATGGGTAAATCCTTAGGAAATGCAATATATTTATCTGACAGTGAGGAAGAAGTTAATAAAAAAGTTATGAGCGCGGTAACAGACCCTAATAGAATAAAAAAAGATGACTTGGGAAATCCAAATATATGTATGGTTGCATATTATCATAACTTGTTTACAAATTTAGAAGAATATTCTACAGTTTGTAAAGAATGTAGAGCAGGAGAAAGAGGATGTGTAGCGTGCAAAAAGCAATTAGCAAAAAATATTAACGAATTTCTAAAGCCAATGAGAGAAAAAAGAGCATATTATGAAGAACACCCAGAAATAGTAGATAAAATATTAATGGAAGGAACAGCCAAAGCTCAAAAAACAGCTAAAGAAACAATGAAAAAAGTAAAAAAAGCAATGAAATTAGATTATTAAAGGACATTTTAGACGAAGCGATTTTGTCATTTATGCAAAAGAAAAATAGATGAAAAAAAGATGGAAATGATAAAGACAAAAGAATTTTTAAAAGCTAAAAAAGAATATATGAAAGAAGGAAGATAATGTTTACTGACTATGTAAAAATAATTGTAAAAGCAGGCGATGGAGGTAATGGAGCTGTTTCTTTTCGTCGTGAAAAGTATGTAGCAGCAGGAGGACCAGATGGAGGAGATGGAGGCAAAGGAGGAGATGTTTACTTTGCAGTGGATCCAGACGCTAATACATTAATAGATTTTAGATACAAAAAGAAATTTAAAGCGGAAAATGGTAATAATGGAGAAGGCGGACATAGATATGGAAAAAGTGGGGAAGATCTTACTATTAAAGTACCATTGGGAACTATAATAAAGGATTCAGCCACTGGAAGAGTATTGGCAGATTTGTCGGAAAAAGGCGAAAAAGAGCTAATTATATTAGGAGGAAGAGGTGGAAAAGGAAATTCACACTTCGCAACTTCAACCAGACAAGCTCCTAGATTTTCACAGCAAGGAGAAAAAGGGGAAGAAAAAGAATTAATACTTGAATTAAAATTATTAGCAGATGTTGGACTAATTGGATTTCCAAATGTAGGCAAATCAACATTTTTATCAGTAACAACATCAGCAACGCCTAAAATAGCGGATTATCACTTTACAACATTAGAACCTAATTTGGGAGTTGTAAAGAGTGAATATGGAGACAGCTTTGTAATTGCAGATATACCTGGAATTATAGAAGGTGCAAGCGAAGGAACAGGGTTAGGACTTCAATTTTTACGACATATAGAGAGGACAAGATTGTTATTACATGTAATAGATGTATCTGGCTCGGAAGGAAGAAATCCAGTAGAAGACTTTAAGATTATAAACAATGAGCTAAAAAAATATAGTGAAAAATTAAGCAAAAGAAAGCAGATAATAGTAGCAAACAAAATAGATAGTATGCAAGATGAAACACTTTATAAAGAATTAAGCGAATTAGCTAAAAAAGAAAAATTGGAAATATTTAAAATATCAGCAGTTACAGGAGAAGGAATAAAAGAACTTTTAAATAAGGTTTCGCAAGAATTGAAAGAATTACCAAAAGAAGATCTTGTAGAAGTAGAAAAAGATAAAAAAATATATGAATTAAAAGATGAATCACAATTTACAATATATAAAGAAGGAAAAATCTTTGTTGTTGACGGTCCAGCAGTACAAAGGGTAATGAGAAGAGTAAATGTAGAAGACAATGAATCACTACATTATTTCCATAAATGCTTAGATGACTTAGGAGTAAATCAAGCGTTGAAAAAAGCAGGGGTACAAGAAGGTGATACTGTAAGAGTAGTGGATTGGGAATTAGAATGGTATGATTAAAATTTAAAACTTTTGTTTGACATTTATTTGTTTGTATGATATTATATTGGCAGATAAAAGAAGGAGTGATTTATAGTGAGAGAAAAAAAACTAAAAACTGGCATTAATAAAAGGGAAAAGGCAATATTAAAATTTATAGAAAAGCAAATAAACAAAAACGGTTATCCACCATCAGTAAGAGAGATAGGAGAAGCTGTTGATCTAAAATCTACTGCTACGGTACATGGATATTTATCTAGACTAGAGCAAAAGGGGTATATTAAAAAAGAAGAACAAAAAGGTAGAACATTAAGATTACTAAAAGGGGAAGACGGAAAAGAAAGAAACAAAAAGGCAGAACCTAAAAATCTATATACAGGTAAAGAAATGGTAGAGGTTCCTGTAATTGGAAAAATTACAGCTGGAGAACCTATTTTAGCAGTTGAGAATGTAACAGATACATTTCCAATTCCACTAGACTTTGTTGGAAATTGTGAAAGCTTTATGCTAACAGTTAGAGGAGAAAGCATGATAGAAGCTGGAATCTTAAATGGAGATTATATTTTAGTAAAAAAACAAAACACAGCAGAAAATGGTGAAATAGTTGTAGCTTTAATAGGAGATGAAGCAACAGTAAAAACATTTTATAAAGAAAAAGACCATATAAGATTGCAACCAGAAAATAGTACAATGGATCCTATTATAGTTCCAGATTGCCAAATTCTAGGAAAAGTTGGAGGAGTATTTAGAAAAATATAAAATTCCTATATAAATAAGAAAGGGGAACAAAATGAGTGATTATATGGACTTTTGGTGCATAGATAAAAGAAAAAGAATGCACAATATAATAATGTATATCTTAATAATTGCACTATTATTTGTATTTTCAAATGTAATGATTTATTTATATATAAATGGAACATACAAGGCAATAGAGGATAGTAAAATAGAAGTAGAAAATCCTAACATAACTATTGAACAAGCAAAAGCAACCTATGTTAATGGATATGTAAATGGAAAGATAAAAAATAATACAGAAGAAACAATTAATGAAAAGTACATAAAATTTGAATTTTCTACACTTAGAGATGTGAATATAGGAAATAAATATTTAAAAATAGAAAATTTGGAACCGGGACAAGAAATAGAATATAAGGTTAATTTTAAATATCAAGACATAAAAAAGATGAAGATTAGTGAAGCAACAGCAGAAGAAGTAAAAAATGCAACAGAAAGCGAATTTGAGATAACAGAAGAAATGAAACAAGGAATGTTAATAGGAACACTATTAATATTATTATTAAAATAACAACACAAACACTTGAAAAATAAGCAAAAAAGTGTTACTATATGAAATAATTATAAAAAAAGCGATAATAAAGGACACGGTATATAAATTAGTAATATTTAGAGAGCCAAATACTTGCTGAAATTTTGGTATATGAAAAATATATATTATCACCTTTTATGTTGTTTAATTGAACAGAAATAAGTAAATTAAACCGTAAATCTTGCGTTAAAGATATTAAGAGAGATAATATTAAATTATCTAATTTAGGTGGTACCGCGGAAACAAAACCATTTCGTCCTAAAAAGGGCGGAATGGTTTTTAACATACATTGAAAAATGTAGGGACGATTTTAATCGCCCGCACTTCGAAGAAATTACTAAAAAAGAACAGGAAGGGGAAAATAAAGTGGAAGAAGAAAAAAAAGATTATGGCAAAACACTTAACTTGCCAAGTACAGATTTTCCGATGAGAGGAAATTTACCAGAAAATGAACCAAAAATAAAAGAAGAGTTGTATGACAATGGACTGTATGAAAAAATGTTAAAGAAGAATGAGGGAAAAACACCATTTGTATTACATGATGGACCTCCATATGCAAATGGAGAAATCCATTTAGGACATACTTTAAATAAGGTACTTAAAGATACGGTGGTAAGATATAAAAATTTAAAAGGGTATTATACTCCTTTTATACCAGGTTTTGATACACATGGATTGCCAACAGAGAAAAGAGCAATACAAGTATTAGGGCTTAATAAAGATGAAATAGGAGTTACAAAATTTAGAAATACATGTCGAGACTTTGCATTAGGTTTTGTTCAAAAACAAACTGAGGGATTTAGAAGATTAGGAGTTTTAGGCGATTGGGAAAACCCATATATAACATTAAAGCCAGAATTTGAGGCAAGACAGATTGGCGTATTTGGAGAAATGTACCAAAAAGGTTATATATATAAAGGTCTAAAACCTGTATACTGGTGTACAGACTGTGAAACAGCATTAGCAGAAGCAGAAATAGAATATGCTGATGTAAAAACAACATCAATATATGTAAAATTTAGGGTGGCAGATGGAAAAGGAAAGTTAGATGAAAAAGACACATATATAGTAATTTGGACTACTACGCCTTGGACACTTCCAGGAAATACAGGAATAACTGTAGGAGAAGAATTTGAATATAGTGTTGTAGACACGGGAAAAGAAAAATTAGTAATAGCAACAGAACTTGTAGATAAAGTAATGCAACTAGCTAAAATAGAAAATTATAAAACTATAAAACAATTAAAGGGGAAAGATCTAGAAGGAATACAATGTAAACATCCATTTTTAGACAGAAACTCAAAAGTTGTATTAGGTAGTGAAGATACAATATTGGTAGAATTGGGTACAGGTACAGGGGCTGTACATACTGCACCTGGTTATGGTAAAGAAGATTATCTTTGTGGAATGAAAAATGGATTAGAAATAGTAGTAACAGTAGATGGAAAAGGCTATCAGACAGAAGGAGCAGGACCATTTAAAGGGTTATTCTATGAAAAATCAAATGCAGAAATAATTAAATGGCTAGAAGAAAATAATGCATTATTGCAAAAAGAAGAATTAGTTCACTCATATCCACATTGTTGGAGATGTAAAAATCCAATTATATTTAGAGCAACAGATCAATGGTTTGCTTCAATAGATGGCTTTAGAGAAAAAGCTATAGAAGAAATAAAGAAAGTTGATTGGATTCCAACATGGGGAGAAGATAGAATATTAAACATGGTAAAAGATAGAAGTGACTGGTGCATTTCTAGACAACGTACATGGGGTGTACCAATACCAATATTCTATTGCAAAGAATGTGGAAAAGAATATATTACAAAAGAAAGCATAGAAAAAATTCAAAAAATATTTAGAGAAAAAGGGTCTAATGCTTGGTTTGATATGACAGAAGAAGAGTTGATGCCAGAAGGTGCAAAATGTGAATGTGGGCATACACACTTTAAAAAAGAAACTGACATTATGGATGTTTGGTTTGACTCTGGTTCTTCACATCAAGGCGTATTGGTTGAAAGAGGTTTACCATATCCAGCAGATTTATATCTAGAGGGAAATGACCAATATAGAGGATGGTTCCAATCATCTATGTTAACAGCAGTTGCAACAACAGGTCAATCACCATATAAACAAGTTTTAACACATGGATTTTTAATAGACATGGATGGAAGAAAAATGTCTAAATCATTAGGTAATGGTGTAAATCCACAAGATGCAATAAAACAATACGGAGCAGATATACTAAGACTATGGGTAATATCTTCAGACTTTAAATCAGATATAACTGTATCACAAGATATTATGAAACAAATAGCAGAAGTTTATAGAAAAATAAGAAACACAGCAAGATATATATTAGGCAATATTTCTGACTATAACCCAGAAGAACCTGTAGAATATAATAAGTTACAAGAAATAGATAAATGGGCTTTAACAAGGCTAAATAAACTTATTAAAGATTGTACGAATAATTATGACAAGTACGATTTTCATATTGTATATCACGATATAAATCAATTTTGCGTAACAGATATGAGTAATTTTTATCTAGATATAATAAAAGATAGATTATACTCTTCTAAAAAGGACTCTATAGAAAGAAGAGCAGCACAAACAACAATGTATGAAATATTAAATACATTAGTAAAAATATTAGCTCCAATTTTATGCTATACAGCTGAAGAAATATGGAAATATATGCCACACACGAAAAATGAACAAGTAGAAAGTGTTATGCTAACATATTTCCCAGAGGTTAATGAACAATATGACAATAAAGAACTAACAGAGAAATGGAATAAGATATTAGAACTAAAAGAGTTGGTATCTAAAAACTTAGAGTTAGCAAGAGCAGACAAAATTATAGGACACTCTTTGAATGCAAAGATAACATTATATGCAAATGACAAAGATTACGAGTTTATAAAAAATAATTTAGAAATATTAAAAACAGTATTTATTGTTTCAGATTTACAGGTTGAAGAAAATTTGAGAAAAGAAAAAGAAAAAATCGGCATAAAAGTAGAAATGGCAGAAGGAGAAAAATGTGAAAGATGTTGGATGTATTCTACAACAGTAGGAGAAGACAAAGAAAATCCTACAATATGCCATAGATGCAGTCAAGTAATTAAGGAGTAACAAAATGAAAGTATCAGATTTTAATTATAATCTGCCACAAGAACTAATTGCACAGGTTCCAATAAAAAATAGAGATGAGTCAAGATTAATGGTTTTAGATAAAAAGAATAAAACAATAGAACACAAAATATTCAAAGATATAATAAATTATCTAAAACCAGGAGACTGTCTTGTAAGAAATAATACAAAAGTAATACCAGCAAGACTATATGGAATAAAAGAAGAAACAGGAATAAATGTAGAATTTTTACTTTTGAATAGAATTGAAGGCGACTATTGGGAAGTTATGGTTAGACCGGGTAGACGTTTAAAAGAAGGAACAAAAGTAATATTTGGAAATGGAATATTACAGGCAGAGATATTAGAAATAATGAATGGTGGAAATAGAAAAGTTAAATTTACATATGAAGGAATTTTTAACGAAATTTTAGATAAAATTGGACTTATGCCATTACCACCATATATTCACGAAAAACTAAAAGAAAAAGATAGATATCAGACAGTGTATGCAAAGTATGAAGGCTCAGCAGCGGCGCCAACAGCTGGTCTACACTTTACAAATGAGTTATTAGAAGAGATTAGACAAAAAGGAATAGATATAGCAAATGTAACATTGCATGTGGGAATAGGTACCTTTAGACCAGTTAAAGAAGAAAATGTAGAAGAACATGCTATGCATACAGAGCATTTTTACATTAAACAAGAAGATGTAGAAAAAATAAATAAAGCAAAAAAAGAAGGACACAGAATAATAGCTGTTGGAACAACTTCTTGTAGAGTGTTAGAAAGTATTGCAGATGAAAATGGATATGTAAAACCAATAGAAGCAGATACAGGAATATTCATCTATCCAGGTTATAAATTTAAATGTATAGATGGTTTAATTACAAATTTTCATTTACCAGAATCTACTTTAATAATGCTAGTGTCAGCGTTAGCAGGTAAAGATTATATAATGCATGCATATGAGGAAGCGGTCAAAGAAAAATATAGATTTTTTTCTTTTGGAGATGCAATGGCTATATTATAAAACAATTAAATATATAAAAAATTATTTGCATTTTAGGAAAGGAAACAAGAATGAAATCAGCAATAACATATGAATTATTACATGTTGACAAAAATAGTGGTGCTAGAAGAGGAATAGTACATACTCCACATGGAGACATACAAACACCAATTTTTATGCCTGTAGGAACACAGGCAACAGTAAAATCTTTAACACCTGAAGAACTAAAAGAAGAAGTAAAAGCACAAATTATATTATCAAATACATATCATTTATACTTAAGACCAGGACATGAATTAGTAAAAGAAGCAGGCGGATTGCATAATTTTATGAGGTGGGACAGACCAATACTGACAGATTGTGGAGGCTTTCAGGTTTTTAGCTTAAGTGATTTAAGAACTATAACAGAACAAGGGGTGGAGTTCAAGTCACATTTAGATGGAAGTAAACACTTCTTTTCACCAGAAAAAGTAATGGAAATAGAAGAAGCGTTGGGAGCAGATATAATAATGTCATTTGACGAATGTGTTGAATACCCAGCTACATATGAATATACAAAACAATCAATGGAAAGAACAACAAGGTGGGCTGTTAGGTGTAAAGAAGCACACAAAAATACAGATAAACAGGGGCTATTTGGAATAATACAAGGCGGATTTTATGAAGATTTAAGAAAGCAAAGTGCAGAAGACTTAATTAAATTGGATTTTCCAGGATATGCAATAGGAGGAATAAGTGTAGGAGAACCAACTGAAGAATTCCTAAGAATATTAAAATATACCACTCCATTAATGCCAGAAAATAAACCTAGATACCTTATGGGAGTTGGTAGTCCAGATTACCTAATAGAGGCAGCTCTTGCTGGAATAGATATGTGTGATTGTGTATTGCCAACAAGGATTGCTAGAAATGGAACAGCAATGACATCTAATGGAAAAGTGGTAGTAAGAAATGCAGTATATGCAAAAGATTGGGGACCACTTGATTCAGAATGTGACTGCTATACTTGTAAAAATTATACAAGAGCATATATAAGACATTTGATAAAAGCAAATGAAATATTGGGAGTAAGATTATTATCAATTCACAATTTAAGATTCTTGACTAAATTAATGGAAAGAGTTAGAATAGAAATAGAGAATGACAACTTGCTGAATTTTAAAAAAGAATTTTACGCTAAATATGGTTATACAAAAGAATAAAAAATGGTTACGAGCTAGAAAAAGCGAACCTGAAAGAAAGGAATGTAATAAAATATGGATCTTACTGGTATTAGAAACATGAAATCTAGCAATGAAGAAAAGATAAAAAAAACACTTAAAACCACTATTGTTATATTAAGTGTGATTTCAATTTTAATAATTATTTTAATAGGACTTTTATATGTTCAGAAGAAAAAAGCGTTAAAAATATTTATTGATGGTGCAGACAATACAAAAATAATGGATAGCAAAATAGTTTTTGAAGGAGACAAAATATACATTCCAATAAAAACATTTGCTAAACAGGTGGGATATGAAGTGTTTGATGGAGAATACAAACAATCATACATAGAAGACAAAAACAAATGTTATATAAAAAATAAAGATGAGGTTACCTCATATGTGTTAGATTCTAATCAGATTTATAAAAAGATAATTACAACAAATGAAGTAAGTAATTACGAATATTTTGAAATTGATGAACCAGTAAAAAAAATTAATGGAGAATTATATGCATCTATAAATGGTATATCAAATGGATGTAATGTAGCAATTTCATACAACAAAGAAAATAATAAAATAGATATATATACACTTTCAAAATTAGTAACATCATATACGGCTCAAGGTACAAAATTCGAAAAAACTTCGGCACTTGTAGGTGAAGATGTTAATTATAGTAATCAAAAAGCAATATTATATGGAATGATGGTTGTAAAAAATGATGAGAAGAAATTTGGAGTTTGTGATTTAAAAGGGCAAACTATAATAGGTACAAAATATAAAAGCATAAAATTTATCGAATCATTAAAAAGCTTTATAGTTAAAACAGATGATAATAAAGTTGGAATAATAACATATGAAGCAACCCCTATAATTCCACCAGAGTATGACAATATAGAGCAAATAAATAATCAACTATACTTAGTGGCTATAAACAAAAAATTTGGAATAATAAATAAAGAAGGAAAAACAATAGTATATTCAGAATACGACCAAATAGGTGTTGACGCTACTAAATATCCTTCTATAGATAATCAATATATAATGCTAGATAAATATATTCCTGTCATGAAAGATAAAAAATGGGGAATGTATAACACAGATGGGCAAGAGGTTTTAGGTTTGGAATATGATGAAATAGGTTGTACAGAAAAGTATAAATCTATAGCAGACCCTGTAGTCGTAATACCAAAATATGAACTAATTGTTGCAAAAAAGAATAATGCATATGGATTAGTTGATGGAACAGGAAAAACAAAAATACAATTTGCACTAAAAAACGTTTATTCAGTATTAAGTGCAGGAGTGAATAAATATTATATGGTATATGAAGGCAAGGAAATTAATATAGAAGACTACCTTGAACAAAATAAATAATAAAAAAATAGTGTGCTATAAGCACATTATTTTTTTTGTAAAAAGCAATTGTTCTAAAACACAAAAACAAGAATACAAATGTAAAAGAATAATTATAAAAAACTAAAGGAGGTCACAATGGAAAAAATAAATAAAATGGAAAGAAGTAAACAAGAGCAAAACATAATTAGAATAGTAAAAGGAAGTCTTTTTGCAATTATATTAACATTTATTTTTTTATTTATATTTGCAACAATACTAACATATTCTAATATACCAGAAAGTACAATAACACCAATAGTAATTATAATAACAGCTATAAGTATTCTAATAGGGAGCGCAAAAAGTACAAGAAAAATAAATAAAAATGGTATGATAAATGGAGGCATGGTAGGATTAATATATATAACTTTTTTATATGTTTCATCAAGCATAGTGTTTTCTGGACTTCAGCTAAGCCTCAAGTCCATAATAATGATAATTTCAGCAATCTTAGCAGGGATAATAGGAGGAATAATAGGAGTAAATTTCACAATAGGGGACAGTCCCTAATTGTGAAAAAAATATTTTGAAAATTTCAAAAAATGTATTGACAATTTGTAATAAATTTAGTATACTAAGGAAGTCGTAGGAAATGGGCGCATAGCTCAGCTGGGAGAGCATCTGCCTTACAAGCAGGAGGTCATAGGTTCGAGCCCTATTGCGCCCACCATTTCTATATATAAAAATCTATGGCCTGGTAGTTCAGTTGGTTAGAACGCTAGCCTGTCACGCTAGAGGTCGACGGTTCGAGCCCGTTCCAGGTCGCCATTTTTTTATTATATAGGCAAAAATAACTGGCTTGATAGCTCAGTTGGTAGAGCAGAGGACTGAAAATCCTCGTGTCAGTGGTTCGATTCCACTTCAAGCCACCATACAACATATGGGGCTTTAATTTTTTATCATATGGCGAGGTAGCTCAGTTGGCTAGAGCATTCGGTTCATACCCGACAGGTCGAGGGTTCGAATCCCCCCCTCGCTACCATAGAAAAATTACTGTAAATAGTTTGTATCTAAGGATACAAGCTATTTTATTATTATTTATCTTATTTTAATATAATTTCTAATGATATTCCTCGAATCAAATTTTACTGCTAAAACAATCAGACAATGCAAGCTGGTTGTTTTTTATTATGCAATGTTTGTAATGAAAATGTAATACAAACGCAATTGAAATGTAATATATAGCCCGAAATGTAATAAATTAAAACCGTTTAAGCCAATTTAACAATAAACAAGAAACAAAAAAGTATTGATTTATAGATTAATAAATAGTATTATATAAACAAAGGAGGGAAAAATCATGAATAATAAAAAGAAAGTTATAGGGATAGTAGTGCTAGTTGCTATATTAGCAATAGGAATTGGATATGCAGCAATAACAACTATACCTTTGAAAATCTCTGGTACTGCAGGTGCAACAACTAAACAAGGAAACTTTGTAGTAAGATTTGAAGGTACTCCTACAGTAACAAAAGGTGAAAACCTTGACGCAAGTGTAACAGCAACAGCAACATTAACAGATGATACAAATGCTAAATTTGAAGTTGCAGGCTTAACAGCAAAAGGAGATAAAGTAACAGCTAAATACACAATAAAAAATGCAAGCCCAGATTTAACAGCTAAATTAACTGTAAATGACCCAGTAGTTGAAAACACAACTTATTTTAAAGCTACAAAAACAGTTACAGGATTAGCAGAGAACAATACAATGGAATTAGCAAAAGATGCAACTGTAGAAGTAGAACTAACAGTTGAACTAATAAAAACACCAGTAACTGATGATCCAGTAGCAACAACAGTAAATATGTCAATTAATGCAGATCCAGTACAACCATAATTATTAAAATGGATAAGAAAAGCAAAAGGAGGAATTATGAATAGTGATAGACTTAGATTATATATAATAGAGTTTTCATTAATTTTAGTTCTCCTTTTAGCTCTCATTTTTAATGAATATATAACAAGAACAATAATAATGACAGTATTATTAGTATTTATGGTAATAGCAATAAAATTTATTAAAGGCCAAAAAACAGAAACTATATATAAAAAGCAGATGATACTTTTAGTAAGTACAATTGCTATAATTTATGTAGCAATTTTATATATGCTAGGAATAAAATTGGGCTTTTATAGCTCTGTAGTAAAATTTAGCAAATGGTCTATAATAAACTATATAATACCATATGTAGTAATAATAATATCATCAGAAATTATTAGAAAACAGATATTAATAAAACAACAAAAAAAGGCTAATCTAATAATTTTAATAGCAATGATATTATTAGAAATAATAATATCAACAAATATAAGCAGTATAAAAACATTAAAAGATTATTTTACATTAGTCAGCTATACAATATTTACTGCAATAGCTAACAATGTGCTGTACAACTATATTGTAACAAAATACGGAAATTACAAAGCAGTAATATGTTATAGAATAATAACATTAATGTATATGTATATTATACCAATAACACCAGACATAGATATATTATTTAGAGCAATAATAGGAATTGTTGTGCCATACGTGACATATGTTTTGCTAGAGAATTTGTACTCAAAAAGAGTGCAGATTGTAGCAGTGAGTGAAAAAAGAAAAGAAATGATAATATGCATAATACTGTGTATATTAGTATCACTGCTAATAATGGTAGTTTCTTGCAGATTTAGATATGGAACTTTAGTAATAGGCACAGGAAGTATGACAGGTACTATAAATAAAGGCGATATTATAATATATGAACGCTATGAAAAAGAAGAACTAGAAATAGGAGAAATAATTGTATTTAAAACGGAAAATGTTTTTGTGATTCATAGAATAATTGATAAAAAGAGTGTTGGAGAAGAAATAAGATATTATACAAAAGGGGATGCAAACCAACAGGAAGATAAAGGCTTTAGAACACAAAAAAACATAGTTGGAATAGTTAAAGGTAAAATACCATATATAGGAAAAATTACACTATTATTAAACGACATAATTAATAAGTAAAAATCGGAGGATAAAAAGATGGGAGAAGTAAATCAAGATACTATATTGCAACATCAGAGAAAGAGAAGAAGACACAAAATAAAATTAGCTGTAGGAAGTTTTGTAGTAATACTAGTAGCTATTATTCTTATAGCAACATATGCAATATTAAGTAAAAACTATTATAACGAATACAAAGAAAATGCAGAAGTAGAATATAAAATAAGACTAAACGAAAATGAATTCTATACAGGAGAATATTTGGAGGGAAGCACAGGAGTAGTTGCAAGTATAATAAAAGATATAGAAGCCGAATTTAAATATAAATTAGATTTAAAAGAAGAACAAGACTATATATATGATTATAAAATACTTAGCCAAATAGAGGTAAAGGAAGGTAGCAGAGAAAACTCAATATATACAATTGAAGAAGAAATAGCAAGTAAACCAGCAACAGAAACAAACTCGAAACAATTGGAAATAGACGAAAAATTCACCATAGACTATAATGAATATAACAGAAAAATAAGTAAATTTATAACAGTATATAATTTAAGTAACACTAATAGTACCTTATCTGTAAATATGTATTTACATGTAATAAATAAATATGATGGAAGCCAAGTAAATAAAGATGAAAAGGTAATGACACTAAATGTACCACTAACCACCAAAACAGTAGATGTAAGCATAGCAACAAATGTAGTAAAAGGCGAAGGAAAAATGCTAATACAAGAAAGCCAATATGGTGACCTAACATACGTTTTAATAACAGGAGTTTCAATTTTAACCATAGGAATAATAATATTACTAATGTTTATAAAATATATGTTAGAAACAAGAAGCGCAGAAACTATGTACGAGCAAGAGTTAAGAAAAATATTATTTAACTATAAAAGTAATATACAAAAAATAAGTAGCGAAGAAAACTTACAAGGATATAAAATTTTAAAAATAGGCACATTTAACGAAATATTAGAAATGAGAGATACAATACAAGCGCCTATACTAATGTATGCAGAGAATGAAGAAAGAACAAAATTTATGATAATAAATAATGACGTTTTATTTGTTTATGTATTAGGAGTAAAAGAAATAAGGAATGAATTAAGAGAAAAAGCAAAAAATAAAAAACAAAAAGCAAAGAAATAAGTTGTAGGGGCGATTTTAATCGCCCGCACTTCGAAGAAATTACTAAAAAAGAAGATCACAAGGAGAAAAATGTGAAATATAACGACAAGAAATTTAAAGTTATTGGTGCTGTACACACACCAATATTTTATATAAAATTTAGTAAACAATCATTAATACTATTTGTGTTATTAGGAGCAATATTATTTATAGGAATAGGCTATTCCGCAATAAATTCTGTAACAGCAGAAATAACAGGAGGAATAACAGCAACAACACAAAATGGAGTATTCATAACAGATGTAACATATGTAAGTGGAGTAGATGCAAACGTAGATGCATCCAATATAGAATACTATAGAGGAACAATGCTACAAAGCTTGATATCACTTTCAGAACAAAATCCAAACTCAGAAATAAAATATAAAGTAACAATATATAACAATTCAGAAGAAACATATCCATTTGTAGCAGTACTGTATGACGAAGAATTTTATGACAATCCAGACATAGTATTTGAGATAAGTGGATTTAGTATAGGAGAAACAATAGGAGCAAAAGAAACAAAAGAGCTATATATAACATTTAAATATAAAAATCAAACAATACCAGAAAAAACAATATTAAGCTCATATATAAACTTTAAAATAGCAGAACCAAATAGACTAATGGCAACCGCAAGTTCAGAAGCAATAAAAACGTATTTAAGAGGAACAATAACAAAAGAAAAAATAGAAGAAATAGAATTTGCACAAGGAACACAACCACCAGAAGGCACAATAAATGAATTAAGTTTTGACGCATCAGAAAAGCAAGACAAAAGCATAATGGGGTATTACACAGATACAGATGGAAATGGATTATATAAATTAACCTTTTTAAGTCCAGAAATAATAGCAACAAATAAAAATGCAGGGTATTTATTTCAAAATTTATCAAGCGTAAAAAACATAAAATTTGACAATTTTAGTACATATGGTGCAAATAAAATGAATTTTATGTTTGGCGGTTGCAAAGAAATAATAGAAATAAATTTGAACAAATTTGATACAAGCTATGTAACAGACATTCAAGGGATGTTTTATAACTGCGCCAGCATAAAAACATTAGATGTAAGCAAATTTAATACCAGTGAAGTAAAATCTTTTTGCAGTAATGAAGCATGGCGAGCTAACGGGACTTTTCAAGACTGTACTAGTTTAGAAAATATAGATATATCAAGTTGGGATACATCTAAGGCTACAAGTTTTTGTAAAATGTTTTCTGGATGTTCAAGTTTAGTAAATTTAAATGTAAAAAACATTAATACAAGTAATGCGGTAAGTATGGCAAGCATGTTTAGAGGGTGTAGTGGATTAACAACACTTGATGTAAGTGGTTTTGATACCAGAAGTGTAACTGAGATGTACGGAATGTTTTATGGTTGTAGTAGCCTCACAACTTTAGATGTAAGCAACTTTAATACTAGTCAGGTGAAACTTTTCTGTAACAATAATGCGTTTTCAGATGATGGCATTTTTCAAAATTGTGCAAGTCTTGAAAGTTTAGACCTATCCAATTGGGATACTTCTGCTTCGGTAAGTTTTACAAAAATGTTTTCTGGATGTACAAATTTAACAAACCTAGATATAAGTAATTTTAACACAAGTAATGTTGTGTATATGTCATATATGTTTAGTGGCTGTAACAAACTGACAAGCTTAAACTTAAGCCATTTTGATACAACAAAGACAAATAATTTTGAATTCATGTTTCAACATTGTAATAACCTTGAAAGCTTGAATATAAGTAATTTTAAATTAAAAAATAATATAAGATGCTTATTCTACTATTGCAATTTGTTAAAGGAACTTAATTTATCAGGAGTAACTGCTACTAACATAACAAACCTGCAATGGACATTTGCAAATTGCAAGAACCTAAAATCACTAGATTTAAACGATTGGGATGTACAAAATGTGACAACAATGCACCAAACGTTTTCAAGTTGTACAGCTCTTGAAACATTAAATATATCAAATTGGAAAACAAGCGATAAATTAACAACTATGTATGCAACGTTTTATGAGTGTTCAAGCTTAAAACAATTGAATTTAAGTAATTTAGACACAACAGGAGTTGGAGGTGCGTATTCTATGTTTTATAAATGTGAAAGTCTAACAGAATTAGATATTAGCAATTTTAACACAAGTAATGTAAAAGATATGGATTGGATGTTCTATGGATGTAGCAGTTTAATAACAATATATGTTAGTGAATTTAATGCGGAAACAAATACAGGTTGGACTACAACAGCGGTTACAAAATCTGATTTGATGTTTTATAATTGTACTAAATTGGTAGGCGGTAACGGAACAACATATAACAATAATATAACAGACAAAACCTATGCAGTTATAGACACAGCAACAACACCAGGATACCTTACAAATATTAATAAAAACAAGCAGTTAAATAGGTTAATATCTGCTAGCAGTGTAGCTCCAAATGGAAAATATTTAAATAGTACAATAATAAAAAATAAAATAGAAACAATAGAATTTAAATTAGGAAAAGAAAAACCAGAAGGAACAATAGAAGCTTTTGATGCATCAGAAAAACAAGATGAGAGCATAATGGCATATTACACAGATACAGATGGAGATGGATTATATGAATTAACTTTTACAAGTGATGGAGTAATTGCTACAAACACAGAAGCACAATATTTATTTCAAAATTTAACACAATTAACAAAAATAACTTTTGACAACTTTAGTACTTATGGTGCAACAAATATGAAGTCTATGTTCTCAAACTGTAGTAAATTAACAACATTAGATGTAAGTAAATTCAATACAAGTAATGTAACAAGCATGTTAGAAATGTTCTATAGCTGTAGAGCATTAACAACATTAAATTTAAGTAATTTTAATACAAGTAGCGTAACAAATATGCAAACTATGTTCAGTGGTTGTATGGCTTTAACAACATTAGATTTAAGTGGCTTTAATACAATTAATGTAATAACCATGAGAACTATGTTTAATAATTGTAAAGCTTTAACAACAATATATGTAAGTGAATTTAATGCAGAGACAAGCACAGGATGGACGACAACAGCGGTTACAAATTCAACAAGTATGTTTTCGAATTGTACCAATATAATTGGTGGCAACGGAACAACATATAACAATAATATAATAAACAAAACCTATGCAGTTATAGACACAGCAGAAACACCCGGATACCTTACAAACATAAACCATAGATGGAGGAAGAATTAAATATGAAAGTTTTAATAACAGGGGCTTCTTCTGGAATAGGAAGAGATATGGCAAGAATTTTAGCAAAACTAAATTATAATCTAATTTTAGTTGCTAGAAATGAAGATGGATTAACTAAAATAAAAAATGAACTAGAAACAGAAAACAATAAAATAAATATAACAATATACCCTATGGATTTAAACATAAAAGAGAATTGCTACAAATTGTATGAAAACGAAAAAAATATAGATGTATTAATAAACAATGCGGGATTTGGCTTATTTGGAGAATTTGCAGAAACAGATTTAGAAAAAGAAATAACTATGATAAATACAAATATAACAGCTGTGCAGATATTAACAAAACTATATTTAAAAGACATGATAAAAAAAGACAAAGGAAATATATTAAATGTAGCATCAATAGCTGGATTTATGCCAGGACCACTAATGGCAACATATTATGCGACAAAAAATTATGTTGTTGCATTAACGAGAGCAGTTAGAAAAGAACTAAAAAAGAAAAAATCAAATGTAAAAATTAGTTTGCTATGTCCAGGGCCAGTAGACACAAATTTTAATAAGGTTGCGAATGTAAAATTTAAAATACCAGGATTATCAAGTGAAAAAGTAGCCCAATATGCAATAGATAAAATGCTAAAAAATAAATTTATGATACTTCCTGGAACATTAATAAAAATAGGAAAGGCATTTTCGGAAATAACGCCAGATATAATAAAAGAAGAAGTAGCATACCATGCACAAAAAAGAAAGAGACCAAAGGTCTAAAAAGGTATTCTTCATCAAATTTAATGAGTGCTAAAATTTAAGTTAATTTAACAACCTCTTAAACATATAATAAGTTTAGGAGGTTTTTATGATACGAATTGGAATTTGTGGATATGGAAACTTAGGAAAAGGTGTTGAAGAGGCAATAAAGTATAGCAAAGATATGGAATTAGTTGCTATTTTTTCTCGAAGAGACATACAAACAGCGGTACCATTGATAAAAATGGAAGATATGGAACAATACAGAAAAAAAATAGATGTTGTAATTATGTGTGGGGGTTCTGCAAAGGATTTGCCAAATCAAGTTCCGCAATTTGCAAAAATATATAATACAGTAGATAGTTTTGACACACATAAAAATATACCAGAATATATAGAGAAAATTAATAGAATAAACAGGGAAAGTAATACAATATCTCTTATATCAGCAGGCTGGGATCCGGGACTTTTTTCAATAAACAGATTGTATTCAGAAGCGATAATTCCGAATGCACACACATATACTTTTTGGGGGAAAGGGGTAAGTCAAGGACATTCTGATGCAATAAGAAAAATAAATGGAGTAAAAAATGCAATACAATATACAATTCCCATAGATAGTGAAATAGAGAAAGCCAGAAGAGGAGAAATACTATGTTTAACGAATGAGCAAAAACACTTAAGAGAATGTTTTGTGGTACCAGAGGAGGGGGCTGATTTAGAAGATATAAAGCAAGAAATAATAAATATGAAAAATTATTTTGAAGGTTACAAAGTAATAATTCATTTTATTACAGAACAAGAATTAAAAGAAAAACATAATCAAATGCCACATGGAGGAAGTGTAATTTGTTCTGGTTTTACAAGTACAGAGAATAAGCAAATAGTAGAGTATACTTTAAAATTGGATTCTAATCCAGAATTTACAGCCGGTGTTTTAGTAGCATATGCAAGAGCTGTTTATAAATTAAGTTTGATAAAGGATTATGGAGCAAAAACGGTTTTAGATATACCACCAGTTTTATTATCAAGTAAGAAAAGAGATGAACTTATAGAAAAAATATTATAGGTGATAGTGAATAGGGACTTACTATACTTAATAAAATTAATTAGGAGGATTAAACATTGCTTTAGAAAGGACGGAGATAATAGGGTGGTTATAAAGATAAAGAAAAGTGTTTTGTTTAAGATAAGTGTATTAGCGATTATGATAATTACATTATCAGTTGTAACAATATCTTTAGGAATGGATCATTATTATAATGTTGATTTTACAACAGGATTAGTTACAGCAAGTTTACTAAATGTTAGAAGCGGACCAGGTACAAAATTTCCAATAGTTGCAACAGTAAAAAAGAATGAATATATTAGGGTATTTGCAGGGATTGGAGATTGGTATGTGGTACAATTAGATAGCAATTATATAGGAGCAGTAAGTAAAAAGTATATAAAGCCAATTTATCCTAATACTGGAACAGGAACAGGTTTAAACAATAATGATTCAAATAATAATACAACTAATACAACAAATTTAACTTCAGATGAATGGGAAGTATTTAATCTAATTAATCAACAAAGGAGTCAAAATGGTTTAAGTCCATTAAAAATAGATTATGAAGTGCAAAGAGTAGCAAGAATAAAAGCACAAGACATGGTAAACAATAACTACTTCTCACATACTTCACCTACATATGGTTCACCATTTAATATGCTAAACAATTTTAAGGTATCTTATAGAACAGCAGGAGAAAACATAGCCGGAAATTCAAGTAATAGTGCGGCAGTAACTGCATGGATGAACTCTTCTGGACATAAAGCTAATATACTAAATAGTAGTTTTAATTATACTGGGATTGGAGTAATAAATGGTTCAAAATATGGAAAAATATATGTACAAATGTTTATAGGGGTCAATTGAAAAAGTAAATTC
>DPDV01000008.1:0-77402 GCA_003534295.1 Clostridiales bacterium
CAACTTCTTCTGTTGGTTTGTTATCATCAATTACAGCTGTGTTTCTTACTGATGTTTTTGTATCGTTGTTAATTGTTACTTTAAATGAAACTTCTACTGTATCTCCAGCTTTTACTTCTACATCAGTCCATGTGATTGTTCCATTAGATTCAACACCATTATTTGTTATTGACTTTTCAACTAATGTTGTTCCGGCTGGGATTTCATCTGTTACTGTTACTGTTCCTGTTGCATTTCCACTATTTGTTAATGTAATTGTATATGTTAATGTATCTCCAACTTTTGCTTCTGAGGTATTTACTTCTTTTTTACCTGTGATATTTATAATTCCTGTTTCTGTTTCTTCCGTTGTTTTTCCGTTAACTATTGCAGAGTTTTTTATTGTTCCTTTTTCTGCTTTAACTCTTACTGTAAATTCAACATTCTCTGTTTCTCCAGGCTCTACTGTTACTCTCCAAGTTAATTTTTTTGTATTTTCATCTTCATTATTATCTTTATTTAGTAATACTGTTCCTTCTGGTACATTGTCATATATTATTGCTTTTGCAACTTTGTCTCCATTATTCTTTACGCTTATAGTATATGTTAGTGTATCTCCTATTTTTACACTTTCTTTGTCTACAGTCTTATGTATTTCAAGATTTGATTTCTTTGCTGTTAAGTTTGCAGTTGATGCAATTGACGCAAATTGTGTTGGTCCCCAGCCCACTTCTAATGATTCCCAAGGATTTTTAACTGTTTCTTCTCTTTCAGTTACATATTCTTGATTTGGAACTTCCCCTGTTGTAGTTGTTGTTGTTTGTTCATTTTGCGTTGTTTGATTGTTATTTGTTGTTTGCTCTTGTCTTTCTGTTTCCTGTTCTTCTTGTTGATTTGGAGTTGTCTCTCCTTGTTCATTTTTATTTTGTTCATTCTCTGATGTATTATTTTGTTGTTCGTTCTTGTTTTCCTCTGGTGCTTCGCCATATTGTTCTTGTGTTGTATTATTATCGCCAGCAGCTTGTGCTTGTGCATTACCTTTTGTAAAGAAATACACACCTGTTGCTGTTCCAGCTAAAAGTACTGTTATAATTGCTGCTATTATAATAGTTCTTTTGCTTTTATAACTGAACTTGCTTTTCATTTTTTTGCCCCTTTCCATTTCTATTTTGGTAATTTCTTCAAAGTGCGAGCGATTAAAATCACATCTACATTTTTCATAGATTACCTTACACTACCTTTTATATTAATTATTCTTGTTCTATTTCTCTTGCCTTTGTTACTAATCTATTTTTATGTCCATTTTGGCAAGTTATTAAAGTTACTTCTCTAGTTCCTGCCTTCACACTTTTTACACAATTAACATCTTCTGGATCAATAATATATTGCTTAAATATTTTATATTGTACTTTTTTTCCGTCAAGTCCTGTTAATTCTATAATGTCTCCTTCTTCTAATCTGTCTGTATTCCCAAACATTGTACCATCAATATTATTATGCCCTGCTATTGTGTAATTTCCTATTGCATTCACACTATCACCCCAAAAGTGTGTAACAGAATACTGCATAGCCTCATCAGTTGTTTTTTCTAGTATTGGATATTCTATATTTATTTTAGAAATTTTTATTATTCCCTCTACTTTATAACCCTTCACTTCTATATTGCCTATAGGTTTATTTTCTTCTTTATTTTCTTTTATTTTTGTTGTAACAATTTCAACAACATCCTTTAATTCTTTTTCTTTTTTTTGATTTCTTCCATATTTTATTACTATAAGTATTATTGTTACTATTATTCCTGTTATTAAAATTGCTAACAATATATTAATTATTCTATTTTTCATTTTTTCTATTTTTAACTATTAATAACACTATTGCTAATACTATTAATACTCCTAATACTATAAATAAAATCATACTATCATATGTAAAAGGTAATTTAGATGTTTCTTTTACTATAACAGTTTCTATTTCTTCTCCACCATCTTCTGCTCTAGTACAAGTTAATATTTGCAAATCTATAATATCGCCATCTTGCATTAACCATAAAATATATTTGTCTCCATTTTCTGACGTTTCTGGTTGTGGTATAGTCATGTTTTTTACTTCTTGCCATGCTAAATCACGTGGTGAAGGCACTAGCTCATAATATCTATTATAAAAGTGTTTATATGCTTTCAATTTTTCAAACATATTGGTTGCTTTATTCATATTTTCAATTAAAGTTTCAAAATCTTTGTTGCTGTCTGTAACTTTAATTAATTGATATTTATATACTGAATTTTCATTATCTGTTATTTCTACTTTGCCTGTTGTTATTGTAGTTTTTACGCCGTCAATTTCTTTTTCTTCCTTATTCTTTTTAGTCATGTCAACTTTAATTCTTTTTGTTATATCAGCTATTTCGTCAACAATACTATCTGTAACAGTGTCTGTTAAATCTACTTTTAATCCTTTTATAAGCATCGTATTGTTTGTTGTATTTTTTACCCATAAATATGTTGTTGCTGACATTGTTGAGTCTATATAAGCTACGTTATTTCCATTTGTGTCTGTTACCGATGGTAAAAATACTAAGTCATCTATTTCTGTTGCTGAGTTATCTGAAAAGGCGAATTCAAATTCTGAATCTGTCGAAATATAAATAATATATTTTTTTTCTCCTTCCTCTAATTTTTCTAATATTTCTATTTCTTCATTTGTTGCGTTAACTGTTAATGATAATATGCATAATATAAAAATTGTAAAAAATATAGTCATTATCATTTTTAGTTTGTTTGTTTTCATAATTAAGCCCCTTTCATATATATTTTAAATTATTGACACCGTAATTATATCACTCTAACTATGTTTTGTAAATATTATTTTTATCAAAAAAACCAGTTATTTTAACTGGTTTTTCGACATTTTTTATTCTTCTTTTCCTTCTGGAAGTGTAGGTATTTGTACCACTATTCTAATTCTCATAATTTTACTTACTGTTCTTCCAAACTTACTATTTTTAATTCTTTGCCATAGAGTTGGTTTAACTTTTACTCTTGTTTCTTCAATATACTGTTCATTTTCTATTGCTACTTGATCTGCTTCTTGTATTATTTTCTCTTCTTGAGGTGCAGGTATTGCCTTTAACGCATCTGCAATTTCGATTCCTATGTAGCTTAATGCTTTTGATCTGTCTTCTATTCTCTCCATGTCTATTTCAATATGTAGGTTTGACTCCAAATTTGCTATTCTAGCATTAATTAACTTCATTGCATCTTGGCAATTTTGTGATTTCTTTGATTTTGCTCTTCCTATTAACCCTAATGTATCTATTATATCTTCTGAGAAATCATTTGAAGCCTCTTTAAGTGTTTGTTTCCAATTTGCTTCTTTATTGACTATTGCATTTAATATATTTTTAAGTTTTGCTGCTAGCGCTATATTAGCTTCTCTTTGTCTTATTAATTCTTCTATTTTTTTTGTGTTTTCTTCAAACTCACTTGTTGCATATTCTACCAATTGATATGATGCTTTATAGACTCCTTTAGGAAAACTTTTCTTTTTTGGATATTCTATTAAGTATGTTTTTATTGATTCAATTAAATCTTTAAAATATGCATCTTCTTCTAATTGTACTATTTGTTTTTTACTGTTTGGATTAATTAATTTTTGTACTTTATCAATATTTGATAAGATTTTTTCTTCCGTGATTACCATTCTCACGTTTACTATGCCAGCTCTAGACATTGTAAACATTACCTCCTTTGTCCTATGTTATTATATCTACTTTTACAATTTCAATAATATTATATAATGCTATAAATAAAATTACAATAGGATTATGATATTTTCTACTACAATTTTATTACACGCTTTTTTTATTGTCAAGTCAATTTTTGTCTTTTTTTAGCTCCGCATATCTTTTTATTTTCATTGTTGTTGTTTTTTCAAATTCTTCATGTTTTATTTCTAAATTTTTAATTGCTTTATACGAAGTCAATTTTTTGTTTACTCTTTTAACTTTTTCCCAAATAATGTTATATACTTGTTCTTCTGTTAAACCTTTTCCATGTATCTTTTCTATCTCTTCATAATTTGGTATTACCTTTGCAGATATTATTAATTCATTCTCATCTTTTCTGTCATTTTCAGGCTCTTTTCCATATACAAGACTCTCTTTAATTTCTGGGATATCTCCCAATAACAATTCAATTTCCTCTGGATATATATTTTTTCCATTTTGCGTAACAATAACATTTTTACATCTTCCTGTTATATACAAAAATCCTTCATCATCCAAATAGCCTATATCTCCTGAATAGAACCATCTTTCACCATCTACTGTTTTTATTACTTTATTTGTAGCATCTTCGTCTTCATAATAGCCTAACATCAATGTCTGACTCTTTATTAATATTTCTCCTTCGCCATTTTCATTTGGATTATCAATTTTTAATTCTGCTCCTACAACAGCTTTTCCTGCTGAGCCAATCTTTGCGTCAAACTCTGGTGTAAGTGCTGCTATTGGTGCAGTCTCTGTTAAGCCATATCCTTGTAAAAAAATTATTCCAATATCTTCAATCCAATTTCCAATTTTAGCATCTATCGGTGCTGCTGCGGAAACTATATATTTTAAATTTCCTCCCAAATTTTCATGTATTTCGTTAAAAACCTTTTTCTTGATATCTACACCAACTGCTTTTAATGCATTTGTAACGTGTATCATTGAATTTACCATATTTTCTTTTTTACTTTTTTTAATGTTTGCATTTATTTTCTTATATAAATTTTCTACCAATAATGGAACTGTCAATAATGCTGTAGGTTTCGTTTCTTGTAAATTTGGTACTATATATTTTAGTCCTTGGCATACTGCCACAGATCCGCCTATTGCAAACGGTAATAAAAATCCAATTGTAGACTCATATGTGTGGTGTAATGGCAAAATAGACATAAATCTATCACTCGGATATAACTTAACATATGCTAAAACCGCATTAATATTTGCAGCCAAATTTCTGTTGCACAACATTACCCCTTTTGAATTTGATGTGGTTCCAGAAGTAAAAATTAGCACTTTGAATTCGTCTGGATCTACTTTAATATCCATAAAAGAATTGTCTCCCTGCTCTACAAGTTGTTTGCCCTGTTTTATTAAACAATCCATTCCAACATTTTTTCCAGATATTTCGCTGTCTGAATTCATTTGTATAAAGTATTGTACTTCCGGTAATTTTTCTTCTATTTTTTTTATTGCATCTGATTTTTTCGTGGAAAAAATAACTGCTGATGCTTTTGCTCTTCTTATTACATTTTCTATTTCGTTTTCAGGTAATTCTTTGTCGACAGGTACAGCTATTCCAGCCCCGCATAACATTGTCATATAAGATACATACCAGTGATATGTATTTTCCCCTATAATTACTATTCTTTTATCTTTTAAACATAATTTTTTAGTTAATGCTGTACCAAAATTTATAACATCATTTCCAAATTGTTCATATGTAATTTCCGTAAATTTTTCTTTTGGATTAAACTTTTCTAATATTGCAGTTTCCTTAGAAAATTCTTGTATGTTTTTTGCAAATATTTCTTTTATTGTTGTATATGATGTAGTTGGATAATTTTCTTTTTTTCTTCTTTTTTTATATTCTTCTGCCTTTTTTACATCTTCATAATTAACTTCTACATTGTCTATCTTTGACAAATTATCCATTTTTAACTTTGGAAATTTAAAATTAGGTATTTTAAAATCTTTTAATATTCTCAATTTTTTTTCGCTCCTTTAGTTCATTTTCTATACTTGTTTGCTTTACTCGCAATCTTTTAAATTTTATCATATTTTATTAATCCATACAAGATATCAATTAAATATTTTTAGTGGGCGATTAAAATCGCCCATTCTCTCTACTTTTGAGTCGCAAAATTTATTCCTCTTGCCACTATATCTTTCATATTTTCTATTAATTCGTCTATTTCTTTCGGTGTTACTATAAAATTATAATCATTTGGTGCAAGTACTTCTTTTATCATTTCATATTTATCTTCTTCTTGCAATTTGTTTAGAAAATCATTTGATTTTGCTTGTTCTTGTATTTTTTGAATAAATAAGTCTAAGCTGTCTGCTGCTATTGTTGCTGCTTCTACAACCGTAGGTATTCCTATTGCTATAACAGGTACTCCCAATGTTTCTTCTGTTAATTCTTTTCTTGTATTTCCAACTCCCGCACCTGGCACTATACCTGTATCAGCTAATTGCACTGTGCTACTTATTCTTTCTATACTTCTTGATGCTAAAGCATCTATTATTAGTAATAGTTTAGGTTTAATATTATCTACTATTCCTTTTAATATTTCCAGTGTCTCTATTCCTGTAGTTCCTAATACTCCTGGCGATATAGCGCTTACTGGTCTTGTATCTTTATCTAGTACTTCTGGCATATATTGCAATATGTGCCTTGTAATATCTATATCTTGTACAACTTTTGGCCCCAAGGCATCTGGTGTAACATATAAATTTCCTAATCCTACAACTAATATTGGTTCTTGTTCGCCTATATGTTTTTTTAATAACTCTTTTAATTCTTTTGTTAAAGTATCAGAAGCCTTTTGAATCTGCTCTTGTCCCGCTATTTTCAAGTTGTTTATGTCTATTGTTATATAATTTCCAACTTTTTTTCCTATTGCTTTTTCTCCATTTTCATTTAAAACCTTTACTCTGGTTATTCTTATGTCTTCATCTACTTTTTCTTCTTCTGTTTCTATTCCGTCTACTTCATTTTCTATATTATTTGCTCTTTTATATAAATCTCTTCTTTCTAAAGCTAAGTCTGTTCTAAAATTATACATAAAAATACCTCTCTTATAAATTTTTTTAGTAATTTCTTCGAAGTACGGGCGATTAAAATCGTCCCTACATTTTTCATAGATTACTTTACACTATCTCTACTATATTTTTAGAAAAATCGGTATTTTTTATACATTTTATTTTGAGCAATATCTGCACAATATACTTTCTAGTCCTATTTGCAAATCTATTAATCCATTCTTGTAATTTGAATCTAAATTTGATAGTTCTTTTAATATTTTATTTAATTCTATTTCTTCAAAATATTTTGCCTGTTGTTTATATTTTGTAGTAAGAAATGTTTGATTTGGTTTTAAATTCATAGCCGTTATTAAGTTTTTATTACTTCTTTCAGCAATTTTTACTATATATAACTTTTTAAAATGATTATACAGTGTTATTAAAATTTTTTGTATTGGCTCTTTTGATGCTATTAAACCTTTTAACACTTTTAAAGATTGTGCTATATCCTTTTTTCCCAAACTATCTGTCAAATCAAATATTATTGCTTGTATTTGTTTTGTGCTTAGTAAATTTATTTCCCTTGATGTTATTGTTCCATTTTCTCCAGCATATTCTATCAATTTTCTTATTTCATTAATTAGTTCTTGCATATTTGTGCCACAACATTCTATAAAATATCTTGTTGTTGCTTCATCTATATTTACTTTATATGCATTACATATTTTTTTTATATTGCTTATTAGTTCTGGAAGTTTTAACTCTGTAAACTCAATAACTTCGCCATTTTTTTCTATTGATTTATACAATGAATTTTTTTCTGCCTCTTCCTCTACAAAAATAATATCTACTGTTTCATTTATTTGCTTTATATTTTTTTCTATATACTCAGCTAGTTTGTCCACTATAGTTTTAGCTTTTTCTTCCTTTTTAGTTGTCTTTTTGCTCTTTTTAAATATTCCCGTGTTTCTTGCTAGTATCATTTTTTTTGTATACCCAAATGGAGGAGTTTCAATATCTGAAATAATATTATCTATTTCTGTTTCTCCTATTTGTATATAATTTATTCCTTGTATTAATTCTCCAAATTCTTTTTTTATTCTTTTTATTTTATTTTCTAAAAGATATCTTTCTTCTCCATATAATAAATATACCATTAAAAACTCCTATAATTTTTGTGAAAATTTTGATGAATGTGCATGACATATTGCTGCAGCCATGCTGTCTGTAGTGTCATCTAATTTTGGCAATTTTTCAACATTCAATATAGTTTTAACCATTTTTTGCACTTGCATTTTATCAGCTCTTCCATATCCCACAACCGCTTGCTTTATCTGAAGTGGTGTGTATTCATATGTTGGAACTTGCTTTCTACTTCCCACAACTAATATAACGCCTCTTGCTTGAGCAACATTTATGGCTGTTTTTGCATTATTGTTAAAAAATAATTCTTCCACTGATATTGCATCCGGCTTATACTCGTCTATTATATTTTCTAAGTCATTATTTAATTTTAATAGTCTTAATGGAAATGATTCCCCAGCCTTTGTTGTGACAGCACCAGAGGTTATTAAATTAAATTTATTGCCTATGTAATCTATTATACTATACCCAGTTATAGCAAAACCTGGGTCAATTCCTAATATTCTCACTTTTTATCCCTTCTGTAAAATTATTTTAAATATTTCTGATACACTCCACGCTTGTGCGAATGCGCCTTTTGCTAAATATGGTTTTTTTGAATCATATAGTTCGCTTATGCTTCCAACAGTTGAATTTTCGTTCATTTCCTTTATAAATGTTTGTTTAACATTTTCCCTAAAGTTTTCGTATTGCTTTTTTAGTTCATTTTTTACTTTTGCATTTTTCTCTGCTTTTATTCTATTTCTATATGCATCTGAGTATATACCTAATAGCCATGGCCACGTTATGCCTTGATGATAACTCATATCTCTTTTTAAAACATCGCCCTCATATACCTCTTTATAAAATGGTTCCCCTTTAGCAAGTGTTTTTAATCCATAATCATTTAATAATTTTTTAGTTACTGTTTCAAACATTTCTGTTGCTATTTCCGAGTTTGGCTCTATAACTTGATATGTTAAGCTTATTGCAAATAATTGATTGGGCCTTATTTTGCTATCTCCAATGACATCATATAAGCATTTTCTTCTTTTATTGTAAAACTTCTCTTTAAAGCTCTTTTTACATTTTTCTGCCAATTCATTGTATTTTTTCTCTTGTTCTTTGGTACCATATAGTTCTGTAAGTTCTTCTGCTATTTTTAATGCATTATACCACATTGCGTTTATTTCAACTGCTTTTCCGTTTCTTGGTGTAACACAATATTCTCCCACCTTTGCATCCATCCATGTATTTTGTGTATGTTCTGTCCCTGCTACAAGCAATCCATCTTTATCCAACCATATATTGTTATTATCATGGTTTATTCCATTTATATATGACTCTATTACTTTTATTAAACTTTTATATATATTTTCCTCTACAAAGTTATAGTCTTTTGTATAATTAAGAAACTTTTTTACTTGCTCAAACAATAGCAATGATGCGTCAGCACTATTATATAATGGTCTATTATCATATCCTGAGTATCCATTTGGAACTAAACCAAACTTTATATCTCTTATATATGTTAATAAAACTTCCTTTGCTATTTCATATCTATTTGACAATAGCAATAGTCCTTCAAATGAAATTAAGCTATCTCTTCCCCAATCTAAAAACCAAGGATATCCAGCAATTATGGTATAAAGGGCAAACGATGGTCTATATACTACAAAATTATCTGAAGCAATAATATATGTTTTGACCAATTCTTCGTTTTCCGAATTTAACAGATTTGATTTATCTATTAGTTTATTTATTCTTGATATTTCTTTTTTTATAATCTCTTTTCCATCAATTTCTTCTATGTTTTCTTCTAAAGAACACACAAAAGTAATTGTTTTCTCCTCATTTGGTGCCAATTCTATTTCGTATCTTCCAGGTACGATTAAATTTTCTTCTGCCGCCATTCCTCTTTTTTCTTCTTCTATGTAATACATATTATTAAATTTGTCATTTTCGTGTTTTATGTACTTTCCATTTGTTAAATTCATATATATCGGTGTTTCCGATTGTCTATTTATTACTATTTTAACCTTATTTTTATTTATGTTTTGCCTTAAATCAAACTCATAGTTTGTTGTTACAGTATGGAAATCTCTAAGATTCATTATTGGTGCTAGTGTTAATATTGAATCTTTATCATTATTTTTTATTTCGTATACTAACACAACTGTATTTTTTCTATATTCCATACATATTGATTTTTTTATATTTATGCCAGCTACTTCATATTCAAATACTGGTATATAATCTTTTTTAAAGCTTTGTAAATATTTATATCCATCTGAAATATAATTTTTACACATATTTGTGTAAAGATTATACTTTTTTCCGTCTGTTTGTATACTTTCGTCTAGTTTTGATAAAATTAGATGCCTTCTTGCTGGAGGTGTAAGTGGTGCTACCAAAAGGCCATGATATTTTCTAGTATTTGCACCTATTATTGTAGAACTACAGTATCCTCCTAAGCCATTTGTTATAATCCATTCTCTTTTTATTCCTTCTTCTAAACTCATTTTATCTTTTGCATATTCCATTTTAACTTTCCCCTTTTATCTTAGTGGTTTTATTTCTATTTTTGTTTCTTCTTTCTTTTTTCTACCCCTTTTAGGCATATTTCTCTTTTTTTCTCTTTCTTTTTCCTTAATTTCTGCCTCTTGTATTGATTTTATTCTTTCTTGATATTTCTGATAAAACTTGCTTTTTCCTCTTGGTGTTTTATTATTTGTTTTTGGTCTTGCTTTTTGATCTTGCTTTAATGATTTTTTTGCATCCTTTAATTTATCATTAAGAATCATATATTGTGTATTGTTTTGCATATCGTTAAATTTCAAATCATCACATATTAATTGTATTATAGAAGCTGCTATTGCATCTGGATTATGACGTACATACCCATCTGTGACACATGAAATGTCCCTTTGCATTAGATTTACTCCTTCAGCTTTTGCTTTTGAAACATCTATTTCTACTAAATCCTGTCCTTCCATATTATATTTTCTTATAAACTCTGGTATTATATCTCCATTATCATATATGCAATATTCTATTACTCCTTCTCCAACATGTTCCTTAATTGCTTTTATATGGTCTGACAAACTATATGTATCAGTTTGTCCTGGTTCTGTCATTAAATTGCTAACATATATTTTAAAGGCTTTGCTTTCTTTTATAGCTTTTGTTACACCTTTCACTAATAAATTTGGTATAACATTTGTATATAAGCTTCCTGGCCCTATAACTATTGCATCTGCCTCTGCTATAGCTTCCAAAACACCTGGAGCTGGTTTGCAACTTGTTGGATTTATAAATATTCTATTTATTTTACTTATTCTACTTGTAACTTCTTCTTCAATTTTTTCTCTATTCTCTATTATTGTTCCATCTTCTAGTTCAGCACATATTTTTATTTCTTCTAACGTCACTGGTAGTACTTTTCCGGTTATATTTAACACTTCTTTTGATTGTTTTATGGATTCGGCAAAATCGCCATATAATTCTTTCATTCCTAATAAGTATATATCTCCAAAAGAAAGAGCTTTTAGCTTTCCAGTATTAAATTTGTAATTTAATATTCCTGCCATTGCATCTTCATTTGCTGATAATGCAATCAAGCTTTGTTTTATGTCATCTAATGGCATTGTTTCTAGCATTTTTCTAGAATCCGACACTTGTTCGCCATAATCTGATACTGTTACAATTGCAGTTATATTATCTGTATAATGTTTTAGACCTTTTAGAACAGAATTTAGTCCTGTTCCTCCTCCTATTGCAACTATTTTTGGACCCTGATTATAAACTTTTTTATTAAATATTAAAGATTTTACATCTGTATCTTTTGGGCTATTTCTTTTATCAGATTCAGCTACCAATAGCTCTAATGTTCGTTTTTGAATTGATATTATACCTACTATAAGTAATACAAATCCCATTACAAAAACTGTAATTATTCTTGCCAATTCCATAAATTCTAGCTCTTTACCTGTTAATATTTTCATCATTCCATAGCAGCACAAAGTTACTCCTATTAATATTATAACTACCCATCTTTTCATTTTTGCTCCTGATTTAAACCATCTTAAAAAGCCTTTCATATCTCTATCCTACTCTCCTAACACTTCAATTTCTAACTCTATTTTCTTATTAAATTTTTTATATACTTCGTTTTTAATATACTCTATTAATTTTAAAATATCACTTGCAGTTGCATTTCCTTTATTCACTATAAAACCTGCATGCAAGTCTGATACCTCTGCATCTCCTATACTATATCCTTTCAATCCGCATTCATCAATTAGCTTTGCAGTTATAAAATCTTCTCCTCTTTTAAATGTACTACCTGCACTTGGCATAGTTATAGGTTGTTTAGCTTTTCTACTTTTTGCATATTCATCCATTTTTGCTTTTATTTCTTTTGCATTTCCTTTTTTTAATCCTAGTGTTGTTTGTATAATTATATAATTTTTGTTAGAAAACAAGCTGTGTCTATATTCAAACTCACACTCTTTGTTTTTTATTGTTTTTATTTCGCCTGTTTCCTCCATATAAGTCACACTTTCAACAATATCTTTAAACTCTCCTCCATATGCACCAGCATTCATCCTTATTGCTCCGCCAATTGTTCCTGGTATACCAGATGCAAATTCAAAGCCTTCTATGGAACTCTTTAAAAGGATTTGTGCAATTTTGCCTAAAGGCTCTCCTGCACCCAATGTCACAATTATTTCTTCATTTTTATCTTCTATTTGTATTTTCTGTATGTTTATTTTTGCAACAATTCCTCGTATTCCGTTATCTTTTACTAACATATTAGTTCCATTTCCTATTATAGTTAATGGAACATTTTCTTTTTTTACCACTTTCAAAATATATTTTAGTTCTTCAAGTTCATTTATTTTTATAAAGATATCCGCATTACCTCCTACTTTAAAGGATGTATGTTTTTTCATTGGTTCATTTAAATATATATTTTCTTCTGGTATATTTTTTATTAATATACTAAATAAATTATCCATTATAAAATTCCTTTCAAAACAAATTTTATCATTTTTATAATTATATTACAACATTTAATTTTAAATTTCTAAAATTTAAAAATTATTATAAACTTGCAATATTTTGTCGTTTATTGTATATTTATGTTATGCGCTATATAAATACATTGACAAAAGGGGGAGTTTAAGTGTTTGGATATAGAAGTGATGGAAAAAAGGTCAAAAATATTTCACCTTTTTTTAAGCTAATTCCACATATAATGAAAACAAGAAATGATGCACAAGTATATTATACAGAGGATATACCAATTACAGCACTTGATGAATACATAGATAAAAAAGCAGATGAGGGAATAAAATTGTCTTACATGAGTGCCATTTATTCGGCTTTGGTAAAACTTATTTCTCAAAGACCTCAATTAAATAGATTTATAATGAATGGAATAACATATGAAAGAACTGGTATTTATATTTCTTTAGCAATAAAAAAAGATTTATCTGATGAGGGAATTGAAACAATTGTAAAACTACCTTTTACAGGCAATGAAAATATATTTGAAATTAATAACAAATTATCTTCTACAATAATTCAAAATAAGTCTAATGCAAATTCTAACGAAACAGATAAATTAGCAAAAATTTTATCATTAACACCTAATTGGCTTTTGAAATTTTTGGTTAATTCTATTATGTTTCTAGATAATGGAGGCTTGCTCCCAAAAAGTATTATAAATGCTAGTCCATTTCATACAAGTGCCTTTCTTACAAATGTAGCTTCTCTTGGGATAGACTCCATATATCATCATCTCTATAATTTTGGTACTACTGGTATTTTTATAGCTATGGGAAAAAAGAAAAAAAGTTACATATATGATGATGATATAATAAAAGAAGAAAAGTGTATTTCCTTTTCAATTGTTTGTGATGAAAGAATTTGCGATGGATATTATTTTGCAAATTCTGTAAAACTATTTAAAAAATATTTAAAAAAGCCAGAATTATTAGAAAATTAAGCTCAATTAGGGACAGTCCAAAAATGTCCTATTTGCACATTTTTGGACTGTCCATAATTGTCCCTATTGTATTAATTCTTGAAATTCATCTGCCGATATTATTTCTTTTTCTAAAAGTTTCTCTGCTACTTTATCCAACTTTGGCATATTGTTTCTTAATATTTCTTGAGCTCTCGCATATGCGGTATCAATCATAATTTTAACTTCTGCTCCTATTGCATCTCCAAATTTTTCGCCTAACAATTGCAATTCATAAGGATCCTTATCTGTGTCTATATATATTGGACCTAATGTTTTACTCATTCCATATTTTGTTATCATACTTTTTGCTATTTGTGTTGCTACTTCTATATCATTACTTGCTCCTGTTGAAATATCGTTTAAGGCAATTTGTTCTGCTGCTCGTCCACCAAGCAATGATACCAATTTTTCTTCCATTTCTGTTTTAGAAATATAATACTTGTCCTCATTTGTCTTATACATTGTATAACCGCCTGCAACACCTCTTGGTATAATAGATACTTCTTTAATGTCTTTTTGTGTTTCTAATTGACTGCTTACTATTGCATGTCCTGCTTCATGATATGCAGTTAGTCTTTTATCTTTGTCAGACACAATTCTACTTTGTTTTTCTAGTCCAACTGTAACCTTTTTTACTGCTTCCTCTATATCATTGTTTGATATTGCTTTATGTCCCCTAATTGTTGCTATTATTGCTGCTTCATTTAATATGTTTGCAAGTTCTGCACCTGAAAATCCAGCCGTATCTTCTGCTATACTCCTTAAATTCACATCATCTGCAAATTTCTTTCCTTTTGCGTGAATTTTTAATATTGCTTCTCTTCCATTCAAGTCTGGAAGTGCTATTGTTATTTGTCTGTCAAATCTTCCTGGACGTAATAATGCTTTGTCCAACATTTCTGGTCTATTAGTTGCTGCTAAAACTATTATTGTTTCTTCTGTGTCAAACCCATCCATTTCTACCAATAGTTGATTTAATGTCTGATTATTTTCCGTTTCTGCTCCATTGCCTGATGACCTTCTTTCGCCTATAGCATCTATTTCATCTATAAATACTATACATGGTGATATCTTTTTAGCTTTTTCAAACAATTTTCTAACTCTTGATGCACCTAATCCAGCAAACATCTCTATAAATTCTGAACCACTCATAGAAATAAATGGAACATCAGCTTCTCCCGCAATTGCTTTTGCTATTAATGTTTTTCCCGTTCCTGGCTTTCCACATAACAAAACTCCTCTAGGTATTTTAGCACCCATTTCATAAAATCTTTTAGGATTTTTCAAAAAATCTACTATTTCTATTAATTCTTGCTTTTCTTCTTCTAAGCCCGCTACATCTTCAAATTTTACTTTTGAATTTGTAGTTTCTGAATCATATACTTTACTTTTGTCACCTAATCCTTGCATTTTTATAACTAAAAAGAATAACACTAATATCATTATTGTAGGAAGTAAACCATATAATGAAGTTAATGTTTTTACAATTATGCTTTGTTGTTTTTGATTTAATTTTATATCATTATTTTTATCTATTTTTTGTTGTTGGATTAATTCGATAAATGCTTGTGTATTTGGTACATTTGTAATCTTTTTTTCCTCTACGTCTTTAATTTTGGTCTTAACAGTGTTGCTACCTACAGTCATTTCTACTTCTTCTACTTTTCCCTCATTAATTTCCTTAATCAAGTCAGTATAAGCTAGCTCATTTACTTTATCTTTGTTTTTGGCATTTACTAAGTACATTCCCAATACTATAAATACTGCCACTAATACTATTATTGACAAAGTAATATATACTATTTTTTTTCTTTTTTCTTTTTCCTTATCTTTGTTCATCATTTTCTCCCTTCCTACTATGCATTAGTTCCTTCTGCTTGCTCTCCCAAATTTGAATCCTTTTTCTCTTTCTTATTAGGTTCCTTTTTCTCTGAGTCTTCTTTTCCCTTGTCCTTTTTTCTTATTCGTTCTTTTTCTTCTTCTTCCTTTTTTTCTTGCTCTTTTTTTGCTAGTTCCTCTTTTACCTTTTCCTGCTCACTCAATATTTTAGTAAGTTCTGCTTGCTTTTTTATAAAATCCGATTTAATAATTAATATAGAAGAAATAACGTATATATATGAGATTGCTGTATACATTACTTGGAAATATTTAACTGTAAATCCTGTAAATATATTTATAATCATATATATAGCATTTAATATTATTGGTAATGTTAATGCATATATTGCTATATTATATAATGCACTTGGTTTTAATTTTATTTTTAAAATCGAACAAGTTATATAGCCTAATATAGCTAATACTAACGCATCCATCAAAACACTAGAAAAATATATTATAAATAAGTATATAGTCATCACAATAAAAAATACAAAACATAATGTATATTGATTTTTTCCTGACAATTTTTCTATTATATCTTGTTTGTTTATTGTTCCTATTTCATATTGTTCTGCAATATCAGAATAATTATATGCTGAAGGAATATTGGTCATTTGATTTTTAATAATTACTTTGTCCTTTAAAAGCATAATTCCATTAAATTCGTATTTTAGAGATTCTGCATATTCTGCTTGCTGTTCCGCTGTTAACTCACCGGTATTAATTATAATTTTAGTTGAAACCTCATCTATATAGTATGTCAAATTCTCTTTAGCCACTACATTCAATTTATTATCCTTATAATTTATTTCCTCTATGTTCTGTTCTATAAAGTTTTTTAGGTTCGTAACAACATTGCCAAATCTAATAGTTAACGCTAGTGAGACGACTAGAGAAAATATAGTCATTATTTTTAATAAATATACAATTGATTTTTTTATACTTTCTCCTGCCAATATTTGATATTTCTCTACATTTTTTACAGATATACATATTCTTTTCCAAAACGATATTTTTTGTTCTTCCACCTTTGTTTCTCCTTTATATTTTATCAATTGTCATTCCTTCTTTGGTATCTTTTACTATATAGCCTTTTTCCTTTATTTGGTCTCTTAGTAAATCTGACAATTGCCAATTTTTTTCTTCTCTTGCTTTTTTTCTTTCTTCAATTAATTCTTTTATATCTTCTGGTATTTGTATTTTTTCTTTGCTTTCTAAATATTTTTTTGAATTTTTTAAGTCTAATCCCAAAACCCTATCAAAATCCAATAATAATTCTGCATATTGTTTTGATTTTTTTTCACTTTTAATTATTTCCCATATAATGCTCATTGCTAAAGGAATGTTTAAATCGTCATTTATTGTTTCCAAAAATTTCTTTTTATATTCCTCTATAATATTATTATTTATAATATCTGTTCCATTCAAATGCTTTAAATATCCATTTCTTAATCTATCTATTGCTATTTGTGATGATTTTGCTATCTCAAACGTAAAGTTCAATTTTGTTCTATAATGAGCAGTATAGCAAAATAATTTATATGCCAATGGCTCTATTCCTTTTTCTTGTAGTTGATCTAATGTATATGCATTTCCCAATGACTTTCCCATTTTTCCATTGTCAACTTGTAGAAACTCCACATGCATCCATGTTTTTGCAGGTATTTTCCCTGTTCTTCCTTTACTTTGCGCTATTTCATTTTCGTGATGTGTTGGTATATGGTCAACTCCTCCTGTATGAATATCAAATTGCTCTCCTAAATATTTTAAAGACATTGCAGAACATTCTATATGCCAACCTGGATATGATAATCCCCATGGACTTTCCCATTTCATTATATGGTTTTCTGGCGCTTTAATCCAAATGGCAAAATCATACGGATTTCTTTTTTCCTTGTCTACTTCTACTCTCGCACCTGCAATTTGATCATCTATATTTCTATTTGACAGAACAGGGTATTTATCTAATTTTGATATATCAAAATAAATTCCTCTGCTTGTTTCATAAGCATATCCGTTGTCAATTAATTTTTGGACATATTCTATCATTTCTGGTATATGCTCTGTAGCTCTTGCAATGGTTTCAGGTTTTTCTATGTTTAGTCTTTCAATATCTCTAAAAAACATACTTTCATAATATTTTGCTATCTCGTATGGGTTCTTATTTTCTTTTCTTGCTGCTTTTTCCATTTTATCTTCGCCTTCATCTGCATCTGATTCTAAGTGTCCCACATCTGTAATATTCATAACATGTTTTAAATCATATCCATTATACTTTAAAACTCTACGTATATTATCCATAAAAATATATGCCCTAAAATTCCCTATGTGGGCATAGCTGTACACAGTTGGCCCACATGTATAAATTTTAACTTCTTTATTATCAATTGGCTTAAATTCTTCTTTTGTTTTTGTTAAAGTATTATATAATTTTACTTGCATAAAATTCCCCCAATTTTTATTGTCCCGCAGTATTTGTTGTATTTGAATTTTCTGGTTTGTCATTTGGTTTGTCTGGTTCTTCTGGTTTGTCTGGTTCTTCTGGTTTCTCTGGTTCTGGCAATACTTTTTTGTTTATAAATATTGTTATAGATGTTCCAGCATCTACAATTGTTCCTTCTTGTAAACTTTGTCTTAAAACAATTCCATCTTTTTCTGTTTTATTATCTTCATATACGAGTTGAATAGAAAATTGACTTAACAAACCTTTTGCTTCTTCTTCTGTTTTTCCTATTACTTGTGGAACCTTAATTTTTTCTACCACTGGTTTTGTATGTTTGTCACAAGTTGCAGTTGGAACATTATATTTATTTCCTGCACTTGTACTCCAATTTGGATTTTGCTCTCTTTCCGGTTTTGATGTATATATTTTTGTTTCTGTATTAGTGCAATATTCTGTTGCTATTTTTCCCGTATCCTTGCATATTTTTAATTCAATATGTCCTTCACATGCTTTTGGAACTGTTCCATTTACAAAGTATTCATAATATGTGTTTTTGCATTTGTCTGTTGCAAATTTTCCTGACTGACTACATATTTTAGCTGACACAACTCCACTTGGTTTTTCAAACCTTTTAGTTTCTAAGTCCTTATGAACATCTTTCATTATTTCTCTCCATATGTCTCCTGATGGATTATTACCAACATATGGTTCTTTTTCGTTTTCATCATATCCATACCATGTTGCACCTGTATAATATGGAGTAAATCCGCAATACCATCTATCTACATAATTATTTGTTGTTCCTGTTTTACCTGCTGAGTCCATTCCAGAAATTCTTCCGACATCTGCTATTCCTGCATTTACAGAAGAAAGTAAAATACTTTGTACTATATATGCATTTTCTACAGATAGAACTCTTCTTTTTTCTTGTGTAGGCTTTAGTACTGTTTTTCCATTAGAGTCTTGAAGTTCTGTATAAAATATTGGTGTTATATATTCTCCATTATTTGCTATTGCTGCATATGCAGCTGCCATTTGAAGTGGAGAAGACCCATGTGTACTTCCTCCAATAGCCAATGACAACATATTATCGTCTTCGTTATATGTATCTAGTCCCAAGGAATTTAAAAATTTTATAGAATTCTCTGGTCCTAAATTTGACATTATTTTTAAATTAATTATATTTGATGAGTTTTCAATTCCAAATCTTACTGATTTCAATCCACCATAACCTGTTGAATTTCCCGGTGCCCAGTTTCCAAAGTTAGTCCATGAATCATCATATACTGTTGCTGCAGTTATTACACCAGCATTTAGTCCTGCTGCCACAGCTGCTAATGGTTTCATTGTAGAACCACATTGTCTAAATGTTTGCGTAGCTCTGTTTAATCCTAATGGACTTGAGTCTGAGCCCAATCCTCCCATGGCTCCAACTACTTTTCCCGTTGTTTGTTCTATTATAGTCATTCCAGATTGAGTATGTTTATATTTTCCGTTTTCGTCTTTTGTTATTTTAGAATCAAATATGTATTTATCTCTTAAATATTCTTTTTCCATTCTTTCTTGAATGCTTGTTACTTGTGTTGTGTATAATTTATACCCTCCACTATATAATATTCTTCTTGCTTCTTTTATATTTACTTCTTTTTGTTCTGCTATATCCTCTGCAACTTGGTCTATAGCTGCTGCAGTATGGTATGATATATCAGTTGAATCTACTATTTCTCCTTTGGTAAATGTTAAACCCTTGTCTACGGTTGCTATTGCTTCATTATATTCTTCTTCTGTTTCTATCATTCCAAGTTCTTTCATCTTTACTAAAACAGTTTTAGTAACTTTTTTTATTGCTTCTTCATTGCCCTCTTCATATGGGTTATATGCATTTGGTGCACGATTTATGCCTGCTAAGAATGCTGCTTCTGCTAATGTTAACTCTGATGCAGATTTGTTAAAGTAATATTTTGATGCTTTTTCTACACCATATATATTTGTTCCTCCGCCCATAAATACTTGATTTAAATATGTCTCTAGTATTTGATTTTTTGATAGCATTTGCTCTATTTGATATGCCCTTGACCATTCTCTTATTTTTCTTCTTACACCGGCTAGACCTTCATCTTCATCTTCTTTCATCATGTTTTTTACTAATTGTTGTGTTATTGTACTACCTCCATAAGAAGATTTGCCTCTGTGAATTATAAAGTTTACTATTGCTCCGGCTGTTCTTTTTAAATCAACACCTGAGTGTTTTTCAAAACGTTCATCTTCTATTGCTACAAACGCTTTTGGTATGTATTTTCCCATATCTGCTAATGATATTATCTTTCTATTTTCATCTCCTGATAACTCGCATAAAAATTTTCCCTCTGAATCATAAACAGTAGTATTGTTATAACCTATAACTACATCTTCCTTAGTAATTTTCCATTTATCACTAAAGAATATCCCTGCAAATATTCCAATACCTGTTAATCCAATTATTACTAATGTTATAAATATTATTAATATTACTTTTTTTAATTTTGAATGTTTCTTTTTATCTTTTTTGTTTCTTTTTTTCCCTTTTATTTCATATTCATTTGTCTTTTTATTGTTGGATCTCATTTTTTATCTCATTCCTTTCTAAAGGCATTAATTTAGATGGAAAAAACTTTCCTTCTCAATTAAAATATTACTAATATATTATATATTATAATATTAAAAATGAAAAGACTTTTGACAAAATTTTAATCTTATTGCAGTTCTTCTAATACGTCTTCTATAGACATTACAATTTTTGCGCCATCTTTTATTAGTTTATTAGTTCCTGTAGAGAACTCACTTGTTATATTTCCGCGGTATTACAAAGATTTCTTTTCCTTGTTCTAAACCATACCCTACTGTTATTAATGTTCCACTTCTTTCTTTGGCTTCTATTACAAGTATTCCATCTGATAATCCACTTATTATTCTATTTCTAATGGGAAAGTTTGTCTTTTCCGGCTTTGTTCCTATTGGAAATTCTGTTATTATTGCTCCTCCCTTTTCTATTATTGCCTTGCATAGTTTTTTGTTTTCCGCAGGATATATCTTATCCAATCCACTCCCCAAAACTGCTATTGTTTTACCATTTGCCATAAGACTGCCTATATGTGAATATGTGTCTATTCCTCTTGCTAAACCACTAATTATGTTTATTCCTTTTTTTGATAATTCATATCCAAACTTTTTTGCCATATTTGCTCCATATGTTGAACAATTTCTGCATCCTACTATTGCAATACTATTTTCATTAAGTATCTCTGAATTTCCCAATACATATAGTTCTTGAGGCGGTGCATATATTTTTTTTAATTTTTTAGGGTATTCCTTTTCATTAATCTTTATTATTTTATATTCCATTTTTTAATTAATTCCTTTCTCTAATTGAATATTTAACCTATTTTTTATCATTGCATCAAAAAAGAGGACTATTAAGTTTTAGCCCCCTATATTTTGTTGTTTTGCTGCTTTTATTACATTATTAAGTAACATTGCAATTGTCATAGGTCCAACACCGCCTGGTACTGGCGATATATATTGTACCTTTTGTGAAACTTCGTCAAATTTCACATCTCCTACCAATTTTCCTTCCTCATTTCTGTTTATTCCTATATCTATTACTGTTGCTCCTTCTTTTACCATTTTAGCAGTTACAAATTCTGGTTTGCCAATTGCCACCAACAATATGTCTGCTTGTCTTGTTATTTCTTCCAAATTTTGGGTTTTAGAATGACAAACTGTTACTGTTGCATCCTTGTTTAACAAGCATTGTGCTAATGGTTTTCCAACAATATTACTTCTTCCTATTACTACTGCATTCTTTCCTTCTATTTTTATATTGTTATCCTCTAGCATTTTTATAACTCCATATGGTGTACAAGAAATAAATGTATCTTCTCCTATCATTAATTTTCCAATATTTATTGGGTTAAATCCATCCACATCTTTTTGGCAGTTTATGGTATTAAATGCTTTTCTAATGTCCAAATGTTTTGGTATTGGACTTTGTAATAATATTCCATGTATATCTTTTCTATTATTAAGTTTTTCTATTATTGCTAGAAGTTGTTGCATAGTTATATCTTCTTTTAGAATAAACTCTTCAAATTCTATACCTACTTCGTTACATGCTTTGCTTTTGTTTCGAACATATACTTCCGATGCCTTATCATTTCCTACCATTATAACCGCTAATTTAGGACAAATTTCTTCTTGTTTTAGACTATTTACTTCTTCTTTTAACTTTTTCATTATTTTACTAGCCAACAATTTACCATCTATTATATTTGCCATTTTTTTACCCTTTTCAATAAAAAATCTTGCATATATTTTACAATATGCAAGATTTTTTTTCAATATCTTTTTTTAATTAACAACATTTTATTTTACAGCATAACAATTGTACAACTCTAATTATAATAAATAGTACAAATACTGTTATTAATACTATAAATCCACCTGTTCCTATTACTGTTGCCAATTCTGTTGCTCCGCCTACCAAAACTCCTATTACAAAAGTTAGTAAAATGGAAATTATAAATATTACTATATCTATGCAACATCTGAATGCTCTTCTGCAGTTATTTTCTAGCATATTTTCTACCTCCTCAATAGTATTGTTTTTAATACTATTAATATATAATATGCTTTCTTCGATTTTATTCTACATTATTTTTGTACTATATATTAAAATATTTATACATATTTTTCAATTTCTAACACTATCTTATCTTTTTTTGTTCTTGACAAAATTGTGTTTATCTTGAATCTTCCCTTGCCTCTTATTGTAATCATATCTTGTTCTTTTAATAGTTTGGAATTTTTTGTTTCTAATTTATGATTTACAAATACCCTCTCTTGCTTTATTATTTCACTTGCTTTCGCTCTTGAACATCTTATACCTTCTGAAACAATGCAATCTAATCTCATTTGAGGAATTATTACTTGAACTTTCTGAGTTATTGTTTCTATTTCTTCAAGGTCTTTTATATCTTTAATATCTATTTGGCTCTTGCCAAATCTGGTTAATTGTCCTAAATTTGTAAGCAAATATTCTTCTATTTCTTTTAAAACAATTATATCTGCTCCATCATTTCTAACAAATATATCTCCTACTTTTTCCCTTTTTACTCCTAATTTTATAATAGCCCCTAAATAATCTCTATGATTATATTCGCCTTTCAATTCATTTGGCAAATTTACGTTCACAATGCTTAATAGTTTTTCTGCAACATCTTCTTTTTTTAATATTCCTTCTAGCTTTTCTGGATATAATATTAAAATTTCTCTTTCTGCTGTCTCACTTCCACCCCAAAAAGTATAATTACTAAATTCTATGTTCCTTAGTAAATCTTTTACTAATTCCTTTTGATATAAGTCTAAAAAGTCCGTATTTTCTATAGTATTTCTATTTAATGTAAATTCTATTTTATCCATTACTTTAGCCATAAGTATCTTTTCATCTTCATTTGAATATCTATTTAATATTTCTTTTTTGTTCATCAAAATTCCACTCTTTCTATATATAATTAATTAATATTACTAAATATTAACTATAATTATAATAACATATCTTGTCAATATATAGACATTTTAATAAAAGTGTGCTATTATAGTATACATAGAAAAAACATTGGGGTATCGCCAAGCGGTAAGGCATCGGACTCTGACTCCGACATTCCTGTGTTCGAATCACAGTACCCCAACCACAAAGCAACTAGTTAATTTGACTAGTTGCTTTGTTTTACAAAACAACTTAAGTCAAAACACTGTTGCTCCTTGTTTCGCGAAAAAAATCGTTCACTGTGTTCACTAACAATTTTTCGCGAGGTATATTATTCTGCGAATGTTAAAGTATTTGAAAGAACATTTGCAGACTTATTTTTTGTATCTTTTTCTAAATGGGCATAAATATTAGCAGTAGTAGAATAAGTAGAATGTCCAAGCCAATCTTGAATTTCTTTCATAGGTATTCCTTTAGCAAGTAAAAGACTAGCACAAGAATGCCTTAATCCATGAAAAGTAATTTTTCTTAAAACATCTTTATTCTTTTTCATAATCAAAGTAAAATGGTCTGTAACATATTCTGGTCTAAATAATTTGTCAGTAGAATCGACGCATACATAATCTAAATATTGTTTATTATAACTGTTTCCACATAATTTTTCATTTTCATCAATTTGTTTCTTGTGTTCTTTTAGAAGAACGATAATCTCATCAACTAATGGTAAAGTTCTATAACTAGATTGATTTTTAGTTTTATCCTTCAAAAGAATAACTCTTTTATTATCTTTTCTGGTTTCAATGGCTTTGTGTTTGATGGTAATTGTTTTATCTTCAAAATTAAATGCATCCCATCTTAAACCTAAAACTTCACTTCTTCGCAATCCATAAAAACTAGCAAGATAAATAACTATTTTTAAAGGATCATCTTTTATTAAGCTAAAAAGTGTATTAAGTTCAGCCTTAGAATAAAAAGTACCAATATACTGTTCTTTTTTCGGTCTTTCAATTTTATCAGCAGGATTACTTAATATTAAGTCTAATTTTAGAGCAGTTTGCAATGATTTTCTTATAACATTATGATAATGTAATACTGTATTTCCGGTTAATTTTTTTCATATAAAGTAGTATAAAATTCTTGAATATGAACAGGTTTTAAATCTTTAAGTAGTAATTATTCATCTTCAAAATAATCGCAAATTTTATTCACTATAACTTTATAAGAATCATAAGTGTTTTCTTCAATAGTATTTTTAATATCTAGCAACCATTCTTTAAGATATAAAGTAAATAATTTTTTATTGTTCTTTGATGTAGTACAATTAATAGTTTCTTTAAAATCTGCTAAAATTTCTTGCATTTTTTGATTTGCTAAACGTTTATTATTACCTTTTTCAGATAGTCCTGTTGAAACCCATTTTTGTTTTCTTTTACCATTAATATCTTTATAATTTAAAACAACTTGATAAATATTATTTTTTATTTGTAGGCTTGCTGTTATATTCATTAAAACTCCTTTCTTTTCTCATAACAGACTAGATTTAACCTACTATTGATATTGGTATAATACCATGTTTATAACTTTAAATCCAGTCTATATTTCATTTTGATTTGTTAAATATGCTATAACATTTCTTTTTGGTATTTTGTATTGTCTACCAACTTTAAGTGCTTTTATTGTTTTATTTCGTACTAATCTATAAGCAAGAGTTATACCAATTCCAAGCATTTCCTTTAATTGATTGATATTTACTAAATCTGGATATGAAGTAAACATCATTTCATAATTTTCTTTAATACTTCCCATAGGGCAGATCTCCTTTCTTTAAAATTTAAAATAAAAAAGACTTATTAAACAATTTTAATAAATCTCATTAATAACTATAAACACATCTATTTTTATATTTCTGTGCAGGTATTTTAATATTCATATTTACTGATTTTGGAACATCAAATCCAACTTTCAATTTTCTATCTATTACTAAGTTTCCTTTATTATTAGTATGATAAGCAGATGAATTCCATTTTACAAAAACATAATTTGAAATGTTACTATTACTAAACGATAGTTACATTGAATCTTGAATTTGTTGTGCTATCATTTGCTCGTAACTGTTGTCATCTTTCTTTGGTCTATTATAAGTTTTAAAATATTCTTGTAAATAAATTTTTCTATTTTCAGAATTTTCTTTTTTGCGTTTTTCTTTTTCTTCTTTATTTCTTTGTTCTTACTACCTTTGAAACATATTGAGTAGTAGTACCAACAATTCCTGCTATTTTATTTTGTTTCAAATGTTGATTATAATATAAATCTAAAATCTTCTCTTTATTACTCATATTCATTTAGCCTCCTTCTATGGTTGATTTTTTGTTTGTAAAATTTTTGACATAAGTATCCTATAGGAACTTACATTTTATAATTAACTTTTTATTTCATTGTTGACATTTTTTACTATATGTTGTATTATAATATTGTGAAAAATCTTACAATGAAATTTGATATTGTTGTCATATAATCATAATTTATATTTGTCAATACAATTTTAAATGTTTTACTAAAATTTTTTTGGAGGAAATAGAAATGAAAGAGTTACCTTCACATTTAGTATCAGAAGATTTTTATATATGGTTTAATATAAAGGAAAAAGAAGAATATTACTCAACACCATTATATTTATATAATGTACTGAGAAAAGATACAGACAAAGAAAATGATGAAGAAAAGACGAGAGATGAAACAAGAGTATATTTAAAGTTGGAAAAAGATATTTCTAAAACAAAATTAAATAGAAAAAAGGAAATTATAAAACATCCTTCAACTATTTATATTCATTATGCAGAAAGTATAGGAATGTTACTAATTAATTTTTTAAATGCTGACTTTTCTTCTTTTGCATCTGCATATAATACTTTCTTTTATGCCTATGGTTTTGAACTTATAAAAGAATATGTACCTTACATATATTCGAAAAATGATGAATTTATAACAGATATAGAATTTATGGATATGTTAGAAGATATTTATAATACATGTTTAGATGATTTATTAGAATGGCAAGATAATTTTAGAAAATGTGTAGATTTTGTATATAACTTAAATGGAAATGAAGAATATAAGGAACAGTCTATATCTTCAAAGTTTGTTGCATACGCAATAAAAAACGATATTTATACATATTCTCAAGATGTGGAAGTAATTTTAGACAATTATATAAATATACATAATCGTCATCACAATGAGAGTATTGAACATTTGATGAAAGGTATTGAAGATAAAAACCCAAACTTAGAATTGCATAATGTTTATACAAGTACAAAATTAAGAAGTATTTGCTTTACAATATTAGATCAACTTGTAAGACAAGAAAATCTACCAATTAAAACTTGCCAAATTTGTGGTAGGTACTTTATTCCAACATTTAGGCAAAATGAAATATATTGTGATTTACCCAATGTTGATGGTAGTGCAACTTGTAGAGAAAAAGGTGCAACTATAAATTATAAAAAGAATTTGGAGAGTGTTCCTGCTTTAGGTTTATATAGAAAGATGTATCAACAGAAGGTTATGGTGGTTTATAGGAATAAAGAAGATAAAAAGATAAAGAAAGATTTTGATAAATGGAAAAAGGAAGCACAAGATAAAATTAAGCTATTTAAGCAAGGTAAACTTGAAGAAGATAAATTATATAATTGGATGATTGAGAATAAATAATATAAATATCATATATAATGTGTTTTACAAAAGTACAATTATATGATATATTAATATTATTAATTTTATAAATTGTAAAGAGGATAAATATGAGTTTAATAGATTCTTATGATGAGAGTGAAGAAGTTGTTAAGGCTGAAATTTTAACTAGAGGACAAAAAGAACTCCCAAAAACTGCAATTGTTTGCTTTAAAAAAGAGTTGATAGATGTTGTGAAGAATAAAGAGGAATTTGAAGAATATAGTGAGATTAATGTATGTGGTGAGGAAATTAAAATATATAAAACTCAAATTGGTAAAGAAAGTGTTATTTTATATAGAACTTTAGTTGGAGGTCCGGCAACAACTTCAATGATGGAAGAAATTCATGCTAGAGGAGTTGAAAATTTTATATTCTTTGGATCTTGTGGGGAACTTATCTCAGATATGAAAAAAGGAGCATTTATTATACCAACAGAAGCATATAGAGATGAGGGAACAAGTTACCATTATATGCCAGTATCAGATTTTGTAAAAGTAAAAACAGCAACACGATTAGAAGAAATTTTTAAGAAGAAAAATATTAATTATGAGTTAACAAAAACATGGACTACGGATGCTTTATATAAAGAAACTAGAAATAAAATAAAAAAAAGGATAAAAAGTGGTTGTAAGGTTGTAGAGATGGAATGTGCATCTGTCATGGCTGTGGCAAATTCAAGAAATATTAATGCTTATCAGTTTTTATATTCAGATGATACACTTGTTGGAGAAGCTTGGGATATAAGAACTTTAAAAGAGGATAGAAGTTTTATATTAAAAGAGTGTTTGAAGATTGCTACTGAAATTGTTAAAGAAATATAATGAATTAAAAAGTTAATTTGATTTATCAAATTAACTTTTTAATTTTTACTATGTTGAAATATGACTAATAATACAATATCGCAAAAAACAATTGACATAATATAAAATGAGTGATATAATATAAACGCTATTAGTATAATATTATAATTGTGCTTATGTGAAAATTCACAATGGCAGAACCAAAAATTTTTACAATGAGGTTGAAAATTATAAGCTTGTATTAATATGTACATTGAAAATTTAATATGTATGTCGAAAAACATTAAAAACCAAATGGAGGGAAAAATCATGAAGAAAATCCTTTTGCTGGACGCGATCTCTTTCCAGGTTGATCCGAACGACGAAATTTGGAGATATGAAAACGTTGCTCAAATCAAGTACGCAGCGAAAAGGGAGAACTCAAGAATCATCGTTTAGCAACCGAGATTTTGTATCACATTTGTGTACAGGAAATCCTTTACAAAAACGGTAATAATGAGACTTTAACCTTTAGCTTGAACAATCTTATCTGAATGGAGGTATCTTATGAATATCGAGAAAATTAAGCAGATTGAAAAATTTGCAAAAGACAAGTGGGAGAGAGAAAGGCTTTCGGCCTTTGACCATTCCAAGATGGGAAAGAAACTCTATGTCATGGATATGTTTTCTTATCCTTCTGGCGCTAAGCTTCATCTGGGCCATTGGTTCAACTTTGGCTTAGTAGATAGCTATGCTCGGTTCAAAAAGATGCAGGGCTTTAATGTGTTTCAACCCATGGGTTTTGATGCATTCGGACTCCCTGCTGAGAACTATGCAATAAAGACCGGAACTCATCCTTATGACAGCACCATGAAGAATATCGAAGTTATGCGTGGTCAGCTGAAAGAGATGGGCGGAATGTTCGACTGGTCTAATGAGGTTGTGACATGTGATCCAGAATACTATAAGTGGACCCAGTGGGTTTTCTGTGAGCTGTACAAAAGAGGTCTTGCTTACAAGAAAGCCGCACCCGCAAATTGGTGCCCGTCCTGCCAGACTGTTCTTGCAAGAGAACAGGTAAAGCAGGGCAAGTGCGAAAGATGTGGCTCTGATGTCCACATTAAGAATATGAATCAGTGGTTTCTCAAGATTACTGATTATGCAGAAGAACTGCTTACCGGTCTTGATGGTCTGGACTGGCCTGAGAAAACGAAGGCTATGCAGAGAAATTGGATTGGTAAGTCTGAAGGTTCCTCTGTAATCTTCAAAAATGATGTGGTTGGGGATCTTGAGATCTTCACCACTCGCCCGGATACCGTTTTTGGTGTGACTTATATTGTTATGGCTCCCGAACATGAGCTTGTTAACAAGCTTGTTACTGCAGAACATGCAGAGGAAGTCGAAGCATATGTGAGAAACACCGAGAGAATGACAGAAATCGAACGTCAGAGTACTTCTCATGAAAAGACAGGTGTATTTACTGGCTCATATGCAGAGAATCCTGTGACTGGTAAGAAGGTCCAGATTTGGATTTCTGACTATGTACTGGAAAGCTATGGAACCGGAATCGTTATGGCAGTTCCTGCACACGATGATCGTGATTACGAGTTTGCTACCAAGTACGGGCTTGAAATTGTACCTGTTATTGATGCATTTGAACCCGATAACCATTGCGCATATACCGGTGAAGGAAAAATGATTAATTCTGCCTTCCTTGATGGTATGAGTGTTGAAGAGGCTAAGTCGGCAATTGTTGATTATCTGTCTATCAACGGCGTTGGAGGTAAAAAGGTTACATATCGTTTGAGAGACTGGCTGATTTCTCGTCAAAGATACTGGGGAGCACCTATCCCGATTATCTACTGTGATGATTGCGGAGAAGTTCTTGTTCCTGATGAACAGCTTCCTGTGCTTCTCCCGTATGATGTGGATTTCAAACCAGATGGCGAATCTCCTTTGGCAAGATGCGAAAGCTTTGTGAAAACTGTTTGTCCTTGCTGTGGTAAGGAAGCAAGACGCGAAGTGGACACCATGGATACTTTCATGTGTTCCTCTTGGTATATGCTGAGATATCCTGATGCAAGAAATGACAAGCAGGCATTTGACCCAGATTTTATCAATCAGATGCTTCCTGTTGACAAGTATGTCGGTGGTGCAGAGCATAGTTGTATGCATCTTATATATGCAAGATTCGTAACAAAGGTTCTCAGAGATGCTGGTTATCTCAAATTTGATGAACCATTTACCTCTCTGGTTCACCAGGGTACCATTCTTGGCCCTGATGGTCAGAAGATGAGTAAGTCCAAGGGAAACACTGTTTCTCCGGATGAGTACATTGATAAGTTCGGTTCTGATGTATTCAGAACCTACCTGATGTTTGGTTTCAATTACACTGAGGGTGGTCCATGGTCTGAAAGTGGTATTGCATCAATTCAGAAGTATTACGACAGAGTCGACAGGATTTTCGAGAAATACTTGAGAATTGAGAAGCTTGAGGATATCTGCGAAGATGAGGAAATTAAGCTTTTGATTGCAGTGAATTCCACTATCGATAAAATTACCAACGGTCTTGATACCTTCCAGTTCAACACAACAATCGCGAGAATGATGGAGCTGTTCAGCAACATTAGATCCTATCTTGACACTGGCAGAAATTCTAAGATTCTTATCGATGTCATGGAAAATGTAACCAAGTTGATGGCTCCGGAAGCACCGCACCTGGCTGAATACTACTGGGAATCTTTAGGACATACATGTAGCATTTTCAAGGAAAAATGGCCTGAAGTTGATGAAAAAATCGGAATGTATGCAAATATCAATATTCCGGTTCAGATCAACTCCAAGAATATCACCGTGCTAAATGTCAAGAAGGATATCAGCAAGGAAGAAATTCAGAAAATGGCTATGGACTATGTTAATGCAAAGCTCAACGGGTGCGAAATCAAGAAAGTGATTTTCGTTCCTAACAGAATCATAAACTTCGTTGTAAAATGAGAAAGTGATTTTGTTGTAACAAAACAGCGACTAGGGTACCTATTATTTAGGTACCCCAGTTTTTCATATTTTTTAGTAGTAACCCCTGTATAATTGGAAAATAATTGAAAAAATAGTAGAAAATAAAATTGCAAAGTTTGATTTTAAAATTATCTTTCCAAATCCCATTCTTTTTCCATTTCTTCATGTTTTATTTGTTTTTCTGGATCAAGAAAAGTATTAGTTTCTTTTTGAAAATCTCTAATTAAATTATCTTCTTCAGCAATATCAAATTTAACACAAATCCAATGTATGAATTTATCAATAGTTTCGTAGAATTTATCAATTATTTTGTGTAATTTACTATTTTCTTTTTCTAATTTACTAACTTTATATTTGTATTCATACTCTAAATTATAAGATTTTTCTTGATATTCCTTTTCAAGTTCTTTTTTTCTGTTATCATATTTTAAATCAAGAGTATTATTTTTATTTTGATATTCGTGTTTTATTTCTTTTACAGTATTGTGTAATTTCTTGTTATCTGCAATGATTTTATCTCGTTCTTTTTGATATTTTACAGCCTCATCAACAATTTTGGATTGTTTTGATATTTCTTTATGCAATGATAAATTACATTATATAATTCTTTAATTAAATCATCTTTAGGTTTTATGATTTCTTTTAGTATTTTTTCATCTCTTTTTGTTGAAAACTTACTAATTTCATTTATATTTGGAACTTCTGGTATTTCTAGTTTAATTTCTTTTAGAACTTTCTTAGTATTTTCATAATTTGTAATTTTCTTATATTCTTCAACTGTATAATGTTTTCTGTCAGTATCTTCTACAAACATACCGCTTTCTAAATTAAAACCCTTTGATTTTATATGATTAAAGTAGGCATCCTGTAATTTTCTATAACTGTCTTGACCTTTCCAAAAATCTCTTGCACAAATTTTATCAATGTCGTTTCCATCTTTGTCTTTGGTATGAACAACAGGAACAAACATTAAGTGCATATGTGGTACACCTTCATCTAAATGTACCACTGCTGATATTATATTTTTTCTCCTAGATTCTTATAACTGCATATAAATTTATAACATTCATCAAAATATCTTTTGGTCTCTTTTTCTCCAATTTTATCAAAGAATGCTTGGTCAGATGTAAATATCATTTGACACATTATTATACTATTACTCCTAAGATGACCTTGCACATTATTTTCTTTTAAATATTTATCAAATTCTTTGGCGTATGTTAGTCCATTTTTTTTAATGTAATAATTTAAGTGTGTTTTTGTAGGAGCAATATCTTTATTAGTATGATTTTTTGCTTTTCTATCATTATGAGTTCCTTTTCCATTTACTTCTGCTCGTGTTAATTTTTCATTTCTTACAATAACATGACTCATATCTCCTTGCCCCTCCTTCTTTGCTCGAGATATTGTTTCAATGTCTAACACACTAGACAAACAAAGTTTGTCTGTGTGGCAGGGTTAGGCAATCCCACACCCCAAAACCTAAAATTTCTTAATTGCATTTTAGATTTTTCATAAAAATTTGCTTATTGCAATTTTTATGAATGTGAGCAAAAAAATAAATTTTTTACTCACAACCCAAAAGCATAAGCGCTTTTTGGCATTTACTTTAGCAACTACTAAGCAGAAACTAGAGGAAGAGAGCTAAAGTGAATTAGGTGTAATAATCCCATTGTTACAAATAGAATTATTACGCCTATATAAGTAGAAACCGTCGGTCGTTCGCCTCGTTTCATAGGTAGTCTAGTAAGTAGCTTTGCTACTATAATTGTTGATACTACTAAAGTATCTTTGTTCATACTTGTCCAAACTTTTTACAATTATAAATCCACACCAAAATATGCCACCGAATACTCTTTTATTATTGTGAGTCTGTGTTCTAAAATCTCACTCACTCACCTTGTATAATTAGACTGCTTATACAAATACGAATGAACTTTATAGCATCGGCTCATTACACCTATCACTTTTTAAGAGTTTGTGGCAATTCTCTTTTAAACATAAAAAACTACCTGTAGCTTAAAAACTACAAGTAGTCTATGTTTATTCTATTTAATTAGCCATCACAATCGATTTAAGGCAATTTATTGTGAGGATAGAGTAATTTTTTACGATAAAATTTTATAAAAAATTTTCAAAATCTATTTATCAATGGTAGATTATCTGTTATAATAGTTCATAAATAACATCTAACCAATATCTAACCAAAACATTAAAAAATATGTTATTTTATAAATATTGTTTAATAGTAAGTTAGATAAATTAGTATGGGAAAAATGTTTGAGATAAAGCTATTTTAAGAAGTATTATATAATAATAAATAACAAAATATATAAAACACTTATAAAGGCTCTGACTCCGACATTCCTGTGTTCGAATCACAGTACCCCAACCACAAAGCAACTAGTTAATTTGACTAGTTGCTTCTTTCATTGCTTACTTTAGAATTCCTGTTTTATTTAATTTCTGCTTCTATATTTAATAGTCTATTATATTTAGATACTCTATCTGTTCTACATGGTGCTCCTGTTTTTATCTGCCCCGAATTTGTTGCAACTGCTAAATCTGCAATTGTAGTGTCTTCTGTTTCTCCACTTCTATGTGATATTACCGCTTTATATCCATTTTTTTTGGCTAGTTCTATTGCATCTAATGTTTCTGTTAGTGTACCTATTTGATTTAATTTTATTAATATACTATTTGCAATTTTGTTGTCTATCCCTTTTTGTAGTCTTCTAGTATTTGTAACAAATAAATCATCCCCAACTAGTTGAATATTTTCTCCAATTCTATTTGTTAGCATCTTCCAACCCTCCCAGTCTTCTTCAGCTAATCCATCTTCCACAGATATTATTGGATATTTTTCTGTTAAATCAACTATATATTCTACCATTTCTTCTCTTGTTTTAAATTCATTAGTTTTCCAAAAATAATATCCTTCTTTTTCAATTTTTTGTGCTTCTTCATACATTTCTGTTGCTGCCACGTCTATTGCTAAACATACGTCTTTTCCAGCAATGTATCCTGCTCTCTCTATCGCTTCTAATATTATATCTATAGCTTCTTCCTCATTTTCTACTTTAGGGGCAAATCCACCTTCATCTCCTACAGCAGTTGATAACCCATTTGCTTTTAGCACTTTTTTTAAATTATGATATACTTCCACTCCCATTCGTAACCCTTCTTTAAAATTTCGAGCCCCAACAGGCATTATCATAAATTCTTGAATATTTAAATTACTATCCGCATGTTTGCCACCATTTACTATATTCATCATAGGTATAGGAAGTTCTTTTGCATTTATTCCACCTATATAATTATATAGACTCATTCCTAGAGAATTTGCTGCTGCCCTTGCAACCGCTATGGAAACACCCAATATAGCATTGGCTCCCAGTCTAGCTTTATTATCTGTTCCATCAATTTCTATTAGTTTTTTGTCTATTTTTACCTGTTCATATACATTCATTCCTTCTATTTCTCTTGCAATTTTTTTATTTACATTTTGTACTGCTTGCAATACTCCTTTACCCAAATATCTTTCTTTGTTATCATCTCGCAATTCTACTGCTTCAAAGCTCCCTGTTGAAGCTCCTGATGGTACCATTGCTACACCTGTAAAACCTCCTTCTGTTATTACTTCTACTTGTACAGTTGGATTTCCTCTAGAATCTAATATTTCCATTGCTTTTATGTTTTCGATCTTTAAAAAATCTTTCATTCTTTAATACTCCCTTCTTATATGATATATTTAAATATATTATATCTATTTATTAATTTTTTATTTAAAATTTCAATTGTTTAACATAATTTTGGTCAATAATGTTGACTTTTGTCTTATTATATATTATAATAATAACTAGTTTGGGAGTAATCACTCCCACATATGTAAACATATATATGTATATATTTTTACATATGTATTCTGTCTACCAGAACATATATCTGGTAGATTTCGTCGAGAGCGATGCTCTCATCCAAGAAAGAAATGGGCTTTCATCGTCCACTTTACGTCTTTGGTGGTACGATGAGTCACCTCACAAATTTGCTCATTTCTTTCTTTTCGGGGTACTCACCATGTTCTCCTTGTTCACCTTGGTAGTTTCCCCCCTGTATTGTGTATCAGGTGAGTATCCCCGAAAAAAGAGGCATTTTTTCAAAATGGTTGTTTGGAAAGGACAGCCATACGCCTCTGCAAAAGAGACACACGCAAGTGTGTCTTTTTTGCGTGGATTATGTTGACTTTTGATTTTCTTTGTAGTATAATTGTATTGTTACGAAGCAATCCGCTTCTGTAACATAAGAAGATGTGTTATACATATGAATTTATTTCATTTTTAGCGCATCTTCCAAAAGGAGAGAAAACTGCATAGTGCTTTCGGGGCATGCACATGTGGTATTGGGAAAGTTGTTATTTTTCTGCTTTGCCATACGGCTTTCCCTTTCTCTCTTTAAAAAAAACAATCAAATATTCTCCTTATAATCTCCGTACGTAAGGAGGATATTGATTGCTTACATAGCAGACAGAATAATAATATATTCCGCCATTCTGTCTGCATCAAAAAACGCACATACTTTGTGCGTTTTTTGTTTTATTTATGTTTGTTTTTTGTTATTTCATACTTTCCTCTACTGCAACTGCTATAGAAACGGTAGCTCCAACCATAGGGTTGTTTCCCATGCCAATCAATCCCATCATTTCTACATGCGCTGGTACAGAAGATGAACCCGCAAATTGTGCATCTGAATGCATTCTTCCCATTGTATCTGTCATTCCGTATGATGCTGGTCCTGCTGCCATATTGTCTGGATGTAAAGTTCTTCCTGTTCCTCCACCTGATGCAACTGAAAAATATTTTCTTCCTGCTTCTAATCTTTCTTTTTTGTATGTACCTGCTACTGGATGTTGAAATCTTGTTGGATTTGTTGAGTTGCCTGTTATAGATACATCAACATCTTCTAGCCACATTATTGCAACTCCTTCTCTAACATCATTTGCTCCATAGCATCTAACTTTGCTTCTTTCTCCATTTGAATATGCAATTTCTTCTACAACATTTACTTTTCCTGTATAAAAATCAAAATCTGTTTTAACATATGTAAAGCCATTTATTCTAGATATAACTTGTGCTGCATCTTTTCCTAATCCGTTTAATATAACTCTTAAAGGCTCTTTTCTTACTTTATTTGCAGATTTTGCAATTCCTATTGCTCCTTCTGCTGCTGCAAAACTCTCATGTCCAGCTAGAAAAGCAAAACATTTTGTATCTTCACTTAATAACATTGATGCTAAATTTCCATGCCCCAAGCCTACTTTTCTGTCATCTGCAACTGAACCTGGTATGCAAAATGCCTGTAGTCCTTCTCCTATTGCCTTTGCAGCTTCATGTGCTTTTGTACAACCTTTTTTTATAGCTATTGCAGCACCTAATGTATATGCCCAACAAGCATTTTCAAAACAAATAGTTTGAATACTTCTTGTTATTTCATATGGATTAAATCCTTTATCCGTACATATTTTTAATGCTTCATCGAAATCTTTTATTCCATATTTCTCCATTACTGGTTTTATTTGGTCTATTCTTCTTTCATAACTTTCAAATAATGCCATTATTATTACCTCTTTCTATTTAATTATTTTATTCTTTTCTTGGATCTATTTTCTTTACGGCTTCATCAAATCTTCCATATTTGCCACTTGCTTTTTCTATTGCTTCCATTGGTTCTATTCCTGCTTTTATATTTTGCATCATTTTTCCAATATTTACATACTTGTATCCAATTATTTGATCATTTTCATCTAAGCCTATCTCAGTTATGTACCCTTCTGCTAATTCTAGGTATCTTGGTCCCTTTTCTAAGGTTGAATAAATTGTTCCAATCTGACTTCTGTTTCCTTTTCCTAAGTCTTCCATTCCCGCACCTATTGGTAATCCATTTTCTGAAAATGCTGATTGTGTTCTTCCATATACTATTTGTAAAAACAATTCCCTCATTGCAGTGTTAATTGCGTCACATACTAAGTCTGTATTTAACGCCTCTAGCAATGTTTTTCCAACTAAAATTTCACCTGCCATTGCTGCAGAATGTGTCATCCCACTACATCCTATTGTCTCTATTAATGCTTCTTGTATAATTCCATCTTTAACATTTAATGTTAATTTACAAGCTCCTTGTTGTGGTGCACACCAGCCAACACCATGTGTTAAACCAGATATATCTTTTATTTCTTTGGCTTTTACCCATTTTCCTTCTTCGGGAATTGGAGCAGGTCCATGGTCAACACCTTTTGCTACCTTACACATTTCTTCTACTTCCTTTGAATAAATCATTTTCATTTCTCCTCTCATTATTGTATTAATTTTCAAATATCTAGTTCTAAACTATAAATTTTATTAAAAAGAATTGCCAAAATATTGGCAGTTCTTTTATTGTATTATTAATGATTCTCCTGTCATTTCTTCCGGTTTTTCTAATCCCATTATATCTAACATTGTTGGTGCTAAATCAGCTAATTTGCCTGATTTTAATTTTACATCATCTTTGCCAACTAATATCAGTGGAACAGGATTTGTTGTATGTGCCGTATGAGGTTCTCCAGTTTTGTAATCTATCATTTGTTCTATATTTCCATGGTCTGCAGTTATAAGTAATGTTCCATTATTTTTTTGAACTGCATCTACCACTTTGCCAACACATTCATCTATTGTTTCAAGTGCTTTTATTGCTGCTTCAAGATTTCCTGTGTGTCCTACCATATCTGGATTTGCGTAATTTAAAATTATACAATCATATTTTTTTGAATTAATTGCATTTACAACTTTTTCTGTTACTTCATATGCACTCATTTCTGGTTTCATGTCATATGTTTCTACTTTTGGTGAAGGTACTAATATTCGATCCTCGCCTTTATATTGTTTTTCCTCTCCACCATTAAAAAAGAACGTTACATGAGCATATTTCTCTGTTTCTGCTATTCTTAATTGTGTTAATCCTTTATTTGATATATATTCTCCAAATGTATTTTTTAAAGCTGTAGGTTTAAATGCAATTTTAACATTTGGCATTTCCTCATCATATTGTGTAAAACATACGTAATACAAATTCAAATCTTTTTTTGTCTCAAAGGCTTCAAATTCTTTATCAACTAATGTTCTGGTTATTTCTCTTGCTCTGTCTGGTCTAAAATTAAAGAATATTACTGAATCATTTTTTTCTATTTTTGCAACCGGTTCTTCTTCATTACATATTATTGTTGGTTCAACAAATTCGTCAAACACTTCTTTTTGATATGAATTTTCTATTGCTGCAATTGCACTTGTAGCTTTATTACCAATTCCGTTTACTAGCATGTCATAAGATTTTTTTACTCTTTCCCATCTTTTATCTCTATCCATACTATAAAATCTGCCTGAAATTGTTGCTATTTTTCCAACACCTTTTTCCTGTATTTTTTCGTTTAATTTCATTATATATGTTTCTGCTGATGCAGGTGGAGTATCTCTTCCATCTAGGAAACAATGTATAAATACATTTTCAAAATCCTTTCTTTTAGCCAACTCTAGCAATGCATATAAATGTCTTATATGGCTGTGTACTCCTCCATCAGAAAGGAGCCCCATTATATGCAATTTTGAATTATTTTTCTTACAATTTTCTATTGCCTCTGTAAATTCTGGTATACTAAAAAAATCACCGTCTTCTATTGTTTTTGTAATTCTAGTTAATTCCTGATAAACAACTCTTCCTGCCCCTATATTTGTGTGTCCCACTTCTGAGTTTCCCATTTGTCCTTCTGGAAGTCCTACTGCTAATCCACTTGTATATATTTCCGTCATTGGACATATTTTCTTTAGTTTATTTATATTAGGCATTTCCGCCATTTCTATTGCATTTCCATTTTTGTTTGGATTATTACCGAAACCGTCTAATATCATTAGCATTGTTAGTTTATTACTCATTTTAATTAATATTCCTTTCTTTAACGCGTAAAATTATATTTTATTATACTTTATTAACTATTTGCGCAAATTCCTCTGCATCTAGACTTGCTCCTCCTACTAATGCACCATCTATATCTGACGTATTTAATAAATCCTCTGCATTTGCAGACTTTACACTTCCACCATATTGAATTATTATATTTTCCGCTACATCACTTCCATACAAGTCTTCAACTTGTTTTCTTATTGATTTTATTACATTATTTGCATCTTCAGCTGTTGCAGTTTTGCCTGTTCCTATAGCCCAAATTGGCTCATAGGCTATTATTATATTCCTAACTTGCTCATTTGTCAAATCATTAAATGCTTGTTTTATTTGGTTTTTAATGATTTCTGTCGTTTTTCCTTCTTCCCTCTGTTGCAAAGTTTCGCCCACACATACTATTGGTTTCAAATTATTGGCAAGTGCTGATTTTATTTTTAAATTTACTGTTTCATCTGTTTCTGCAAAATACTGTCTTCTTTCCGAATGTCCTATTATTACATATTTTACTCCTATACATTCAAGCATTTTGCCAGATACTTCTCCAGTATATGCCCCATTTTCCTTCCAATGCATATTTTGAGCCCCTATTTTTATGTTTGTATCTTGTGTAGTCAATAGTGAATAAAATAAATCTGTATATGGAACACATAATATTACTTCATTTTTTGTATTTTTAATTTTAGGTGCTAGTTCTTCTATAAATCTCATTGCTTCATTTGGAAGCATATTCATTTTCCAGTTTCCTGCAATTACTTTTTTTCTCATTGTTTATCTTATTCCTCCTCCTTAATATATGAATTTAGTCGGAAAGTAATTATATTTTGATAGAAAAGTTTTCTGTTCTTCTATACTTTTATTATTTATCGTTTAATGCTTCTATTCCCGGAAGAGCTTTTCCTTCTAAGAATTCCAATGAAGCACCCCCACCTGTTGAAATATGTGTTATCTTATCTGAAAAACCACCCTTTTCTATTGCTGCCACTGAGTCTCCTCCTCCTACAATCGTTGTTGCATCTAACTCTGATAACACTTTTGCAATAGAATTTGTTCCTTTTGCAAACTTTTCAAATTCAAATACTCCCAAAGGTCCGTTCCATATAACTGTTTTAGCACTTTTTAGTTCTTGTGTGTATTCCTCTATTGCTTTTGGTCCAATATCTAGTCCTTGCCATCCTTCTGGAATTTGTTTTGAATCTACTGTAACTGTTTCCGTGTCATTTGTAAATTCTTTTCCACACACAGTATCTATTGGAAGCAACAATTTTACTCCTTTCATCTTTGCCTTTTCTATTGTTTCTTTTGCTATATCTAATCGGTCTAATTCACAAATTGAATTTCCAACCTCATATCCCATTGCTTTTAAAAATGTAAAAGTCATTCCTCCGCCTATTATAATAGTGTCTACTTTTTCTAACAGGTTTTCTATAACCTTAATTTTATCTGATACCTTTGCTCCTCCTAGTATTGCTACAAAAGGTCTTTGTGGATTGTCTAAACAATCCCCCAACATTTTAACTTCTTTTTCCATTAGAAATCCACAAACTGCTGGTAGAAACTCAGCAACACCAGTTGTAGAACTATGAGCTCTATGTGCAGTTCCAAATGCATCATTTACATATATTTCAGCTAAATCTGCTAACTCCTTAGAAAATTCTTTGTCATTTGCCTCTTCTCTTGGATCAAATCTAACATTTTCTAATAAAATTGCTTTTCCTGGTTCTAATTCATTTGCTAATTTTTTTGCACTTTCTCCTACTATATCTGTAGCAAATTTAACTTCAAAACCTAAATATTCAGATAATCTCTCTGCAACTGGTCTCAACGTAAGGTTTGGTTTAATTTCGCCTTTAGGTTTGCCCAAATGTGAACATAAAATCACTTTTGCATTATGTTCTAACAAATATTTTATTGTAGGTAATGCTGCAACTATTCTTAAGTCATTTGTAATATTTCCTGTTTCTTTATCTAGTGGAACATTGAAATCACATCTTACTAATACTTTTTTATTTTGAACATCTATATCACGTATTGTTTTTTTATTCATTTTGTACCTCCTTTGTTATTGAAAATCGGATATATGGATTCAGCCAATATCCGATTTTGTAAATTAACCTCTGCTAGCAATATATATTGCTAAGTCTACTAATTTATTTGAATATCCCCATTCATTATCATACCACGCAACTAATTTAACGAAAGTATCTGTTAATGCAATTCCTGCTGTCGCATCAAATATAGAAGTATGCTCATCATGTATAAAGTCTGATGAAACAACTGGATCTGACACATATTCAACTATTCCTTTCATTTCGTTTTCTGATGCTTTCTTTACTGCTGCACATATTTCTTCATATGTTGCCGGTTTTTCTAGGTTGCAAGTCAAGTCCACAACAGAAACGTCTACTGTTGGTACTCTAAATGACATACCAGTTAATTTTCCACTCAACTCTGGTATAACTTTTCCAACAGCTTTTGCAGCACCTGTTGTAGAAGGTATAATATTTGCACTTGCTGCTCTACCACCTCTCCAATCCTTTTTAGAAGCTCCATCTACCGTTTTTTGTGTAGCTGTTATTGAATGTACAGTTGTCATAAGACCATCTTTAATTCCAAAATTATCATTTATTATTTTAGCAAGTGGTGCTAAACAATTTGTTGTACATGATGCATTTGATATTATGTTCATATCTGGTGTATACTTTTCTTGATTTACTCCCATTACAAACATTGGTGCATCTTTTGAAGGTGCAGATATTATAACCTTTTTTGCTCCAGCCTCTATATGTGCATTTGCTTTTTCTATTGTTGTAAATACTCCTGAACATTCCAATACATAGTCAACTCCATCTGCTCCCCATGGAATGTTTTTTGGATCCATTTCGTTATATACTTTTATTTCTCTTCCATCTACTATTAGTTTTCCTTCTTCGCTAGAAACCTCTCCCTCAAATTTTCCATGAACTGTATCATATTTTATCATATAAGCCATATAATCTGCTGCAATAAATGGATCATTTATTGCCACAACTTCAACTCCCTCTTTATTTAAAGCTGCTTGAAATGATAAATTTCCTATCCTTCCAAATCCATTAATGCCTATTTTTATTGACATATTAATTCCTCCTTTATTGTAATTTTTAGTAATTTCTTCGAAGTGTGGGCAATTAAAATCGCCTCTACATTTTTCATAGATTACTTTACACTATTATTGTAATAATTTTACTTATTATTACCAATTTGAAATAATTTTATATCAAAAAAGAATACTTTTCAAGTATTCTTTTTAATTTTATTTGTATATTCCTATTTTTCTCATATAATTTATATAGCTCTGGTCTATATTTCCCCAAATTCCTATGTTTCTATCTAATTCATTGGTATCAATTTTTTCTTTTGAATATTTCTCATAATTTTTTATAATTTCTTCTTTAAAATTGTTTGGACACCTTCCTATTATTCTTGAAATATCATCATATTTATTTCCAAATCCGCCAAATCCAAAGTCTATTATAGCTGTAACATGATTGTCATTATTTAATAATACATTACTTGAATTTAAATCCCCATGCACTAAACAAGATAAATGATTTTTATCTTCATCTCTAAAATTCCAAAAAGCCATATCATCTTTGCTAACATGTTTCTTTAATAATTCATCCAAAAATTCTGTTAAATTCACTCCAATATTATTTATGGTAAAAATCTTATCTTTTTCATATTTTATGCTATGTAATTGAAACATAAATTTTGCAATTTCGCTTGAGATGTTTTCAATTTCTGACTCATTTAATTCATTCATTCTTTCTGCAAGAGGTGTTCCCTCTATTTTTCTGTGCATTGAAAAAGGCCTTCCTTTGTCATATAATAATTGCAATTCAACTGTGTCAAAATCTGTTTTGTTATGTATATATTTGGCAAATTGATAATCTTTTACTATTGTTCTAGCCCAAAATTCATCTCTTGGAAATCTAAAAAAGTATGATTTATTGTTCTCGGTCGTAACCTCAAAAACAATGTTGGTCCATCCTGTAGGAATTAACCTTATTTTCTCCACGTCTTCTAAATTCTTCAATATAATTTTATTAAAATCCTCATCTAGTTCAAAATACGTTTTTTGCATAAATCTTTCCTTTCTGTTCTTCTATTAACATTTTTTTTACTAATTCTATTATTTGTTTCTCTGACTCATTATCATAATTGTTATATACTATATAATCAAATTTATTTTTCCATTCTCTTTTATAGCAAATATTGTTATAATGTTCTTCCATTTCATTAATTCTTTCATTTAATTTTTCTGTATTGGTTTCTCTTTCTATAACTTTTTGTTTTGCTATTTCTAAGTTTTTGGGTAATATATATATTGTTTTTATGTCTGGTCGTATTTTTTTCCAGTCATCTATCATAGTATAATGCATTTCAAATATCATATTTTTTTCAGTCAAAATTTCTTCTTTTAAATATGCATACATGCCACCAAACACTTTAAATTGATATATTATTTTTCCTTCTCTATTTAATTTGTCCAGTTCCTCTTCTGTTCTAAAGAATCCTACTTTTCCCTCTTGCTCCTCATTTCTTTTCTGCCTTGTTCTAATTGTATTAACTTTTTCGAAACCTAATTTTTCAACTATTTTTTCCTTAAAATACGTTTTCCCTGCTCCAGATACCCCTACTAAACCTAATAACATTTTTAAATAAATTCCTCCCATACTATATTGGCAAAGTCTAAACCCTTTTCAGTAAGTTTAATTCTATCTAATTCTATTTCTATTAGTTGCTCTTTTACAAGCTTTTCCAACTCATTTCTATAAATATATAAAGGATTGCCTACAAATTTATTTTTAAATTCTTGTATACTTATTCCATCTATTTTTCTTAATCCTAACATCATATATTCTTTCATTTGACTGCTTGGATTTTGCTTTTCGAGAAAAATAAAATTGTCTGTTACATTATCATTTTTATAATTTGTTATATAGTCTTCTATTGAATCTATATTTGAAAATCTTACATTGTTTGTATATGAATGTGCAGACGCTCCAAAGCCCATATATTCTTTTTGGTTCCAACAGTCTAAATTATGTTTAGATTCATATCCTTTTTTTGCAAAATTAGAAATTTCATAATGTATGTATCCCGCTTCTTCTAATATTCTTTTAGTTTCCCAGTACATTTTTCTCTCATCATCTTCATCAGGTAACTCAATTTCCTTATTTTGCACCTTTTTATTCAAAACTGTTCCTTCTTCTAAAATCAACGAATATAGTGATATATGCTCCGGTTTTAAGGCAATTATTTGTTTTAATCCTTGTTTCAACTTTGGTACTGTTTGTCCAGGTAACGCTAACATTAAATCCACATTTATGTTTTTAAATCCAACTTCTCTAGCCATATTATATGTTTGTAAAAAATCATCATATTTGTGTATTCTGCCTATCTTTCGTAGTATATCATCATCTGTGCTTTGTAATCCTATACTTACTCTATTTATTCCGCTTTTCATGTAATCTAATAATTTCTGTTTATCCACTGTTCCTGGATTAATCTCTATAGTTACTTCTGTATCTTTAGATACTTTGAAGTTTGTTTTTATCTCTTCAATAATTTCTTTAGTGTACTTACTATCTATATATGATGGTGTGCCACCCCCTATATAAATTGTTTTTACAAATACCAAATCATCCAAGCCATTTTCATAGTCTAGTTTATTTCCTGTTCCTACTTCTTTTATCTCATATTTTAACCATTTTATATATTCTTCTATTAGTCTTTCCTTATTTGCATAAGACTTGAAATCGCAGTAATAACATTTTTGCTTGCAAAATGGTATATGTACATATATTCCAATTTCTTTCATTTATCTATTTTCTCAACTCCTCTGCTATTTGTTGTATTTTTCTTAATCTATGGTTTACTCCTGATTTTCCTATAGGATTCTTCAACAACTTTCCAAGTTCTTCTAAAGATGCATCTGGATTTTCCTCTCTAATCTCCGCTATTTCTCTTAATTGTTCTGGCAATTCATTAAACTTCTCTTTTTCCCTTAAATATTTTATATCATTAATTTGTTTTACTGATGAATTCACTATCTTATTTAAATTTGCCGTTTCACAATTTACTTTTCTATTTATATTATTTTTTATATCTCTATATACTCGTATTTCCTCAAATTTTAGTACAGAAGAATTCGCTCCTATCAATGCTAAAAATTTAGATATCTCTTCTCCATCTTTTGTATATATTGAATAACCTTTTGCTTTTTCTAAAATTTTAAAATCTATATTATACTTTTTTAGTATTTCCAATATGTATTTCGCATTTTCTAAATTTCTTAACGATATTTCCAAATGATATTTTTTTTCTGGATTATTTATTGTTCCACTTCCTAAAAAAGCCCCTCTTATAAATGCCTTTTCTAAATCATCACTTTTATTATCGTTATTATTTTCTGTTAATTCTTCAATATAATTTTTGTTTATAGTAATTGAATAAACACTTCTTTGAATTTTTATATTATGATCATTCAGTCCTAGATTATTGAGCAATTTTCCAAATCTATTTATGTTATATTCACTTTCTGTTGAAAACTTAATTTTATTTTTTTGCACACTAACATTATTAGTTGCCATATATCCTAAGAGTTCGGTCTTAACGTTCTTTTTATCTGCTAATGTATTTAATTTGCTTAATTCTTTTTTTACTTCTAATGAAAATGACAATTTATCACCAACCTTTTATAATAATTACCCTATCATTACCCGCTAAATCTTCTATTATGCTATAATTTAAGTTTATTAATTCTCCAACACTCTTTGCTTGATTATATCCTATTTCCAACAATAAGTAACCATCTTTTTTCAAATATTTTTTATACTCAGATAATATTATCTTATAAAATTTTAACCCATCTTTTCCACCATCTAAAGCAATTATTGGTTCATTTCTCACTTCTGTTGGCAATGTTTTTATAACGTCAGTCTCTATATATGGTGGATTTGAAACAATTATGTCAAAATCCTTCTCTTGAATATTTTCAAACATATCTGATACTATAAACTCTATATTATCAACATTATTTTGTTTAGCATTTTGTTTTGCAATATCTATAACTGTATTTTTTATATCTGTTGCATAAACTTTAGCATTTTTTATATTTTTTGCAATTGAAATTCCAATTGCTCCACTCCCTGTACACAAATCCAGGATTTTTATATCATTACCATGATTGTTGCAAATTTCTATCGCTTTCTCAACTAATATTTCTGTATCAGGCTGTGGTATTAAGACATTTTTATCAACATAAAAGTTCAGTTTCATAAATTCTTGTTTATTAGTTATATATTGTATTGGCATACCATTTTTAATGTCGTTAATTTTATTTAAATAAGACTCAACATTATTATCACTTACTTCAATATTAGGATTAGAAACAATCTTCTCCCTACTTAATTTTAATATATATTCTAACAAAATACGAGCTTTAATATTCCCATCCTCTATATCCTTTAATAAATGTTTTCCATTGACCAGTAATTCACTAATATTCAATATTATACTCCTTTTAATAATGTACATCTATTTTACCATATCGCCCAAATTTTATCAATGGGACAATTTTTGACAGTCCCAAACGCAAAAAAATACCCCACATTAGCCGTAAGATGAAGAAATTTTAAGGACCTGTTTGCACAGGTGGGTGTCTTGTTGAATGCTACTGGGTTTCTTATATAAGTATAAGCTTACACGCCACACTCAAAGGCGGACTCCCGTTTTAAGTTTGTTGGTTCTAAAATTTCAGTCAATACGTACCACGCAGGGATTTTTTTCAATTTGTATTTATATTTTAGCATATTGCTTTGGGGTTTTCAATCTGTCTTTTTGCTGTATTTTTAATTTATATAATGTATAATCTTATTATCTTTATTTATCTTCTTTTTTATAGTTTTCTTATATTCTTATATCTACTTTAAGTCTTCCATTTTCAATTATGCCTGTACCTATAAATTTATTTGTTTTAGAATATATTTTATATATTCCATCTTGTTTTTCTTTTTTTAATTTTACACCATTTAACAGTAGTTTGATATCATCGTCTTCTAACTGTATTTTTTCTTTATCTTCAAACATCTCTTCAATTGTTATCACTTTTATATTTTGTCCTTCCTTTAATTGTTCTATTGTAATTGCTTGTTCAATAGTAAATTTTCCCACCTTGGTTCTTTTTAATTCTTTCATATATCCTACTGTTTGCATTTCTTCTGCTATATTTTCACACAATGTTCTTATATATGTACCTTTAGAACATCTTACTTTAAATTGCATTTGTTTTTCTTCTTTATTTACCTTTATTAATTCAATATCATATATTTCTATATTTCGTGGCTTTATTTCAACTTGTTGTCCTTTTCTTGCATACTCATATAATTTTTTTCCATTTACCTTAATTGCTGAATACATTGGTGGAACTTGTTGACTTTCACCAATAAAGCTTTTTAATATTTTTTCTATATTTTTAAATTGCAAGTATTGTTCTGGAACACACTTTTTTTCAACTTCTTCTCCTTCTTCATCAGCTGTTGTTGTTTTTGTTCCTAATTGTAATAATACCTCATACTCTTTGTCATGTTCTATTAAATATTTAGAAAGCTTTGTTCCTTTTCCCAATAAAATAGGAAGAACACCAGTAGCATTAGGGTCTAATGTACCAGTGTGTCCTACTTTCGTATTAAACATTTTTTTTATTTTGTATACTGCATCATGTGATGTATAACCTTTTTCCTTGTTTATTATAATAATTCCATCCATTTATTATTTCCTTATATATCTTTTTATTTGTGTTAATATTTTCTCTTTTACTTCTTCTATATTTCCTGTTATTGTTGCTCCTGCTGCTCTTGGATGGCCTCCACCTCCAAACATAATGCAAACATCTGAAACATTTATATATTGGTTTGACCTTAGAGATAGTCTCCATCCATCTTCAATTTCTCTTGCAAATACAGAAACTTCTACATCTTCCACATTTCTTCCTATTTCTACTATTCCTTCATGGTCTCCTGTTTTTGCATCAACACTTTGCATATCTGCTTGTGTTATGTATGTAAATGCTACTTTTCCTTCTTCAAAAAATTCTAATCTATTTAAAGCAACTCTTGTTAGTTCAAAGCATGGTTTTGTTGTTGTTTGTAAAACTCGCTTATATATATCAGATACATTTACTCCTTTTTTTAAAAGTGATGCTGCAAATTCAAATGTTTCTGCTGTTACCCCTGAATACGCAAAGCCTCCTGTGTCTGTTATTATTCCTGTTATAATACATGTTGCTATGTCTTTTGATATTTCAAATCCAAAATATTCAAACATTACTATTAGTATTTGTGCACAAGCAGGTGCATCTGGATTAACATAGTTTAAATCTCCAAACATGGTATTTGTTCCATGATGATCTATTACTATTTTTGATTTTGCATTTTCAAAGTAACTTGCAAATCCATTTAATCTCCCTATAGTTGGGCAATCTAATGATATTGCTAAATCGTATTTTTGTACTTGACTTTCTTTTTTTATTTCCTTTGTACCTGGTAGAAATTCAAATATTTTTGAATATTCTGGTATAATAACATCTGGATTTTTTCCATATGCTTTTAATATATTGTACATTGCCAAACTACTTCCAATAGCATCTCCATCTGGATTTTCATGAGTTAATATTACTATTGAGTTAGCTTTGTTAATTTCCTCTAAAATTTTATCTAATGTCATATGTATAAAGAATAAAGCTGTTAAACTTTATTCTTCGTTCACCCCGCTTCCTTCGTTTTTTAATTCTTTTAGAATTTTTTCTATTTTTTCACCATATTCTAATGAATCATCTATTTCGAAAATTAGCTCAGGTGTAATTCGTAAATTTATTGTTTTTGCAACTTGAGACCTTATAAATCCTGCTGATTCTTTTAGTCCTTCCATTGTTTTTTTAATGTTTTTTGAATTTAATATACTTACATATATTTTTGCATATTTTAAATCTGGTGTTATTTTTGCTTTTGTTACACTTATTAATCCAGTTACATTTGGATTTTTAAGTTCAAAACTAATTACATTACTAATTTCTTTTTTTAATTCTTCATTAATTCTATTAAGCCTATTTTCATTTTTCGGCATATTAGTTATCTCCCTTTCTAATACAAATAGCACATAATGTTATCTTTTAACTTCCTGCATAACATATACCTCTATTATGTCTCCTTCTTTTATATCATTATATTTTTCTATTTGAATACCACATTCATATCCTTTTGCTACTTCTTTTACATCATCTTTAAATCTTTTTAGTGACTCTAGCTTTCCGTCATGTAATACAATTCCATCTCTTATTACTCTGACTCCTGCATGTCTTTCTATTTTTCCTTCTAATACATAACATCCTGCTATTGTTCCCACATTTGATACTTTAAACGTTTGTCTTACTTCTGCATTACCTATTACTTTTTCTTCATAAATAGGGTCAAGCATTCCTTTCATAGCTGCTTCAACATCTTCAATTGCTTTATATATTACAGAATATTGTTTTATCTCTATCATATTTTTTTCTGCAACTTCTTTTGCTGTATGTCCTGGTCTTACATTAAATGCTATTATTATTGCACTTGCTGCTTTGGCAAGTTGTACATCTGATTCTGTTACAGCACCTGTAGAAGAATGTATTACTTTTACCTTTACCTCATCATTAGATAATTTTTCTAATGATTGTTTTAATGCTTCTGCTGTTCCTTGTACATCTGCCTTTACTATTAAATATAGTTGTTTTAGATTTTCATTTGCCATTTTTTCAAACACATTATTTAATGTAACTTTTGCATTTTCGTTTAATATATTTTCTCTTTCTTGACGTTTTCTTCTTTCTATTAAATGTTTTGCCATTTTTTCGTCTTTAACTTCATAGAAAGTCTCTCCTGCTTCTGGTACATTTGTTAATCCCATAATCTCAACCGGTGTAGAAGGTCCTGCTTTTTTAATTTTTTGTCCTTTATCATTTTTCATTGCTCTTATTCTTCCAATAGATGTTCCTACTACAATTGTGTCTCCCTCATCTAATGTTCCTCTTTGTACAAGCATAGAAGCGATTGGTCCCTTTGACTTATCAAGTCTTGCTTCTATAACAACACCTTTGGCTTGTTTATTAGGATTTGCTTTTAATTCTTTCATATCAGCTACTAGTAAAACCATTTCTAGTAAATTATCTATGTTTATATTATTTTTAGCTGATATTGGACAGAATATTGTATCTCCGCCCCATTCTTCTGGTACTAATTCATATTCCATTAATTCTTGCTTTATTTTATCTACATTTGCATTTGGCAAATCAATTTTGTTAACCGCCACAATTATAGGAATTCCTGCTGCTTTAGCATGATTTATAGCTTCCACAGTCTGTGGCATTACACCATCATCTGCAGCTATTACTAATATTGCAATATCTGTAATTTGTGCTCCTCTTGCTCTCATGCTTGTAAATGCCTCATGTCCTGGCGTATCTAAAAATGTAATTTCTCTGTTATTTACATTTACTTTGTATGCACCTATATGTTGTGTTATTCCTCCTGCTTCTCCTTCTATTACATTTGTACTTCTTATTGCATCTAGTAAAGATGTCTTACCATGATCTACGTGTCCCATTACTACAACTACTGGTGGTCTTGGTTGCAATTCATCTGCTTTGTCTTCTGTCTCATCAAATAATATGTCTTCTTCTTTTACTTGCTCTTTTTTCTTGGCTGTTATTCCAAATTCACTTGCTACCAAATATGCTGTATCAAAATCTATAGTATTATTTATTGTGCTCATTATTCCGTAATTTAACAATTTTTTTATTACATCACCACTTGTTTTTTTCATTTCCATTGCCAAATCTTTTACTGTTATTGTATCTGGAATCGTTATTTCTTTTAATTCAAATATTTTTTGTTTATTTCTTTCTTCTTCATTTTTTTGAATTCTTTTTCTATTTCTTTTTCCTCTTTCTGTAGTCAAGTCATAATAGTCTAGCATTTCCCCGTCTTGTTCATTAAACATATGTGATAATTTATCTACTTGTTTTAGATTTTTTAATTTTTCGCCATCAAATTCCTCATTGAATCTTCCACTTTTTCTTGTAGTCTTTTTGGTTGCTTTGTTTTCATCATATTTGTTATTTACTTTTTGCTTATCTATAGCTTTTGTACTGTAATCTCTTTGATTTTCTTTTTCAATTTCTACAGACATAATATCTTTAATGTTTCTATCTATTCCTTTATTATCTAATGGTCTTCTTTCATTTCTGTTAAAATTAGGACGTTGTTGGTTATTATTTCTATTATTTTGAAATCTGTTATTATCCCTATTATACTGTTGTCTAGCACCATTTTCTCCATTATTATATGTTCTGTTTTGATTGTAGTTATTTCTATTTTGATTATAATTTCCGTTGTTGTTATAATTGTTTCTATTAAAATTATAACCATTATTATAATTTCTGTTATAATTATTTTCTGTTCTTCTTTGTTCTGGTTTAGGAGATTCTACAGTTGTCGTTGATGAAGTTTGTACTTTGGGTGTTGGTGCATTTTCTTGAGCTTTTATTGTTTCTTTTTCCAACATTTCTTCTTTTGCTTGCTCTTTTGATTGTTCCTTAACTTCTTTAACTTCTTCTTTTTTTTGTTCTTCTTTTTTGGAATCCTTTATTCCAAATAATTCATTAACCGTAAGAGGCTTAGTTGGCTTATTTCTATAAACAATATTATAGTTTTGATTTTTTTCTCTTTCTACAAAACCAACATCTTTTCTATTTTGACTATTCTTTTCTTCTTGCTTTTCTTTTTTCTTATCCTCATCTGTTATTATAAGTTCTCTTCTTATTATAACTGGTGTATCTGTCTCTTTTTCTTTCACTTTTTTCTCTTTCTTTCCTATATTTTTTGTTTTTCCATCATCCAGAGCCTGCTCAAGTTTTTCCGCCTGTTCATTTTCTATTGTACTTAAATGGCTTGTTACAGCTATTCCTAATTCCCTTGCTTTTTCTATTACTTCTTTACTGGCTAAGCCCACTTTTTTTGCTATTTCGTGTATTTTTATCTTACCCAATAACTTCACCCCCATCAATTTTTTTTGCTATTTCTTTTGCAATATTATTATCTTTAATTCCAATAACTGCTTTATTATCTTTTCCTATACATTTGCTTATTTCGTCCACTGTTAATATGTTGTAAAACATTACATTGTTTTCTATACATTTATTTTTTATATTTTTTATTGTTCTTTCTGAGGCATCTTTTGCAACTATAACTAGTTTAGCATTTCTTTTTATAATTTGTTCTAAACAAGCATCTGTGCCAAATACTATTTTTCCGGCTCTTGTTGCTAGCCCTATTAGCCCCATTACTTTAGTACTTATTATAATAAATTCCCCCTTTATTGAAATTAAAGTTTTTAGTCATTTTACTCCTTAAACATCTCTTCTAATTCATTATATATGTCTTCTGTTAGCTGTGTTTCAAAAACTTTTTCTATTTTTTTACTTTTTTTAGCTTTATTAAAGCAATCTACATTGTGACAAATATATGCTCCTCTACCACTTGCTTTTCCTGTCTTATCTATTGTAATGTTACCCTCTTTGCTTTTTACAATTCTCACAAAATCATTTTTGTCTTTTTGTACATTACATCCTATGCATGTTCTTTGTGGTTTCTTCTTCATATATATTCACCTCTTTCTTATAGCTTATTCTTCTTCTTGGTTTTCTACAACTTCTTCTTCATCTTTTTTCTGTAATATTTCTCTAAATTGAGATTCACTTTTAATATCTATTTTCCAGTTTGTTAACTTTGCTGCTAGTCTAGCATTTTGTCCAGCTTTTCCTATTGCCAATGATAATTGGTCATCTGGCACTATTACTTGTGCAAACTTCTCTTCCTCGTTTACATCAACAGCCATAACCTGTGCTGGAAGCAATGCTGCTGATATATATAATGCTGGGTCTGGATACCATTCTATTACATCTATCTTTTCTCCGTGCAACTCATTTATTATGTTTTGAATTCTAATTCCTTTTTGTCCCACACAAGAACCAACTGGATCTATATTTTCATTTGCTGAGTAAACTGCAACTTTAGTTCTACTACCAGGGTCTCTTGAAATACTTTTAATTTCTATTAATCCTTCATATATTTCTGGGATTTCTAATTCAAATAATTTTCTTACAAAGTCCGCATGTGCCCTTGAAACCGTTACTTGTGGAGAACCTTTTAATCCTCTTTCTACATTCAATACATATGCTCTTATTTTATCATTTACTCTATACTTTTCTGTTGGTACTTGCTCTTTTAGTGGCATTACACCTTCTAATTTTCCAAGGTCTAATACTACTATTCCTCCATCTGCTTTTTGTATTATTCCAGATACTATTTCACCTTTTCTATTATTAAACTCTGTATATAATACATCTCTTGATGCTTCTCTTATTTTTTGTATTATTACTTGTTTTGCTGTTTGTGCCGCTATTCTTCCAAAATTTCTTGGAATAATTTCTATTTTTGTTTTATCTCCTATTTCCAATTTTTTGTTTATTTTTTGTGCTTCTTCTAAACTTATTTGTGTTTGTGGTATTTCTACTTCTTCCACTACTTCTTTTTCTGCATATACATGTATCTCTCCTGTTGCTTCATCTATAACTATGCTTACATTTTCATCTGCATCAAAATTTCTTTTATATGCTGTTATTAACGCTGTCTGAATTGAATCTAATAAATACTCTTTATTTATCCCTTTTTCTTTTTCCAAATCATTCATTGCTAAAAACAACTCTTGTGCATCAATTGCTTGATTGTTATTTTTGGTATTCTTTTTCATTTTCCTATTCCTCCCCTAATTTACCATTCATATGCTTTCTTTATTTGTGCTATATCTTGTCTTAATATTTCTTGTTCTTCATTATCGCTTATTACTATTATTGCCTTTTCATTGATTTGTTCTAATATGCCTATTATTTCTTTCTTCTTGTTTATTGGTTTAAATAATTTTATTTCTATTTTTTCTCCTATATTGTCTTTTAAATGTTTATCTTTTCTTAGTATTCTTTCTACTCCCGGAGAAGAAACTTCTAAAAAATATTGTTGTTTTATATAGTTTGCATCATCCAATAAATCAGTAATTGCATTATTTACTTTTTCACAATCTTCTAAACTTATTCCATTAGAGTTATCTATAAATATTCTTAAAAAATAATCTTTGCCTTCTTTAACATATTGAACGTCATATAGTTCATAACCCAAATTAACTATTTTAGGTTCAACCAATTTTTCAATTTTTTCTTCTAAGCTTGACATATTTCACTCCCTTAATACGCATTTGAGAGTGGGATTTGTTCCCACTCTCTCTAAATTCCTTATGCGATTATTATTATACCCTATTTTTCTAGTAATTGCAAGTCTTTTTTTAATTTTCCCTCTGTTTTGTTACCTCATACATTACAATTCCTGCTGATACTGATGCATTTAGTGAAGTAATTTTACCTTTCATTGGTATTTTCACTAAGAAGTCACAGTTTTCTTTAACTAATCTTGACATTCCATATCCTTCGCTTCCTATTATTATGGCTACAGGCATTTTAAAGTCTTGTTGGTAATAATATGTTTTTGCCTGTCCATCAGTTCCGCAAATCCAAATATCGTTTTGTTTCAAAAATTTAATTGTTTCATTTATATTATTTACCCTTGCTATTTTCATATGTTGCACTGCTCCAGCAGAAACCTTTGAAACTGTGCTATTTACTCCACATGCTCTTCTTTTGGGTATTATTATTCCATGAACTCCAGCTGTTTCTGCTGTACGAATTATCGAGCCTAAATTATGTGGATCTTCTATTCCGTCTAATATTATTATAAACGGTTTTTCTTTTCTTTCTTCTGCAGTTTGTAAAATATCTTCCACTTCGCAATAATCATATGGAGGAACAATTGCAATTACACCTTGACTATTTTCTGTTTGAGCAATTTTATTTAACTTGCTTTTTTCTATTTCTGTAATTATTATTTTTCTGTCTTTTGCAATTGCAATAATTTTATTTATGGAGCCATGCTTCTCTCCTGTAGCTACAAGTATTTTGTTTATGTCTTTGCCCGACTCCAAATATTCTAGTACAGCATTTCTGCCCTCTATCTGGTCATTATATTCTTCCATGTTTATTTCTCCTCTTAATACTAAAACCATCTTTTCTTTCTACCAAATTATGGAATTATAACATTATTATCTTGTGACATATTGTTAGACAACTCTGAAATATGTCCATATACATTTTTCATAAAAAACTCTATGGTGTTTTTTATTATTTTTTTCTCGTTTTCTTTTCCATTAGCACTTATCATACTATGTAATGATGTAGTGCAAATGCTAGCAAGTTCTTCTATATTTTCAATATTCACAGACTGATTTAATTTTTCTACTACTTTTCCGGTTTTATTTAGTACGCTTTTTTCAAGTACTGCTAGTAGCTGTTCTGGTTTGTAGTTATTAATTATAATTGCATTATTATTTTTTAACTCTGTTATTTCTTCTACAGTATCAACTTTATTTATATTTTTGTTGTATGTAGCAGTAATTTTTTTGCCGTTGTTGTTAATCTTTGTTGTTGACGTATTAGTTACTCCTCCATTTACTGGTCTTCCAATTTTAGTTTCTTCTGAATACATAATTTCATTTGTTGTAATATCAGGAATTAATTCGTATTTGTTTGTTATGTTTTTTTCATCTTTCACTTTTGAAAGTACAAGTTTAGCCCCTTGTTTTTCTTCCGAGTTATTTACAACATTAAAAATAATTTCTAAATTTAAATTGTTCTCACTAAATTTGTTATTTATAATTATTTCCACTTCTTGCTTTTCTTTGATTGCATTTGTATTTAAATTATTATCTGTCATATCTTCAATTGTAGTATTTATTACTGTTCTAAGTGTCACTTTGTCTTTTTCATATACTGTTATTGTTAATGGTGATTTCACATTAATTTTTTCTTTTAGCTCTTGTGCTGTCGAAGAAAGTTCCACTTCTGAACTAATTCCTAATCTTTTTAATATATTTAATAATGTTTGATTTTTAGAAAAATTATCAATGCAAGTTATTATTATTTGATTTACTTGATTTTCATCTAATTTTAATGTATATATATTTGCACTATATGTTGTTCCATTTATATCTATATTATTTTTTGCCTTACTATAATTTTCCTGTTTAATATTTTGCTTAACTATGTTTAAAAAGTCATTTATTAATTGTTTTTGCTCTTCTTCTGTAATTAATGGTTCATTACTAAATTCAATCTTTTCAGGAATTATTTTTTCTAACTGATTATTCCCACTTAAATCACTCGCTAATTTTTTTAGATTTTCATTTCTTATGCCTATATAGTACTTTAGTAAATCTTCACATTTTATAGCATATATATTTCCACTATTTATATAAGAAAAAGATAGTAAATTGTCTTGTCCATTTTTTAAATTTGCTTCAGCATATGTTCTTCTTGTAGCATTATCATGTCTTGTAGCAGTTGTTACATTAATATTTTGAATTTCTGTTCCTTTCTCTAATATTGTTGTTAAGCTTCCACTTGAAACATAACTAACATTTTTAAATGTTGTGCTTTGTTCTTTATCATATTCATTTTCAAATATTTGTGATATTGCTTCTTGTTGTGCAATATATTTCCAGAAAAGCTCTTGTGGTTTTTTTAACATATCTGTAAAAAAGTATAAATATCCACCTGCCGCGCCTAATCCAAGTATCAATACTGTAATTATTACAACCCATAATCCAATACTTTTTTTCTTCATTTTTGTTCCTCCTTATTAATTTTTTTATTTATATCTTCTATTGCTGTTATTTTTAGATACTCCATCCTTTTCTTGGTTTGCTCATCTTTATAGTCAATTCTGTCTATCAATTTTTCTATATATTTTTCATCTCTTATTTTTTTTAAACTATACTCAAAGTTTAAATCATATATAAAAGCTAATATTATTATCCATTTATCAATATTGCTTGTAACTGTGCCAGATTTTATTGTTTTTTTCATTAATATTTGCTCATAAACATTATCAGATAGTTTCTCGTCTCCTATATCCTCTTTTTTATACAATAAATAAAATGGCTTAAACAAATATATATTCATAATATCTAATTTATCCGCATCTCGTATTATTTTTGCTTGAAGCATTTCATCTTTATTCAGGTTTAAGTTTATACTATATTTATTATGATTTCTTATTGCTTCATTTATAATTCTATCATATTTATTTGTAGAAATAAACCTTCTTATTAAATTATTTTTATTTAGTTGTTCTACACCATACTCTGCATGATCTATACTTTTTGAATCCACAAATGTAGAATATTGTGTAATTTGTTCAAATCTACCTATATCATGTAAAAGGCCAACTAATTTTGCAATTTGTACTTGTTCTTCATTTAATTCTAGTGACTTTGCAATATTATAGCTTTCTTTTTCAACTCTGTAAGAGTGGTCTTTTTTCATTTTAATATTTTCATTTTGCAAATCAAATTTTAAAACATATTTTTCAAATGCTTCTTCAGCTTTTTTAAAATCAATCATATGTACCTCTATTCCTGGGCATTTTCTTCAATTAAATTTGTTTTCATTTCATTTTCTTTTACTTCAATTTCAGAAATAGCACCATTTGTTTTATAAGCTTTTATTTGTATTTTATATGTTTTGCCTATGTCTATATTTTTCTTATATTCTTCTATTTTTTTTATGCTTGTTTCTCCATTTACCATTATAAGATCTTCTTTTGACATAATGCTATTATGTTCTATAAGGACCTCATATATTTTGTTCAAATTTGTTGCTGATATATTTCTGCTTCCATCTGCTGATATATATGTTTTTAATATTTTTTGTGCCTCTGCTTCGTTATTGTTTAATTTATCATTTATTATTGAATTTTTTTGTGCATAATCTGTTGCAAATATCCAAATTCCATTTATCATTTTTTCTGTTATTCCATCACCGTTTGTACTAATAAAACTTGAACCAATTGTGCTTATAACCTCTAATTTTATTTTAGGTGCTAACTCATCAAATCCTATTTTCTCAAATTTTTGTGTTAAATTTTGAAATTTGTTTATAATGTATTTTTCTATAAATGGCTGTAGCTGTTTCAGAGTATAATTATTTAATATAACAGCACTAGAGTCTTTTAATTCTGCTATTTTTTCCCCATTAGCACCTACTTGTATATTTTGATTATATATTGAACTAACTTTTATTCCATTTTCATTCATAATAGTAGTAATTATTGAATTATTTATATTATTATTTTCCATCTTTCCAATTTTATTAACTATTTTATAGTTATACATTGGTTTATTTATATTTGGTGTTATTATAATATTATTTGTTACAAAATTGTCTTCTTCATTTTTATCAACAATAATTTTAGAATTATAACTAATATTCTCTGTAGAAATTTCTAAAAATATTAATAATTTAAGACTATTATTTTCATATGCATAATCTATTGTTAATTTATATTTACTACCAATATTTATTGATGTTCGAACTACCTCTTTTTTATTAACATAAATTTCAATTTTTACTTCTTCTTCAATTCTTTGTTCGTTTATTTTTACTATTAAATTACTTGCTATTTCTTTGTAATTATCTATTTTATTTCTTTCTAACGTTTGTAGTAAAACTTCATCTTTCATAGAATTTTCTAAGCACTTTATTATAATATTACATATTTCATCTCCACTTAGTTTTAACAAATATACTTTAGCTTCGTAGCTTTTCTCTTCTATTTGAATATCTTTTTTACCTAACTTTATATAACTGGTTTTAGGTATATTTTGAATAAATATATTTGAATATGTGCTTATTAGATGTTCTTTTTCTATATCGTTTATATCAATACTATCTGGTATATATTGTATGATTTCTTTATTAACATTTAGCTTTTGAGCAAAATTCTTCAAATTTGCATTCCTTACACCTATATAATGTTTTAGCAGATCTTCGCATTTTATTCCATATGTGTTGTAGTCTTTTATGCAAAAAAGTTTTAACAAATCATTTTCTTGCTCTTTTAGTGTTATTTTTGAATATGTTCTTTCAGTTTCAACATCATGTACAGTATTTGTTGCAATATCTATATTTTTCATTTCTTCATTTTTTTCAACAGTAATGTTAATATTTCCATCTGAAACATAATTATTTTTTTCTTTAATTCCCTTTTGCACCTTTGCATTTTCATTACATATAATGCTTAAAATTTTATTATTTTGTTTTGCAAAAGTCCAAAATAATTCTTCTGGACTTTTAAATGTATCAGTGCAAAAGTACAATATTATTAATGTAACAATTGCTATGCTAATTATAACACCCGAAATCATTATAACTAATTTTTTTTTCATCTTTTACTTTATTCCTCCTATTGGGCTGGCTTATTCATCATCCAGTTTTAAAACACTTAAAAAAGCTTCTTGTGGTATATCCACATTTCCTATTTGCCTCATTTTCTTTTTGCCTTTTTTCTGTTTTTCCAATAGTTTTTTCTTTCTTGTAATATCTCCTCCATAGCACTTTGCAAGTACATCTTTTCTCATTGCTGATATTGTTTCTCTTGCTATTATTTTTCCTCCTATAACTGCTTGTATAGGTATAGCAAATAATTGCCTTGGAATAACTTCTTTCAATTTTTCTATCATCTTTTTGCCACGTTCATAGCTATTGCTCTTATGCACAATAAAAGATAACGCATCTACTCCTTCTCCATTTACCCATATATCCAGCTTAACCAATTCTGATCTTTTATATTCTTTAAATTCATAGTCAAAAGAAGCATATCCTTTTGTTTTAGATTTAAGATTATCAAAGAAATCATAAATAATTTCATTTAATGGCATCTCATATATTAATGTAACCCTATTTTCATCCAAATACTTCATATTTATATAAACTCCACGCCTATTCTGACATATTTCCATTATATTTCCTACATATTCTTTTGGAGTTAAAATTTCTGCTGTTACCATTGGCTCTTCAATATATGAAATGTCATTTGCCGGTGGTAAATCTGATGGATTATATAACTCCAACAATTCGCCATCGGTTTTATGAACTTTATAAATAACAGATGGAGATGTTGTGATTAAACTTAAATCATATTCTCTGTCCAATCTTTCCTCTATAATTTCTAAGTGTAGCAAGCCAAGAAAGCCACATCTAAATCCAAAGCCTAATGCTGTAGAAGTTTCTGGCTCATATTCTAAAGCAGCATCATTTAGTTTTAATTTTTCTAAAGCTATTTTCAAATTCTCATAATCGCTTCCATCTACAGGATATATTCCACAATATACCATCGGATTTACTTTTTTATATCCTGCTAATGGTTCTTCCGCTGGTGTTTCCTTTAATGTAATTGTATCTCCAACTCTAATATCAGAAAGGCTTTTAATGCTTGCTGCTATATATCCAACATCACCTGCTAGCAATTCATTGTCCGGCTCATATGTACCTGGTTCAAAATGTCCTACTTCTGTTACAGTAAAAGTTTTATTTGATGACATAAGTAATATTTCGTCTCCCACTTTTACTTTTCCATCTCTTATTCTTACATATGCTATTGCTCCCTTATAATTATCATATAAAGAGTCAAAAATTAAAGCTTTAAGTGGTTTTTCTTCCTCCCCTTCTGGTGGAGGTAACAATGTTACTATTTTTTCTAATACTTCATCTACATTTAACCCAGTTTTAGCTGATATGCATGGTGCTTCATCTGCTGGAATCCCTATAATATCTTTTATTTCTTGTTTAACTTCTTCTGGTCTCGCATTTGGTAAATCTACTTTATTTATTACTGGTAATATTTCTAAATTATTATCTATTGCTAAATAAACATTTGCAAGTGTTTGTGCTTCTACTCCCTGGCTTGCATCCACAACTAAAATGGCTCCATCGCATGCAGCTAAACTTCTTGATACTTCATAATTAAAGTCCACGTGTCCTGGAGTATCTATTAAATTAAGTTCATATTCTTGTCCATTCTTTGCATTGTACTTCATTCTTACAGCTTGTGACTTTATTGTTATTCCACGTTCTTTTTCTATTTCCATGTTGTCCAACACTTGATTTTCCATTTCCCTTTTAGATAAAACTCCAGTCATCTCTATTAATCTATCTGCCAATGTGGATTTTCCATGGTCTATATGTGCTATTATGCTAAAATTTCTAATATATTTTTTTCTATCTTGCAATATCTATACCTCCCTATAGTTCAACCTTAATGTTTTCTATTCCACCATCCATCAACATCTATTTTCATAAATTACTTTACACTATCATTCTTTTACATCACTTGTTATATTATACCGTCTTGTATAATTTTTGTCTATAATCTTATACTATATTTTGCTTTGTAAATTTGCAATACCTTTTAATTATGTTTAATCTTCTTTTACACTTATATTCGCTTCCCCAACGATGTCTTGTAATTCTTTTAATATTGCAGTTGTCAAATATATTCCTCCTGCAAATTTTTTTTCTTCTCCATTTATTATTTGTATTTGAATATTGTTTTTATCTCCTGAAAAGAATTTTATTGCTCCTTTTAATTGATTTCTATGCTTTTCGTCTAAATTTGTTATTGTTATTGATAAAATTTTCTTCTTCTGCACAGCAAACTCTTTTATATCTCTTGCTACTATTTTAGTATCCTCATCTTCTCTTACACTTAGTCTACCTTCCACCAAAATAATATTATCTTCCACAAGAATATTTGAACAATTTTGATAACAATTTTCAAATATTATTACTTCTGTTGTTCCATACATATCTTCAACAGTTACAAATGCCATAAGCTTATTTGTTTTAGTATATTTCTTTTTCACACTTGTTATTATTCCTGCATATTTTACCATTTGATTGTCTTCATATTTTGCCATTCCAGTTTCTTCTATGTCTTCTTTTATTTTTTTAATTTGATATGTATTTATAGTTGTTTGCATTTCTAGTTGATTTTTTATTTTTTCTAATGGGTGCCCAGATATATATATTCCCAACATTTCTTTTTCCATAAACAGCATTTCCTTTTCACTATACTCTGGAAAAACTGTATAATTATACTTAATTTCATTTATTTTTTCGTCTTCTGTTTCTGTTAAATCAAACATACTTACTTGTCCGTCAAAACTTTTTTTGTTGCTATTTGAAATAGTATCTATTATTGTTTCATAAGAGGCTATTAATGTACTTCTTGTTTGTTCAAAGCAATCAAATGCCCCTGATTTTATCAGACTTTCTACACATTTTTTATTTACAGATAAATCTTTTATCCTTTCGCAAAAATCAGCAAAGTTTTTAAATTCTCCATTACTAGTTCTTTCTTTTACTATTTCATCTACCGCCGATGTTCCAACATTTTTTATACTTCCCAGTCCAAAACGTATTCCTTCATTATCTACTGTAAACTTGGTATAACTTCTGTTTATGTCTGGTTTTAATATTGATATATTCAGTCTTCTGCATTCCTCTATATAATCTGGTATTTTATCTAAATTTCCTAAGAAGCTGTTTAATGTTGCTGCCATAAATTCTGCTGGATAATATGCTTTTAAATATGCTGTCCTATACGATACTACTGCATATGCTGCCGCATGAGATTTATTAAATGCGTATTTTGCAAATTCAGCCATTTCGTCAAATATTCTATTTGCCGACTCTGCATCAATTCCATTTCTTACACATCCTGGTACTACTATGTTCCCATCTTCATCTAGTTGACCATTTATAAATATTTCTCTTTCCCTTGCCATTACATCTAATTTTTTCTTTCCCATGGCACGTCTTACTAAATCAGCTCTTCCTAAAGAATAACCAGCTAAATCTCTTACTATTTGCATAACTTGTTCCTGATATACCATACAACCATATGTAACCTTTAGTATTGGCTTTAATGCAGGATGAGTATATACTGCATGTTCTGGGTCTTTTTTATTTGCTATATATCTTGGTATTTGATCCATCGGCCCTGGTCTATATAATGAAACCCCAGCTATTATATCTTCTAAACAGTCTGGTTTTAATTCCTTCATAAAGTTTGTCATACCTTGGCTTTCAAATTGAAAAATTCCAACAGAATTTCCATCTTGCCATAGTTTATAAACTTTTGGATCATTCATGTCATTATCAAACTCAACTTGAACCCCTTTATTTGCCTTTACTAAATCAATAGTATCTTGAATAACAGTTAACGTACGAAGCCCCAAAAAGTCCATTTTCAAAAGACCTAGCTCTTCTAATGTTGTCATTATATATTGTGTAGATATTGTATTATCTCTCATATATAAAGGAACATAAGTTACTACTGGTTCTTTAGTTATTACTATGCCACATGCGTGAGTAGAAGCCTGCCTTGGCATTCCTTCCAATGCCATAGCAATTTCCAACAATTTTTTTACTGTTTCATCATTTTCATATAATTCCTTTAACTCTCTATTTTGCTCTAGCGCTTTTTTTATTGTAATGTGCAATTCATTAGGTATCATTTTTGCTAATTTATCTGTATCTGCATATGAAATGTCCAAAGCCCTTCCAACATCACGAATTACCATTCTAGCTGACATTGTTCCAAAAGTTATTATTTGGGATACATTTTCTTTTCCATATTTTTGACATACATATTCTATAACTTTATCTCTTTTTTCATAGCAAAAGTCTACGTCAAAATCTGGCATACTTATTCTTTCTGGGTTAAGAAATCTTTCAAATATAAGATTATATTTTATTGGATCTATATCTGTAATTCCTATGCTATATGCAACAATAGAGCCTGCGCCAGAGCCTCTGCCTGGCCCTACTGGAATATTGTGCGTTTTTGCATAATTTATATAATCCCAAACAATAAGAAAATAGTCCACATACCCCATCTTTCTAATTATGCTAAGCTCATATTCAGCTCTTTCTTTTATTTCATTAGTAATTTCCTCTCCATATCTTTTTGTCAATCCATCTACTGTTAATTTTTCTAAATAATCATAATGTGTGGCATATTGTTCTGGAACATCATAATTAGGCAAAATAGTATGTCCAAATTCAAATTCCACATTGCATTTTTCAGCTATTTTTACAGTATTTTCTACGGCATCTGGTATATTTTTAAAATAATCTATCATCTCTTCGGGAGATTTTACATACAGTTCCTCTGTATCAAATCTCATTCTGTCTTCATCATTCATTCTTTTACCAGTTTGTATACAAAGTAATACTTCATGGTTATATGCATCTTCTCTTTTTAAGTAATGCGCATCATTTGTGGCTACAAGCGGAATCTCCAATTCTCTTGATAGTTCAACAAGTTTTTGATTAACTAATACTTGCTCTTTTATTCCATTGTTTTGAACCTCTAAATAGTAATCTTCTCCAAATAAATTTTTAAACCATAATGCTACTTTTTTTGCCTCTTCAATATTATTATTTAATATTGCTTGGCTTACTTCCCCTGCAAGGCAAGCACTTAAGCAAATTAACCCATCATGATATTTCTCTAAAATTTCTTTATCTATACGTGGTTTATAGTAAAAACCTTCTGTAAAGCCCAAAGAAACCAGTTTAGCCAAATTCTTATAACCATCATTATTTTTAGCAAGTAAAATTAAATGATTATACTTCTCATCTATTTTAGGTTCCTTATCTTTTCTACCCCTTGGCGCCACATAAACCTCACATCCAATAATAGGTTTTACTCCATTTGCCTTACATGCCTTATAAAAATCAATAGCCCCAAACATTACGCCATGATCTGTAAGAGCAATAGAATTCATTCCCAATTCCTTTGCTCTTACAGGCAAATCCTTTATTCTATTAGCACCATCCAACAAGCTATATTCACTATGTATATGCAAATGCACAAATCCCAATTGTGGACAGTCCCTAATTGTCCCATTTTCCCAATTTTGGACACCCTTATCATTTTCTTCCATTTTTTACCTCTTGAATTATCTTTCTATTTATTCCTGTTACTCTGCTTATTTCATTTACACAAGTTCCTCTAATTTCTAGCATTTTAATAATATCTTCTTTTATATTTTTTAAGTATATAATACTTTTTCCACAAATTCTACTGTTTATCATAAATTTTATGTGAATTTTTAGTCAAGGGTGTCCCAAAATGTCCAAACGGGTCAATTAAGGACTGTCCCCAATTAAGCAAGCAGATGTATGTTTCGTCTACTTTTCTGTTTAATGAGTTTTCTAATGCTTTTTTATATATTGATAGTTGTGTTTTGTATTTGTCTATTAATTCTTCTATTTTTTTTACATTGTCTGTTTTGTAATCTATTAGAATTAATTTATTGTCTTCTGATATGTAGTATAAATCTATTATCCCTTGTACTAATATTGTTTCTTCTGTTTGTACGTTATCATATATTTCTTTTGCTAAAATGTTTATATAAAATGGTTGTTCTTTGTGTATTTCTTTTGCTTTTGTCAAGTTTTTCCATAAATCTGATTTTGTATATTGATATAGTTTTTCTTTATCTATTGCTTTTGCTTCTGTATCTGTTATTATTTCTTTTAACACTAAATCTTGTATCATTTGTTCTATTTTTTCTTTGGTATATATTTGTTTTTCATTTAGTCTTTGTATACATAAATGCATTAATGTCCCTTTTTCTGCTGAGCTTATCTTTCTTTCTTTTTCCATAAATTTTGGAACTTCTGTTAATTCTACTTTTGTTTTTTCTTCTAAGTTAATTTTTGTTACTGCTGTTTTTGTAGGTATTCCTATAGATTCCTTATACTTATATTCCCAATTTAATGCTTCCTCTATTTTTTTAGTTTTTCTATTATCTTCTATTTTTTCATTAATTATTTCATTTATTTTCTTTTCATTTTTTATTGTCTGTTTTTCAAATTGTTTCTCAAGTTCTTCTTTGGTATATGTATATAATTCTGCTATCTCTGTAATATTATTTTCATTGTTTAAAAATACAAGTTCTAGCCAATCCAAATATGTTTTATATTTTTTTATCAGTTTATAATCTATTGCATCATTCTTTTTTGCATATATTTGTAATTGTTCTACTTTTTTCTTAAAATCTTTCTCTATATCCTTATTAAGTCCTGTTATTATTAATTTTTCTTTTGCACGCGTAAGTGCAACATACAATATTCTTTGCTCTTCTGACAATGTTTCTAGCTTAACCTTTAATTTTATTGCTTCTTTTGGTAATGTATCATACTCTATTCTTCTTTGGCAATCTATTAATTTAGGTCCAATTCCTATGTCTTGATGTAGTAATATATTTTCATTTAAGTCTCTCATATTAAAACTTTTGCCTGTGCCACATAAGAAAACTACTGGAAATTCTAGTCCTTTACTTTTGTGTATACTCATAATTCTAATAACATTTTCGTTTTCGCCTATTAGCTTAGCTGACGCTAAGTCCCCATTATTGTTTTTTAATCTGTCTATAAAATTTATAAAGTTAAATAAACCTTTAAAGCTTGCGCTTTCAAACTGCTTTGCCTTTTCAAACAACATTTTTAAATTAGCTTGTCTTATTGCTCCATTTGGCATTAGCCCTACTATGTTCAAAAGATTTGTATCTATATATATTTGCCATATTAATTCGTCTAATGGTAAATATTTTTCCTTTTCTCTCCATTTATCAAAATAACATATTACATTTTCTATTTTATTTTTTAGACCCTCTTCTGCTGTTAACCTTGCCTTTATCATAGATTCATAAAAGCTACAACTTCTATCTGTTAGTCTTATTGAAATCAAGTCATTATCTGTAAATGCAAAAATAGGTGATCTCAAAATTGTTGCTAATGGTATATCTTGCATTGGATTATTTATTATTTTTAGAATAGATATTATAATTTGTATTTCCATTGACTCTAGATATTGAGATGATGAATCACTAAATACAGGCAAACTTAATTGCTCTAATTCTTTTTCATATATTGGTGCCATATTGGCAGTAGCCCTTAATAATATAACAATGTCTTTATATGTTATTTTTCTATATCCCTGTTCTTTATCAAATACCATATAATTACTATTTAACAATTCATTAATTTTATTAGCTACAAATTTTGCTTCTAATTCCGTATTTTCTATTTTTTCCATTTCTCCATTTTCTTCTGGCTCTTCGTTATTAGTAAATACATTTTCTTCTTTCTCCTTTAAATCTATTATATGTATTTCTGTTTTTCCTGCATAATTCATACTTTCTTCTGGTTCCTTATACCCTGCACTGTAGTTTAAATACTCTTGTTCGTTATACTCTATTTCTCCAACTTTTTCACTCATAATGTTTTTAAATACAATATTAGTCATATCTAAAATGTTCTTTCTACTTCTAAAGTTCTTGAATAATTGAATTTTTAGTCCTGAACTATTCCTTTCATTTTCATTCTTTAAATTGTATTTTTTATATTTGTCTAAAAATAATTCTGGTCGTGCTTGTCTAAATTTATAAATACTTTGTTTTACATCTCCAACCATAAAAACATTATTGCCTTTTGAAATGCTAGTTAAAATTTGCTCTTGAACCAAGTTACTATCTTGGTATTCATCTATTGCTATTTCCTCAAATTTTTCTTTATATCTTTTAGCTACTTCTGTTTCCCTTTTTTCTTCATCTAATAATATTTTTAATGCAAAATGCTCTATATCATTAAAGTCAATAATGTTTTTTTCTCTTTTTTTATCTGAAAATCTTTTCATAAATTCTAATATTAGTTCTTTTAGTTGCATTAATATTGTATAGATATAATTAATATCTTCATTAGCTTGCATTGAATCATACGAAATTTTTTTCTTTATGCTCTTGTTAATTATGTCTTTTGCTTTATCTCTAATTTCTTTTGCTTGTTCTTTCAATTCTAGTGTTATTTTCTTATCTACCGGCCATTTTTGCCATTGTAAATTGCTTATTTTTATTAACACTTCATCCCAATTATTTATTCCACTTTTTATATATTCAAGATTATAAATGTCTTCTTTTATTGCTTTTGTAAATTTAACTAATTCATCATACATTTCCATTTTGGCAGATATATTTTTTAGTTGCATTATAGCTTCTGCCAATTCTTCTTCTATGTCCTGCAAAATAATTTTCCCCCATACTGTTTGTGAAAAATCGCCATTATCATGATTAAACAAATTCACATTTTCCTCAAGCCATTTTTCAGGAAAAGGACTACTTTGAATAAACCTATATATATTTAATATTAGGTTTTGCAGTCCCTCATCTTCTCTATAACCTGTATATGTATTAATTAGGTTTTCAAAGTTTTCATCGTTATTCAAATATTTTTCTTCAAATAAATCTTCTAATACTTCATATTTCATAAGCTCTATTTCGGTTGCATCTGCAACTCTAAAATTATTAGAAATATTTAGCTCATAAAAATTATTTCTAATAATATCTAAACAAAACGAATGAATAGTTGAAATATTAGCTTTATTTATTAAATTAATTTGCCTTTGCAAATTAGTATTTTCCGGATTTTCTTCTAGCTTTTTGTAGATTGCATCTAAAATTCTTTCTCTTATTTCACTTGCTGCTGCACTTGTAAAGGTAACAACTAAAATCTTATCTATATCTATATTTTCGTTTATTACTTTATTTATAATTCTCTCAACCAGTACTGCAGTTTTTCCACTACCAGCAGCTGCTGCAACTAATATGTTATTTCCCTTTTCGTTTATTGCTTGCAATTGTTCCTCTGTCCATTTAACGTTAGACATATTTTATATATTCTCCTCTATCTTTATAATTTGCTTTATAATTTATCACAAACTTTATATTTTATCAATATACGCTTAACCCCATATAATATAAAAACTGTCGAATTATCTCCGACAGTCTTTATTAAGTAATTTTTTATACCTAATTAAATATATTAATTATTCTGCTGATTCTTCAGCTTCTGGAGCTTCATAAGCTTCTAATATAGCTTTTTGAATTTTCTCTCTTGTCTCAGCATTAATTGGATGAGCTATATCCTTGAATTCTCCGTTAGGAGTTTTTCTGCTTGGCATAGCAATAAATAATCCGTTTTGGCTTTCGATAACTTTTATGTCATGAATAACAAATTCGTTATCAAATGTTACAGAAGCAACAGCTTTCATTCTGTTTTCTGAATTTACATTTACTTTTCTTAAACGTACGTCTGTGATTTGCATTTTGTGCACCGCCTTCCAAAGTTTTAAAAATTTGGTATTTTTATATACCAATTATATTATTCGATATAAAAATTGTTTTTCCTTCTTTTTTTGCAATTATTTTTTTATTTTTAACCATATCTATTATTATCGAATATATTATTTTGAATATGTTAATTTTGTATTGTTTTTTTTAGCATAACAGTATATAATTAGTAATCATTAAATCAGTTCATAAAGGGGGATTTTTTGTGGCAAATATAGAAGAGCTAAGCAATTATAAACATATACATATGATTGGAATCGGCGGAATTAGTATGAGTGGTATTGCAGAAATTCTAAAAAACTGGGGATTTACTGTAACTGGCTCAGATACAAATAGTTCAAATATAACTGATGCATTAATAAGAACTGGCATACCTGTAAAAATAGGTCATGACTTGGATAATGTTGCAAAAGCTGACTTAGTTGTATATAGTGCAGCAATAAAAAATGATGATATTGAATTATGCAAAGCAAGAGAACTAGGTATAGAAACAATTGAAAGAGGTACATTTCTTGGAAAACTTACAAAAGCTTTTAAAAACTCAATATGTATATCTGGTACTCACGGAAAAACAACAACTACATCTATGATTTCTGTATGCTTTTTGCAAGCTTTTAAAGATCCTTCTATTCAAGTTGGTGCTGTTTTGAAACAGTTGAATTCAAATTATAGAGTAGGAAATAGTGAATATTTTATAATAGAAGCTTGTGAATATGTAGAAAGTTACTTAAAGCTTTTTCCTAAAACAGAGGTTGTTTTAAATATTGATGATGACCATTTAGATTATTTTGGTTCTTTAGACAATATTGTAAAATCATTTGAAAAATATGTTAAATTACTTCCAGATAATGGATTATTGGTAGTTAATTATGATGATATCAACTGTAGAAAACTTGTAAAAAATACAAATGCTAAAATAATTTCTTATGGAATAGATACCCAAAATGCCAACTTTGTAGCTAGAAATATTACTTTCAATTCTAATGGTTTTCCTACATTTGATGTATATTATAATGATAATTTTTATAAAACTATTAGTTTATCTGTACCTGGAGTTCATAATGTTTTAAATGCTCTTGCATGTATTGGTGTTTGTCATGAATATGGTATTAGCAAAGAAGATATAAAAAACGGTCTTCTAAATTATACTGGCGCGAGCAGAAGATTTGAATACATTGGAAAATTCAACGATGTTTGTGTATTTGATGATTATGGTCACCATCCTACTGAAATATTAGCTACTGCAAATGCTCTTAAGCAAAAACATTTTAGAGAATCATGGGTAATTTTTCAACCACACACATATAGTAGAACATTAAGTCATCTGGATGAATTTGCAAAGGTGTTGTTAAATTTTGACAATATTATCATTACAGATATATATGCTGCAAGAGAAATCAACACATATAATATCTCTTCCAAAGATTTGGTAAATAAAATTAATGAATTAAGTCAAAAAGCTATCTACATAAGTGATTTTAACCAAATTGTTTCTTATGTAAAAGAAAATGCCAAACCTAATGATATTGTTCTAACTCTTGGAGCAGGAACAGTTACCAAAATAGGCCCAATGTTATGCAATAATAGTTAAACTTTAAACCAGAGAACTAAGTCTCTGGTTTAACTTTTTATAATTTTCTAATTTAAAAACTTTCCTTGTTGGTTCATAACCCCTTCTGTTTATATTATTGCGCCAAAGTCGGGAATTTAAATTCTATGCTATTTTCTACAAATTTCCCGTTTTCAGTATGGTCTTTCAAAAATTCACTTGCTCCTTTTAAAAAGTATCTATATCTATTTTCATCTGTAAGTTTTCCTCCGCCTTCTATTAGTGGGTCATCCCATGTTACATCTACCGCATACCATTTATTATCTATAAAAACATAATTCCAAGCATGCAATTCCGTTTTTCCCACACTATTTGTTGCTTCTCCAGAAACTATTACACAAGGTATCTGCATTTTATCTAATATATATTTAAATAATTTTGCATACCCCTCACATACTATTACTCTATTTTTCAATGCTCCATATATATTACGAGTATCTTCTTTTTCAGAAGAAGTATCATATTCCATATTGTCTATTATCCAATTATGCAAATATTTTACTTTTTTATAATCACTGTACGAACTCAATGCAGAAACTATTTTGTTGCTTATATCTTCTATATATTTTTCGGCATTGTCCACTTGTTCTTTATTTCTTAGACTTTTTATTAAATAATCAGTATCGCCTGTTCCTATTTTTACATTGTAAGTAGTTTTACCCCAACTTGTTTTAGACTCTGTTATCAAAAGCACCTTACTTACATCAATATAAAATACATCTACATTGTCATAAGAAAATGCATCCCAAGCTGATTGAAAAGCTATACTTAACTTATTTTCACCATTTGCCTCGTTCAAAAGGTCATTAAATTTTGTTCCAAAATCTATTTTGTAGTTCCCACTTTTCAAATTTTCTTTGTTTGAATACAATCCAGCATAAATAATTTTTCCATATTCATCTAGTTGCGAATAATAGTAATTACTTGCTATATTTGTCTTCTCTTCTTTTTGTTGTTTATTTATTATTGGCATTACCACTTCTACTGTTTGATTATTATCCTTTTTGGTATTAACATTTTTTTCTAATTCTTCAAATGTTGCAATAATGTTTTTAGGTTCTTCTTCTGATAATTCAATTTCTTGCAAATATAAATGTGCTAAAAAGCCTAATGATAATATTATTAATAATATTATAAAGACTATTATTGTTTTTATTAAAATATTACCTTTGTCTTTTTCCATGTTTCAACTCCTCTAATTCTTTGTTTTTGCAACTTCTTTAATCATTATATCCGCAAATACTCCATATCCCACAGTTGGGTCATTTACTAATACATGCGTTACTGCTCCTACAAATTTATTATTTTGTATTATTGGAGCTCCACTCATTCCGCTGTATTATCCCTCCTGTTTTTTCTATTAGTCTTTTATCCGTTATTTTTATTAGCATACTTTTATTATCTTCATTATTGGCGGTATAAACTCTTTGTATTTCTATTTCGTATTTTTCTGTTTTACCATTTTCTAATTCACACAATATTTCTGCTTTACCAGTCTTTATTTCATTTCTAATTGCCACATTTATTGCATCGTTTTCATCTATTTGTAATTTATTTTTATTTTCTATTATACCATATACACCAAACCCTGTATTCTTATATATTTTTCCTACACTTATGCCTGACTCTATTGTTCCTCTTATTTCTCCTGGTTTACCTTTTTCGCCTTTGCTTATTGATATTATATCAGTTGTTACCAATTCACCATTTGCAATATTTATTAAACCTTGTGTATCCACATCTGTAATTCCATGTCCTAACGCTCCAAAAGTTTTAGTTGTTGGCTCATAAAATGTCATTGTTCCAACTCCTGCAGCAGCATCCCTTACCCAAAGTCCTATTTTATATTCGTTTTTTTGCGTCTTTACAGGTTTTATGCTAGTTGAAATAGTATCTTTATTTCTAACATACTTTATATTTATATTTTCTCCCTTGCTTTTATTAACATTATTTATTAAATCTTGCGTATTAGATATTTCTCTTTCGTTTATTTCTATTATCATGTCTCCTTCTTTTATTCCGGATTTTTCATATGGCTTTTTTCCCTCTATTTCTGACATTCCTACAACTAACACACCTTGTGTATATAACTTCATGCCTATTGCTTTGCCTATTGGCACTACTTTAGTTTTTGGTATTACATTTACTGTTATATCTTTTACATTAAATATATCAAATAAACTTAATTTATAGTTTATTTTCCCAGTTTGTACAACATTTGTATTACCACTTGATGCTTGTATTATATTATAATTATTCGTTTTATTTATGCTTATTCCAAAAGCTGTATTAATTTTTAAATTTTCTCCCTGCAAAATAATTATATTATTAGGCAATAAAGTTATATTACAAATATATAAATATATAATTAATAAAAAAATTATTAAAGTTATTTTTTTCATGATTATCCCTCTTATTTAGAATAACCACTTTTTTTATTTTTAAAACATTTTTATTTATATGCCAAAATTATTAGACTTATATAAATCGTACTTTTCTCTTGCAAGTGCTGTTATATATTTTTTTCTTAATTCAGAATAATTGTCATTATCTTTATTATATGTTTTTCCATTTATTATAATATTATTTCCAGAAATTATATCATTTGCAGTATAATATAACTTTGTTGACACTGTACACTCATAACATCCCAATTCTTGTCTTGGATAAAACCAGTTTGTTTTTCTACTACTATCTGAGTCAGATACTTCTATTGATTGCCTTACAAAATTCAAATTTAGGTAACCCATATAATAATTTTCTTCTGTTTCTGTTAAGATTTTTTCACATCCAATTTTATGGTAAGAATTATGATTTTTGTCTACAATATATATGGAATCTTTATCTATAAACTCTTGGTTTTTACTGTTTGACACTACACTATAATTGTTAAAATACTTTGTACCTATTGGAATACCCTGTAAGAATGACATTACACATACTTTGCTTGTTATTGTATACCAATCTATTTCAAAAATTTGTGGTAACATATATTCATATGTATTTGCATGTGTGTTGTATGTAGATATTGCTGTTATTAAATTACTTTGTATTGAATTTTTTATAACAGCCATTCTGTGTTCATTAAAGTTTGAGTCTTTTTGTTCTGGGTTCTCTATATCTTTAAAAATTTTTGTACTTCCTAGTTGCTCTTTTAATTCATTATTGTTTTGAACTGTATCTCCTGTTATCCAGCCTAAATTTTCTTCTACCCAAACTGTAAATTTATATGCATTTATGTAATATTCTTTTGCACTTGTACTGTACAACATTCCATTTTCCCATCTATTCTCTGCATACTCTTTTGTTTTGCTATCATTAATATATTTCTTGTTATTATTATCATACCAAAAATATTTATATTTAATATTAGGAGCTATTTCATCAGGTTTTGGATCATAATACACTTTTTTATTTCCATACACAATATACGTGTAATTACCTTCTTTTCCATTTTCAAATATCAAATGTTCACTTAACAATTCGTTTTGTATTTTTATGCCGTCATATTCCACATTTTTTGTGGCTATTTTCTTTTCTTCTGTGCCTTCTGCTTCCGACACTTTTACCTTACCTCTATCTATTAAATATCCTGACTTTGTACTATATTCACTTCCATCATAATAATATACTGTTATGTAATTATCTAGTGTATAATTTATAATTGCTCTTTTACTTCCACTCTTATATTCACAAGAATAATATATATATGGTTTTAATTCGTATGAATATTCTTCTTCTGCTGTCTTTCTATTTCTACTATATATATAATAGCCATCATATAAAGTAAATGCTAATGCTGGTACATATTCTTGCAAATCTTCTCTACTTCTTGTAAGTGTTGTTCCAAGCGTATTAAAAAATGTATTTGTTGCCGCTTTTATATCTCTTAGTTTTGAATTTGCAACAGATGAATACCTATTATGTACAGTATTAAATTGAAAAGCCTTTATTGTGTCATATGTTGCATCATTTAACTGTTTTGCATAAAATGTTTGGTTGTTAATTGTTCTTATTTGTACATTTAAATACTCAGACAGTACAAGAGAAATTGGTACTATAATTATTATAAATATAACGGCTATATATTGTAACTTCATTTTTTATTCCTTTCGTTTATGTATTCTTTGGTTATTTCACCATTCATTATTAGACATTTTGTTTAACCTCTAATAATGAATAATGAATTTTTGAATTAAAGAGTATCCAGTATAATAATTTTTTCCAGATTTTTTGTCATTTTTTGGTTTTAAAATTATTATTTTGGATACTCCTTATTATTTTACATATAATTAATTTGCATTTACCATAACAATTCCACCATGTTGTGCAGAAATTTGATATGTATCATTTCCAGAAACTCTATAGAAGAAGTTTCTTAATAGTTGAGAAATAGTTTTATTAGTATTTTTTACTGTAACAGAAACAATGTCTCCTTCTTTTAATTTCATTACTTTGTTAGCTTGTAAATCTTCCATAATTTGACTAGTATAAACACTATAATATATATTTTCTCCTATTTTGTCTTTTTGTCCTTGCGTAACTTTAACCCCTGGGTTTTCATCTAATTTTTGTATTTGCATTTCAACATCAAATGAATTTCCTGTAGCAGTTAATGTACTTAAATATTTTTCATATTTTTCTAATGTTAATTTTCCTGTTGCTCTTATGTCATCTACAAATTCTGCTGTTGCTGTTTGAACACTAAGCTGAGATATATCATCAGATCTTTCTGATAATGCCATAAGTGGAAATATAAACATTAATATTGCTGCAAGGAAAATTGCTATTATTGTTATTATACTATCTCCCATTTTATTTCCTCCTTGTGAGTTCTTTTATTTTAATTTTATGTATTTTATTACTATTTTTTCTTTTTTGTCTTCTTCTGTAACTTTTCCAGTATCATCATTTTTTGTAAAAATCTCGGTAGAATATTTTTCTTCAAACCTGTCATTTCCATAGCTTGGTATTAATTTTTCTTTTACAATTTTATCTACATTATTTTTAAAACTCTCTTGGCTTCCTATCCAAGGCTCGCCTCTTTCTATTTCGTCATCAACATCAAAATAATATATAGGATTTCCAGCACTTTCATATATTTCAAGTTGCTTTCCCTCATTATCATAAAACTCTACTCTATAATTTTCTTTATAATATCTATACAAGGTTGGAACTATAGCTTCCATACTTACAACCCTAGCATTTCTTTTAGATGTTTCGTCTACTCTGTTATATTCATAATAATTGGTTTTATCCGATTTAAATATTACAAAGTCAGATGTGGCTCTAGCCATTGAAAACATTGATATAGATATTGTTAATGCTATAACAAATATTATTATTGAAAAAGCTATTATTAAAGCTTGACTTGCATTTTCCATCTTAAATTTTCCTTTTATTAATCTGTAGCATCTGAAATAGTTATTTTCTTAATCATTCCTGCACTTGTTTTTCCATTCTCGGCAGCTACTGTAGCTTTATATTTTTTTCCAGCTTCTATATCAGCCTTTGTTTTATCACAAGCAACATATCCGTCACTACCTTCTGTTTTTCCAGCATTATTTGCGTTTATTGTATCTATTAATGCTTTTGCTGTTGTTCCACTCATATTTTTATCTAAATAGTTTTCAAATTGTCCATTAAATTGTTGTATTGCTAATTGATCCATTCCTGTGTCACTTACTGTATTTGCTGCTTGTCTATAAATAAATATTCCTAATCCTATAATTAATATTGCTAATAATATTGCTCCTGCTATAATTAATGCTTTTGATGCATTTTCCATATTTTCCCCTCCTTATTTTTTCTTTTTTAGTAATTTTTTTGATGTCCGGGCGATTAAAATCGCCCCTACATTTTTCATAGATTACTTTACACTATCATTTTTCTTATTATTCTTCTGTAATTGTTATTTTATTTGTTAAACCCGTTTTTGTATCTGGTTCTATCTTTACTTTGTATTTTGCAGATGCTTTAATATCACTTTTACTTCCATCTACTTTTGATGCATCTGTATCAGCAAGAACAATATTTTTTGTTCCATCTGCTGTTTTTGCTACTAAGTTTAAAGATACAAATCTTTTTTCTGTATCAGTATTGTTATTGTTTACTACTGTATCATATAACGCTCTTGCTGATCCTCCACTTACTGTTTTTGAATCATATTGCGTAAATTGTGCATTAAATTGTTGTATTGCTAATTGGTCCATTCCTGTGTCACTTACTG
>DPDV01000008.1:77658-211085 GCA_003534295.1 Clostridiales bacterium
GCTTTTGATGCATTTTCCATAATTTTTCCTCCTTAAATTTTCTTTTTTAGTAATTTCGTCGACGCACGAGCGATTAAAGTCGCCCCTACATTTTTCGCGGATTACTTTACACTATCTTCTCTCTGGGCTATATCCCTTTTGGTGGACTTTATTTTCGCCCTTACTTCACATTGTTTTTTAGGACTATGTATCTTACACTTTTCCACCAGTTTCACGTCCACTAGTTCCACCAGATCCGCTGTCATCACCATTTTTTGTTATAGTAATTTTTTCAATGTATCCTGCTTGATTTTCTGAATACTCAACTTTATAAGTATTTCCACTTTTTATTGTTGAGTTGTCGTTATCTGGGTCAACCACTTCATAAGTTACTTTCAAGTCCTCCTTTGCACGGTTACTTGCAATAATAATTTTTATAAGTTGTTTTACATTACTTCCAGATACATTGTTACCCAAATATGGTTCAAATTGTGCATTAAATTGGCTTACTACAAGCTGATCCATGGTTCCAGTATCTATAACTCCTGCTGCTTGCCTGTATATATATACTCCTAAACCAATAATTAGTATTGCTAATAATATGGCTCCAGCTATAATTAATGCTTTTGATGCATTTTCCAAACTTTATCACACTCCTCCTTTTGCTCATTTGTTTATTTCAATAGACTGCATTGTTTTACCAATGCTTGTCTAACATTAATAACATATATTATACTTCTTCGAAAAATAAGCTTTTTACATTTCCATTTTTATGGTAATCAATTTTTGTACATTTAAAGCTAAATGTTGCATAATTTTGTATAAAATTTTCTATTCCGTTGTTTGCAATAGCTTCCATGTCAAATGTTTGGTCACTTTCTAAAAATTTTATATATATTTTTACTGATTTTTCATTATCTTCTAGATACACATTATTTTCATCTTTTTGTACATCATTCTTTTCGTTGTTATCTATTGTTTTGTTTATTATACTTATAAAATCTGTGCCTAATATTTTCTTGCCATACCAGCTTTCATATTGCTTGTTGTATTGTGCTATTTGAATTTGCTGTTTTCTATAATTGTGTACGGTATAACCCACTATTATAGCTATTATAAGTAATATTGTTAATATTATAAAAAAGTTTTTTTTCATAAATTCTTCCTTATTTTTTGTGGGCGATTAAACCCGCCTCTACTTTTTTTATAGATTATTTTACATTGTTATCCATATTATAACATTTTGCTTTTTTTTGTGCAATATTTTTGTTTTAATTTGCTTTAAATGTTATTTGGTATACTCTGCCTGTTATATTGCTTTGTAATATTTTTGTACATGTAAAATATTTTATTTCGCTTTTTTCTTCATTTGTTGAATTATTTTCTATAAACTCTGTGTATTTAACATCATCTAATTTTTCAAAATGTTTTTCTTCTTTATTTTTGCTTCCTTTACTATCTATATAATCCTTAACGATTACATTTACATAATAGTTATATTCACTGCCTTCTTCTAATTCATAATATTTATTACTATTTTTTGCCAAGTTGGCTATAGATACTATATCATGTGCTGTACATGTATCTAGTCTATAGTATTTTAAAAATTGACTATTAAATTTATCTATCTTTGTTTGTTCAACTTTACTATATATCTCGGAGCTGGTATTTCCTAATGATGTAAATAAATACACAGCAATTGAAATTATCATTATTCCTATTAATACTCCTGCTGCCATAGTTAATGCTCTTGCTGCATTTTCCATGTTTTAGCTCCTTTCTTATTTAGGCTGTATTTCAATTTTTTTTATAATACCTGTAGTATTACTATACTCTACACTTGCCTTAAACCTTTTTTCTCTAAATGTATTTATATATCCCTTGTAAAGTTCATATCTTTTAAGTAATATCAATGTTGTAGTAGGTGAATCATTTAATCCATACAGTTCAAAATAACTATTTAATTTATCGCCATTCTCGCCGCCAGTTTCCAAAAAATTATATAACTCTTCTATGGTTTTTCCATTTGATATAGTAGTTTTTCCATTAACATCTCTTATTCTAATTGCTTCATTATAATCGTTCTTTAAACTCTGAATGCCATCATATTCGTCTTTGAAGCACTCCTTTATATCATTGTCTTTTCCATCAGCTTTTATTTTTATTATAGCCGTTATCTTTGGGTATCCTTCACTTCTAGGATATTTTCTGCTGTAATCTTCTATCGCATTGCAAATAGACAATACTTCTGAACCATATATAACACTTTTTTTAGTATATTTTTCTATTTGTTCATTAATTTTGCTTACCTGTTCATTTGATAAACTTATATCTTTTTCTTTTTGAAGGCTTGTTATTCCTCTATATGCAAACATTACTACACCTATAATTATTAATGATAATAATACTCCTCCTGCTATAACAAGTGCTCTTGAAGCATTTTCCATTTACAAATTCAGCCCCTTTCTATTATTTCATTGCCGACATTGCATTAAATGAATCTTTCATAGCTGATAGACCTATTACAACCAATGGAACAACTAAATAGCATACAAATAGTCCTATCATAGGCGTAAATCCTATTACTTTTCCTATTAGTCCCTTTTTAGATATTAATCTTTCGTTAGATTCTTTTCTTCTTGCCTGATAGTAATCTCTTTCTGTGTCTAATTCATCAAATGCATCTGCAATTGGTATTTTTTCAACTGCGGCTTGCATACTTTCTATTAATCTTATCATGTCTGGGTAGTTTACATCTTCTTTTAATTGTTCTAGAGCCTCCCATGCACCACTTTCAAAGTTATTAACACATTTACTAATTGGCTCTCTAAAAATATTTGCATATCTTTCTAGCCATTCTAGTATTATCTCTACATTAACCCTTTCAATCCTCATAAGCATTAATATTATTGTTTGAAACTGCATTACCTCATCTTCCATTTCTATTTGTCTCATCTTAGCTTGGAATTTAAGTAACCAAACTGGTGCCATATATGCAGCCATTGCAAATACCATTGCAAATAGGACTTCAAACCATTGTAAATTTTCTTTATTTACAGTATGTAGCTTATCTAAAACCCTTTTTGCTGCTGTTGCAACTTCTTCGTTTGTTGCTTCTACATAATCTTTGTTTATTCTACCATTTTTCATTATTTTTTCTATATCTTTTTGCTGTACTTCTGTATTTCCTCTATAAAAGTCCAAATATTGATTATCAGATTCTGTTATTTCCATAGCCTTTCTTTTTTGCTTATCATTCATAGAACCTACTAAATCAAATTCTGTTGTAGGGTCTGTATATATATAATTAATTTCTACTTTGTGTAATTGTGCAAATAAAAATACTGACACAAAAAATGTAATTATACACAATGTTAATCTATTAACATATACCCATTCCATTTTTTCTTTTGAAGCTGCATCTTTTAAGTTTTCTTTTAACACCCTATATTCTTTTGTTCCTTCTTTTGGTATAAACAGGTCTACAACTCTTTTGCAAATAGGGTTTCTATATACTTTTTCTTGCCATGGATTTTCTGTGTTTTTTGTATTCATGTTTGTAGAACCATTGTCTTTTAGTTTTCTTGTTAATGTATAACATATAAATGTTACTAGAAGTACCAATATTTGTACTAGCATTCCTTTTCTGCCCATATAGAAACTTTCTGTAAAACTAAATTGACTTACAGACCAATTCTTTATTGCTTCTAGAAACATCATAGGTAATATAGATATTACAGATAAACTTTGAAATACATAGTTTAATTTATCTCTTTTTAATATTTCCAACTGCATTTCTTGTGTAATATTATTTAAATTTTTCAAATATAAAGATGCTTTGTCAACTTTTCTATCTCCAAATTCTTTTGTTAGATATGACACACCAGCAAATTCCTTTAAATAACTATTTGGCGCAACATCATAATATTTTTCTAATTCAGATTCTGGATCATCTGATATTAATACTTCATATATTTTTTCTGCTTGTCTTGACATTTCTGGTTGTTCATCATCTTGCGAAACTTGGTATATTGCTTCTTCTACCATATTAAATTCATGATATGCATGTCTTATTTCAGAGAAGAAATTTATTTGTTGTTTTAATAATTTATTGTCTATTCCATCTACCATTCCATCTATAATTGTATCCACCATAAAAACTTCAAAAATTAATAATATTGATAATAGCAAATAGTTTTTATGTGTCAACCATATAATTGCTATAGTTATTGGTATTACTAAAAGTAATGTTCTTGTTAATATTTGAGCAGTTTGTTTTCTTGTTAAATATTCATCATCTATGTTTATTATTTCTAGTCTTCTTCTTATTTTTAGTAAATATCTTTTTAAAAATGGTATTCTAATATATCTTACATATAATTTTTGGTATAGTATTTCAGATGTATGCTTTTTTGCTTGTGTTCCTTCCCTCAGTTTCTGTATTTCTCGCATCTCCGAAGATTGCAATTTCTTTCTTATAACAAGATATACAATTACTAATAATGCAAATAAACCAGCTACACCTGCCAAAAAGTATAAAAGTATATTACTTTGTTCCATTCTGATGTTCACCTCAATTCTCTGTTTAAATATTAATTTTCTTTAGGTTTTCTTCCTCTTTTTTTAGTTTCAACTATTTCTTCTTCATCATAATAAGGTTTTGATTTTATTCCCCAATTTTCTTCTACAAATTTGTCAAAATCTGCTATGTCAGATGTATCCATATTGTTTCTCATTTCTCTAATATTTGTATCTGATATAGGGTTTGTAAGTACATATGTACCATCATGATATTCTAATATGTTAACATATTTATATAATTCTTTATTTGTTGTCTTAGAGAAGAACCTTGTTGCATTATCCATAAATTTATCTAATTTCCCCTCTAATGTTTTTTCTTGTCTATGTTCAAATGTATATTCATTTTTATCTTCTATTGGTATACATTCAGTAACTCTTTCTATATATCTTCTTCCTCTAAAGTCTTTTACTAGGTGTATGTCAAAGTTTAAAACTCCTATAACTTGCTCTTCTGCTATTTTTTCGTCATTAAACATTCCTAATTTTAAAAGTGAGTTTCTTAATGCTTGTACCAAAAGTGGAAATGTTTTAGCATGGTGAGTAAATAATGTAAATTTAGAAGCAACTTGTGCAGCTTGTATCATCCATGCAGCTACGGGGTCTGTTGCAACCTCTCCGGATAATGTTTACTCCACCATCTGTTTTCTTTTGAACGTCTAATCCCATTTGTCCAGAAATTGTATCTGTTTCTCTAAATGATAGAATATTTCTTGTTGGGTATATTTTTCTTAAGTGTAACTCAAATGCAGTTTCCTGAACACGTATGTTCATTGTGTCATATATATTTTCTATCATAGCCATAAGCATTGTTGTTTTTCCGGCAACCTTGCTCTCCAGTAAGTGATATAACTCTTGCACCTTTTACTAGGTATTTTAATAAATCTATGGCTTGCTCTTTTCCAGGAATTCTTATTAATTGTTCTAGTGTAGCTCTTTTAACGTCAAACTTCCTTACAAAGAAAGCCCATGTCTCTGAAAAGCTTGGTCTTACAACAACAACACGAGAACCATCCTTCATTTCGTTTATTTTAAATCCATTTGTGTCTGATAATTGACCTGGATTATTATATTTATATATGTTTTGGCAAACTCTTTTTAATTCTGCTTCTGTTCCAAATGATAAAAACTCTAATCTTATAGATTTACCTTGGAAGAAAATCCATATGCTGTCACAAGCTCTTGGAACTTTATGTTCTACTACTTGGTTTAAGTAGTCTCCATCTGTTTGAGCAACCTGACTTAAAAATGATTCTGGAAGTCCTGATACGCCACCAGATACACCATCTATGTTCATGTCTCTAACTTCATCTATGCTACTATAACCTTTATAGTGTTGATAGATTCTTTGAACTATTACATTTATTTTATCAGACAAGGTTAGTACAAAATTTTCTTTTTCAAATATATCACTTATTTCTTGTGATGTTATAACATAGCATGGTTTAGTTTCTCCTGCTACATATTTTAATTCTGCTAGGTTGTATTTTTTTATTAGCTCTGTTAAAGCTTCATATCCGAAGTCATTTTTATACATATATATTAATATGTCAAATTTGTCTTGCGCTGTCAAAAGAGATGGAATATCAAAAGGTATTGCTTTAGATACATTAGTTTCATCAACGCCATATTCTCTATATAGTAAATCATAAATTAATTCTTTTATATATTTTTTATCGTTGACATCTCCATATGTACATCCTTTTAAAGCTTTTTTTAATTCGTATTTTTTGTTCTTTCTTCTTTTCAATTCTTCTTCAGAAAGTCCAATATCATATAAATTTACCTTTGTTATTTCATTTAATCTTTGTTTTACAAATGCTGTCATTCTTTCCAAAGTATATGTTTTATCATCCATTTCTATTTTTTCTTCAACTTCTTGGTTTTGCTTGTTTTTAATATAATAATATACTCCGATTCCTGCCGCTAGTAAAACAACTACTATTAAAATATAGTTCATTTTTGTTTCTCCTTCCTTAGGCTATACTCTTTTGTTCTGCACATCTTTGATTTTTTCCAATACATATTCGCTTAATTCTGCAATCTCATATATAAATATTTTATTTCTGTCTGTTTCATCTGCTTTTACATTTCTCATTTTTAAAAAGTAGTCTACTATTTTTCCTTCACTACAGGCTTCTGAAAATAGTGTATTATACGAAATTGTAGGCATTAGCTTTTTTTCTTTTAAATATCTAGATACGTTTTTCCTATTATATTTTGAGTATCTATCATATCTGGTTATTGTTGGTATAATTTTTTTATTATTATAAAAATGATTCTTATTTTTTAGTTCAACAAAATTGTTAATACATCTTAGATTTTGTGTTAATGTTAGTACAATTACATCTGCTAATTGCATTATTTGTTCATACTCGCTTAGGTTCATTTTGTTGTCTAAGTCCACAAAAACATAATCGTAAAATCTATTTGCTGTTTGTATAATGCTTGCATAAGATGTTGCAATTTTGTTATATTCATCTCTACTTTTTGTATCTGGTGATACTAATATGTCAAGTCTGTCTCTTAAGACAACTTTTGAATAATTCCTAACTATTTCTGGCGAAGTTTTACTACTTGAAACTATTTTTATTAATCCCTCTACACCAGAATCCATTGTTGTAACTCTATCTAATGCTAATGTTCTATCTATTACAAATTCTTCCTTTTTTTGTTGCCAAAAGCAGTCTTCTAACGTGTTATCATTAAAATCTGTAGCCACAATTAGCATTTTCTGATTATGTTCTATCGCCATATATGTTGCTAATGCTGATATTGCCAAGCTTTGTCCCGTTTCTTTTAATTCGCTACTGCTAAATACCACGATAGACATTTTCTACACCTCTTTTTCCAATTGTTTAAAAGCTTTTTTTACTTTTCCTTTGTCTTCTGGCGCAACAATTTCTTCCGCCATATACAATAAACTTTCTCTAAATTGATTACTTAATCTTTTTACTTTAATTTTTGATATAATTTGATTTTCTATTATTACACTTTGGTCTCCTAATTCAAATGGAAAATATATTCTTTCTGATTCCCATACTATTTTATGCCCTAGTGATAGAAAATTCAAATAATCATCCTCTTCGCTAGATGCATATTTAGAAAATAGAACCTTTTTTAATTTTACGGTTTCATTTAATCCATCTAAAATTTCTATTCCTCTTTTTAAAGAGTATAAATCAAAAGAAGTAACAAAATAGTTCTTATTTGCTTCTTTCATTCCATATATATTTATTGCTTCTGTTGAATCTATATCTATTAAAACTATATCATAATCTATTTTTTTATCTTCTGTTCCCAAATACTCTTGGATTTGCTGTAAGTTATTAAATCCTACAGCAATATCCATTCCTTCAAACTCTGTTATATATGATTTAGTTGGGTTTATAACAGGTACTACATATTTAGCCTTCTGATTAATTGTAGAATCAATGACTAAAACTTTTTTCCCTATTAAAGATATAATTTTAGCTATATATAATATAATATCTGTTTTGTCATAAGCTCCCACAAATCCAATTTTAATCATTACAGCCTCCCTGTTTCTAATTACCTCCTAATGTTTGTAAGTATTTCTTTCTTTGTTCTTGTGTCTTTTTTATTTCTTCACTAGTTCCTGAAGTAGCATTGCTTATTGCTGTTTTTTGATCTATCTGTTTGTCTATTCCGTTTGTTCTTATAGTTTCTTTAGTGTTTATATATCTATTAAATAATTCATTTTTTGCCACTTGTATTATATTAGGATCTTTTTCCATCAATAATGTAACATCTGCATTTGGTAAATAAGTTGGTGTTGCAGCCTCTTGTGTTCCTGCTTCTACATATCTTGTAGCATATAATTTAGAGCCCTTAACCATATAGCTTTCTACTATAGCACTACTCATCATTAATATTTCATCTTCTGAAAGTTTTAGCCAAATAGTATCTTCTGTTTCTACACCATCAATTTGTGGTAGTTCTATTTGTTTGTGTGATACTACTATATAGTCTGAACCGTTTGGTAATCTTAATCTTATATCTATAAATTCTTTATCTGCTATTTGTGTTGGAAGCTGAACAACATTATATTCTTGTATTCTTACATCATCTGTTACTCTGTCATTGCTTCTTGCAATTAAATCAAATGTTAATACTGTATTCTTTTTCAAAGCTACTTTAGCTACAAGTGGAACTGTATTAAGTTCTACTGGTTGTTTGTTTTCTTCATAATAATAGCTTGTCTTTTTATAATCATCTTCATTTTTTACTATATATTTTTTTTGATTATTTTCTTGTATGTACATTCTTCCATTTTCATCTGTAAAAACTATGTTACCTTTTACATCTTCTAATCTATAATTATTAAATACTGAAATTATGCTTCCTACTGCAGAAGTTGGAACTGTCGACATTTCAACTTCTTGCAACTTTAACATCTCTGATGTTATTTCTTGTCCAGATTTTACATCTGAATTAAGTACAAAAACCTTTCCCAAATTTGCTCTCTTTTCTGCAATTTGTTTATTTAAATTTCCCACCTTCATCATTAATAAGGCTATAACTGCTCCTGTTATTAAAAGTGTTACTAACACTGCTATCAAAGCCGCTGTTGTTGCTTTTTTTTGCATTGGATTTACTGCCATTTTTCATATTCCTCCCTTGTATTTACTACTATAACTATTTTTTTTATTTTACAACATTTTCTTATCAAAAACAACACATTATCCTTTCGTAATGTAATCTTAATATTTTTGTAATATTTCTGTAATATTTCTCTATGTAAAAAAATTGACTTTGCAAATATATACAGTTTAATATAACCTGCCTTCGTTGTATATTTTTTCTATACAATAATAAAAGCGAATATTAAATGGTAACATTATTATCTGCCATTTATTATCCACTTTTTTATTTATGTTATCCTCTTCTGCATCTACAACATCCACAACTATTATTATTGGTATTATTAGCACTGTTATTTCCACTACAGCCACAACTATTTGATTCATCTGTATTACTTGTATTGGTTCCTAATATAACAGTATTATTAGGAATTAATGGAGTTGTGTATGCTATCAAATCGCTTCTTCCTGTACAACCACAATTTGCATTGTTATTATCGTTATCATTGTCGCCTTCGCACTGCTCTAGTCTTTCTAAAATTCTACATATAGTATTTACTATTACAGCTGTTATAAATGCTAAAATTGTAAGTGCTATTGCAACTACTAGGAAATTAGCGTCAAATGCTGCAAATGTAACTATTAAATATATGGCAAAAAATGTAATTCCAACTAAAATTGGAGATCTAAGAACTTTTTGTAACACAATGGCCAGCAAAATTGTTGCTATAGGAAGCGCAAAAAATATTAACAGATTGTTCATAATTCTCACCTTTCCTTTTTGGTATATATTATGCATTCTGTTAACACTTTGTTACTTTTTAATATTCAACTTTAATTAAGCAAAGTCCATGTGCTGGCAATGTTCTACCTGCCAATTTCCTATCTCTGCTTTCCATTATTTCTGGTATTTGTTCTGCTTTTATTTTCTCCATTCCCACTTCTACCAATGTTCCAGTTATTATTCTAACCATATTGTACAAAAAACCATTTCCAGTAAGTTCTATTATTATTCTTTCATTCTCCCTTTTTATTTCTGCTTTATATATTGTTCTTATTGTTGTTTTCCCGCTTCCTCCACTAGATTTAAAAGCTTTAAAGTCATGTTCTCCTTCAAAATATTTTATAGCCTTTTTCATTTCTTCAAAATTCAATTTTTGTGGCATATGATATTCCAAATTTCTATATATTGCAGACCCTTGCTCCGAATTATTTATTGTATATCTATATGTTTTTCTTTTACAATTATATCTACTATGAAAATTTTCTTCCACTTCTTCTGCTGATTTTATTCTAATGCTTTTCTTTAATTGTGAATTTATTGCTATTGGTATTTTTTCTATTTGAATTGTACTTTCCGTTTTAAAATTTGCAGTTTGTCCCAAACTATGTACTCCTGCGTCTGTTCTCCCAGAGGCAATTAATTCTATTTCTTCTCCTATTATTGTCTCAATAGCCTTTTCTATTTCTCCTTGTATATTAAGTTTATTCTTTTGTTTTTGCCATCCGTTATATTCTTTTCCATCATATTCTATTATTAATTTAATGTTTCTCATTTTCTTCAATCCTATTTTTATATTATTTAAGGTCTGTTATTTAAACAGACCCTTTTTTTCTTTTTTTGCCTAGTGTATGCATTTTTCTTGGAATTTCTTCTCCATATCTTTTGGTTAAGACATTTTTTATCAATATGCTTTTTAGTGTTTCTTCTTTTAAGTCTGCAATCAACGTTCCATCTTTTGCTAAAGAAACCTTACCTGTTTCCTCTGATACAACTATTGCTATACTATCCGTCTCCTTTGAAATACCTATTGCTGCTCTATGTCTTGTTCCCAATTCTTTAGCAATATTTTTGTCATTTGCAAGTGGCAATATACATGCAGCTGCAGCTATTTTATTATTGCTTATTACTACTGCCCCATCATGTAATGGTGTATTAGGTGTAAATATATTAACCAGTAATTGAGGAGATACTTCACTATCTAATTTTAATCCTGTTTCCATTATATCATTTATTTGTATATCTCTTTCTATTACTATTAAAGCTCCTGTTTTTTGCTTTGCAAGTTCCGTGACTGCAATTACTATTTTATATATATTTTCTTTTGTCTTTGTATATATATCATTCTCTATTCCAAAATATTTTGTTAATTTATTGGTTCCCAATTGTTCTAGCATTCTTCTAAGTTCTGGAGCGAATATTACAATTATTGCTATTACTCCATATGGCATAAACAGTGTTAATATAAAATTTAATATTTTAAAATGCAATATATCACTTAGAATTGTAATAATTATTACTAGTGCTATACCTTTTAACAGTTGCCACACCCTAGTTTTTTTAGAATATTTTATAAATTTATATATTAATCCGCTAACAATTGCTAAATCTAATATTAGCACAATTAATCTCCACGGATTTTCTTTTAAATAAATAAAGTATTCAACAATGCTATTCAATATATTATTTATATTTATTGTAAAATAATTTTCCAAACTATCCCTTCTATCTTTTGTATTCTAACCTACTAGTTGATATATCAATGTTGCTACTATACTAATAACAAACATTAAAGCTAATATGGCAGCAATTACTCTTGTAGCTATTTTTCCTATATCACGTTTTTTCTTTTTTGCCATTAGTTTTCCCCTCCTTAAATTTAACTCTACTTATGTTATAGCATATTTCTACTTTTTTTGCAAGGAATTAAAAAATAATTCTTCATCAATATGAAAGAAATGTGATAATGTCTTAAGTAATGAAATGAGAAAAGTGTTTTTGATAAACTAAAAGTAGTCCAAAAAATTATAAAATTCTAATTGAAAAATGGTTCACTTTTTAAAGTAAGTTTAATAGGGCTTAAGAAAAATCCCTCCTTGATATTTTATATTTTATCACGGAAGGATTTATTTACACAACTTTTTCTATACTCTCATTTATTTCCTATAATTTAATAAAATAAATTCATCTTTAAAATCTCTATATAATTTATTAGCAAGATTATCTGCCATTTCAATATATATACGCTCTGTTTCGCATACAATAGGAGAAACTTCCACAATATCATTAGTAGTCATTATTCTTGCACAACCACATTTGTATATACATCTATCTTTTAGAGAACATTCATCACAAACAACTTTACTTGTAAGTCTTCTTAATAAAATATCTTTTTTTCTTTCAGTATCAATCCCCTTTTTATAATCTCCTATTTCAAAACGAGAATCCCCTACAAATTGAATACAAGGATAAAATTTTCCATCAGCATTTACTGCTATACGATTTCCACTACAGCTATCAGAACATCTTTTTTTATGAATATTTAGATACATTTTAGTATCTAAAGGATATATTCTTATATAATTTTTCTTTTTAAATTCATTATAATATATATCAGAAATTTTTTTATACTCTTGCCTTAATATTTCTAATGAATTATCATTCCAATCATCAGAATAATTAAAGTTACAAGTAATACTTTTAAAGCCTAAATTTATTAGAAATTTAATACTATCAGCTAAATGTTTAACATTATTAGTACATATTACTGGTAAAGCCATACAATTTAAATTAGCCTCTAAGCATTTTTTAGAGTTTTTTAAAACCTCATCGAAACTCTCTTTATTAGCATTATTTATTCTATTAATGTTATGAACATCTGCATTTCCATCTATACTTATACCTACTGCTATATTATTCTTTTTACAAAATTTTATAAATTCATCATCTATTAATGTACCATTAGTAGTTAATGAATATATAAATTGATGCTTTGATTTTTTTGTTAAATTATTCCCTAAGGTTACTGTATCATAAATAAGTTGTTTTTCTAATAATGGTTCTCCACCAAAAAAAGATATTGTTGTATTTTTTTCCTTTGAATTTACTCGTTCTTTTAACAATTTTTCTATGACATTAAAATCAATTACTTTGTTAATTTTATTCTTTTCATAGCAATATTTACATTTTAGGTTACATGAATTTGTTAAATAAAAAATATACTCCATTTTCCACCTTACATTATATATAATTTTCTAGGTAAACTATAGCGAGAGAACTAATAACTATAATAGCTATACTTATACCAAAAATCCACCATTTTATTTTTCTATGTTTATTTAATTTTTTTAATTTCTCAGCAACTTCATTCTCACTTATACATTTATTAATTTTCTTTTTATTTACAAACAATAATATTGATGAAAGTATCATTATAAAAATAGAAATAGTTCTTATTAATTTGCAAATTTTTATTGGAAACACATTTGCTGGTACTGCAATTGCAATACGTGTTACAGTTATAGGTTCGAATATTTGATTTGGCGTAATAGCTGTAGCCAATAACATTTCTTTCATAAAATTAGACTTTGGCACTTCTTTTATAGTTGGATATAATGCTTCGTTCTTTTCTTTTATTGGTTTTAGTTCCATATAATTAACTCCTTTATTTTTATTTATTCTACATTTTATCATATTAATAGTTTTTTATCTAGTAAAATATACAAAACTTCTTATTTTATTCTCTACAAAATTTTTCTTTTAAATAATGTGCTTGTTGTCTGCTTAATCTTTTATTTACTACTGCCAAATTTAATAGTGATTTTATGTTGTCCCACTTCATACATTTACAATGTCCTTTAGTAGTAAGTACTACAATATTCTGTTATTTCTTCAAATATATAATAAGGTATATTAAATTCTTCATTAATTGTATTCATTTTTAACTCCAAAAGGTATATGTTTTTGTTTATTGATAACAACAAAAGTGCTAACACTTATAAATGTAACATAAAAAATATTAAAATCAATACATATAAAGTGTGACATATGTTTAACAAACCTACACAAAAAAATCAACCAGATTTATTTTCTGATTGATTTTTGTATCTATCTGTTTTATTAGTTCGAACAGATACGTCTTTGGTGCGGATGAAGGGACTCGAACCCCCACACCGTTGGTACTGGTTCCTAAGACCAGCGCGTCTACCAGTTCCGCCACATCCGCAAGTGTTTACTACTTATTAACACTTATTAATATTAGCACATTCTAATTGATTTTGTCAATACCTATTATAAATATTTTTTATTTTGGGCGATTTATATCGCCCTTTATTTTTAACACATTAATATTTGCTCGCTGATGGCTGTTATTTCTATTATTTTAATAGGTCTAATATTTGTTGTTTTGTTTGTACTCCTACAGTTGTCCCTATTACTTTGCCTTCTTTTATAGCTACAAAAGTTGGTATACTCATTATATTGAATTTTCTTGCTAGTTCTAATTCATCATCTACATTTACTTTACATACTTTTAATGTTTCCTGTGTTTCATTTGCAATTTCATCAATTACTGGACTCATCATTTTACATGGTCCACACCAACTTGCCCAAAAGTCTATTAACACCGGCATTGGGGAATTATTTACCTCTTTTTCAAAATTTTCTTTGTTTAATTCAATTACTAACATTTTTGTCCTCCTTTTTAATTATTTCTAAACCTGCCTTAGCACCTTCATATACAGCTTTACTTATTTGAAGTATGCCACCTGTACAATCACCACAAGCATATAGGCCTCTTACTGATGTCTCCATATTTTCGTTTATTTTTATATTATTACCCTCTACTAACGCTCCTATTCTTTTTGCTAAATCTGTACTAGTGGCAATTCCTTCTGCTACAAATACACCATCTATTTTTATCGTCTTTCCATTTGCAAATTCAATTTCTTCTAATATATCTTTGCCTTTAACTTCTTTTACACTGTCTTTTATTGTTTCCACATCTATGTTTCTGTTTTGTACCATACTTTTTCCATTTGTTATTATTCTAACAGATTTAGCAATTGGTTTTAATATTTCCGCTTCATGAACTGCATAATTTCCATCTCCTATAACTGCAACATCTTTACCCCTAAAGAAAAATGCGTCACACACTGCACAGTAACTTATGCCTTTTCCCTCATATTCTTTTATTCCTTTTATTGTAGATTCTTTTCTGTTTATTCCTGTTGCCAAAATTACATTTGTCGCATCATATTCTGCATTTATTGTTGTAACTTTAAAATTTTTTTCATTACTTATTTGTACTACTTCGTCTTCTATTATTTCTACACCTATTCTTTTTGCCTGTTCTATTCCTATTTTATATAATTCTTTTCCAGATATTTCTTCCACAAGTCCATAGTAGTTCTGTATCTTATGTGCTTTTTCTAGTGAGCTACTTCCTTTTGATATTATCAGTGTTTTTAAACCACCTCTTTGAGTATATAATGCAGCCGAAATTCCTGCAGGTCCACTCCCTATTATTATTACATCATACATAAATATCATTCCTTTGCATATTAAGAAATTTATAATTTTTATTCTTCCCCAATAGTATTTATTTTAAACAATTTAAATATTTCTACTATAACTATTGGCATTAGTACTAATATTACAATTTCTACTATGTTTCCTATTGGTAGTACTGGTATACTAAATATGCTTCTTAAACTTGGTATTAATAGTATAACAAACATTAACGCTGATGATGTCAATATTGCTAAAATTAATTTAGAATTGTTGAATATATTTGTTTTAAATATTGATTTTTTATTATTTCTAATATTAAATACATGAGTTAATTCAGACAATGCTAAAACAATAAATGCCATTGTTTGCCCAATTTCCACTCTTACCTCTTGTTCTGTTAGTCCTTCTATTATTGGCACATCTTTTGTACCTAACCCTATTATAAATGCAGCAAGTGTTAATAGTCCAATCATTACACCTTGATATATTATTCTCCAAGACATACCATTTGTAAATATACCCTTTTTAGGTTTTATTGGTTTCCTTTCCATAACATCTTTTTCAGCTGGATCCACAGCTAACGCTAATGCTGGTAAAGAATCTGTCACTAGATTTATCCATAATATATGTATTGGTAATAGCGGCTCTATTAGGTGTATATCAATTCCGAATATTTTGCTCAATAATGGAGTTATCAATATTGCTACAAACAGAACTATTATCTCTCCAACATTGCTTGATAATAAAAATTGTATTGCTTTTAATATATTATCATATATTCTTCTACCTTCTTCTACCGCTGAAACTATTGTAGCAAAATTATCATCTGTTAGTATAACATCTGCTGCTTCTTTCGCCACATCTGTACCAACTATTCCCATAGCGCAACCTATATCTGCTGTTTTTAGTGCTGGTGCATCATTAACGCCATCTCCCGTCATAGCCACTATTTCTCCATTTGCCTGCCATGCTTTTACAATTCTTACCTTATGTTCTGGAGATACTCTTGCATATACACTATATTTTCTAATATTTTTTGTTAACTCCTCATCTGTCATTTCTTCTAATTCACTGCCTGTTAATGCTTCACTCTCATTTTCTAATATCCCTAAAGCTTTTGCTATTGCAATTGCTGTTATTTTATGGTCTCCTGTTATCATAACTGTTTTTATTCCCGCTGTTTTACATTTATGTACTGCAAGTTTTACTTCTTCTCTTGGAGGATCTATCATTCCAACCATACCTATATATATTAAGTCATTTTCCAAGCTTGCCATGTCTTCTTCTGTTGGCTCATGATTTAATTCTTTGTATCCCATTGCTAAAACCCTTAAAGCATTTTTAGCCATTTCTTCATTATTTTCTGATATTGTTTTTTTGTATTCTTCTAAATCTGTTTTAATCTCATCATTTAATATATATTTTGTACATCTATTTAATAATTCATCTACTCCACCCTTAGTACAAACAACATACCTTTCTCCAACTTTATTTACTGTTGTCATCAATTTTCTATCTGAATCAAATGGAATCTCTTTTAATCTAGGCATTTGTTCAAACAATGAAGGTTCAAAATCCAATTTAAATCCCATATCAACTAGCGCTGTTTCTGTTGGATCTCCTGTAAGCTGATTATCTGTGCTTATTTTTGTATCATTACATAACATACTAATATGTACTAATCTTTCTAATGTTTCGTCCTCTTGTTTCAAATCAATTTTATTTATGTCTAATAATTTATTATTATAAAATATTCTTTGTACTGTCATTTTGTTTTGAGTTAATGTACCTGTTTTATCGGAACATATTACAGTTGCACTTCCTAAAGTTTCTACTGCTGGTAATTTTTTAACAATAGCATGCTTTTTAACCATCCTTTGTACTCCTATAGCCAACACAATTGTTGAAACAGCTGCTAATCCTTCTGGTATTGCAGCTACTGCTAAACTTACTGCTGTCATAAACATATCTAAAGGATTTTTTCCATATAGTAATCCTATTACAAATATTACTGCACATATCACAAGCGCTCCTATGCCCAATGTTTTGCCCAGTTTATTCAATTTTTCTTGTAAAGGTGTTTCTGTTTCATCTGTGCTATTTATAATATTAGCAATTTTACCAACTTCTGTATTCATTCCTGTTTCAACAACAATGCCTTTTCCCCTTCCATACGTTATTAAGGAAGAGGAAAATAACATATTTGTTCTATCACCTATTCCAACTTTTTCATCTGATATGGCTTCAGTATTTTTTTCAACTGGAACCGATTCTCCTGTTAATGACGCTTCTTGAGCTTTTAAATTTGTTGCTTCTATTATTCTCAAGTCTGCTGGTACATAATCTCCTGTTTCTATAATTACTATATCACCTGGCACTAATTCTTTAGAGGGCATTACAACTAATTTACCATCACGAATTACTTTTGCAACATGTGAACTCAATTTTTGTAAAGCCTCTAAAGACTTTTCTGCTTTACTTTCTTGCGCTACTCCTATTATTGCATTTATAATAACTACAATTAATATAATTATTGAATCTGTTATACCCTCATTTTGTAGATATCCTATTACACCTGACACTATTGCTGCTATAATTAGAATAATAATCATAAAATCTTTAAATTGCTCTAAAAATTTTACCAATATAGTCTTTTTCTTTTTTGCTTTTAATTCGTTAAAACCATACTTTTTTCTTCTTTCTTCAATTTCTTCTGATTTTAATCCTTCATTTGCATTTGTTGTTAAGCTTTCTAATGTTTCTGTTACTGTTTTGTTAAACCAATTTTCTTTCATATTATAATTCTCTCCTTTGCTAAATACTATCATATTTATTTGAATTTTGGTATATATAATTAAAAAACTTTTAAAGAAATTTATAAAACTTCTTTAAAAGTCTTGCTTACCTAAAAGGTTACTAACCAGATAAAATCGGATGTTGATTAGTAGTTTATAAGCTACTCCCTTTTAATATATTTTAAGATACTGTTTTTTCGTTTGAAACCTCGTTAATTTTTATGCTTCTAACGTGTTCTATTTTATCCCATGTTGTGTCTCTCTTAAATAAACATTTAAAGTTTATTAGTAACCAAGAGCCTAAAAATAACGGATAACATACTAATCCTCTTAGCATTGGTTTTATAGGTCTTTTATCCAATAGCATAATTAACATTGCTGTTCCTATTGGTAATAAAAATGTTGGAACAAAATATCTTACACAGTTCATAAATAGGTCAAGTCCACTCATTCCATTGCCAACATAAATTAAAAAGTTTAATGCTAGTAATATCAATGTTAATATAAACATTGGTATACTTCCTATTATATACAATAAACCATCTAAATTCATTAATGTCTTGTTCTCTTTTGTAGCAATAGCTAATGGCTTAGTATATTCTTTTATACATTGTATATGCCCTACTGTCCATCTTGTTCTTTGCTTCCAAGATTGTTTAAATCCTAATGGTTGCTCATCATACACTTTGGCATCCACTGCCCAACCTAACCTTTTTCCTTTTATTATTCTTTTCAATGAAAACTCTATGTCCTCTGTAAGTGTCTTTGTAACCCAACCTTCTGGTTTAATCACATCAAATCTTACCATAAATCCTGTACCATTTATTAATGGCGATAATCCTAAGTTATATCTTGCCAAATGATACATTCTGTTCATTGTCCAATAGAATATTGCATATCCTGCTGTAATCCAGTTATCTGTAGGATTTTTAATATCTCTATATCCTTGAACAACATCTTCTCCTTGGCACAGTTTTTTATTCATATTTTTCAAGAAATTTACATCAACTATATTGTCCGCATCAAATATGCAAAATGCATCATAATTTGCATCTTCTTCTATTTTTTGCTTCAAAAACCAATTTAACGCAAATCCTTTTGTTTTTTTAGTTTCATCAAATCTTTGGTATACAATAGCACCGGCCTGTTTCGCTACCTCTGCAGTTTTATCTGTACAGTTATCTGCAATTACATAAATGTCATATAGTTCTTTTGGATAATCTTGTTTTTTCAAACTTTCTATTAAATCTGCAACAACTGCTTCTTCGTTATGTGCAGGTATAATTGCCATGAATTTATGATTTTTATTAATTATAAATGGTTTATCTTTTAATTTAATTAACGAACAAATACTAATTGCCATTTGATAAATCCAAAATATTGTTATTATCCAAACCAATGCTTGTTGTAAAATATATAAGTATTCCATTTTTTTCTCCTTTTTTATTTTACTTTTTTTATTTTACTTTTTTCATTATACTATTCTCTTTTTATTTTTGCAACCATATTTTATAATATTGATAATTTCTAATATAATATTTTTATTCAGCATCTTCTTTATGATTTACTTCTAAGTCTTTCATACTTAAATTAATTCTGCCTTGATTATCTATTTCTGTTACTTTTACTGTTACTTCGTCTCCAACATTTAATACATCTTCTACCTTTTCCACTCTTTTACTAGATATTTTTGATATATGAAGTAATCCTTCTTTTCCTCCTCCAATATCCACAAATGCGCCAAAGTTCATTATTCTTGTAACTGTTCCATCATATATTTCGCCAACTTCTATTTCTCTTGCTATGTCCATTATCATTTTCATAGCTTTTTTTCCACTGTCTGTGTCTGTAGAATATATGCAAACTTTTCCATCATCTGATATGTCTATTTTTACGCCTGTTGCATCTATAATTTTGTTAATCATTTTTCCACCAGGTCCTATAACATCTTTTATTTTGTCTGTGCTTATTGTCGCTGTCAAAATTCTTGGTGCGTATTTAGATATTTCATCTCTTGGTTTTTCTATTACCGGTGCCATAATTTCGTCTAATATATAATCTCTTGCGATTTTTGTTCTTTCAAATGCTTGCTCTATTATATCATATGTTAATCCATCAATTTTAATGTCAACTTGTATCGCAGTAATTCCATCTTTTGTTCCACCAACCTTAAAGTCCATATCTCCAAAGAAATCTTCTATTCCTTGTATGTCTGTAAGCATTATATATCTTTCTGGATTATTTTTGTCTGTAACAAGTCCTGTTGAAATTCCAGCTACTGGTTTTCTAATTGGTACTCCTGCGTCCATCAAAGCTAGCGTGCTTCCACATATGCTTGCTTGTGACGTTGAACCATTTGAAGATAAAACTTCTGAAACAACTCTTATTGAATATGGAAATTCATCTTCTGAAGGGATTACCGGAACTAGTGCTTTTTCTGCCAACGCTCCATGTCCAATTTCTCTTCTTCCTGGTCCTCTTGAAGGTCTAGCCTCTCCTACACTGTATGATGGGAAATTGTATTGATGCATATATCTTTTTGAATCCTCTTCATCTAATCCATCTAGTATTTGTTCTTCGCTTTTCATTCCTAATGTTACAATTGACATTACCTGTGTTTGACCTCTTGTAAATATTGCACTACCATGAACTCTAGGCAATACACCTACTTCACAAGAAAGAGGTCTAATTTCATCTATTTTTCTTCCATCTGGGCGTTTATGTTCTTCTAAAATCATTTCTCTTACACATGCTTTTTCTAAATCATGTATGCTTTCTGCTATGTCTGTTTGCTTTTCTTGTGCAAATTCTTCTCCATTTTTTTCTATAAAATAATTTAGTATATCTTCTGAAATTTTCTCTATATTTGCATCTCTTACCTCTTTGTTTTGAGCTTGTACGTCTTGATACATTCTTTGTTTAAAGTTTAATTCTATTTCATTATATATTTCTTTATCAACTGCAAATGATTTATATTCAAATTTTGGTTTTCCTATTTCTGATTTCATTTGCGAAATAAAGTTGCATATCTTTTTTATTTCTTCATGAGCTTGTTTTATAGCTTCTAACATTGTTTCATTTGGTATTTCATCTGCGCCAGCTTCTATCATTGTTATTTTTTCTAATGTACCAGCAACTGTTAAATTTAGTCTACTATTTTCTCTTTGTGCAAGTGTTGGATTTATTACAATTTGATTATCTACATATCCAACATTTACTGCTGCTGTAGGTCCTCCAAATGGTATATCTGATATTGTAAGTGCTGCTGAAGCCCCTATCATTGCACATACTTCTGGACTGTTGTCTGGTTCAACTGAAAGTACAGTTGCTACAACACATACGTCATTTCTAAAATCCTTTGGAAATAGTGGTCTTAATGGTCTATCTATTGCTCTTGATGTCAATATAGCTTTGTCTGTTGGTTTTCCTTCTCTTTTTGTAAAACTTCCTGGTATTTTTCCAACTGCATATAATTTTTCTTCATAATCAACTGATAATGGAAAGAAATCCACACCCTCTTTTGGTTCTTTGGCAGCAGTAACATTTACCATTACAACTGTATCTCCATACCTTACCATTACACTTCCATTTGCAAGTTCTGCAATTCTTCCTGTCTCTATAGTTAACTTTCTTCCTGCCAATTCTGTTTCATAAGTTTTAATCATAATTATTTCTCCTTTTATTATATTTTTATATAAACAATATTTGGCATTAGTTGTAACCTCTACAATTTATTATAGCTTGACTTTAGTAAATTGTACAAGCTACCTTCTAACTTCAAATATTGTATTTATATTATTATTTTTTTATTTTAGTTTTTTATGTATTTTTACATTATTAAATTGGACGTTAAGCTTATGCAAAACGTCCAATTGTTAATATTATTTTCTTAATTTTAGTTTTTCTACTATGTCTCTATATCTTTGAACATCTTTTTTTGCTAAGTAGTTTAATAAGTTTCTTCTTGTTCCAACCATTTTAAATAATCCACGTCTTGAATGATTATCTTTTTTGTGAACTTTTAGATGTTCTGTTAATTCATTGATTCTTTCTGTTAAAAGAGCTATTTGAACTTCTGGAGAACCAGTATCTTTTTCTTCTCTTTTATAAGTCTCAATAATTTCTTGTTTTCTTTCCTTTGTCATTGTTTTCCCTCCTATATTTAATTTGCCTTAAACTGAATTTAAGAGGAGTATTAATCCTTAAATTAAGTATAAGGTATATAATGTTTTGCAACATATATATTTTAGCACATTCTGGAAAAAAAATCAAGCATTTTCAAACACATTTCCGGCTTGTATATTATTTCCTCTTAAAAATTCTAAAATATGCATTTTTTTTGAGTTTTCTGCTTGTACTTCCACAGCTTCTATAATTCCATCTATCGCCTTTATATATAGTCCATTTTTATCCCCTGAAAATAAAACAGTTCCTGGTATAATTTCTCGCATTTTGTATGAATATTCACTTAAATCTGGAAACATATCATACAAAGTTTTTTCTTCTATAACATTAACTTTCCAGAATTTTATTTTTTTCCCATTAATTGTGCTGTATGCTCCCATTATTGGGTTTAATCCTCTTACCAAATTTTTAATTTCTCTTGCAGTCTTGTTTTCCCAATCTATTTGTGCCATTTCCTTTTTTAGCATTGGAGCCATAGAAAATTTATCATTTTGCTTTTCTCTTGGAGCCTCGCCTTTTTCAATTAAATCAACTGTTTCAACTAATAATTTTCCACCTATCTTTGCTAGTCTTGTCCATAATTCTCCTGTTGTTTCATTCTCTCCAATTTCAACCTCTTCTTTTAATATCATATCTCCTGTGTCCATTCCAGCTTCCATAAACATTGTAGTTACCCCTGTTGTCTTGTCTCCATTTAATATTGCCCATTGTATTGGAGCAGCTCCCCTATATTTGGGAAGAAGTGACCCATGCACATTCACAGATCCATATTTAGGTATATCTAGCAATTCTTGTGGTAATATTTTTCCATATGCTACTACGCAAAATAAATCTGGTTTTAGTTCTTCCATTTCATTTATAAACTCTACATTGTCTCTAACTTTAAAAGGTTGATAGATTTTTATATTATGCTCTATTGCATACTCTTTTACAGGTGTTCCCAATACTTTATTTCCCCTTCCTCTAGGTTTATCTATATTTGTAACAACTGCTAAAATATTATTGCCCGCTTGTTGTAAGCTCTTAAGCGATTCAACTGCAAAGTCTGGTGTTCCCATAAAAACTATATTCAAATCAACCCCTCCTTGTTCTCATATTAATTCTTAGGTTCTACATATTCTAATGTGCCTGGTAAAATTTTATCCACAAATAATATTCCATTCAAATGATCTATCTCATGGCAAAGTGCTTGTGCTAGTAGTTCTTTTGCCTTTATTTTTACTTTTTCTCCATTTTCATTAAGTGCCTCAACTGTAACTTCAGCCGGTCTTATTATTTTTCCGTATTGATTTGGAAAACTTAAGCATCCTTCTTCAACTTCTTGTTTTCCTTTTTCTTTAACAATTGCTGGATTTATTAGTTTCATTGGCCTTTCGTCATCATATAAATCTATTACTATTATTCTCTTTAATATTCCTATTTGTGGTCCAGCAAGTCCCACTCCATTATATTTGTGAAGTGTTTCCACCATATCGTCCAATATTTCTCTTATTTTGTCATCTATACTTTCTACTTCTCTAGATTTTTTTCTTAATATTTCATCTCCATTTTCTCTTACCACTCTTATTGCCATTTTCTTGTTCTATTCCTCCTTAACTTGCATATGCTCCACAAAGAAATTATTTTCAGCTCATATTTGATGGATTTAACGCTATGCTTATTTTTGTATTATTTTTTTTATATTTATTGTATTCTTCTAACATTCCATTTATAAATTTTACTATATCTTCTCCAAATTTACATTTAATAATCATTCTCCAACGATATTTGTTTTTAATCTTATCTATTGGGGCCGGTAATGGACTATATAATATTACACCTATATTATCTGTTTTAATTTTTTTCTTTAAATAAGTATGTAATTTTTTTATTGTTTCAATCGTTGTCTTTTCATCTTCTGAAGAAATACATATTGTTATTATATCGCAAAATGGTGGATATTTCAATTGTTTTCTAAGTTTTATCTCTGTTTCATAAAATAAATCATAATTTTGCTCTTTACTACATTCTATGCTAAAATTGTCTGGATTATATGTTTGTATAATTACTCTACCTTTTTCTTGCTCTCTGCCTGCCCTTCCAGCAACTTGCGTTAAAATTTGAAATGTTTTTTCATTCGCTCTAAAATCATCAATATTTAAGCTTCCATCTGCAGCAATAACACCTACTAAAGTTACATTTGGAAAGTGATGACCTTTTACTACCATTTGTGTTCCTATTAAAATATCTATATTTTCATTTTTGAATCTATCCAATATTTCTTCATGAGAATTTTTTTTGCTTACAGTATCAACATCCATTCTAATTGTCTTAGCTGTTGGAAACATTTTATTTATTTCCGCTTCCAACTTTTGCGTTCCTGTTCCAAAATATCTAATATTATTACTTTTACATTCTGGGCATATTGTTACAGCATTTGTTTCAAATCCACAATAATGGCATTTTAGCTTATTTGTGTTTAAATGATATGTTAATGTTATATCACAATTTTTACATTTTACAGTATATCCACAATCCCTACACATTATAAATGTAGAAAATCCTCTTCGGTTTAAAAATAAAATTGTTTGTTTTTTATTTTTTAAATTAGTTTCTATTTCGTTGTGTAATTCTCGACTTATCATCGATTTATTTCCAGACAATATTTCTTCTCGCAAGTCTATAACTTTCACATCTGGTAATTTAGAATTATTGGCTCTATTTTTTAATTCTAATAGATTAATCTCTTGCTTTTCTGCTTTAAAATATGTCTCTATATCTGGTGTTGCACTTCCTAAAACAAGGCATATATTATTTTGTCTTGCTATATATCTTGCCACTTCTTTCGCACTATATTTTGGAGTTGTTTCAGATTTATATGAGCTATCATGTTCTTCATCTATTACTATTAGTCCAAGGTTATTTACCGGTGCAAATATAGCACTTCTTGGTCCTATTATAATTTTTGCCTCTCCTCTTTCTATTTTATTCCATTGGTCATATTTTTCCCCAATTGATAGCTTGCTATGTAATACTGCTATCTTATCTTCTCCAAACCTTGCAATAAATCTATCTACTGTTTGTGGTGTAAGTGAAATTTCTGGAACAAGCATTATGCTACTTTTATCATTTTTTAAACAGTTTTCTATTAATTGCAAATAAATTTCTGTTTTTCCAGAACCTGTAACACCATATATTAAAAACTCCGAAAAAAGTTGTTCCTTCATTGCATCATTTATCTTATCATATGCATTTTGCTGTTCTACTGTAAGTTCTTTTTTGGAGCTTTTAGTAGTAACTTTATGAATAAAAGGATTTCTTTCAATTTGTTTTTCTGCTATTTCTACATATCCTTTTTTTTCCAAATTGTCTATAACTGCTTTTGTAGTATCTGTAAACACTTCTATTTCTGTTACAAAAGCTCCTTCATTATCACATAAAAAGTTTAACACCCTTATTTGCTTGTCTGCTTTAATTTTTTTATTTTCTATATCTTTTTCTATTTCTTCTTTATCTTTTTTTAACGTTACATATAACTGTTTTTTTTCTTTAATTCTATTTGTTAAAATTTTAGTTCTTTTCCCCGGTGGCAACATCAATTTTAGGCAATCTGCTATGTTGCAGAAATATCTATTTGACATCCATTCTGCTATCATTATCTTATTTTCATCAATATAGTTTTCTTGTACACTTGAAATATCTTTTAATTTATATTCCGAACTTTGCTTTAGTCCAATAACAAAACCATCTTCCAAAGTCTTCATATTTCCAAATGGCACTAAAACTCTACTACCTATTTTTATTGTATTTTCTAAACTATCAGGTACATTATAGTCAAATGTTTTATTTAATTCCTTTGCATTACTTTGTATAATTACTTCTGCTACCATTTTTATCTTTCCTTAATTTGATTTTATTATAGTATATCATTATCTGTAAAAAATTAAAAGAAAAACACTAATGTTTGTTATTAGTGTTTTATTATTTCCTCAATTATTCTTAATGTTCTATCTAGATCATCATTTTTTATTACGTAATCGTACATTCCTATTTTAGATTCTTCATATTCTAATCTATTTAATCTAAGCTCTATTTCCTCTGGGCTTTGCTTATCTTCTCTTGCCTCTAGCCTTTTTCTAAGCTCTTCTTTTGGAACTTTTAAAAATATAGTTACTATTTCTAAATCGTTTTTTAATATTTTTAAAAGATTTTCTACTCCATTTACTTCTATATCCTTTACTATTATTGTTCCATTATTTATTTTTTCATTTAATAGCTTTTTAGAAGTTCCATAGTAGTGTTCATGATGTTTAGAATACTCATATAATTCACCCTGTTCTATCATTCTTTCAAATTCTTGCGTAGTCACAAAATTATATGTTACACCTGGTATGTCATTATTCCTTGGTGCTCTATCTGTGTACGAAGGTAATGATTCTACATTTTTGTTTCTTTTTATTAATTCTTGCTTTACTGTGTCTTTGCCTGCACCAGATACACCTGATAATAATACTAGCATACTACTTTCACCTTTCCTTCTGCTATTTCGTTTGCTGCTAATGTTACTGGAGCTTCCTCATCTACATCAGTTAATATTTCACTTCCTGCTGCTATCTGCCTAGCTCTTTTTGAAACTGCTATAACAAGTTCAAATCTGTTATCTACTCTTTTTAATAATTCTACAACTGTTGGTTTTACCATCATGGTTATCATCTCCTCTTAATCATTTTTTTCTTCTACTATTGTATCATTTGTGTCTTCTTTATCTAGTCTTCCTGCTACTGTTTCTGGTTGCACTGCTGACAATATAACATGTCCAGAATCCATTATTAAAACTGCTCTTGTTCTTCTTCCATATGTGGCATCTACTGCTCTTCCTTCGTCTTTTGCCACTTGAACAATTCTTTTTATTGGTGCCGACTCAGGGCTAACTATTGCTATTATCCTATTCGCTGAAACTATATTACCAAATCCAATATTAATTAATTGCATAAGTCCTCCATTTCCTCAAATCACTTTGAAAAATTTTTGTGATTATTCAATATTTTGTATTTGCTCTCTTATGTCTTCTATTTGTGTTTTTATCTTTATTACTAAATTTATTATATCAATACTTCCAGATTTAGACCCCATTGTATTTGTTTCTCTATTCATTTCCTGTATAATAAAGTCTGCTTTTTTGCCTATAGGATCTTTTTCATCTAATAGTGTTCTAAATTGTTCTATATGACTTTTAATTCTTGTTATTTCTTCTTCAATTGATATTTTGTCTGAATATATAACTATTTCTTGAGCAAGTCTTGTTTCATCCACAATGTCTGTGTCAAGCATTTCTTTAATTCTATTTCTTAATTTTACTACATATTCTTCTATAAGTCCAGTTGAATTTTGAATAATTTTTGCAACATTCTCATTTATTTCATTTAGTCTTTCTTCCAAATCTAATTTTATTCTTTCTCCTTCTGTCTCTCTCATGTTAACAAAATTGCTTAATGCTTCCTCTAAACACTCATTAAGGTCACTCCATATTTTGTCTTCGTCATCTTCGTCTATTGCAATATTTAAAACTTCAGGAAGCTTTGATATTTCCGTTGCTCTTAGTCCACTTGCTATGTTATTTTCATTTGCCAATTCTTCTAATTCTTTTATATACAACCTTGCAATATCTTTGTTTATTAATATATTTTTCCCTTCTATGCCATTATTTATGTATGTTATAAATACATCAATTTTTCCTCTGGAAATCTTATTAGATATGCTTTTTCTTACTCTATCTTCCATACAAAATAAATTTCTAGGGAGTTTAATATTCATATCTAAATATTTATGATTTACAGATTTTATTTCTACAATATATTCTCTACTTTCTTTTTGTAGCTTTGCTCTTCCATATCCAGTCATGCTTTTCATATTTCATTTCCGTCCTTCCAAATATACATTTTTATTCATCTTCTTCATTATCTTTATCTATTATTTCTTTCATTCTATCCATAAAATATTTTTTCTTATTTATTTTGTATATCGTTATACTCTTAACTATATAATAAACAGCAAATACTAAAGAACTTATTGAAGTTACATATATGTATTTATTTTGGCACATTAAATTTATATATATTAAGGACATTGTTGTTATAGCTAACATCAAAAATTCTATTCCGTAAAACATGAATTTCAATTCGTTTTTTTTGTAGGTTTTTTCAAACATAATTATTGCCACAAATAGCCAAGCTATGCTAAAAGCTTTTATGTCTGTTATAAATATACTATTGTTTATATTATAAAAGCCTAAGGTCATAAAAATATAATAAATTACTATTCCCACCGCAATATAAATATTTGGAATAATAAGTTGATATATTTTTTTGATACTTTCTTTTGATATTTTACTTTTATCTCTCAGTTCTTTCCCTACAATTTCTATTTTGGCTTGTTCCTTAATAAGTTCTTTTGGTTCTTTGCTCTTTACATTCTTTATATTTTTTTCTTCGTTTTTTACTTTGTTTTTATTTGTTTTCTTTGGTTCTTCTGTATTTTTTTTATTATTTGTTGTGCTTTTCTTTTTAGTCTGGCTTTTATTGGTACTTATTTTGTTATTATTTTTTGTTGTTTTATTTGACGTGCTTGTTGTTTTTTTGTCTGTTTTTTTATCTGCCATTTTATTATATATTCTCCTTTCACACGGTTACCTTTTTACATTTCCAATTCATATATTATATTACTTATTACAACTATGGAAGCTGTTTCTGTTCTAAGTATTCTTTGTCCCAGCGTTATAGTCCTAGCTCCTACTTCTTTTAATTGTAATATTTCTTTTTTATCAATTCCGCCTTCTGGTCCTATAATAATTGCAATCTTTAAATTATCTGTTCTTTTTATTTTTTGAAGTTCTGTTTTTAATGTGTTGTCTTCTTCATTTTCATATGCTACCAGTACTATATCATATTCATTTATGTTTTCGCAAATTTTTTTAATGTTTGTTGGGATTTCTATTTTTGGAATTATATCTCTGCCACTTTGCTTTGATGCCACTTCTGATATTTTTTGCCATCTTTCTATCTTCTTTTCAACTGTCTTTTGGTCAAATTTTACAATGCTTCTTTCCATCTCTACAGGTATTATTTTTTTTACTCCAAGTTCCACATTTTTTTGTATTATATATTCCATCTTATCTGCCTTAGGAAGTCCTTGATATAATGTAATATTTACCTGTATTTCTGAGTTTGTATTTTCAATTTTTTTAATTTTGCACTTTACATATTTTTTGTCTATTTCATTTATGTTGGCAATATAATTCATTTTAGTGTCCAAATTGCATATTTGTATTTCGTCCTCTTTTTTTAATCTTAATACATTTGCTATATGTTTTACATCTTCTCCTAGTATTGTAATTTCATTGTCTTTTATTTGCTCATTTTTTACAAAAAATTTTGGCATTTCAGAATTCCTTTCCATTGTCTATTGCTTAAAATTATATACCACTTCTCATAATTTGTCTATAAAAAAATTTTCAACGTATAACGGGCGATTAAAATCGCCCCTACATAATTTTGTTTCAATTGTAGGGGGTTTTTAATCGCCCGCCAAATTTATTAGCCAAATAGTCCTTTCTTTTTAACTGGTGGTTGTTCGTTCATTGTCTTTGCTAATTGCAATAATATTTCTCTTTGCTCTTTTGAAAGTCTTTTTGGTACTTGAACTTGTACTGTAAATACAAAGTCTCCATAATAATTACTATTTATATTCTTAAACCCTTTATTTCTAATGGTAAATTTTGTTCCTGGTTGTGTACCTTCTGGTATTATGTATTTTGCATTTGTACCATCTACCATTGGTATTTCTATTTCTGCGCCTAAAGTTGCTTGTGTAAATGTTATTGGTATATCACATATTACATTGTTTCCTTTTCTTGTGAATATGCTATGTTTTTTTATATGAATTGTAATATACAAATCTCCTCTTGGTCCACCTTTATGACCTGATTCTCCTTCTCCTCTTAGTACTATTGTTTGATTTTCGTCTATGCCTGCTGGAACTTTTACGGTTAATCTTACAGAATTTCTTATAGTTCCTTTTCCGTCTACAATCTGTGCATATTTCCTTTATTACTTCACCTGTTCCATGACAATTACTACATGGTCTAGTTGTTTGCATCTGTCCAAGTATTGTTGTTTGTACTTGTCGTATTTGACCAGTTCCTCCACATACAGAACATTTTTCTGGCTTAGTTCCTGGTTTAGCGCCTGTTCCTTTGCAAGTATTACAATTTTCGTTTCGCGATATATTTATTACTTTTTCTGTTCCTAAAAATGCTTCTTCAAAGGTTATGTCTAAGCTATATCTTAAATCTGCTCCTTTTTTGGGTCCAGAATTTGAGCCTTTATTGCCTCTAGAGCCAAAACCTCCGCCAAAAAAAGATGAGAAAATGTCTCCTAAATCTCCAAAGTCTCCAAATCCGTCAAACCCTGATGAACTATACGAATAATATCCATTACCTCCACCAAAGCCTCCTTGTGGCCCATTATGTCCAAACTGGTCATACATTTGCCTTTTTTGTGAATCAGATAATGTTTCATATGCTTCGTTTACTTCTTTAAATTTAGCTTCTGCTTCCTGTTTATTATCTGGATTTGCATCTGGATGATATTTTTTAGCCATCTTTCTATATGCCTTTTTTATTTCTTCATCTGTTGCATTTTTTTCTACTCCCAATACCTCATAATAATCTTTTTTATCTGACATTTAGTCCTCCTAAATAGAGTTTAGACGTTAGTTATTGGAAGTAAGACAGTCAATCTTACTTCCAACATCTTTCCTCTGATTTTAATCTTGTTTATTGTCTCCATTATTTTCGTTTTCTACTTTGTAATCTGCATCATATACATTTCCATTTTCGTCTACTTTTGGTTCTCCCTCTGGCTTAGTTCCTTCTGCTCCTTGGTTTTGTGCAGCTGCTTGAGAATATAATTTTTCTGATACTGCGTAAAATGCTGTTGTCAATTTTTCTGTTGCTGTTTTGATATTTTCTACATCTGTACCCTCTAATGCTTTTTTTACATTTTCTATTTCTGTTTCTACTTTTGCTTTTTCTTCTCCACTTATTTTGTCGCCTAATTCGTCTATTGTTTTTTGAGAATTATATACTAAGCTTTCTGCATTATTTCTAACTTCTATTTCATCTTTTCTCTTTTTGTCTTCTTCTGCATGAGCTTCTGCATCTTTAACAGCTTTTTCAATGTCTTCATCTGTTAAATTTGTACTTGCAGTAATAGCAACTTGTTGGCTATTTCCTGTTGCCATATCTTTTGCAGATACATGAACTATACCATTAGCATCTATATCAAATGTAACTTCTATTTGTGGTACACCCCTTGGTGCTGCTGGAATGCCTGTTAATTGAAATCTTCCTAAAGTTTTATTGTATGCTGCCATTTCACGTTCACCTTGTAATACGTGAATTTCTACACTTGTTTGACCATCTGCTGCTGTTGAAAATACTTGTGATTTTTTTGTTGGTATTGTTGTATTTCTTTCTATAAGTTTTGTAAATACTCCTCCTAAAGTCTCTATACCTAATGATAATGGTGTTACATCTAATAAAACTAAATCTTTAACATCTCCTGAAAGTACTCCACCTTGGATAGCTGCGCCTATAGCAACACACTCATCTGGATTTATTCCCTTATCTGGCTCTTTTCCAGTTATTTTTTTAACTGCCTCTTGCACAGCTGGAACTCTTGTAGAACCTCCAACAAGTAATACTTTGTGTAAATCTGCTGCCGTTATTCCTGCATCTTTTAAAGCATTTTGTACTGGAACTTTTGTAGCTTCTATTAAATCACTAATTAATTCCTCAAATTTTGCTCTTGTTAATGTAATGTCTAAATGTTTTGGACCATTTGCATCTGCTGTAATAAATGGTAAGTTAATTTGTGTTTGTTGAACACCTGATAATTCTATCTTTGCTTTTTCTGCTGCTTCTTTTAGTCTTTGCATAGCCATTTTATCTGTTTTTAAATCTATTCCATTTGATTTTTTAAATTCATCTACTAAATAGTTCATTATCCTTTCATCAAAGTCATCTCCACCTAATCTTGTATTACCATTTGTAGCTAAAACTTCAAATACTCCATCTCCTATATCTAGTATAGAAACATCAAATGTACCTCCACCTAAGTCATATATCATTATTTTTTGATCTTGGTCTTCTTTATCCATTCCAAATGCTAAAGCTGCTGCTGTTGGTTCATTTATTATTCTTAATACTTCTAGTCCTGCTATTTTTCCTGCATCTTTTGTTGCTTGTCTTTGACTGTCACTAAAATATGCTGGTACTGTAATAACAGCTTGTGTAACTTTTTGTCCTAAATAATTTTCTGCATCTGTTTTTAATTTTTGAAGTATCATTGCTGATATTTCTTGTGGAGAAAATTCATCTCCTTCTATGTTTACTTTTTTGTTTGTTCCCATTTCTCTTTTTATTGAAATTACTGTATTGTCTGGATTTGTTACCGCTTGACGTTTTGCTATCTGTCCAACTAGTCTTTCTCCATTTTTTGAAAATGCAACTACTGATGGAGTTGTTCTATTTCCTTCTGCATTTGGTATTACAACTGGTTCTCCACCTTCCATAACTGCAACACATGAATTTGTTGTTCCTAAATCAATTCCTATAATTTTTCCCATAATAAATTCTTCCTTTCATATTTTTATTTATATTTAAAATTAATAACTTATTTTAATATTAGTAATCATTTACTAATTTAATTTGCTACTACTACCATTGAGTGACGTATTACTTTGTTGCCTAGTATGTATCCTTTTCTATATTCTTCTTTTATTTCTTTTTCTCCCAAATTTTCATCTACTACAGATGCAACTGCTTCATGCAATTCTGGGTCAAAAGTTTTTCCAATTGTTTCTATTTCTTTTACTCCGTTTGATGTTAGTACATCTTTAAGTTGTTTTAGCACAAGTTCTATTCCCTGTTTATAGCTTTCATCTTCTGTTTTTGCAACAACTGCTTTTTCTAAATTATCAACAACAGGTAGAATTGTTAAAATGACATCTCCTTTTAAAGAATTATATAGAGTTTCTCTTTCTTTTGTACTCCTTTTTTTATAATTTTCAAACTCTGCTGCTACTCTTTTAAGTCTGTCTTCCTGCTCTTCTAATTGTATTTTTTGAGTTTCTATTGTCTTTTTTAGTTCAATAACCTCATCTTCCTTGTTTTCTTCTATCTTCTGTTCTTCTTTGTTTTCTGCCATCTATCTTAACTCCTTTCCTTTATTCTCCATTTAATTTTTTACTAATATATTTCATTACAGAAATAACCTTCGAGTAGTCCATTCGTTTTGGACCTATAATTCCTATTGTTCCTAAATCTCTGTCTTTATATCTATGTTTAAAAGTTATTATGCTAAAATCTTTTAATTGTTCATTATCATTTTCGTCTCCTATATACACATTTATATCTTTGGCAAATCCTGTATTTAGAAGATCTACAACAATATCTTTTGTATCTATTAAATTTATAAAGTTTTTTGCAACTTTTAAACTCTTAAATTCTGGCAATTCAAATGCTTTATTAGCTCCTTCTAAATATATCTTGTTTTCCTCACTGATTACCTTGTTTAGTTGTTCCATAACTGGTTTTATTACTTTTAAGCTATAATTCATTTGAGAAAATATATATTCTTCTAATGGTCTATCTATTTCTTCTAATGGTTTACCTTTTAATTTATTGTTAAATATAAATGTTAAAGTTTCTACTTGCTCTTCTGAAATATCTTCGTCAAATTTAATTATAGTTTCTTTAATAATTCCTGTGTCTGTAAGAATTATAGCCATCAACATTCTTTTGCCCAAAAGTACAAATTTAACTTCTTCTATATTTTGCAAATTGTTTTTTGGTCCTATTGCAACTGTAGTATAATGTGTAATTTCAGAAAGTGTGTTAGTTGCAATTTTAGTCAATTCTTCCATTTCATTTACTCTTGTTTCAAGTTTAGATTTTATATATTTTATTTCTTCCAAACTTATATTATCTTCTTTTAGTAGTTCGTCTACATATAGTCTATAACCAAGTGCTGATGGAACTCTGCCACTGGAAGTATGTGGTTTATCTAGGTATCCCTCTTTTTCTAAATCTGCCATTTCGTTTCTTATTGTTGCACTACTATAATTCAAACTATATTTTCCCGCTATCGAGCCAGAACTTACTGGTTCTGCGGATTGTATGTATTCATCTATTACTGCCTGTAATATTTTTTTCTTTCTTTCATCTAACATACTTATTACCACCTGTTTTTAGCACTCTCTCCTTTTGATTGCTAAACTTTATATATATTATATCCAAAATTAGCAATTGTCAATACTAATTGCTAATTTTTTTGTGAATTTTTGGACACATAAATCCTATTATTTTTCTAATTGTCTTATACAAAAAAGACCATCACTTTTTCCATTTGTTGATAGTCTTCTTTTACTTATATAAAATTCTAAATTATATATCCATTTGACTTCCTAAAAATGTAGCTGCAGATTGTGCAACTTTCTGCTCAACTTCTGTCATTTTTGTATTATTATCTTTTGATAATAGTATAACACTTCCTATTGCATCTCCATCTGAAATTATTGGATATACTATTTGTGAATTATATTTTCTTTCCCATTTATCATTTTTTGTAATTGGAATTGATATGTTATTATTATCTCTACTTGCATAGTTTTCTTTTTCATCCATTATTTTTTCTAATTCTTCGCTTATACCCTGTTCATAAAATTCTTTTTTTGACGTCCCAGAAACAGCTATTACTGTATCCTTATCTGTTATACAGGCAATATGTCCAGTAGTTTTTGCCAAAGTTTCTGCATATCCTGCTGCAAATTCAGATAGTTCGCCTATTGGAGAATATTTTTTTAATATTACTTCTCCTTCTTTATCTGTAAAAATCTCTAATGGGTCTCCCTCTTTTATTCTTAGAGTTTTTCTTATCTCTTTTGGAATAACAACTCTTCCTAGGTCATCTATTCTTCTAACTACTCCTGTTGCTTTCAAAATCTTCCCTCCTTTTTTGTTTTATAGTTTTATTATTGTTTTTTATGTAAATTTTTATTCATAATTTTGCATAAAGAGGAAAACGTTTTAATCTTTTGCGGGTATATTTTTTTAAACTATTTCGTTTTTATTCTATCAATTGCCTTCTTTACATCTAGCCTTGTATGGATAACTGCTAGTATAACAACTCTATCATTATTTAAATAGTATATTATTCTGTGCTTCTTATATAACAGCTGTCTTAATTCATATTTATAGACCTTAGATGCAAATGTTTTGCCTATGTTAGGCATTTCATTTAATATTTCTACATAATCTATCAGTTTTTCTATATATTTTTTGGCAGTTTGCTCTGTTCCACTTTTTGCATCGTCTATAAATTGAGTTATATGGTTAATTGCTGTTTCTGCCCAAATTACCATTTTTTTATAATCTCCTTTACTTCATCGCTTGTTTTAACATTATTTTCTTCCATATCTCTAATACCTTTTGATACCTCATATTGAAGATATAATGCGTATAATATTTCTTCATAGCTTGTCGCATCGTCAATTTGAGCAACAGTATTTAGAATTATTTGTTTATCACTCATTCAAATCATCTCCTATCTTTTTATTTATTTTATCATAATTCAAAACACAAAACAATAGTTTTAAGGCATATGGTATCAGCGCAGTATTTCACATAATGTTTTCAAAAAAAGAAAACGTTTTAATCTTTTGCAAGTGTGATTACACCAATTTCTTGAGTTTGATTTTGTTTTAGTTTTCTAGCAATTTCATTAACCGTACTTCCTGTTGTATATATGTCGTCTAATAAAAGAACCTTTTTATTTTTTACTTCTATTGGTTTATTTATTTCATATATATCTTCTACATTTTTTATTCTTTCTAGTTTATTTAACTCGCTTTGTGGTTTATTATCTTTCTTTTTTATAATTATATCTGTCCATATGTCTTGGTTTAATTTTTGTGCTAATTCATTAGCCACTAATTCGCTCTGATTATATCCTCTCTTCTTTTTTCTTTTTTTACTTATTGGCACAGGAATTATTACATCGTATTTTTTTATAAAATTGCATGTTTTTTTATCACTTAAAATAATTTTTGCAAACATTTTATATAGGTATCCTTTATCTTCAAACTTATACTCTATTATTTTATTTCTTATTATTCCTTCATATCTAAAAATATATAAGTGTTTAGAAAAGTTTCTGTTATTATACTCATTAATAACGCACTTTTTAATTTTTTTAATATTCTCGTAGCAATTATTACATATGTAATTCTCATTTATTTCCCCGCACATTCCACATATTGGTGGAAAAAAATAATCGAGGGCACTATTAATAAAGTTCATTGTAAACCTCCTTTAATTGCCCCCGATTTATAATATTTTATTAATTACCTTTTTATATAAAAATAATTATATTTAATTGGTTTTTAATTTATACTGCAATCCTGTATTTCTTTTTTTGCTATCTGTATTTTTTATCATAAATTCTATAATATTCTTATTTCCTATTATTATTAAAAGTTTTTTTGCTCTTGTCATTCCTGTGTATAATAGATTTCTTGTTAAAAGCATTGGAGAAGACTGAGATATTGGCATTAATACCACATCAAACTCACTTCCGTTGTGCCTTATGTACTGTTATAGCGTATGCATGTTCTATTTGGTCCAAGTCTGTATATTGGTACCATGCTACCTTTTCATCGTCGAATTTTATTTTTATTTGTTTCTCTGATTCGTTTATTTTTATAATTGTGCCAAATTCTCCATTAAATACTCCGCTTCCATATTCTACTTCATCATTATTTTTTTCCCAATAGATATCATAGTTATTTTTTATTTGCATTATTCTATCATTTTCTCTAAAAATTATGTCTCCATATTTTTTCTCTTTCTTCTCTTCTTGGTATGGATTTATTTTTTCTTGTAGCAATTTGTTTAATTCTTTTGTTCCAAGTTCTCCTTTTTTTGTAGGTGTTATAACTTGTATACTTTTTAAAAAGTCATAATTACCATATTTTTTTAATCTACCTGTACTTAAAGATATAACATTGTCCAGTATTTTTGTTTTACTATTTTCACTTATATAGAAGAAGTCTTCCAAAATATCTTTTTCATATTCTGTACCTATAAAGCTTTTTCCCTCATTTACTTTATGTGAGTTTAATATTATTTTGCTTTTTGCTGCCTGTCTAAAAATTTTATTTAGTACTATTGTAACTATTGCTTCTGAATTAATTATATCTTTTAATACGTTTCCTGGTCCTACTGATGGCAACTGATCCACATCTCCTACTAGTACTAATTTACTGCCTTGATAAATGCCCTTTACCAGATAATTCATTAAAAACAAGTCTACCATTGAAACTTCATCTACTATTATAATATCTGCATCTATTGGGGTTATTGCTAAGTCAGTATTTATATCCTGACTATCATCTGATACTATTTTTCCTAATTCTAGCAGTCTATGTAATGTTTTGGCATCTTCTCCCGTGGTTTCCGACATTCTTTTAGCTGCTCTACCTGTAGGAGCGCAAAGTACCACCTTTTTTCCTTCTTGCTTATACAATTCTAATATTGTTTTAATTATAGTAGTTTTACCAGTACCTGGTCCACCTGTAATGACACAAACATTATTATCATTAATTGCTCTAACTGCCTCTAATTGTTTTTCAGATAGTTCTATATCTGAATGCTTTTCTAATGTTTTTATTTTTCTGTCAAATCCATTTATTTTTTTTATATTTCTGCCTTCTTTTAAGTTTATTAATTTATTAGCAATATTTTTTTCTGCTTTATAAAATTCTTCTAAGTAAACCCATTCTTCCAGCTTTTCACCATTTTCTCTTTCTTCTATTATAATTTCATTTTTAGCTTTTAAATTTATTATGTTTTCCTCAACGTACTCTCCGTTTACACCTAATAAAGTACTAACAAACTGTACCAAATTTTCATATGCCACTGTACTATGTCCGTTATATGTTGAAAGTCTTAAGGCATGCTTTATACCACTTTTAATTCTTTTGTCATTATTATATTCTATACCTATTCCTAGAGCCATTTTATCAATTTGTGTAAAATCAACTTTGTTTACCAAGTCAACCAATATATATGGATTGGCTTCAATTTCTTCTATTGCATTTGTTCCCAATGTTTTATAAATTTTTTCTGCGCTTTGTGGCCCTACTCCAAATTTATCTAAAAATCCAACTAATTGCCATATTTCCCAATTTGCTATAAATTCTTCTGCTATACTAATTGCTTTTTCTTCTGTAATTCCTTTAATGTTTGATAGCATTTTAGGCTCAAATTTAAATATATTTATTGTTTCTTCTCCAAATGTTCCTACTATTTTTTTTGCTGTCGCTGGTCCAATTCCTTTTATAGTTCCATTGGCTAAATATCTTTCTAGTGCATCTAAAGTCTGTGGCATTATTTTTTCAAATGTTTCTATTTTAAACTGCCTTCCATATTCTTGGTGTTCTATAAACACACCATTAACTTTTAACGTATCTCCTGAATTTATAAAAGGCAAATACCCTACCACTGTTGTCTCTTCTTCTGATGTTTTAAAAGTAGCTATTGTATAACTATTAATTTCATTTTTATATATTATGTCTTGTACTTCTCCTTTTATTTCCACCTAAATACCTCTTCCTTATAGCTTATTGTTATATTGTAGAACAAGATTTTTTATTGTCAAATACTATATTTCTATTCTCTTATTAAATTTTTCTTCAATTATATTTCTTATTTTTTTGTTTTTATCACTTGTTAGGTTTGGATCCTCTTGTTGTATTTTTATGGCAATGCTTTGAACTCTTTTTAATATTTCCATATCTTCAAATAAATTTGCTATTTTGAATTCTGGTATTCCGTGTTGCTTAGTACCAAAAAACTCGCCAGTTCCTCTTAGTTCTAAGTCTTTTTCTGCTATTACGAACCCGTCATTTGTTTTTTGCATAATTTCCATTCTTTGCTTTGCAACTTGAGTAGTTGTATTATATTTTAAAATACAATATGACTGTTTGTCTCCTCTTCCAACACGTCCTCTTAATTGATGAAGTGCAGCCAATCCAAATCTTTCTGCACTTTCTATTATCATAAGTGTTGCATTTGGCACATTTACACCTACTTCTATTACAGTTGTAGAAATTAATACATTTATTTTTCCCTCTTTAAATTCTTGCATTATCCTTTCTTTTTCTTTTGGTTTCATTTTTCCGTGTATATATTCTACTCTGTAATCGGTTAAAGTTTTTTTATATTTTTCTGTAGTTTCTATAACAGACTTTGCATTTATTTCTTCATTTTCTTCTACTAATGGACATACAACATATGCTTGTCTACCATCTTGCAAGTTTTTTAGTATAAATGCATTTATTCTTTCTTCCATACTCTTATTTACTGCATATGTTTCTATCTTCTTTCTATTTGGTGGTAACTCATCTATTATTGATATGTCTAAATCCCCATATAATATAAGTGCTAAAGTCCTAGGTATTGGTGTAGCGGTCATTACTAAGACATCTGGGTTGTTTCCTTTTGCCACAATTGTTCCTCTTTGTCTTACGCCAAACCTATGTTGCTCATCTGTGACTACTAAACCTAATTTGTTAAATTCTACATCTTCAACTAGAAGTGAATGGGTTCCTATTAAAATATCTATTTCGCCACTTTTTATCTTGTCTAATATTTCTTTTCTTTTCTTCTTACTAGTTCCACCTAATAATATTTCACATTTTATGTTATACTGGTTCAATATTTTGTTAAATTCTTCTAAATGCTGTGAAGCAAGTATTGCTGTTGGTGCCATTATCGCTACTTGATATCCACTTTTTACAGCTTTATATGCCGCAATAATTGATACTATAGTTTTACCAGAACCCACATCGCCTTGCAGTAGTCTATTCATTGGTTTACTTTTTTCCATATCTCCATCTATTTCTTCTAGCACTCGCAACTGTGCTTTTGTTAATTTAAATGGCAGTTCATTTATTACATTTGACATTTTTACTGTTTCAGGAAAGCTTATTCCTTCATCTTGTGTATTTTCTTTCTTTAAATTCAATAAAGCTATTTGCATTCCCAAGAGTTCTTCAAAAACAAGTCTTGTGCGTGCTTTTTGGTATTCTTCAAAATCTTTTGGAAAATGTATTTGTTTAATTGCATTATTTAAATCTAGTAGGTTATATTCTTTTAGTAAATATTCTGGTAAAGTTTCCTCCAAATTTTCATTAATCAACGAAAGTCCATTTTCTATTGCTCTTCTTATACTCCCTTGTGTCAAACTGTATGTAGAAGGATAAATAGGTATTATCTTTCCCGTGTTTTTATTTGTTTCATTATTGTCAAATACAGGATTTAATATTTCTATTTTTCCATATTTTACAGATGCTTTTCCAAAAAAACTATATTTGCATCCTATCTCAAATTTACCCTTTAAATATTTTTGATTAAACCAAGAAATAACACAACTTCCTGTTTCATCTCTGACAATTAGTTTTTCTATAACCATATTTTTTCTTATTCTTACTTCTGATATCTTAGAAATTGTAATTGCCTCAATTAAAGCTTCTTCTCCATCAACAAGCTGTGATATCTTTTTGGGCTTACTTCTGTCTTCATAATCTCTTGGAAAATATGTAATTAAATCTTCTAATGTGTATATATTCAACTTTTGTAGCAGTGCCGCTCTTTGCGGTCCTACACCTTTTATATATTGAACACTTTGCTTCAAATCTATCATTTTATTCTCCATTTTACAAATCTTTGTTCTACCCAATTATATCAAATAGTTTTCCTAAACACAAGAATTATAGTGTATTTTTTATATTAAAAAATAATTCTTCGTCAAATAGTTATTATATGGTGAATATATTTTAGCCTTTGTTGAATATGCAATTAAGGGATGTCCCAAATTGTGCATTTTGGACATTTAGGGACTGTCCCCAATTGGTCATTTTCTTATTTCTGCTCCGTTTTTTGTTAGGTTTGCTATTATTTTTTCTAATATGTTGTTTATTTCTTCATCTGTTAATGTTCTATCATTTGCTCCAAATTCTAATGAATATGCTATACTTTTTTTGTTTTCTTCTATACCTTTACCGGTGTATACGTCAAATACCTCTGTATTTAATAGTAATGAACCTGCTGATTTTTTTATTAGTGTTGCTATTTCTTGTGCTTCTACTTCCTTGTTTGTTATAATTGCTAAATCTTTTTTTATGCTTGGGTATTTTGAAATTTCCTTATATTTCATTTTGCCCACTTTTTTTGCCAACAGTTTTTCTAGATTTATTTCAAATACGTATACATTTTCTTTTACTTTTTGAGGATGTATTTTTCCAATTATACCAACAATATCATTATTTACAGAAATTAATGCTGATTGTCCTGGGTGTAACTCTTTTGGCAAGTTTTCTTTTATTACAAAACTATACCTGTTTCCATAACCTAAATAGTCTAATAATTCTTCCACTATTCCTTTTATAATATAAAAGTCTACTTGTTTTTTTTCTATTCCTAAATAATAATTACCTGTCATTAATCCTGCTATTTTGTTTTCTTCTCCATATTCCTCGTCTTTTTTATAAAATGTTTTTCCTATTTCAAAGATACATACGTCTTTGTTATAATGTGATTTGTTATATTCATATATTTTTAGTAAAGAAGGTATTATGCTATGTCTTAATGCATTTCTTTCTTCTGTCATTGGTGCTAATAATTTTACAACTTCTGGGTTATCTGTGGTAAAATCGTTTGCTTCTTTTTCATTTACTAATACATATGAAAGTGTTTCGTTTAACCCTAAGTCTATTAATTTATTTCTAATTTGTCTTTTTGTTTTATCATAACTTCCAAGTTTTGTTGGAGTCATTGGAAGTTTTCCCTTTATGTTATTTACCCCATATATACGGCCAACTTCCTCTATTAGGTCTTCTTTAATATTAACATCTATTCTTCTTCTAGGTACTTCTACTATTATTTTTTCTTCTTTTTCTTCATAGCCAAATCCTAGTCTTTCAAATATATCCAATACATCTTTTTTTGATATATCTGAACCTAGTAATGAGTTTATATTATTATAGGTAATTTCTATTTTTTTATTAGACAAGTCCGTGGTATCATATTTCTCTAATCCTCCAACTATTTCTGCTCCTGCATATTTTTGCAATAAATTGCAAGATCTTTCTATTGCCATATATGTCCTATTTGGATCTAATCCTTTTTCAAATCTATTACTTGCTTCACTTCTTAGTATTTCCTTTGATGTCATTCTTATTTTTACTGGGTTAAAAATAGCAGATTCTATTATAATATTTTTTGTATTTGTTGTTACTTCTGTTTCTAAGCCTCCCATTACACCAGCTAATCCTATTGCTTTTTCTCCATCAGATATAACAATGTTTTCTTCTGATAAGATTCTCTCTATTCCATCTAGTGTAGTTAGCTTTTCTCCATTTTTCGCCATCCTTACTTCAAGTCTTCCTTTTAATGTATCTGCGTCATAAAAATGTAATGGTTGACCTGTTTCCAACATTACATAATTGCTTATGTCTACAACATTATTAATTGGTCTTATTCCAGAAGCTATCAATCTATTTTTTATAAATTCTGGGCTTTCTTTTATTGTTACATTTTCAACTTTTTTTACTAGTAACATCGAACAATTTTCTGTTTCTACTTTTATATTAAATTCATCAGTTATATTTCTGTTATTTTCATCATATTGTAAATCTATATTTTTTACCTTTTTATTATATATTGCTGCAACTTCATGTGCCATACCAAGTACACTTAATAAGTCGCCTCTATTTGCTGTTAACTCAAAGTCTATAATTTCGTCATCCATTTTTAAATATTTTATTGGGTCTTCTCCAACAGGTGCTTCTTGCGGTAATTCATGTATACCTTCTTTATCCTCTGGACTCAAAAATTTACTTTCCAAGCCCAATTCTGCCATAGAACATAGCATTCCATTAGATTCTTCTCCACGTATTTTTCCTGCTTTTATAGTAATTCCTCCTGGCAGATTTGCTCCTGGTAATGCAACTATTACTTTTAATCCTTTTCTTACATTTGGAGCTCCACATACTATTGGTAATACTTGCTCTCCTACATTTACTTTACATATATGTAAATGGTCAGAATCTGGATGTGGCTCACATTCTAGCACTTCCCCTATTACTAAATTTGTAGCATTTATTAATTTCTCTGCAGAATCATATTCGTTGCCTATATTTGTCATGTCTTCTGCCAATTTTTTTGTGTCTACATCTATATCAACATAATCTTTCAAAAAATTAATGCTTAATTTCATTTCCTTCATCCTTTCTGTCGAATTGACTTAAAAATTTTACGTCATTTGTATATAACAAACGAATATCTGTAATTCCATATTTAAACATGGCTAGCCTATCTAATCCTGTTCCAAATGCAAAACCTGTATATATTTCTGGGTTATATCCGTTCATTTTTAATACATTTGGATGGACCATACCAGAACCTAATATTTCTATCCATCCTGTTTGTTTGCAAAGATTGCATCCTTTACCTCCACACTTAAAACAACTAACATCTATTTCATAAGATGGTTCTGTAAATGGAAAATAACTTGGTCTAAATCTCAATTCTGAATTTTCTCCTAACATTTTTTTAACAAATATTTCCAATGTTCCTTTTAAGTCTGCCAAAGATATATTTTTGTCAATTACTAGTCCCTCTACTTGACCAAATTGATGTGAATGTGTTGCATCATCATCTCTTCTATATGTTTTTCCTGGGCATATCATACGTATTGGTGTTTTTTCTGTGTTTGCCATCATTGTCCTTGCTTGAACAGAAGATGTTTGAGTTCTTAATAAATATTCAGATGTTACATAAAAGCTATCTTGCATATCTCTTGCAGGATGACCTTTTGGTAGGTTCAATCTTTCAAAGCAATATTCGTCTGTCTCTAATTCTGGTCCATCAACCACATCATATCCCATAGAAACAAATATATCTTCTACTTCTTCTATGATTCTATTAACAGGATGTTTGCTACCCCTTCTTATTTTTGTACTTGGCAATGTAATATCAATTTTTTCTGTTTTTAACTTTTCTTCCATTTCCTTATTTTTTAGTTCTTCTTCTTTTTGTTTTAAAATAAGTTCTATTTTTTCTCTTACTTCATTTACTAAGCTTCCTATTATTGGTCTTTCTTCTGGCGAAAGTCCTCCCATGCCTCTTAAAATGGCTGTAAGTTCGCCCTTCTTTCCCAAATATTTTACTTTTGTTTCTTCTAATGCTTTAACATCTTGAGAAAGACTAATTTCTTCTATTGCGTTATTTTGAATTTGTTTAATTTGCTCTTCCATAATATTTTCCTTTCCTTTAATAATAATTGTTAGTATTCCACATATTTTATACTATTCAAAAAACCAGTTCTATCCCTGTTAGGACGAACTGGCTCGTGGTACCACCTAATTTTGTTAATAATTAACCTCTAAGCTATAACGTAGCAATCGTTTGCTCCTACTTATTTTCAAAGCAAAACCAAAAAAGTGAATTTTCTGTAAAAAAATATATAATGGTTTTCAGCTTCCCCATTTTCTCTAAAATATACTTTACTTTTTACATACTTTGCTTTTTTAATGGCATCTATCTAAATACTCTTATATATTACCACATCTGCAAACCTAATTCAATAGTTTAGGTAAATAAATTACTCATAATACAACCTCTATGCGAATACAATTTAACAAATGTAATTCGTATAGGGGGTTTTTCATTTGGGTAAATTTTACATAGAAGAACGTGCTGTAGATTTAGCACATTATATTATAGATACTGGAGATACTGTAAGAGGTGCTGCTAAAAAGTTTGGTATTTCTAAGAGTACAGTACACAAAGATGTAAGCGAAAGATTAAAAAAAATAAACCCTGCTTTATTTTTAGAAGTTAGAACAATTTTGGATGAAAACAAAGCTGAAAGGCACATACGTGGCGGCATGGCAACCAAATTAAAATATAGTCATAAGTCTAATATATGACAAAAGAAACTGCCTAAACAGTTTCTTTTATTTTTTACTAGTTGTTTCTAAAGTTATTTCTGCTTTGTTTTCTTGCTTTTCTGCATTCTGGGCATCTTTGTGGTTCATTTGTAAAACCTTTTTCAGCATAAAATGCTTGTTCACCTTCAGTGAAAACAAACTCTGCTCCACAGTCTTTGCATACTAATGTTTTATCTGCCATAATGTGTTACCTCCTTCTTATTTTTTGACATTTAATATTTTTGACACATTGACACTTTTTTGTTAAAAAAGAAGGAAATAGTCCACAAAATAATTAAATTCAATTTAAGCTTTTTTTAAAGCCACAATTAGTATAACATAAACCTATTAATAAAACAACTAAAATTTTTATTTTTTTACGATCCGGTTGATTTATACTTCCTTATTCCTATATTCCATATTATATAACATGGAATAATAAATAGAGTTGAAATTATTGGAAAAAATATATACATTTTATTGTTTGTTCTTCCTATTATGTACAAAAATGGGTAATAATCAACCAATGCTAAGGGCAATATATATGTAAAAAAATCTTTAACCCATTTATGATATATATCCAAGGGATATTGTGTTAAATCTCTTGCACCATCTGTAAATATGTTTGTTATTTCCAACCCCTGCGTAGTAAAAAACGTTATCCCTGCTTTAAGTACAAATAGTGCTGAATATATTATAGTTGTACCCACTGCCATTAATATTAAAGTAACTATTTTATCAGTTGTCCATAAAGAAGGATTTTTGCTTATTACCCAAATTGCAATTGCTATTGATATTATACATCTTCCAAATTTTGAAAACTCCATTTTTATTCCTAATATCTGTAAAATAAGATTCCTAGGCCTTACCAAAGCTCTATCAAATTCTCCATTTGAAATCATTTTGTCAAACTGGTCAAATGCTCTGAAAAAACATTCTGCAATTGAAAATCCTAAAAAAGAAATAGCAAAACAAATTAAAACTTCATCAAATGTATATCCATTAACATTACCAAATTTATTGAATAAAAACATTATTGCTAAAAGAGAAAATATTGATGTGGCTGTTTGTCCAAAGCAAGATATTATAAATGTTTTCCTATATTCAAGTATTGATTTTAATTGCATAGAAAAATATTGTAAATATAATTTCAATTTACATCCCCTCCTAACCACCTTGTACTACTATTTTTGAAAGTTGTCTATTCATTAGTTTTTTTCCTAGTATAGTTAAAACTATTAACCACAATATTTGTAGCACTATTATTTTAAATATTTCTTGTCCATCTGCTATATATCCATTATATATGTTAAATGACACATTTTCCATATAATAAAATGGCGTTAATTTTAATATTTTTACCATATAGTCCGGCATAAAAGCTATTGGTATTGCAGCTCCTGTGCAAAATTCCATTATAAGCCTGAATGTAAGTTTTATTCCTTGTGAAGTATTTGCCTTCATTACTGCTATATACATTATCATTACATATGCTAATATTAACCCCAATGATAATATTAATGTTATTAAAAATAAAATAAATGCTCCAAAATTAACTGGTGCAGTTAATCTGTATTGATTAAAAAAAGGCATTGCACAAATCACAAATATTGGTAATGCTCTTAATGAAACTGCTGCTATCTTTTTTCCCAATGTTTTCGCGTGCCATATATAGTATAAGCTTACAGGCTTTACCAACTCTATTGATATTCCACCTGTTCGACACATTTCTATAACATCTTTGTCAACAGAACTAAAGCTAAATATTAAAAGGAAAGCCTGATGTAGCCATATATATGTACACATTTGTGGAATAGTATATGTATTAGCACTTCCATTATTTAAAAAAGAAGTATATAACATTATAAGCATTCCACCCCAAGCAAATTGTGTTAGTATCCCTGAAAATGCTGCTAGTTTGTATTGTATTTCGTTTAAAAACTTAATTCTAAAATATGCTAAATAAATTTTTATCTTCTGAATAACATTTATATAATTTCTTAAAAATTTTATTTTCTTTGAACTCATCATAAAAAATATCTCCTTTCTCTTATTTCATTAAATTTGATATTCTTTATATAAGTTTGCAACAACGTCGTCTATATCTGTATTTTTAATTTCCATGTCTAGCACTTCTAAGGAGCTAGATATAAAGGAAATTGCATCTGTTAGTTTTATTTTATTTTCATCTACCATTATTTTTAATTCATTTGCACTTTTTTCTACAATTTGCATCCCCAGTGGCATTTCTAAAGCTTTTCCTTTATACTTTATATTTATAATCTTATGACTATATTTTTTTATTAAATTATTAAAACTTCCATCTAGTAGAAGTTTGCCTTTTCCTATTAATATAACTCTTTTAGTTAATGCTTCTATGTCTCCTGTATCATGAGTTGTAAGAATTATTGTTGTATTTTTTTCTTTGTTAATCTTTTTCACAAAATCTCTTACAGCAATCTTAGAAATACTGTCTAACCCAATTGTAGGTTCATCCAAAAAAACTATTTTAGGCTCATGTAAAAAAGCTGCAGCGATTTCGCATCTCATTCTTTGACCTAAACTCAATTGCCTTGTAGGTGTTTTAATTATTTCTTTAATATTGAGCATTTCCACAAGCATATTTTTTTGTCTTTTGTAAGTTTCATCTGAAATTCCATAAATCTCTTTTATTAATTCAAAAGAATCTTCTACAGGAACATCCCACCACAATGCTGATCTGTTTCCAAAAACTACCCCTATGTCTTTTACATATTTTTTTCTGTCTTTATATGGAATTAATCCATTTATTTTGCATATTCCAGAATCTGGTGTTAATATTCCACACATAATCTTAATTGTAGTGGACTTTCCTGCTCCGTTAGGACCTATATATCCGAACCATTTCTCCTTCGTGTATTTTAAAAGATATATTGTCTAATGCATTTATCTTTGTGTATTCTCTTTTAAAATAACTCTTAAATGCATTTTTTAGTCCTGCATTTCTTTTTGCCACCTTGTACGTTTTAGTAATGTTTTCTAATTCAATCACTTTTAATACCTCTCTTTCTTAAAATAATTAGATATTTTTAGTATGAATATTTATTACTTTTTTTGGCAGTATCCTCCTTTCTATAGTTTTGCCACGGAAAAAATACCAAATATAAAGATGTACAATTTTATCTTTACATTTGGTATTATATGATTTTCTTAATATCTCCTGCATCACTTTTAAGTCATTTAATGTTTTATAGTATTTCTGACAAAAATCATATAATCCTATAAAATAGAGTTGACTTCTGGTTCGGAATGTTACAGGTTCTCTCTATAATAATCGACAGGCAACATTTTAACATCAAGTATTGTTTTTGTCAAGCACTGTTCAAGAAATTTTTAATAATCTTATTCTTCTGCTATTACTTTTGCAATTTTATATATCAACTTTTGCTTTTGAGGTGATACATTTTCCAAAATAGAGTTAAATTCTAAAGATAAGTATTCTTGAGATGTATTAGATGCTCCATTTAATATATACCCTTCTGAAACTCCTAGTATATCACATAATTGGCTTAATCTTTTTAAATTAATATGAGACTTTCCTCTTTCTATCTTACTTAAAAATGCTACTGAAACATCTAACTTTTCAGCTAAATTTTCTTGAGTATATTTTTTATTTACCCTTGCCTCTTTTAATCTTTCTCCTATAATATTGTAATCTAATGCCATTCTGATCCCTCCTTTGTAAAATATAGCACTTATAAGTATAATTTGACAGATACAATAATATTAATATTGACGCAGTAGTTAATAGTGCAGTATCAGTAACATTTTGGTGACTATGTTAATACTCATTATTCCAATTATATGTTTTTTTATTCATTTTTTGTTATTTTCATTAATTCAATTATATCTATTTCTAATTTTTGTGTCAATACACATTCCTTCTTCAAAAATAATTAGGCAATTTGCTCAATTAGGGACAGTCCCCAATTGAGCAAATGGAACATTTGGAGACTGTCCCTAATTGGGATAATTTTTTTCATTTTTCTTCATTTTTCTATTGAATTTATTTTTTTTTTGATATAGTATATAGTAAATTAATGTGTTATTCGGAGGAAGAAATGCCAAGAGTTGCAAAAGATAAAGTTGAAAAAGATATAATTGAAAATGTAAAAGCAGTAGGAGAAGCGCCTAAATCTAGTAATAGAACTAAAAAAAGTGCTTCTGTTAAAGCTGTGGAAAAAGATAATAATCCTAAAAAAACTAAAAATAAATCTACATCAGATGTTGCTAAAAAAGGTTCTTCCTCAAAGGAAACTAAAACTACTAAAAAAGCTACTGATAAAAAAAATTCTGCCAGAAGGTCTTCTACTTCTTCTAAAACCACTAGAAAGAAAAAAGATACTACTAAACCTGATATAATAGAATATTATGATTTACCTTTTAGATATAATCAAACTACTGTAAAGGTTCTTGCCCAAACACCAACAAATCTTTTTATATATTGGGATATTTCTGATGCAGATAGAAACAAGCTTATTGATACTTATGGAAATTATTTTTTCGAGAACACTAAACCTGTTTTAATTATTACAAATGAAACTATGAATTATACTTTTGAAATTGATATAAATGATTTTGCAAATAGTTGGTATTTGCATGTAAAAAATAGTAATTGTAAATATAAGGTTGAACTTGGGAGACGACCTATAACCCACGAAATTGTAATTCCTAATAATTATGTATATATTAGTTCTTCTAACGCTATGGATGCTCCAAATGACCATATATTATTTGATGAATTACAGCAAAATGTATTTTTTAAGAATGTTAAAACCAATGTTGTTACTGAGAAAAACATTTTGACTATATCTCACTTAATAAATATGGGAAAAATATATAATATATATGAGTTATATAAGAAAATGTATAAAGATGAATTTAATTGTGATGATTTTGGTACAAACCTAGCTTCTTCACAAAGTTCAAGTAGTTTTATTTAATATACAAGGAGATTTACTATGATACAAAATAAAGGATATGTAAGTTTTGTATTACATGCACACTTGCCATTTATACATCATCCAGAAAGCGAAGATTATTTAGAAGAACAGTGGTTATATGAAGCAATATCTGAAACGTATATTCCACTTCTTACTAATTTTAAAAAATTGGAGGAGGAAAAGGTTGACTTTAGAGTTACTATGTCGCTTACTCCCCCTCTTCTTAATATGTTTGACAATAAGTTATTGCAAAAAAGATATATAAAATATTTAAAAAAACATATTGAATTAGCTGAAAAAGAAATTGTAAGGACTAAATTTGACCATAGACTAAATAGCTTAGCTCAATATTATTATGATAGATATTCTAGTGATTTGCATATTTACCAAGATATATACAAGTGTAATTTGATTGATGCTTTTAAGCATTTTCAGGATATAGGTGTACTAGAAATTATCACATGTGGTGCTACACATGGTTATTTTCCTATATTATATTTGCAAGAGCAAACTGTTAAGGCTCAAATAGCTGTGGGTGTACAAACATACGAAAAATACTTTGGCAAAAAGCCAAATGGAATTTGGTTACCTGAATGTGGATATATTCCTGAAGCAGATAAATACTTAAAGGAATTTGGAATTAAATATATAATTACAGAAACTCATGGTATTTTATATGCTAACCCAACTCCTTTATATGGTACATTTGCACCTATTGTTTCTCCTGATGGAATTATTGCTTTTGGTAGAGATATAGAATCTTCTAGGCAAGTATGGAGCTCTATTAATGGATATCCTGGTGATTTTAATTACAGAGAATTTTATAGAGATATTGGCTATGATGCCGACTATGACTATATTAAACCATATATAGCATCTAATGGTGCAAGAGTTCATACTGGCATTAAGTATCACAGAATAACCGGAAAAGATGGCGGAGAAAAAGATTTATACAATGTTCAATGGGCAAAAGATTCGGCAGAAAGGCAAGCTGGTCACTTTTTGGATTCTAGAACTAAACAAATACAAAATCTTGCCCCTCTAACAGCTAATCCTCCTATTGTTCTATGTCCTTATGATGCTGAGCTTTATGGACATTGGTGGTATGAAGGACCATATTGGTTATATATATTGTTTAAAAAAGTGTATTATGATCAATGCAATTTCAAATTAATTACTCCAAGTGAATATATTGAAAAATATCCTATAATGCAAATATCTACTCCTTGCCGTTCAAGTTGGGGAGCTAATGGTTATAGTGAAGTTTGGTTAAATCAAACTAATGATTATGTACATAGGCATTTACACACTGCTGGAGAAAGAATGATTGAATTAGCTCACATGTTTCCAAATGAAAAAAACAAATTAAAAAAATCTGCTTTGAATCAGTGTGCTCGTGAACTTTTACTCGCTCAAAGCAGTGATTGGCTATTTATTATAACAAATGGTACTATGGTTGATTATGCCAAAAAAAGGATTAAAGACCATATTGGTCGTTTTACCAAATTATATTATCAGTTAAAAGATGATAATATAGATGTACAATTTTTAAAAACAATTTCAAAACAAGACTGTATTTTTCCAGAAATTGATTATATGCTTTATTTTTAATTATTTTGTTGCATTTAATATATTATACAACTAAAACACTGAAACATAATCTTTGAAAATGTTCATAGAGAAATTTTAGAAATTCTGCGTATATTTTATGAAAAATTGAGTAAAATATTGACATTTGAAAAAAAATAGTTTAAAATAATATATGCATTTGAAAAGTGCATATGGTGGATGTAGCTCAGTTGGTTAGAGCGCTAGTTTGTGGCACTAGAGGCCGTGGGTTCGAGTCCCATCTTCCACCCCATTATATATTGGGCTGTAGCCAAGCGGTAAGGCACCAGACTTTGACTCTGGCATGCGCTAGTTCGAATCTAGCCAGCCCAACCAAATAAAAAAACAAACTTTTACATCTTTTAATTAAGACTGTAATGGTTTGTTTTTTTGTATAAGAAGACTAAAAAATAGTAAGTTTTAGGTATTAATTTGGCGCAAACAATGTTGTAGGGGCGATTAAAATCGCCCCTACAACATTCGTTATAAACATTTCCATGCAACTTACAATTTAGATGATAAGTTTAGTACATTCCTTCCATTCCTGCTGGTTCATTATGTCCACAACTACATTCTTTCTCTTCCTTTTTATCTGTTACTATACTTTCTGTTGTTAATATCATAGATGCAACTGAAACTGCATTTTGAAGTGCACTACGAGATACTTTTGTTGGGTCTACTATTCCCTCTTTTTTCATATCTACATATTTTTCTGTTGCTGCATTAAATCCTATTCCTGCTTCTTTTTTCTTTACTTCATTTACAACTATTGCAGGCTCTAGTCCAGCATTTATACTTATTTGTCTTATTGGTTCTTCTAAGGCTCTTAGTATTATTTTTCCGCCTATTCTTTCATCTGCTTCTAATTCTGCAACTGCTTTTTCAACTTTTGGTATTACATTTATATATGCTGTTCCGCCACCCGCTACAATTCCTTCTTCTACTGCTGCCTTTGTTGCAGATAGTGCATCTTCTATTCTTAGTTTTTTCTCTTTCATTTCTATTTCAGTTGCTGCTCCAACACCAATAACTGCAACTCCACCTGCTATTTTGGCTAATCTTTCTTGAAGATTTTCTTTTTCAAATTCGCTTTTTTCTTCACTTAATTGTGCTCTTATTTGTGCTACTCTGTCTGCGATTTGTTGTTTGTCCCCCATGCCATCAACTATTATTGTATTCTCTTTTTGCACTTTAATTTGTTTTGCTCTACCTAATTGCTCTATTTGGGTATCTTTTAGTTCTAATCCCAAGTCTGATGTTATAACTTCTCCTCCAGTTAATGTTGCAATATCTTGTAGCATTGCTTTTCTCTTATCGCCATATCCAGGGGCTTTTACTGCTACTACGTTTAGCACTCCTCTTAATTTGTTTAAAATTAATGTAGATAAAGCTTCTCCTTCTATGTCATCACATATTATTACTAATTTTCCAGATTGTTGCATTAATGCTTCTAATAGTGGTAATATTTCTTGAATATTGCTTATTTTTTTATCTGTTATTAATATATATGGATTATCTATAATTGCTTCCATTTTTTCTGTATCTGTTACCATATATGGAGATACATATCCTTTATCAAATTGCATTCCCTCTACTACATTTAGTTCTGTATTTGATGTTTTAGATTCTTCTATTGTAATAACTCCATCTTTAGAAACCTTTTCCATTGCCTCTGAAATAAGTTCTCCAATTTCTCTATTATTAGCTGATATGCTAGCAACTCTTGCTATGTCTTCTTTTCCATTAACTTCTGAGCTAATTTCTTTTAATCCTTCTACTGCAACTTTTACTGCTTTATCCATTCCTCTTTTAATAGCCATTGGATCTCCACCAGCTGCAACATTTTTTACTCCTTCTCTTATCATGCTTTGTGCTAATACCATAGCAGTTGTTGTTCCATCTCCTGCTACATCATTTGTTTTAATAGAAACTTCTTTTACAAGTCCAGCACCCATATTTTCGAATGGATCATCTAGTTCTATTTCTTTTGCTATTGTTACACCATCATTTGTAATTAATGGAGCACCAAACTTTTTATCTAACACTACATTTCTACCTTTTGGTCCTAGTGTTACTTTTACTGTATCTGCAATCTTGTTAACACCACTTAATAAACTTTTTCTAGCATCTTCACCAAATTTAATTTCCTTTGCCATTTTGATTACCTCCTAATTTATTAATAAATTTTATTATTCTACTATAGCTAATATATCTGCTTGTTTTACAATTATTAGTTCTTCTCCTTCGTATTTTATTGTTGTTCCTGCATAACTGTTTATAACAACTTTATCTCCTTTTTTTACATACATTTCTTTTTTCTTTCCATCTTCTTCTTCTCCTGGTCCTACCTCCAATACTGTTGCAATTTGTGATTTTTCTTGTGCATTTCCTGCTAATATTATTCCACTTTTAGTTGTTTCTTCTTTTTCTAGCATTTTAATTACAACTCTGTCTCCTAATGGTTTTAACATTGATATTACCTCCTTAAAAATACTTATTTAAATAATATGCTAACTTGTATTTTATAATGCATAATTGCTATTGTATTAGTATTTTATATCTAGTAGCAAATTAGCAGTCTCTTTTCAAGACTGCTAATAATTTATACCCTTTTTATAAAATTGTCAATAGTTTATTTTAAAATTCACATAACTTTCACAAAATTAATTAAGCATTAATTGTGGATCTAAATATTCGTCATCTTTTAAAATTTCAAAATGCAAATGTGGGTCATCTAAAACTTCAAATGTGCTTGTTGTCCCAACTGTTCCAATAGTTTGTCCTTCGCTTACTTCTTCACCTACTACTACAAATTCTGTAGACAATAAGTTTGCATATACTGTTTTGTATCCACCTGTATGTTCTATTACAATTGTAAGACCATATCGTGGATCATTTTTTATATATTTTACTATACCTTTTGATGATGCTTTTACTACTGTTGTCTTGTCAGCTTTTATATCTATTCCATAATGTGTAATCCATTCTCCTAAAGTACTAGAATATACTAAATTACTTTTTGCAAATTCCTGTATTATTTCTCCTTCTACAGGCTTTATAAATTTTGGCGTTGTTGCTTGACTTTCTTCTGGCTTTGTATTTGTTTCTACTGTTTCTTCCGGTTTATTAACTTCTGCTTGTTGTTTTGCTTCTTCCTTTCGCTCCTCTTGAACTTTTTCTTCTATCTCACTTGTATTTACAGCTACCTTTTTTTGCTCCTCTTCCTTTATAGGTTCTTCTTTAATCATCTCTTGCTCTGCATTTTCACTAACTTTTTCTGAATTATATTCTTTTACTACATTTGCGTCAAATTTACTAAGTTGTGTTTCCTCTTGTTTATTATACATAAAAGATGTAATAATAAATGCAATTAGCAATACCGAAAATATACTGCACGTTATAAATAACATTTTCTTTATATTTGCTTCTCTCATCTTTTTTTTCCTCCTTGATATTGTTTTTATAATTATTTACATTATTGAGAAAAATATACAAAAAATGTTACATATTTTTTATTTCGACTCCTGTGTAGTAGTGTTTAATTATTTCATCATATTTCTTTCCCTGTTTAGCCAAACTGTCTGCTCCTGTTTGACTCATTCCTACACCATGTCCATATCCTATTACAGCAAATTTTACATTGTTTTCTTGTATGTCTATTTTAAAATTTGCCGATCTTAATCCAAATATGTTTCTTATTTCTACTCCTGACAAATTCAAATTTCCAACTTTCAAGTTTTTTACTCTATTTCCTTCTGTATATTCGGTTATCTTTATACTATCTGCTTTGCTAAAATCAATATCTAAATCTGCATGTTTTTCAATTATTTTATTTTTAAACTCCTCTTTTGTGACCGTAACCTCTGAACTGTATTGGGTATAAGCATCTTCTCCCGATGTAGCAACCGTTTGCAAATATGGATAGTTGCTTCCTCCCCATACATTTACTGGTGCTTCTGTTGCACCTCCACTATTTGCATGAAAAAAAGCATTTATTGGTTTTTCATTATATGTTATTATTTTTCCCTTAGTTGAATCCACCGCTTCAACTATTTTAGCCCAATACTCATTTCTACTTTGTTCATTCCATTTTTGTAGTCTATCTTCTTTTGATATCCAGGCTTGACAACATGCAGAATTATCACATATATCCGCTTCTCCGTGCTTTTTATCATTATTATTTATTTTATATATTGTATATGTTCTTGCAGCTACTGCTTGTGCTTTTAATGCTTCTATTTCAAAGCTTGCTGGCATTTCGCTTGATACAACTCCATACAAATATTCATCTATTTTTATTTCTTCCACTGTGTTTGTTTTTTCATGTAATAATTTTATTGTTCCATATTGTTTATAACTGTATTCTTCTTTTGGTTGTTCTTGTTTTACTTCTTCATTTTCCACGAGTTTTCCATTTACCTTTTCAATTCTTCTATTTGTAAATATAATTGGTATTAACATACACAAAAAAATAAGGAATAACATATATGCCACTATTCTTTTCATAACTCACCTCTATTTACATATTTTTTTCTTCATGGTTTCAAGTATTTGTTTTTCTAGTCTTGATACCTGCACTTGCGTTATTCCCAATATTTTCGCTACTTGTGATTGTGTTCTACTTTTATAATATCTTAATAATATTATTTGTTTTTCTCTATCTTCTAGGCCCTCTATTAATTGCTTTATTGATATTTTATTTACTATTTGAGTTTCCTCATCTATGTTTGTACTTAATCTATCCAAAATACAAATTTCGTCCCCATCCTTGTTGTATGCTGAACTATGTATTGATTCTACGGGATTATATGATTCCATAGCTAAGGTTATTTCTTCTTTTGAGGTTTTTAACATTTTTGCCATTTCTTCTATTTTTATTTCTCTTCCCTCTTTTTGCATATATTGCTTTTGTATTTCTAATATTTTACCTGCCAATTCTTTTATGCTTCTACTTACTTTTACAGGTCCATCATCTCTTATAAATCTTTTAATTTCTCCTAAAATGTATGGCACAGCATATGTAGACAACCTAACTTCATATGTAGAGTCAAACTTTTTAATACATTTTATAAATCCAATCATTGCTATTTGATATAAATCTTCTACTTCATATCCTCTATCTTTAAATCTATTTACAATACTCCAAATAAGTCCTTTATTACTATTTATTAACTTTTCCATGGCTTTTTCGTTACCACTTTGTGCTGCAATTATATCTTTTATGTTATTATCGTATTTTTCATACATAGACTTACTTATCTTCCTCCCATGTTTGTAATTTCAATTCCTTCCTGTTCTAAATTTTCTTCCTTTTTTATTATTTTTTTCATAACAATTTTTGTGCCAATTCCTAAAACAGACTCAATATGTACTTCATCCATAAAGCTTTCCATAATTGTAAAACCCATACCAGACCTTTCTAAATTAGCTTTTGTTGTATATAACGGTTTCCTTGCAAGCTCTATATCTGCTATTCCTTTGCCAGAATCGGAAATTTCTATTTCTATTGTGTTTGCAAAAAGTTTTGCTGTTATCTTTACAATTCCTTCTGTATTCTCATATCCGTGAATTATGCAATTTGTTACCGCCTCTGAAACAGCAGTTTTAATATCAGCCAATTCTTCTATGGTTGGGTCAAGTTGTGAGGCAAATGCCGCAACTGTAATCCTTGCAAATGCCTCATTATTTGATTTACTTAAAAATTCTAATTTCATTTCATTATCATATAAACTATGCATATACCTCTCCTTCTTTTAAACTAATTATTTTAGTAATTCCACTCATTTCTAAAACCTTGCGTACGCTTCTTGTAGCGTTTTCTATTTCTAGCTCTCCACCTAACATTTTAATCATTTTGTATCTTCCTATTATCATTCCTATCCCTGCACTATCCATAAAAGAAACTTTATTGAAATCAAGTATAACTTTTCTAGGCATATATCTCGTAATCTCATTATCTATCTTCCTCCTTATTTTTTCTGTAGTGTGATGGTCTATTTCTTCTATTATTTTTACGACCAACAGCTTGTCCGTTTTAATATAGTCAAATTCCAAATTCATTCCCCCTTTGTTTTTTGTTTATTATAATTATATATTCACTTCCATTTTTTTCCTAGAGCGAAACATTAGAACTTTTGCCGATTTTTGAGAAAGTTTCGACAAAATTCGCACAAAAAAAACTGCAGACTTTTAGATTTGTCTGCAGTTCCTCCTGTGCAAAATGCTTGCGCAGGAGGAGGAGAACTGATTACGGCTCACTTTTCAGACAGTATTGTCTGAAAAGACAGATTTGTCTGAAAAGACAGATTGCCCCTATGAGGAAGAATACTATCTCCCCCACAGAGTACAGAGTTTGCTTTTTTTGCGCTTCTCTGTACTCTGGAGTAAAGTATTCCGCCTCATAGTTATGATACGCATCTTGCGCATCACTTGAGGATGTATATTCCGATTCGTGGATCGCTATCCACTCTTTATACGAAAGATGTGGATAACTTTTACCTTCTAATTCCGCCAAATCCTGTTGCCAGGACTTTTTTCCTGTGCTATATATTAGCACCCCAATAATTATAAATATTACTCCCAACATCAGTTCTATACGCCGCCTTCTTACATCATTCTGAGCTTTTTTCATTTTGCCTCCTTCGACCACAATTGCGGTCCTTTTTTTTTTATATATATAAGTATAACACAATTAACATAATTATGCAAGTTTTGATAATCTTTCTTCTACATTTTCTAGCATTTGCTTATATCTTTCTAATTTTTCTTTTTCTTCTTTTATTTTATTTTCTGGAGCTTTGTTTACAAAACCGGGATTTGATAACATTTTGCTAGCTCTTTCTACTTCCGCTTCTAGTTTTTGTTTTTCCCCTTGTAATCTTTTCTTTTCTTCTTCTATGTCTACCAATTCGTCAAATGGAAGATAGACTTCTAATTCTTCACTTAATACAGACATTGCATTTTGTGGTATGTTATTTTTATTGCCTTGTACTATTATTTTGTCTGCAAACCCCAATTTTTTAATGAATTCTTGGGAATCTATAATCATTTCTTCATCATTTTCAGTAACAAATATTAAAGTTGATTTTTTTGCTGGATGAACATTCATATTTGTACGAATATTTCTTATTCCAATAATTATCTGTTTAATTTTTTCTATTTGCTTTTCTTCATTTACAAAATTAAACTCTTCACTATATTTTGGCCAACTTGATATCATTATACTTTCATCATTATTATACAATTTTGTATATATTTCTTCTGTAATAAATGGCATAATAGGATGTAATAACTTAAGGCTATCGCCTAAAACTTTGTTTAAAGTATATTGTGCAGCCTCTCTTGTTTTGTTTTCTTTATCATATAGCCTTGGTTTTACCATTTCTATATACCAATCACAAAATTCTCCCCATATAAAATCATATACCTTTTGTGTCCAAACACCTAAGTCATAATTGTTTAAGTTAATTGTTGTTTCTTTTATTAGTTTATTCAATTTTGACAATATCCACTTATCTTCATAGCATAATTTTTGTGGCATTGTATCATAATCTATTTCTTCCAAATTGCCTAATACGAACTTAGATGCATTCCATAATTTATTTGCAAAATTTGCTGCTGATTCAAGTTTTTCAGGCATATATCGTATATCATTTCCTGGTGATATTCCAAGGACCAATGAAAACCTTAGTGCATCTGTTCCATACTTTTCTATTATTTCTAGCGGATCTATTCCGTTACCTAGACTTTTAGACATTTTTCTGCCCAAACTATCTCTAACAATTCCATGAATAAATACATCCTTAAATGGTACTTTTCCTGTGTGTTCTATTGCTGAAAATATCATTCTTGCTACCCAGAAAAATATAATATCATATCCTGTAACTAATGTTGAAGTTGGATAAAAATATTTTAAATCTTCTGTTTGTTCTGGCCACCCTAATGTAGAAAAAGGCCATAAGGCTGAACTAAACCAAGTGTCCAGTGTATCTTCATCTTGGGTAAACTCAGTATTTCCGCATTTTTCACACTTATGTGGAATACTTTCGGTTACCATTATGTTATTACATTTAGTGCAGTAATATGCTGGTATTCTATGCCCCCACCATAATTGACGTGATATACACCAGTCTTGTATATTATCCATCCAGTTATAGTATATTTTGTCAAATCTTTCTGGTATAAATCTTGTCTTTCCATCTTTTACAGCTTTTATTGCTGGTTCAGCTAATGGCTTCATTTTAACAAACCACTGCTCAGAAATTTTAGGTTCTATTGTATGGTGACATCTATAGCATTTTCCTACATTATGTGTATAATCTTCTATTTTTACTAATGCCCCTATTTCTTGTAACTTTTCAACAATTCTTTTTCTAGCTTCATATATATCTAATCCTTTATATTCTGGTACTAAATTTCCCATTTTCCAATTTTCATCAAATACTTCTATTATTTCTAAATTATGTCTTTGGCTTGCAGCATAATCATTTGGATCATGCGCTGGTGTTAATTTAACTGCACCTGTCCCAAATTCCTTTTCTACAAAATCATCTGCTACTATTGGTATTTCCTTATTCATAATAGGAAGTATTACTTTTTTTCCTACTAAATCCTTATATCTCTCGTCTTCTGGGTGAACTGCTACACCCGTATCTCCTAGCATTGTTTCAGGTCTTGTTGTTGCTACTATTAAATATTTATCTTCATCTTTTACTTTATATCTAATATGCCATAGATGTGTTGGTTCTTCCTCAAACTCAACCTCTGCATCTGATATAGAAGTATTGCATGATGGACACCAGTTTATCATTCTTTTTCCTTTATATATAAGTCCTTTTTCATACAATTTTATAAAAACATATTTTACTGCATTTGACAAACCTTCATCCATAGTAAATCTTTCACGAGACCAATCACATGAACATCCCAACTTTTTTAATTGATTTAAAATTGTTCCACCATATTCTTTTTTCCATTCCCATGCCTTTTCTAGAAATTGTTCTCTTGTTAAGTTCTTTTTCTCTATCCCTTGTTGTTTTAGCTTTTCAACAATTTTAACTTCTGTAGCTATTGCAGCATGATCTGTTCCTGGTAGCCATAGGCAATTATATCCTTCCATTCTTTTATATCTTATTAATATATCTTGTAATGTTTCATCTAATGCATGCCCCATATGAAGTTTCCCTGTTATATTTGGTGGTGGAATTACTATTGTATATGGCTTTTTAGTCTTATCTTCACTTGGTTTAAAATACTCTTTTCCCTCCCATCTTTTATAAATTTCTTCTTCAAAATTCTTTGGATTAAACTTATCCTCTAATTTGTGTTCCTTCATTTTTTATCTCCTTCCTTTTTTAGTAATTTCTTCGAAGTGCGGACGATTAAAATCGCCCCTACATTTTTCATAGATTACTTTGCACTATCTTTTTTATTTTATACAATCTTTTCAACCAAAAAACCTCACCCTTGTATAAGGGCGAGGTTTTATCTCACGGTACCACCTTAATTTACAAATTAATTGTATCTTAAATAGCCTTTAACGTTGCTTAAACGAATATATTTACTTTGTTTCAATATATTAACTCCAAAGCTACCTTCGGTTTTCTTTTCTATATAAAAGCTCTCAGCGTATTCACTCTTATTCTCTGTTTAGCAGTAAAACCTACTCCTCTTCTTCACTGTTTTTATTTTACTATATATTAGCACAATTGTGATTTAATTTCAACTATTTTTTTAGGGGTGTCCCAAATTGGTCAAATGGGACAATTGGGGACTGTCCCTAATTGAGCATTATTATTGTTGCTCCTGCTATTGATATTAGATATCCTGCAATTTTTAATCCTAATGTTGCTTCGTTTTGGTCACCAAAGCTAAATGCTTTTTTGGTAATTGTTCTTGCGTCATATATTAATATTACACCTATTAGGGCTAATATGCTCCCTACTAACTTAATTATTATTTTTCCCACTTTTTTGTTCCTTTCGTTAAAAAAATTCTACCGTATACTTACATTCAAAAGTTTGTTTTGGTTTTAATACAATTAAATCTTGTTTTTGTGTAAATACTCCTGAACTTTTCACATTATCTGCTGTTGAGTACCATGGCTCTATGCATATAAATGGTGCATTTGGTTTTGACCATATTGCTAAGTATGGAAAATCTGTAAAGTCCATTGTTAATATTGTTTTATTTTGTTCTTTATTTTTTAAACTTACTTTTTTTGATGTAATTCCCTTCATTATTATGGCATCATTTTTGAAAGAATTTTCATTTAAATTTATTACTTTTTTATCCACTAATATGTCTTTTGCATATTCTGTTCCTATTAATCCATCTACCAAATATAAAAAGTGTAATTTTTCTTCTTTTTCTTCAAATTCCAAATAATAGTTGCCTTTTTTTAACTGCTCTATATCTATTTTAAATGCAGGGTGACCACCTATTCCAAATGGCATATTAGTTATTCCTGTATTTATTACTTTATATATTGTTGTTAATTTATTTTCATCTATTCTATATGTTGTATATAATTCGAAATCATATGGATATCTTGACAGTGTATATTTGTTACTTTTTAGCATATATGAGTGAAAATTGTCCAATTTAGTTAATGGTTCAAATTCTAAATCTCTTGCAAAACCATGTTGTGGCATTTCATAAGTTCTTCCACCTATTATTGTTTGATTTTTCTTTAGTTTTCCTACTACTGGGAATAATATTGGCGAATGTCTTTTCCAATATATTTTTCCATTTTCGTCTATACAGTCTTTTCCCTGATGTATTTTTTCTTCTCCATTTAGCTTAAAACTTATTAATTCTCCACCAAATTTTGAGGTTAATATTTGTGCCTGCATTTTCCACCTCCAAATTTATATACTAACTTCTTTATAATTCTATCATTTTTTGACAATTTAATCAAGAGGTATTACATAATAGATTAATTTACATATTACTGGTTGATGATTTTTAGAGTTATATTGTTTCATCGTTTTAGTTGTATAATATATTAAGCAGTAACATTTACATAATTTGTAAGCTTGTTGATATAATAAAAACATTGTGATATAATGACCTGCAGAGGAGATTACTATGTTAGATAAATTAGAATATAATGAAATTATTAAATTAGTTAGCAATTATTGTAAAACATATATAGGTAAGGTTTCTGTTTTGAATTTAAAACCTTGCTTTGATTTTGAAGGGGTTTCTCGCCTTTTAACTGAAACGGCAGAGGCAATGGATATCAGTATAAGAAAATCTAATATTCCCATTTGTGAAATTCCCAATATCGATATATGGATTAAGCATCTAGAAAGTAACAATGTGTTGTCTGCCAAGGCATTAATTGAAATTGCCACAGTATTAAAAATATCACGTGAATTAAAAAATTATTTCTTTGATGATACTAGTTTTAGCACTAATGATTTTCCTATATTATTTGATTTTTTTAATTCTTTATATATTAATAAAAGCGTTGAAACAACTATTTTTGAGAAAATACTAGATGAAAATACAATTGCAGATAGCGCTTCTGCTAAACTTTCTGCTATAAGGAGAAACAGAAAAAAAGCTGAACAAGCAGTTAGAGACAAACTTGACTCTATTATTCATTCTAGCAATTACTCTAAGTATTTAATGGAACCTATAGTTACAATTAGAAATGATAGATTTGTTATTCCATTAAAGCAAGAATATAGAAATACAATTAAGGGTTTTATCCACGATACTTCAAGTAGTGGCTCAACCGTATATCTGGAACCTTTAAGTGTTTTTGAGATTAATAATGAGATTAATAATTTTAAGATAGAAGAAAATATTGAAATTGAAAAAATACTTCATGACCTTTCTATTCTTCTTTATAAATATACTAGTGAACTAAAGCAAAATATTTGTATTATTGGCAAATTAGATGTTTTATCGGCTAAAGTTTCATATTCTAAAAGTATTGATGGCATTAATCCCATTTTAAATACAGAAAAATATATAAATTTAGTTGGGGCACGTCATCCATTAATTGATAGAAATAAAATTGTTCCTATTGATATTAAATTAGGGCAAGATTTCAACTGTTTAATCATTACTGGTCCAAATACTGGCGGTAAAACTGTATGCTTAAAAACAACAGGATTGCTACTTTTAATGGCATATACCGGCTTATATATTCCTTGCAATGAAAATAGTTCTATCTGTATATTTAAAAATATATTTGCAGATATTGGAGATGAACAAAGTATAAGTGAATCTTTAAGCACTTTTTCTGCTCATATTACAAATATTATCAATATTACTAATAACGCAGATGAAAATTGCTTGATTTTATTGGATGAATTAGGCTCTGGAACAGATCCAATAGAAGGTGCAAATTTGGCAATAAGCATTCTTAATTTCTTTTATAATACTGGTTGCCTTGTTCTTGCTACTACACATTACCAAGAACTTAAAAATTATGCTTTAGTTACACATGGTTTTGAAAATGCTAGTTCTGAATTTGATGTAGAAAACTTAAAACCTACCTATAAGCTGTTGATCGGAATTCCAGGAAAGAGTAATGCATTTGCTATCAGTAAAAAACTTGGATTAAATCAAGAAATTTTAAACAACGCTTATTCTTTACTTAAAGATGATAATATTCATATAGAAGATATTTTAAAAAGCATTTATGATAACAAATTACAAATAGAACGTGAAAAACAAGATATTGATAAAAATTTGGCTCAAATCCAAACTCTAAGGAAGGAACTAGAAAAAGAAAATACGGGTGTTAAACAAAAAGAAAAGGAATTGATTGAAACTGCAAAACTTGAAGCCAGAAATATACTTTTATCTGCCAAAGAAGAGGCTAATGAAATTATCAAACAACTAAATAATATAAATCATGATTTAAAATCTGCAAATAGTTTAAGAAATTCACTAAATGATAAAATAAAACAATTTGATATTCCTCAAAAAGAAAATGGTAATTTAACCAAATCAGATATTCAGTTAGGTATGTTGGTGGAAGTTATCCCTTTTAATACAATTGGAACAGTAATAAGTTTTCCAAGCAAATCCAATGAAGTACAAATTCAAATGGGAAATACAAAAATGAATATTAGCTTATCTAATTTAAAGAAAACAGCTAAAGCTTTAGCAAAAGAAAATTTTTCTACCACAAAAGTAAACAAAAATAATGGTTCAAAATCAAAATACATTTCTCCAGAAATAAATGTTATTGGGCAAAATGTTGATGAAGCCACTTATATTATAGATAAATATTTAGATGATTGTACAATTTCTAATATTGCAACTATTAGGATTGTACATGGAAAGGGCACAGGCAAATTACGTGAAGGAATACACTCTTTTTTAAAAAAACACCCTCATGTAAAATCATTTAGACTAGGTACCTTTGGCGAAGGCGAAATGGGAGTAACCGTAGTAGAATTAAAATAAGCTAAAAATCACAGAAGTTTTTTCTGTGATTTTTTTGTTTTAATGTGAATATCCATAATATTGTTGCATTAACCAAGAATAATAGTCAAAAACATCTAATGTTGTTGGAATTCCATAGTCAACTCCAAATGTTTCTACTGTTATACTTTTTATAACTGGTGGCTCTATTGGTCTATCTGATGCTATTTTATTGCCGTCCGAATCTTTTGGTGCTTCTGCATTTTCTTCTAATTCACTTTCTCTATATACAACTTTTACATCCTTTATTTTGTTTACTATATCCATTCCCTCTATAACTTTTCCAAATGCCGCATATGTTCCATCAAGGCTTGTATTATCTGCAGTCATTATAAAGAATTGGGCTCCTGCTGAGTTGTAGCCTTTCTTTAATATATCTGCTGATTGGTTTCCATAGCTTGCTCTTGCCATAGAGATTACACCTGTTTCGTGTTTTAAAATATTATCATTATATCCGTTTGCAATGAATTCACCTGGTATGCAGTATTCTTTGTCTTGGTCCTCTGCTATTTCTTTTAAATCACTTAGTTTTGGAGCTCCTGTTCCGTCTCCATTTTTAGATCCACCTTGTATCATAAAATCTGGAATAGTTCTATGGAAATTAAGTCCATTATAGTAACCATTATTTGCAAGTTTTATAAAGTTTGCAACTGTATTTGGTGCCATCTCTGGATATAATTCTATTTTTATTGTCCCATATCCTTCAACTTCCATTGTAGCTATTGGATTTTGTACTTTTAATGTGGCCTTTTTGTATATTCCATATCCTACAAATCCAATCCCTGCTACTAATAATAAAATTCCTAAAATTAATAAAATTTTAACAAATACTTTCATTTTTTCCTCCTATAAAATCAAATTGTCAAAAACAAATTGTTCTTGCATCCTTTTTAATGACTGTTTAATAGTTCTAGCTCTTACTTCTCCTATGCCTTCAACTTCATCTAGTTGTGGAATGTCTGCTGCCAATATATGTTGAAATGATTTAAATGATTTAACTAAGTTGTCCACTATATTGCTTGGCATTCTAGGTATTTTATTAAGTACTCTATACCCTCTTGTGTATACACCAACTTCATCATAGTTTTCAAAGTCTTGATACCCAAGCATTTTTGCTATTTTATCTGATTTCATTAAATCTTCATGATTTAATTTTTCTATTTCCTCTAATATTTTGTCTGGTAGTTTCTTTTTACTTGGAGACATATAATCTTTTACAATTAGCAATTCCTCATTTTCTAGGTCGCCAACTAATTCTTTTAATTGAATTTCTAATAATCGTCCCTCATCACCTAATTCAAAAATGGCTCTTTCAACTTCTTCTACCATTTTTCTTACCATTTCAGCTCTTTGTATTGATATTATCACATTTTCTAATGTAACTATATCATTAAATTCGTATTCATTTAATAGACTCAACTTGCTGTCAAATACTTTTTTGTATTTTTCAACCGTTTGCAGTGCTTGATTTGCCTTTGAAATAACTTTTGATGTATCTTCTAATACATATCTTTCATTTCCTTTAAATATTGTTATAATACTTCTTCTTTGTGAAATGCTTATTACCAAAGCTCCTGTTTGCTTTGCAGTACGCTCTGCCGTTCTATGTCTGGTACCAGTTTCTGTTGTTATTATACTAGAGTCTGGAATAAGTTGTGTATTAGCATACAAAATCTTTTTAAAATCAGCACTTAAAACAATAGCACCATCCATTTTAGCTAATTCATATAATCTTGATGATGTATAATCTATGTCTAATCTAAAGCCACCATCTACTAAATCTAAAACCTCTTTCGTGTCGCTTATAACAATTAATGCACCTGTCTTTGCCTTTAAAATGTTTTCCAAACCATCCCTAATAGGTGTACCTGGTGCAATAAGTTTTAGAATTTCTGTAATCATCATACCCTCCTTGTCACTTTTGGGACACACTTTTATTTAAGTCCAACTGCTTTCATTGCTTCAATAACGTTGCTAACACCTATTATATCTAATTTGTATTTTTCTTTCAATAGTTTTTTGTTACTTTTTGGAATTATACACGTTTTAAATCCTAGTTTTTCTGCTTCTTTTAATCTTTTATCAATTAAATTTACTGCCCTTACCTCTCCTGTTAATCCAACCTCTCCTATTACTAAAGTATCTTTTGGAATACTATAGTTTTTGAAACTTGATGCACAAACCAATACAATACCTAAATCAACTGCAGGCTCTATCAGCCTTATTCCACTTACCACATTTAAATATATATCTTGTGAACTTAAATTTAGCCCTGCTTTTTTTTCAAGTACTGCTACTAAAAGGGTTAATCTGTTATAGTCTATACCGTTTGCTGTTCTTCTTGGCATACCAAAAACTGTTGGAGTTGTTAATGCTTGCAATTCTATAAGAAGTGGCCTTGTTCCTTCCATACTTGCAACAACAATTGAACCAGCAGGATTATCTTCTCTTTCTGAAATTAATATAGAAGATGGATTTGCTATTTCTACCATTCCCTCATTTTGCATTTCAAACATTCCTACTTCATTTGTTGAGCCAAATCTGTTTTTTACACTTCTTAAAATTCTGTATGAAAAGTATCTTTCCCCCTCTAAATAAAGTACAGTGTCAACCATATGCTCTAACACTCTTGGCCCTGCTATATTTCCTTCCTTAGTAACATGCCCAATAATTATTGTAGTAATATCGTTGCTTTTGCACACTCTCATTATTCTTGAAGTAATTTCCCTTACTTGGCTTACTGTACCAGCCGCTGATGATATATCTTCTGAATACATTGTTTGTATTGAATCAATAATAACAAGTTTTGGGCACATTTGTAATATATTTTCCTGTATTAGGTCTATATCAGTTTCTCCCAAGAACATAATATCCTCATTATTAATATTTAACCTATCTGCTCTTATTTTTATTTGCTCTGCTGATTCTTCTCCTGAAACATATAAAACTTTTCCTTCTCCAGACATTTTATTGCATAATTGTAAAATTAATGTTGATTTTCCAATACCAGGTTCACCACCAAGTAGCACTAATGAGCCCCTTACTAAACCTCCGCCTAATACTCTATCCAGTTCGCCTATTCCTGTACTTGTCCTTACTTTTTCTTTACCTTCTACTTCTTTTAGCATTTTTGGAGTTGCATTTTTTTTACCTTTTTCTGCACTATTTTTATTTTCTTTTATTATCTTTTCTTCATAAAAACTATTCCATTCATTGCAGGCAGGACATTTTCCCAACCATTTAGCTGATTCATATCCACAACTACTACATACAAATATTGTTTTGTCCTTTCCCATTTTTCCCTCCTTTGTCACTTTTGAGATATTTCTTTTTGTGACAAGACGAACATTGCATGCGACCATCCTAATCCAATTACCCAATTGGATGTCATTGTTTTATTATCTACTTGCTCTGCCAATAGTCCATGTTCATTGCAACTGTTCACTACAAATTTTATACATTCTTCTGCTTTTTCTTTTTCTCCTTTTTGGTTATAATACATTGCCATCCATAATGTAGCTATTGGCCATGGATTTTGCCCTTCCATATAATGGTCTTGCTCAAATCTTAAATATCCTCCTGTATATGTTCTTAATGTTAAATTTATTTTTTCTATTGTATTATTAATCTTTTTTTCATCTGCTGAAAATAATTTAAATGGTTCTACCGCACCAAGTATACTTATGTCTGTTTTTTGATCATTCAAATTTCTTAATAATGTTTTTGTTTTTTCATCATACAAATTTTTTGATATATATTTTTTTAATTCTTCCATATATTTTCTTATATTTATTTCGTTTTTATGTATATTTTCAAGTTTTAATCTATTATTTGTATATTCTTCTTTTATATTTTCATATATTTCTAGCATACTATTGAATGCCCCATATATTGCGGCAAGCGAATATAAATGTACTCCTTCGTTCATTTCCCATATATCATAACTAATTGGTAGTTTTTCTCTTTCTTTTGTATGATATGTTTCTTCTATTTCATTTTTTACAACATCACTTTCATCTCTTGTGCCTAATATATTATCCATATAAATAAATAGAAACCTCGTTGCCTTTTCACACATTTTTAATGTATCTTTTAAAAATTTTATTTCTTTTGTCTTTTTGTAGTGTTCATTTACACCATATATTACACTTGCTGTTTCATCTATTTGATATCCCCAGCATGGAGCCAGCTTACCATCTGTATAAAATCTTTGCTCCCACATTCCATTTTCACTTTGTGTATTTTTGCAAAATACTTTATAAAACTTTTCGGTTTCCTTTGTCATATTTAATATGTCTAATGCCCTCGTTACAAACACTGCATCTCTTGGCCAGCAATATGCATATTTTCCACACTTTGTGATATTTTCGTCCACTTCTATTGCTGCAGATATTCCGCCAACTTCTTGATTTGTTAATAATGGAAATAACAATATTGTTCTTTTGTATACTTTATTTAATTTTCTGTTAAATTCTGTGTCTTCTTCTGGCATCTGTAAAGTATCATGGTCTTTAACATATTTTCTCCAATATTTTTTTACTGTTACTTCTTCTTTTTGTGCATCTATTTTTTTTATTGCTTTTATCTGTTCTTGTAAATCTATTTCATTTTTATTTTCTATTATTGATATATATACAACTAATTCTTTTATTTCATTTGGCTTTAATAAACCAATATTATAGCTTATACTAGAGTCTGGCGACATTCCTATATAATCTTTGTCTGCTATTTCTCCACTGTTTATGTTATTTTTAGTATCATTTAATTGATAACTTAACATTTCTTTATTTGACGTTATGCAAAATGCTGTATTGTGTGTATATTGTATTAATGTATTATCTTTTACAACTGCTCCTACCATATTATTATAGTCTGATAACAACTTTGAGTGTATCAAAAAATTCACATTTAATTCTATAGAATTCTTATTTTCAAATGTATATTTTTTTACTAATACACTATTTTTTAGTAATACAAAATCAGTTTGTGTTATTTTTAAATTAAAATATGTGTTTTTAATTTCGGTATTTAAAATATTAGTATCTTCTGTATAATACTGTTGATACATATTGTTAATGTCTTGATGTAAATATATAATCCCAGAATCGTTTATTTTTACTCCTGTTTCAAAGTAATCTATAAATTGCATATAATCAGGTGAAGGATAAATTAGTCTTAGTAATTCACCATTCTTGGAATAGCTGGCTGTTATGTTTTTTCCACCTATTATAGCATCATTATAATATTTATTCTTCATTTGTTTTCCCCTTTAACTTTTTTCAACTATTTTCACTATTTGATTTTCTAATTCTTTTAATCTTTCTGCCAATTCTGTTATATCTTCTTCTTTTCTATCTTCTGACAAATACCCATCTTTTACAATTTCTTCCATGTCTTCTATTTCTTCTTTTAATGTTCTCATTCTTTCTAATATTTCTAATCTTACAAATTTCTTCTCATTTGGTCCTTCTACTCTATTTGTCATACTTACTTTTTCTTTTAATTCATATGTTTCTCCATATTCTGGAATTGTTACCGGTATATTTAAATCTTCTAATATTTTATTTTTTAATATAATCTGTCCTTCTGCTTCTCCATGCACTAAGAAAATATGTTTTGGTTTTATTGCATATGAATAAATAAAATTCATTAACCATTCTTGATCCGCATGTCCAGAATATCCTTCTATATATTCTATTCTTGCATTTACTGCAATTTCTTCTCCAAATATTTTTACTGTTTTAGCACCATCTACTATTTTTCTCCCTAATGTTCCTGGTGCTTGATATCCAACAAATAATATTGTACTGTTTGGATTCCATAAATTATGTTTTAAATGATGTTTTATTCTTCCAACTTCACACATTCCACTTGCTGAAATAATTATAGAAGGTTCATTTTTTTCATTTAATTCTTTTGACTCATCTGCAGTTCTAGTAAACTTTAACCCTGGAAATTCTAATGGATTGTCTCCTCTCTTAATTAATTCTTGAGTTTCTTCGTCAAATAAATCCATATTCTCTTTAAAAACCTCTGTAGCAGATATTGCAAGTGGACTATCTACATATACTGGTGCACTCATCAATTTTTCATATTCTTTTTTAAATTTTTCATCGTCTTGATTTTCTTTCAAATTGTTTAATTCATATAGTATTTCCTGTGTTCTACCTACCGCAAACGAAGGAATTACCACTGTTCCACCATTTTCCAAAGTTTCTGAAACTATTTTCAAAAACATCTGAGCTTTTTCTTCATTTCTATTATGTAACCTTCCTCCATATGTAGACTCCATAACCAAGTAGTCTGTTCTTTCTATCATTGTAGGTGATGATAATAGTGGAATATCATTGTTGCCCAAATCTCCTGTAAATACCGTTTTTATCTCTTCTCCATTTTCGTTTATCCATACTTCTATAATACTTGAACCTAACATATGACCTGCATCATTAAATCTAACATGTATATTAGGGTCTATTTCTATTATCTCATCATATTTTACAGGTTTAAAAACTTCCATTGCTTTCAAAGCTTCTTCTGCTGTGTATAGTGGTGGCAAAGCCTCTTTTCCTTCTCTTTTTCTTTTTCTATTTTTCCATTCTATTTCCATTTCTTGTATATGTCCACTATCTGGCAACATTATAGTACACAAGTCGCATGTAGCCTTTGTTGCATATATGGGCTTTCTATATCCTTCATTATATAATTTAGGAATTCTTCCAGAGTGGTCTATATGAGCATGTGTTAAAAGCATAAAGTCTATTTCATTAACATCAAACAAAAATGGCTCTGCATTTTTTAATTCATCTTTTGTACTTCCTTGAAACATTCCACAGTCAACTAAAAATTTTTTTCCTGCTCCTTCAACTAAAAAGTTAGAGCCTGTTACAGTTTTTGTTGCACCTAAAAAAGTTATATTCATAAATTCCCTCCATTAAATAAATATTTTTGTTTTCTTTTTAATTTTTATTTTTTTGGCTTGTGTTATTTTTTTGCTTTCTAAAACCTTTCCATCATAATACTGTAAATATATAATATTATTTTCTTCTTTTGGTTCTATGCTTATACTTTGCAAATCTATTATTTGGGTATCAAATATCATTTTTAATATTACAAAATTTTCCTTAGAATCTTCTGACACATTTTCAATTACTTTTAACTTTGTTGCCTTATCTATTAAAGACTTTATAGTTTTTGCAAAACTTATTTTTAGTTCTTTTATATCTTTCAAGAACTCATTTCCATACATTATAAATCTATAATATCTTAATTCATATATTAATTCAATTATTTCTTTTTTATTTTCTATATTTTTTATTTTTTCCCTTAAGCCAAGCAAAAACATCCTGCACAATTCCAAAGTCTGATCCCCTTGTATACTTTCTAAAAAGTCATACTTATTCTTTGTATTTTCCATTCTTTTAATATATTCTTTTGGCTGTATCAATTCATTGCACTCTGTTATTCTCTTTAATAAAGCTGTTCTTTCTTTTTTTAATTCGTCATTCCACTCTTTTATAGTTAAATTTTCATATTTTTTGCTTCTTTTTTCATATTGTTTTTTTAACAAGTTTTTATCATTTTGTATCTTATCTATTGCATTTATTTTTCTATTAAATCTCTTTTTTTCATTTGTTAATTCTTCTAAAAACCTCTCTTTATTTTGCATTATTTCTAATTGTTTTTTGTATTTACTTTTTATCTTTATTAGTTCTTCTTTCGCCTTTTGATTGCTATTTGCATATAAGTACATTAAGTTTTTATATAATATATCATTAAATTTGTTGCCTATTTTTACTCCATACTCAACTATCACTTGTTGTTTTAACATATCTATATAATTTAATGTTATATTATTGTTGTTTATAAATTCATACATCAATTTATAGCCTACTGTGTAATTCAATGTTTGGTATACTATATTATATTTATATTTTTCAGTTTTTTCATTGGTAATGCTCCATGACCATCCATTAAAATTTTTTATCACTTCTAGTTGATTTACTGTTGCTCCTATTTTTAGCACATCTCTATAAGCATTGTCTATATATTCATATTGTTTTGGTATTTTAATTGGAGTCCTAGAAATTTCTAATATTGCTTCTAACAGAAAATTCTCATTTTCTAATACCGTTATTTTATCGTTTTCTATCTCATAACTTTTTGAGGCTTCTCTAAATTTTTGTCCTATTTCTGAATTATTTTTTATTATTTCTATTTCTGCACATTTATTTTGAATAGTGTTTATCAAATATTGTATAAAATCATTTTTTAAAGGAACTTGCCTTTTGGTTTTTTCATAATCAGAATATGAGTTTTCAATTTTATAAAACATATTTAACAGAAGATTTTTTGCGCCTAAGGAATACACCTTATTTTCTAAAACCTTCTCGAGTTTATTATTATAATCTTTTATATTAAATTTAGAAAACAATTTATTTTTAATCATTTCTTAATCCTTTATACGTTTTCTGTTTGTGTATATGATGTAGTTTTTAATTCTTGCCATCTTTCTTTAGACATCAAAACCTCTCTTGGCTTACTTCCTTGAAATCCAGATATAATACCTCTTTCTTCCATTTGGTCTATTATTCTACCTGCTCTTGCATATCCTACTTTAAATCTTCTTTGTATAAACGATGTTGAGGCTTGTCCTGTTTCAACAACAACCTCTATTGCTTCCATTAAAAGTGGGTCTGTATCATCATCATTCTCTTGTTCCTCTATTTCTTTATCTGTACTATTAGCTTTTTCTATTTGCTCTAATATATCATCATTATATGTAGCTTCTCCATTTGCTTTTACAAAGTCAACTACCTTTTCTACCTCTTTGTCTGATATAAATGCTCCTTGTACTCTGGTTGGTTTAGCTGCTCCTGCTGGATAAAATAACATATCGCCCTTTCCTAGTAACTTTTCTGCACCCGCCATGTCTAAAATCGTTCTAGAATCCACTTGTGAAGAAACGGCAAATGAAATTCTTGAAGGTATATTTGCTTTAATTATTCCTGTAATAACATCTACTGATGGCCTTTGTGTAGCTATAACCAGATGCATTCCCGCAGCTCTTGCTTTTTGTGCCAATCTGCATATAGAGTCTTCTACTTCTTTAGAAGAAACCATCATTAAATCTGCTAACTCGTCAATTATTATTACTATTTGTGGTAATTTTTCTGTTGAGCCTTCTTTGTCTAGTTCTTCATTATACCCTTTTATATCTCTAACATTTTTACTAGCAAACAAGCTATATCTGTTTTCCATTTCTTGTACTGCCCATGCCAATGCTCCTGCTGCTTTTTTAGGATCTGTAACAACAGGAATTAGTAAATGTGGTATTCCATTATAAACAGATAATTCTACCACTTTTGGGTCTACCATTACTAATTTTACTTCACTAGGTTTTGCTTTATATATTATACTTGCTATTAATGTATTTATACATACACTTTTACCTGAACCTGTAGCTCCCGCTATTAATACATGTGGCATTTTTGCTATGTCTGTTACAACTTCTTCTCCTGCCACGTCTTTTCCTAATGCAAACGCAAGCTTTGACTTATGTTCTATAAATTTAGAACAATCAATTATATCTCTTAAATGTACTATTTCGTTTTCCTTATTAGGAATTTCTATTCCAACAGCTTGCTTTCCTGGTATTGGTGCTTCTATCCTTATTGTTTCTGCTGCTAGATTTAATGCTATATCATCTGCCAAATTAGCTATTTTGCTTACTCTTACACCTTCGGCTGGTTTTAGCTCATATCTTGTTATTGCAGGTCCAACTGAAACATTTTCTACCTTCGCTGAAACGCCAAAACTATATAATGTTTTTTGCAATTTTGCTGCTGTATCTGTTACTGCCTTTTTTCCACCTTTTACAGATTTTTTTTCTCCCTCGCTTAATAGCTGTACTGGTGGAAATTCATAATGCTCATCCTCTACTGTTAGTGCATGTTCTAATTGTAAAACTTCCTTTACCTTCTCTTGTTTTTGTTCTTGTTCTTTCTTAAATAAGTTTTCTTCTATATATCCTTCTGATGCTTTCTTTTTACTGCTTTTACCATCATCATTTAAGTTTATTGTTATTTGGTCATCTAATTCAAGAGCAGCTCTTCTTTGTTCTTCTTTTTCTCTTAATCTTTTTTCTCTTCTTGTTTCTTTTTTATCTTCATTTTCTTCTACTTTCATTACTGTTGGTTTTTTTCTTTCTTCCTTAATTCTCTCCTTTTCTTCTGCCAGTTTTCTTTCTTCTCTTTCAGCTAATCTCACTCTTATTTCTTCTATTGGATTAATATTAAATATTAAAATTATCAATATTAATTCCACACCTAAAACTAGTATTGATGCACCTACTTTTCCCAATAATTTTGTTAATGGTATTGCACCTATTGCGCCTATTACTCCCCCTACTTTATCATCCGTTTTTCCTTGTTCATATGCGCGAGTTACTGTGTCTAAAAATCCATTAGAGAACTGTTCTACATCTTTAGGTAAATATACTATGTGCATAAAAATTGCAACACATACTAATAGCAATGCATATTGAAATAATTTAATATATGCATCTTCTTTTTTATTACATAATTTATATATTGCTATCAAGAATGTTCCTATTGGGACAATATATTTTATAAATCCCATAACTCCACTCAATATTGAACTTATTTGCTGTCCCATTATTCCAGATTGATTATATATAAGCACACCTAAAAGTACACTAAATATCACCATTGTTATTATTGATATGTTTGCATTATCCCTTTTCTTTTTCCTTCCTCTTTTTGCCAAATCTATCTCACTCCTATTTTTTCATTTTATATGAACTAAAAAATCAGAAGCCGGAAATCAATTTACATTGATTTTAATCTTAAACCCCCGACTTCTGATTTCCGAATTTTCTTATTTAAGTTCTTTTCTATTGTTTCTTATTACTTTTAAAGCATCTTCCAAAGCAACTTCTATACCTGATAGTACATTGTCAGCATATTCTTTAGTCCCTTTTGAAATTTCTCTAGACATCTCATTTGCAGTTTCTATAATTTCAACTTTTTTCTCATATGCCTTCCTTGTTATTTCGTGTTCATCTATCATCGAAATAATTCTATTTTCTGCTTCTTTTATTATATCATCTGCTTCATTTTGAGCTTGTACCAATATTTTTTGTCTCTCTTCTTTTACCCATTTTGCCTGTTTTAATTCATCTGGCAATTTTAATCTTATTTCCTTAATAATATCCAAGACTTCTTCTTTATCTACTATACATTTGCTAGAAAAGGGCATATTTCTACTTTTTTCCAATATATCTTCCAATGTTTCTAATAAAGTAAATATCTCCATTTCTCTACTCCTTTCGCTTTAAAAATATAAGATTTGCTCTCCCATATTTTCTTATATCAAATATTTCTGCTTCTATTTGAGTTAAGTTTTTTAACTCTCTTTCTTTTTCATCGGTTTCTATGATTATTACTCCATCTTTTTTTAATAAATTTAAAAATAATATTTTTTCTGTTGCTTTTACTGCAATATCTGCCTTATATGGTGGATCAATATATATTAAATTAAATCTAATCTTATCATCATATAATTGTTTCAGACATTTTTCATAATCATTATTTAATACAATTGCTTTATCTTTTAATCTTGTTTTAATTAAATTTTCGTATACCATTTTTGTTGCTTGATGCGATTTCTCACAAAAATAGGCTTTTTCTGCTCCTCTGCTTATACACTCTATGCCTATTGCACCACTGCCAGCAAACAAGTCTAAAACAATAGCATCTTCCAATTTGTTTTGAATTATATTAAACAATGATTCTTTCACTCTATCTAAAGTTGGTCTTGTTTCTATACTATCTATTGAATTTATTTTTGTTCCTCTTGCTGTTCCACTTATTACTCTCATAGCACCTCTACGATTTTACATATATATTTTATCTTTTATATACAATATGTCAATAATAATAATATAATTGTAATATACATTTAATAGTTTTGTAATATATTGGAATACTGTAATTCAATTGTATTATATAACAAAGTATAAAAAAATGTCAATGGCATTGCAATTTTCCATTGACATATATAATTTAAAATAATTTTAAAAATTTTATTTTGTTATTGATAAAATTTTATATTTTATTACTCCAGCTGGTGCTTGTGCTTCTACTATTTGGTTCTTTTTAGCTCCTATTAAAGCTTTTCCAATTGGTGATTCGTTTGAAATTTTATTTTGTGATAGGTCAACTTCCGTAGATCCTACTATTGTATAAGTAAGTTCTTCATCAAATTCCATATCTAATATTTTTACAGTATTTCCAACTTGTACGGTTTTAGTATCTATTTCTGATTCATCTATAATTTTTGCATATCTAATTTTATTTTCTAATTCTGCTATTTTAGCTTCATTTGCTGCTTGTGCACCTTTTGCCTCATCATATTCAGAATTCTCAGACAAATCTCCAAATCCTAAAGCTACCTTTATTCTATCTGCTATTTCGCCTCTTTTTTCTGTAACTAAATATTCTAATTCTTTTTCTAGCTTTTCATATCCTTCTTGAGTTAATAAAACTTCTTTTTCTTCCATTTTTGTCAACCTCCTTTTCTACATGAAGTCTATACTGTTTTCACAGTATGATATATACTAATCCAAATTTAAAGTTTTGTCAAGGAATTCTTTTAAATTCCTCTTGTGAAATTATCCCTTTATCCCCTATTAGATTAAGAATATGTATATTGTCTTCTTTTATTCTGTCTTTTATTCTTGCTAGCTCTTGTTTTTGATTTACTAAGCTCATATATAGTATATTTTTATTTATTTTTTCCATCATCCTTCCAAAATGTTCTATTAGTTCATCTGGAATTTGTATATTCACATTATTTATGCTTATTCCTTCAAATGCCATACTTTCTATTTTCACTTTTTGTTCAATATTAATTAATATTGCTGTTCTGTTTATATTATATTTTTCTATTTCTCCTATGCCATAATCAAAATTCACTATATATTTCGCTCTTCTCAAACTTTTTCTTTTATTATTAGATAAATATATTGTTGTTTCTTCTTCAAATATATTTTCTACAATTTTTTGAAACTTACTAAGTTCTTCCGTTATTATATTGGTAGTTTTAAATTTCTCCGATAGCGTTTTTATATTTTCTAAATATATATCTTCATCTTTGTTTATCAAAAAGTATATATCCTCTTGTTCCATTTTTTTCCCTTGAATTTCAAATATATATTCTAATATTTCCAATATCAAATATTTAATTATATCTTTTTCATCTATTAGGATTTTTTTATCTACGTATTGTTGTATTTCTTCTTCACATGCTACCTGTTTTATATTATCTTTTTTTATTAATTTTCTTAATTTTTCTACACATCTTCTATTTAAGTTACTTATTTCATATATATAATATTCTTTAAACTTTGTAGTAATTATTATATTTAATTTTTTTTCCCACCATCTTGCTCTATTAGATAAAAAAATATATCCTACCATTTTTCACTCTTTCTCGTCCTTTATATATTAAAAAATAAATCTTAAAATTAATAATTTTAAGATTTATTTTAATATTATATTATCTTTTTGCTAATTTATTCCTAATTTTTCAGAAATCATCTTCCATATTGCCTCTGTTTCCATATCCTTTTGCCAATATGCTGCTCCTGCTAAATTATATTTGTCTATTAAAGAAATTTTTTCACTTAACGATTTTTCGTCTTCTAGCCACACCTTATAATTAGCTCCATTTTTTTCATATTCCACATAATACTGTTTTAATTCGTCATCCCATTTCTTTATTACATTATCAGGAATTACGCTTTGTATATTTTTAATTGCTATAGCAAAGTTGTCTAAGTCGCCACCCTTTTCTTTCCATAATCTTGTATAAAAAGGTAATGCTAATATTAGTTTTTCGCTACTAACTTCTTCCTGTGTCCCCACAAATTTATTTACATTTGTTTCTATCCAATCATACCCTGAATTTGTTCCAACTTTTTCTGAAGAACCTCCATGTTGATCATAGGCCATAAATATTATATAGTCAGCCTTTTTTCCTATTATGTGTCGATTATAACATAAAGACCAGTTTGGCGAACCATCTGGAGCTGTAACATCAACAGATAATACTGCTCCTATTTCTTTTAACCTTGGTGCTAATTCTATTATAAATCTAGAAAATAAATCTTTATCTTGCATAAACATATACTCAAAATCAATGTTAATTCCATCTAAGTTATATTTTTTTACTAAGCTAATTATATTTCCTATTAATATTTGTCTTAACTTATAGTCATTCATTATATCTGAGGTTGTTTGTATATAAGTATTGTTTGAAATGCTTGGCCAAACCTTATATCCATTCAAATGTGCCCATTTTATATATTGAGTTCCATCATTTCCCACATTTTCATCAATTCTTCCTTTTCCTTCATCTGTCAAGGTGAAAAATGTTGGAGATACAACATTTACGCCTTTTATTTTTGTGCCTGTTCTGTCAGGCGCTGAACCATATTCCGAAAAATAGTCCCACACTAAACTTACTTTTCCTTCTATTTGTTTTTGGTTTTGTTGTGCATTTCTTGATACAACAATATTTTGATTACTTTTTTCTTTTATATATCCTAAATTTCCATTTGACGTTCTTACCTTAATCCAGCCATTTTCTTTTGACACAACTATCAATTGTTCTGTTTTCTTAATTTTTTCTAATGTTTTAGAAAAAAATGTTGGTTTATATTTTATATTTTCATTTTTTGTGCATTCTAATTTTTTTTGCTCTCTATCTAAGGATTCAATTACAACTTTATTTGTTTCGCTTACATATTCCACGCTTATGTTATAGACCTCTTGTAATTCAGATATTGGAATAAGATATGCATCAGTCGTCTCAATTGTAGGACTTTTTATTATTTGCTCTTTTCCATTTATTTCGATTTTTTTGCTATCAATACCTAATGCAGCAATTTTATTTTCTGCTGTTGTAATTATTTGATTATATTTTTCATCAAAATAAATATATTCATCAAAAAAGTTTTGCATATCTGATTTTGAAAGATATATTACATTGTTATCATCTATATATACATCTTTTTTTAAGCTCGTTGTAACATTACTATTATTAATAATTAAGTTAGTTCTGTCTTTTATTTCATCTCTTATATAATTAGGTGCTATTTTTAGTATTGCTATTGCAATCATCAACAATACTAAAACTACTATAATTTTTATCACATTTTTTTTCATCTATTTTTCTCCTCATTTTATATATTAATATCTAAGTTATCACATAAAAATTAATTATTCAAGATTTTCTGTTTATTTTTGTATATTTTATTTCTTTTTAGGAAAATATATAAATAAGTTTATAGGTAAATATAACTTAAAAACCTAAATTTTTATTAAAGGATGAATTTTATGCAACCTATAGATACAAAACAAGCTTATGGTAATTATGTAAATAAGAAATCACCTAATTCGCCAATTCTTAAGAATTGTCTTAACGCATTTTGGGTTGGTGGATTAATTTGCTCCCTTGGACAATTGATATTATCTTTTTGTCAATACAAAGGTTTTGATGAAAAAGCCTCTGGTACAATTGTTTCCATTATCTTAATTGGATTATCTGCACTCTTAACAAGTTTAAATATTTTTAACAAAATTGGTAAATTTGCCGGAGCAGGTTCTCTTGTTCCTATTACTGGTTTTGCAAATTCAATTGTAGCCCCATCAATAGAATATAAATCTGAAGGATATATAATGGGAGTTGGAGGAAAAATGTTTACAGTTGCAGGTCCAGTTCTTGTATTTGGAATATCTACTTCTGTAATAATTGGTATTATTGCCACTTTCTTTTTTTAAAAAATGGAACAATTAGGGACTGTCCCTAGTTGAGAAAATGGAGGTTTTATGAAAAAAATCGGAAGTCAAACTATTCAATTTATTAATACTCCAACTATTTTGGAGACTTCTAGCATTGTTGGTCCTAAAGAATCGCAAGGTCCTCTTGCTAGTTATTTTGACCAATGTTTAGAAGATGAGTTTTGGGGTGAAGATACATGGGAAAAAGCAGAAAGTAAAATAATAAAGGAAAATGTTAATTCTGTAATTTTAAAATCTGGAATTCCTGCAACTAATATTGATTTTTGTTTTGCTGGTGATTTACTAAATCAATGTATTTCTTCTAGCTTTGGACTTAGGGAATTAAATATGCCCTTTTTTGGTGTTTTTGGTGCTTGTTCAACTTTTGTTGAAAGTATGTGCTTGGGAAGCGTATTTATTGCTAGTGGTGCTGCTTCTAACGTTCTTTGTGCTACTTCTAGCCACTTTTGTAGTGCCGAAAAACAGTTTCGTTTCCCTTTGGAATTAGGAAACCAACGCCCACCTACTTCTCAGTGGACTGTTACCGGCTCTGGTGCTGCTGTTTTATCTTCCAATGGCATTGGTCCTAAAATTACTTATATAACACCTCGGAAAAATTGTTGATATGGGAATCAAAGATGCTAATAACATGGGAGCAGCTATGGCACCTGCCACGTTTCTTTAAACACAAATATTTTTATTTTTAAATTGCTTGTGGCACAAGCGTTAATTCTTCGTTTATTTTAATATACTCTAACATTCTTTCGTACTCATCTGTAAATTTGAATCTTATAGTAATATCTCCACCCTCGTGTACATATATACAATCGATAAGCTCAATCACTATTTCCCTAGTAAGTTTAGTTATGTTCTTTTTACTCTTTAGGTTTTCTATCCAAATATTATCTCCTAAAATTTGGTCTTTGTATTTTTCTGTTTCTTGTTCTAAATATTTAATGTTTTGTTCAATACTTTGTATATTCTTTTCATAACTATTCTTATACTCAAAATATTCTTCTTTGGAAATATCACCTAACTTCCAATCTTCATATACAGATTTTTTTAGTTTTTTGTATTTTTCTAATTCATTCTGTTTTGATTTTATTATTCGTTCAAGATTAGAATTAGCTAGATTTCTTTTTTCAGATTGATTAATTTTCTTAATCATATATTCCATTTCAATAGCTATATCAATCTGCATTTTTATAGATTCTAAAACTGCTTTTTCTAAATAATCACTTCTTATTGTATGCTTTGTACAAATTTGTGCTGATTTTTTCCTATATGTGTTGCATACATAATAATAATATGTTTTCCATTTATTATTTGTAGATTTTTTGTTCATTGCCCTTTTACAATCTGCACATCTAATGTATCCTGCAAATAATGAGACTTCTCCAGTACCATCGTTTTTTATTCTTGTATCTCTATTGATTATGTCTTGTACCTTGTTAAAAGTTTCTTTATCAATAATTGGCTCGTGACTATTTTCTACAATAATCCAATCTTCTTTTGGCACATCAACTAATTTATGAACTTTATAGCTTAACATTTTCTTTTTTCCTTGTATCAGAGTTCCTGTATACATCTCATTTCTTAAAATATGAGCTACAGTAGTATCACACCAAAGACTATTACCTTTCATATTACAAGCATTTACATAGTTTTTCTTCAAGACTTGTTGTTTATATGCTGTTGGATTAAGAATTCCTCTATCATTTAATATCTTTGTAATTGTTGCTCTTCCCTTTCCTTCTAAGAACAATTGATAAATTAATCTTACTACTTCTGCAGGTTCTTCATCTATGATTAATTTATATTTATCTTGTGGATCTTTGATATATCCGATAGATTGGAAAAGAGCCTAAATATTGTCCGTTTTTCTTTCTTGAATTATTTGCTAAAATTATTTTGTTTGAAATATCTCTACAATATTCATCATTAATTAAATTTTTAAAAGGAACAAGAATACTATTTACAGAAGTTGGTTTCGAATAGCTGTCAATATCTTCTGCTTTTGTAACAAACCTAATATTAAACAATGGAAAGATTTGTTCTATATAATTTCCAACCTCAATATAATTTCTTCCGAGTCTTGATAGGTCTTTTGTAACAATCATATTAATATAATTGTCTTTCATATCTCTTAATAATTTTTGAAAGCTAGGTCTATTAAAATCTGTTCCTGAAAAGCCATCATCAACGTAAGTATCATATACTACAAATTCATCTTCACAACTTTGTGCTAAATCCATTATTAAATCATCTAATATTTTATCTTGGCTGACTACACTATTACTCTCATCTTTGTCGTCTCCATCTTCTTTAGATAGCCTTATATATTTTGCAATATACCATGTCTTTCTTGGTATTCCGAATGAGTTGTTGCCTCTTGGAAATAACACTCCATCGTTTTCATACTTACTTTTTCTTGACAAATTTCCTCCTTCCCTATAAAGTCATATTTGTTGACAATTATATTTTAACATAATTTTATAGTGGATTCAAATGAAATACACTATATTCTTTAAGTTTTTATTCTGTTCATAATCAAATTTTCAATACATTGATTAATATTTAATCCTTTGTCAGAATATTCAAATTTCACTTTTAATCCATTTACAATAAATGCATATGGATTCTTAACATTTTGTAAAAACACAAGCATTCTATCTGCTTTTGGTAAATTAATATCAACATTTAAATTTTCTATATTATCCATATCTTTTTCATCTATATATTTTATGTTACTGCTTTTCCCTAGTTGTAGTTTATTTTTTAATTTAGCGTAATCATCCATAAATAACCTCCTATATTCAATTTTCAATGTTCTACACATATTTTGTTCATTTTTTCATATTTTATTCAATTGCATTTTATATTTTCCAACTAATTCTTTCTGAAACATCAGCTCCTACATTAATTTTTTTTTAATACATAACTTTTATTGTATTTGTCAAGTAAAAAAAGTGGTCCATTTTTCAATTATTATTAATTGAATTTTTGGTCCACTTTTAGTTTATCAAAAACATCATATTTATCCTTTAATTCATCCAAACAATTAAATATTAGCTTTCTAATCTGATACAATTTATTTACTTTACTACAATAGTTCCATTCCTCATTTTTATTATTTCATCAAATTTTATATCATTAAGATTACTATGAGATGCTATTACTATTAATTTACCTTTCTTCTTTTCTTCTTCTATCAGTTTATAAATTATCATCAAATTTTCCTCATCTATTGCATTAAAGGGCTCATCCAATAATAAAACATCTGGATTTTCCATAAAAGCTTGACATAGTGACAGCCTTTGTTTCATTCCCAAAGAGAATGTTTTTACTTTATCAGCTTTATGCTCTAGTAAATTAAATTTATTCAGCCACACTTCAATGTCATCTTTGCTAATTAAGTTATTTATTGTTGCTAAATATTTTAAATTATACATCGCTGTTTCTTGTGTAAAAAATGATGGATTTTCAATAATTACTCCATATCTATATTCTTCATCTTCTATGCGTTTTCCTTCATCTGGACTTATAAGCCCACAAATTAATCTTAATAACATTGTTTTACCACAACCATTATGACCAGTCAATAAATATATCTTTCCTTTGTCAAAAGAAAGTTTTATATCTTTAAGAACTGTTTTTTTATTAATAACTTTTGTGACATTATCTAACTTAATCATTTTTTTCTCCTCCCAATGCTTCATATTTTTTAAACCTAAAAAACGAAAATATAAATAGTATAGATCCCAATATTGCTTTACATCCAACCACTAATTGGTAATGTTCTAAGGTATACTTAGATGCAAACACAATTATGCTAAAATATCCAATATCAAATGATATGTATTGACTAATTAATATAACTGTTAATAATACAAAATATATAGTTTTATTTTCTATCCTGAGTATGTATAATAGAATTGTTGTTGTTATCCATATATTTATTGTCAATATATATATAGTGTAACAACTAATCAATTGTTTAAGATTTTCGAAAGAACTTATATCTCCAGTTAAAATATCTATAATTAATTTAATTATAATTAAATTAATTATAGATTTAAAAACTCTAAAAAAAAATTTTTTAAATGATTTTTTTTTATTACATCTTGTTAAAATATATGGACTCATTGAAAATATTTCATTACAATTCTTTATAATATTTGTAATAAAGATTATAACAATACTATAATTTAATATTAAATTAATGAATATAACATTACCTTCTTCAAAATTATATGGAATTAATATACTTCTCAATGCATACAGTGGCGTATCAATATTATTAGTATTCTTTATAAACAAATTAAAAATTAAAAGCAGAAAAGATATGCCTATGTAATACATTGTTTAATCAACTCCTTTTTATCAATCATTTTATATAGATAAATCATACCAATGATATTAACTATATATGTGTATATATCTAACATAAATAATAAATTCTCATCCGTAATTGATAAATAAATCACAAATTGATATGCAAAGCTCATTATTAATATGCAAAAATTTACTACAATACAAATCGCAATTCCTAAGAATACCTTTCCAGTGTTCACATAGACTATATTATATATTACAAATATTGAAAGCATAAACATAACTAATCTAATAAACAATTGTAAATTATAAATAGAAAAAATATTTTCATATCTTAGTATAACAGATACTATTGAAAATACAGTTAATATATATAACGAAAGTAATATTATATAAATAATATATTTCCTCCAAATATAATTAAAAGTATTATTTTTAATTCTAACCCTTATTTCTGAGTTCCAAAAAGGAATATTTACTATTGCAATAAATATACTTACCAAAAAGGTTACAACAAACATATATCGTTGAAATCCATTCAAATATAAATTTACAAAGTTTAAAGCATTTCTGTTAATAATAGTATTAACTTCTTCTTGTGATTGAATTCCCCAAAATGTAATTAGAACAAAAATAGCAGTAAAAAAGATAATTACATTTTTTTTCATAAGCAATCCCTCGAATATTTATTTGTGTTAATTTTATATATTATATACAACAAAACACTATATACTATATAAGGTATAATTGTAGATATAATATATACATAGTTAAAATCATATTGAAACAATGAATAAATCGCTGTCAAATTTTGAAATGGAACAAACGCCCCAGTAATTTCACCTAATAAGTGAAATATGTTTCCTATTGTTGAACTTATTACAATTGGAAATAGCAAAAAAGCAAAAAATGGAATGCATTGAATGATTAATTTCTTTTTTATAAATGTACACGATAATAAAGATATCAAATCTATTAGTACAGCCATTATTATTGTCATTACTATTTCAATAATTGCAATTAATATAAAAATTCCTAATCCAAAATCATAGGAACCTATGGTACCTGTTGCACTACCTATTCCTCCTGCAATAAATCCGTATTGTCAATATTGCTACTAATGAAATAGAAATTATTGTTACAATGTATAAAGATTGAGATATCAATATGGAATTAATAAATTTTTTGTATGAAGTTCTAGAAACTACACAGTTAATTTGTCCACTATCAAGAAAACTATGTACAGAAGATGCCAAAAAAATTCCGCAAAATAAAAGTATTATAATAATATAGATTTCGAAAAAATCCGATTGCAATAGAAAGTACAAATCAAACTTAATTCCATTTTGATTTTCAATATTTTTTGCTAATCTTTCTGGATTGACATCTTCTGGAATATCTTGTTGCAGGCTAATAAAGTAAGCTTTCTCCTCATATGTATAAAAAAAGCTCATACATCCCACTAAAATTAAAATCATAATTATGATTATTGTTTTTGCACTAAAAAGATTTCTTTTATACTCCTCTTTCCACATTATTAGTATTCTCTCCCATATTAAATAATTCTTGGAAGGTATCCATAAATTAGATACCTTTTTTATTTTCATACACTTATTAGATATATTTTTTTTACAAAAAAGGTGCAAAAATCTCAAAATATTTTGTGACTTTTTGTGACTTTTTATCCTTTTTTAGATTAATTTGATATAATTTTTTTAGATTAATGAAAAGGAGGTGAGTTCTGTAATGAATATCAAAAACAAATTATTAGTTGTATGTTTTATTATAGCAACATTGTTTACCATTTTTACTATTACATTTCCAATTCAAGTAAAAGCTTCCGATATTTCTACATATGCATATTATGATCCTAACACTGTATCTTTTAGAGGAAGATATACTGGTAATAGCAATTATTATGATGGTCGTTTTATGGCTTTCGAGGCAACAGCAACAGCTTCTGATGGAAAGTCATATGAAGTAATAGTCAGTGTATATATTGCAAGCAAAAATACTACTAAAAATTATAGAATCCATACAGATGGAAAAACAAGAAAAGCTGATTATATATCAATTGGAAACGGAAGTGATGCAATAATTTCAGCAACTTGTGCTGATTCATCTGTAATTGTCAATTTGGACTTAAAAATGTATAGTTGGAATTAATCTTCCTCAAAAAGAGGGTTCACACCCTCTTTTGGGTAAACTTTAAGGCTATTTCTCATTGTATCTTTAAGTTGTAAATTATCTTCACTCACATTGTCTTTATCAAGATTATATTGAATAATAAATATGTATTTATCTCCTTCTAATGCTAATAATCTCTTTTGAGATTGATATAAATTATTATTATTTATTAATTCTAAATTTATTTCTGGACTTATAGTTTTTATAATAATATATGTTCCTGTTTCAGTGGATATAAATTTACTTATATCATAAATATCACTAGAGCTTGAAACATTAAAAATCAATCTTTCTCTATCAATGAATTTTTCCATTACATCAATGTTAATAATCTTTTCTTCATCGCAATTAATTTCTATTTGTTTATTATTTGGAGATGTATCGTTATATAACGCTACATTTGAAAATTGAAATTGTATTTTTTCTATTCTAGGTAGTCCACTTGATGTTAAAAATAATAATTCTCTTCTTTTATTATTTCCTTCATTTTTAATCCTATGCCAGCCAGTTGCAGTGTATACAGAATAATTAACACCTGATGAGGCATTATAAATAACATTGCCATCCGCAACAATCTTTAAATCTGGAATAGCTATTCTATAATTCGGTTTTATTTCACTTTCAGATTTTAAACTAAATACTGCATATAGATTTATATCATCTAACATCAAATAATCAATTTTAATACTAAATTCATCATTTAATTTTATATAATTCATTTCAATATTCTGTATATAATCCTTATTTTCTATTGCACTAACAACACTATCATTATTTATTCCTATTGAACTTAATCCGAATAAATCTTTAAAGAAGTTTGTTATTTCTTTAGCCAAAACAACACCAGTTGTTAAAACAGATACTGTCAGTATTAATACTGCTACCTTTGATAAATTATTTCTGATTTTCTTTCTATGAGGTGTTTTACTAATTACTTTAGCAGTTTTTTCTGGAATATTATCGTTTTTTTCAAAATAATCATATAACAATCTATCTATTTCATCTATATTATCTTTCTGCTGTTTCATTCTCAACACCTCCTCTATAATATTTTTTTATTTTTTCTTTACCCCTTGTTATTCTACTCTTTATCGTATTAGGACTAGTATCTAAAATTTCAGAAATCTCATTCAAAGAATAATTGCTGTTATAAAATAAGACAATAGCAATTCGTTCTTCATATTTTAATTTACTAAGCATACTTTCTATGTCCAATTTATCTTCAATATTAGACATATCTAAATTGTCACCTATAACACAATTTTTATCTTTGATTAATTTACTAAAAATATTATCCTTCCACTTGTATCGCGCATAAATTTTATTGCATTCATTTATTAGTATTTTAATGATCCATGTTTTAAAGTATTTTGTATTTTCTAGGCTTTTTAACGATTTATAAGCAATTATCATAGTTTCTTGAATTGCATCATTAATATCATCAATATTGTCTAATCTAGCTTGTGCTACTCTATATAATTCATTTTGAATTGATTGAGTTAATTTTGTATATGCTTCATCATTTCCATTAATTGACTCTAAAATTAATTCTTCCACAGTATTTCTCTCCCCTTATATATTTTCAGGTTATAATGTGCTTAAATCATAATATCTAGTATTGATTTTTTCACATCTATTATTTATTTTTCGTTGAATCAATCTTGCACCTAGCTCTGTACTTTCAGTAGAAACATTAAATAATTAATCATCTACTAAATACATTCTAACACATAATTAGTAAAAAATCATCTATTTTACATTAACCCTTGAAATTCTTGAGCAGCTCAAAATGATGTATTATCCCATTTATAGTCAAAATAATACATCATTTTATTTAACCCCATCATTCCGTCGCTTTACATTTATGATAATCTAGAATGAATCTATTTTTGTAAAGTTTGCAAATTCATATAATATAAAGTTCATTCCGTTTTTTAGCTCTCCTCCAGTTTGCCTACTTTGTTCAGCAAATGAAGTATATAATTGCTTAACTAAAATACTACCAAGTCTATGGTATGTATCTGCTAGTGGTATATTGTCTTGCTCAACTGCATTTATTATTATATCTAAATAGTTATATTTATTGCTATTATCATTAATAATTTTTCTGTTAATTCTTTAAACTTCTATTCTTTCAATTCAATAATTGAAAAACTCCTGCATATCAAAATAAGAGTAACAACATATAAATATTATCACTCTTAAATAAACTTTATTATTCATTATAACTTGTATATCCAATTTGATGCACCATATAAAATTCTGTGAACTTCTACTATTTTTTCTTTTTCATTTATTCTATAAAATGCAATATAATTTTTTATAAGCAGTTTTCTAATTTCTAGCTTTTTTGCTATATCATCATCAATAATAGCATATTTTTGTGGCATGTGCTCTAAAGACTGTATCTCACTATTTATTAATTCTGCATACCTATTTGCAATTGAAGGTTCTAATAATTCATTTTTTAAATAATTAATAATTTTTTTATAATCATTTTTCGCTTTTATAGATAATTGTATTTTATATTTTTCCACTTTACTAAACCTCCAAATTAATCTGCTAACACTTTTTGTACTTCTAAATAAGTTTCTTCAAGTGAGCATACATTTCCACTCTCAAAATCTTTTCTTCCTTCCTCTAATTTTTCTCTCAAATCTTCTATACTTTTAACTATTAATTCCTCTGGAGCATTATTATTTGCATTAGAAAACATAAGATATTCTATATAATCAAGTACTTTAACTGAAAGTTCCTCTGGTAATTTTTCTATAACATTATATAATTCTTGATTTTTTACAGTCATAGTCTTATTCTCCTCTCATTCATATATAATTATATTATAGCATATATCTTATAAATTTTATACCGTTTTTTATTAATTTACAGAATTTTTTATAAATTCTATTTTTCCTATACATCATCTTCCCACTCAAAAGATGATGTTTTTCTTTTGGCATATCTTCTGTTTTTCTGCTTATATAATAGTTTGCTTTTACTCTTTCACTTTCTATTATTCTCATAGATTCCTCATGCAAATCATCTCCCATTATTCTTCGCATTACTTTCCCCATAATATATGTGTTTAAAGCATTTATTTTTACATTATTTGCATTCAATTTTCTTTGAGAATTGAAAAAAATTAAGTTTTGCATCAATTAATTTACTTAATTCTTTTACTATTACATCCATATTGTCTTTATATATTTGTAAATTTATTTTTTTATCAATACCTGCTCTAGTTAAATCTTCTAAACTATTATATGAACTTTTTTCAACTATTTTTGTCATCATTCCCTTTTTCAATTTTGGAATTCTAATTGTTAATTTTACAATTTTTTCTTTGCTTTTCTTTTTCAAATTCTTTCTCTTTTTCTTCTCCTTCGGAATCAAAAATTGCTTAAATACAATTTTTCATCTCCATCTTTTTTAGCATTAAAAATAGAGGACTTTCTGTCCCCTATGTTGTAGTATATGATATTTACTTTTGTGTTTATATGAACGACACACCTGCTGCTTTAGATACGCTAATCACTCATTTTAGAGATACAGGTAGAAAGCCAAGTTATTATGATTTAATTATTACTGGAGACCTAGGTTACATTGGAAAAGAAATTTTAGCTGAGCTTGCCGAAACCAAAGGCTATAATATTAATGCTAACTATAATGATTGTGGTGTCCTTATTTTTGATAAAGAAAGTCAAGATACTCATTCTGGTGGTAGTGGCTGTGCATGCATTGGCACTGTTTTTTCTGGATATTTCTTTAAACAATTAAAAGACAAAAAAATAAATAGAATATTGTTAATTGCAACTGGAGCATTAATGAATTCTATGAGTTCACAACAAGGCGAAACCATTCCCGGAATTGCTCATGCAATTTCCATCGAAAATTTGGATTAATCGTTTAGAAATTTACATTCTCAGCTAAGGAAAGGAAATTATTATGCAAAATTTTTTTAATACTTTAGATTGGTTTATGATTTTAAAATCGTTTATAGTTGGTGGTATTATTTGTATTATCGGACAAGTTTTAATTGATAAAACAAAACTTACTCCTGCAAGAATTTTAGTATTATTTGTTACTTTAGGCGCTGTTTTAGGTGGCTTAGGTATATATAAACATTTAATATCTTTTGCAGGCGCTGGTGCAACTGTACCTCTTACTGGTTTTGGAGCCAATTTAGCAAAAGGAGTTATAGAGGAAGTTAAACAATCTGGTCTTTTAGGTGCTTTTATTGGTGGTGTAAAATCTTCAGCCGGTGGAATATCCGCTGCTATTTTCTTTGGATATATTGCATCATTGCTAGCTAAACCAAAAATAAAAAAGCAATAATTTAAATTTATTTTACTATTAAAACAGTGGCTGCCTCCTCTGACAGTCACTGTTCATTTACATCATTTTAAGCTATATTCTATACTCGTAATGATGTTATTTTCAATTATAAATTTCAAGGCAGTTTTTCCTTGTATATATGTGTACATATTTTCTTCTCTTACATAGTTATTACTGTATTTTTCTATCATTTTGTTATAACTGTCCGTTATTTTTACATCTTCTTCTGTTTTAACCATATCATTTAATAAATAGACTGGATTCTCTTTTTTCCATCTCTTTCATATGTTGTTATTTCGTAATTTTCATATTTATATATTCTATCTAATCCTTCAATTCCTAATACGGTAGTAAGCAATATGAGTGAAAATAAAGTTATCATTTTAAATTCTAGGCTCTTTCTTTGAAAGAATTCCATAATTTGTTTCTGGTTAGATTCATATATAAATAATACTATTGTAAATATGAATAATACTATTATATTAGGCATATTCAGTCCAAAATTAGTAACATTAATTATTAATTCTTTATAATTTGACTTTGTAAATACCGACATTAACAATTGTTATATCCTAGAGTCAGCCTAGCAGAAAGAGCTGTGCGATGCACAGCTCTTTTTAAGGTTTTATGCTTTTTTTGCTATTTCTGCTATTTCTGTAAATGCTTTTGGATCGCTTACAGCTATTTCTGCTAACATTTTTCTGTTTATAACAACATTGGCTTTTTTTAATCCATTAATTAAGTTGCTATATGTTATTCCATTCATTCTAGCTGCTGCATTTATTCTTGATATCCATAGTTTTCTGAAATTGCTTTTTCTGTCTTTTCTTCCAACATATGCATACATACCTGATTTCATAACAGCTTGTTTGGCCATTCTGAATCTATAGTGTTTTGCACCATAATATCCTTTTGCTCTTTTTAATATTTTTTTATGCTTTTTACGAGTTATAATTGCTGTTTTTACTCTTGCCATTTAAAATGCCTCCTTTTTAATCTTCATTTTTCTCATTGAAATTTTAGTTACCATATGGTAATAATCTTTTAATTCCAGCTTCACATGTCTTGTCTGCATATGCATCTTGAACTTTTCCTCTTGATTTTGCTCTGTTTGTTTTTGTAGCTAAACGATGTCTTCTATTTGCTTTTGTTCTTTTCACTTTTCCTGTTGCAGTATATGAATATCTTTTCTTTGCTGCTTTATTAGTTTTTAATTTTGGCATAATTTTTTCCTCCTTTATTTTGTGAATTATTTATCTGTTTTTTTAGATAATATAATAAACATATTTTTACCTTCTAATATTGCTTTTTTATCAGGTGTAGCAATATCTGACAAATTATCAATAAATTTGTTTAAAGCTTCTTCTCCCAATTTAACATAGTTTAATTCTCTTCCTCTAAATCTAACTGTTACTTTTACTTTATTTCCGTCCTCTATAAACTTCCTTATGTTTTTTGCTTTAAAATCAAAGTCATGTTGTTCTATGTTTGGAGTAATTCTTATTTCTTTTAGCTCTGTAACTTTTTGTTTTTTCTTTGCTTCTTTTTCTTTTTTAGACTGTTCAAACTTGTATTTTCCATAATTCATTATTTTACAAACTGGAACTTCTAAATTAGGCGATACTAATACTAAATCTAGTTTTTTATCAAATGCTAAATCTAATGCATCATTAATATTCATTACGCCTTTTTTCTCTCCGTTTTCGTCTATAACTTGAACTTCTTTTGCTCTAATTTGTTCGTTAACAGGTAATTCTTGCTTTATATAAAACACCTCCATTTATTTTTTGTAATATTTACTCGCTACTAGTAAATTTACAACAAAAAAAGATTGATTTTTAATCAATCCACATACATAAAAAAGCATTAACTTTTTATTAATATTAACCTTTTTCCATTTAGATAAGGTGAGCAGTGGATTGCTTCTTTTTTTTACACAAATTATAATAATACTTTTTTTATAATTTGTCAATACTTTTCTTGACTTTTGCGTAATTTTGTATTAGAATATTATGTGTTATGTAAAAATATGACTAAATTACAAACTTCTCCCCGGTAGTTTAATATTTAGTTTCATATATATAAATATTAATTTTGAATGGAGGGTATATATTACCATGAATAATACAACATATAGTATTAAAAAAAGTGAAATTGAAAGAAAATGGTATATAATCAATGCAGAAGACAAAGTACTTGGAAGAGTTGCTACAGAAGCTGCTAGATTATTAAGAGGAAAACATAAACCAACTTATACACCTAATATAGATGTTGGTGATCACGTTATTATAACAAATTGTGCAAAAGTAGTTTTAACAGGAAAAAAATTAGACCAAAAAATTTACAGACATCATTCTGGATATATTGGTGGAATGAAAGAAATCTCAGCTAGAGACTTACTTAATAAGAACCCAGAAAAAATGATGATGCTTGCTGTAAAAGGAATGCTTCCACACAATAGCTTAGGAAGACAAATGTTAAAAAAGTTAAGAGTATATGCAGGAGCAGAACATGAAAACATTGCTCAAAAACCTGAAGTTTGGGAGGTAAAATAATATGGCAAAAGCAAAATCAGAAAAAATAATGTTTTATGGAACAGGTAGAAGAAAAAAATCAATTGCTAGAGTAAGATTAGTAGAAGGTACTGGAAAAATTACTATTAATGGTAAAGATATCGATGAATATTTTGGAACAGAAACTTTAAAAGTAATTGTTAAACAACCTTTAAATTCTACAAATACATTAGGAAAATATGATGTTATTTGTAAAGTAATAGGTGGAGGATTTACAGGTCAAGCTGGTGCAATTCGTCATGGTATTTCCAGAGCATTATTAGAAGCTAATGGAGAATATAGACCAACATTAAAATCTGCAGGATTCTTAACAAGAGATCCTCGTATGAAAGAAAGAAAGAAATACGGTCTTAAAAAAGCAAGAAAAGCTCCACAATTTAGCAAGAGATAAAAAGAGTTTTTATCAAAAGCAATTCAACCTCAGAAGTTTCAATACTTCCGAGGTTTTTTGTTGTTCGGTAGTTTTTACTATAAATATCCTCAAACACACCAATGTTGTAGGGGCGAACTTGTTCCCCCTCGCTTCCGGAGGACGGGCGATTTTAATCGCCCCTACATTTCAAATTCGCATATAAAAATTACTATTTACTATACTTTTATTGTTTTATATTATTATCTTCCTATTTTTTTACTGTCTAATGCATCTAAGTTATCCAGTGCTTTTCCAGTACCTAATGCTACACATGATACAGCATCTTGGGCTATCATTACATTTATTCCGGTTTTCTCTTGCAAAAGTTTATCTAAACCATCTACTAAGCAGCCCCCTCCTGTCATATATATTCCCTTATCACTGATATCTGCTGCAAGCTCTGGTGGTGTTTTTTCCAATACCGAATGTACACTATCAACTATCATCATTGCAGGTTCTATCAATGCTTCTAGCATTTCACTTGAATGTACTGTTATTGTTTTAGGTAAACCAGTCACTAAGTCTCTTCCTCGTATATCCATATCCATATCTTGTATTTTAGGATATACACATCCAATGTTTATTTTTAAGTCCTCTGCCGTTCTTTCTCCTATCATTACATTATGTTTTTTCTTTATATATTTGACTATTGCTTCATCAAATTTATCTCCTGCGACTTTTAAAGATTCACTTACAACAGAACCACCTAATGAAATAACCGCTATATCAGTGGTTCCTCCACCTATGTCTACAACCATATTTCCACATGGCTTTGATATATCTATTCCAGCACCTATTGCTGCTGCAATTGGTTCTTCTATTAAATATACTCTTCTTGCACCTGCTTGTGATGCTGCATCTATAACAGCTTTTTTTTCCACTTCCGTGACTTGTGATGGTATGCATATCATAATTCTTGGCGAAAATACAAATTTTCCACATACTCTATTTATAAAGTATTTAAGCATTTTTTCTGTTACTGTATAATTTGATATAACTCCCTCTCTTAGAGGTCTTGTTGCTACAATATTCCCTGGTGTTCTACCTAACATTCTTCTTGCTTCTTTTCCTACTGCTAAAACATTACCTGTGTTATTGTCTACAGCAACAACAGAAGGCTCTCTTAATACTATTCCTTTGCCTTTTACATAAGCTATAACTGTTGCTGTTCCTAAATCTATTCCTATGTCTTGCCCCCACTTGAACATACTTGCATCTTCCTTTCAATAATATTGATTAGATATTATTATTATTACGATTATGTTACAATTATATTACATATATTCGTATATTTCAATTATTTTTTTCATTTTTATAATAATTTTAGTCTAACTGGTAATATGGCATGTTACTAGTTAATATATTATACAGCTACAATGTTGAAACATTAACTTCAAAAAACATTATCTAGTAACATAGGTATATATTTTTTGTTAAAAAGTATTGTATTTTACTTATATTTATGTTAAAATATGTAATAGTCGATTTTAGTTATATCATATAGGAGGTGCGAACAAAATGGCAAGATGTGAAATTTGTAATAAATCTGTAGCTTTTGGAAATAAAATTAGTATTACACGTTCTCATACAAGTAGAAGAACAACGAGAACTTTTAAACCAAATTTAAGAACTGTTAAAACATTAGTAGATGGTCAACCTAAAAAAATAAGTGTATGCGCAAAATGTTTGCGTTCTGGGAAAGTTACAAGAGTATAATTTTTCAAATTAAAGCAGAGCAAAGTGAAATAATTCATTTTGCTCTATTTTACTAATATTAAAATTTTGTCATATGTATTAATCTTTTATCCCAAATATAAGTTTTACAAATCCACGTAAAAATTTGGGAACCTTTTTTACAACAATAGTCATTTTTACCCACTCCTTTTAACAAGATAACCACATTAATCCAACCGCTACTATGGCAACTCCAATTGTAAATAGCCAGCCAGATACAGGAAGTAATAATACTAATAATATTCCAAGTCCTAGCCCAATTAAACATACCCCTAAAGTCTTTTTTAATGCACACAACATAATAAATTACCTCCTTTTTTAATATTATATTAATTTTATATTTTATTTGTGATTATTATAGAAAGGTTTTCTTATGAATAAAAATATTGTAATAGAAATAATAGAAATTTTGAAAAAAACGTATCCAGATGCTAAATGTAGTTTAAATTTTACTACTCCTTTTGAAATGCTTATTGCTGTTATGCTTTCTGCTCAATGTACAGATGAACGAGTTAATAAAACAACTCCTTATATTTTTAATAAATATAATACACCTGAAGCTTTTACAAATATTCCAATAGAAGATTTAGAAGTTTTGGTCCATCCATGTGGCTTTTACAAAAATAAAGCTAAAAATATAAAACTAACTTCTGAAAAAATTATAATTAATTTTAACGGTAATGTTCCCCAAAACATGGAAGACCTAATGAGTTTACCTGGCGTTGGCAGAAAAACTGCAAATGTTGTTATGTTGGAGGCTTTTAACAAACCTCAAGGAATAGCTATTGATACTCATGCCAAAAGAATATGTAACAAACTTGGACTTTCAAATAAATCAACTCCTGAGCAAATTGAACAAGACTTATTAAAAATTATCCCCCCAAAATACTATAAAGATATTAATCATCTTTTTATTTGGCATGGCAGAAATATTTGTACAGCCAGAAATCCAAAATGTTCGGAATGTCCTGTTCAAACCTACTGTAAAAATTTCACAAAAACTGCATAAACTATGCAATTTTTGTATATACTAAAAATAATTATCAAAAAAGAGGTGTATATTTTGACTAATATAAATTGTTCTGCTAATTGTCTCTATCAAAAAGATGGCAAATGTAGCTTTGAAAATATAACTACTCAAAAAATAACCCCTAATTCAGATTGCGCTTATTTTGTTAAAAAATAATTTAGTTTTTTAATTTATTTATCATATCCTTTTTATCCTTTGTTTTCATTAAGGCATTGCCTACAACAACATTGCTTACTCCCGCTTGTTTTAACAGGTCTATATTTTGTAAATTTATTCCTCCATCTGCTTGAATATCTACCTCTAGCTTTTCTTGTTCTAAATATTTTTTCATTCTGCTTATCTTATCTATTGTTTCTGGAATTAATTCTTGTCCTCCAAGCCCTGGCTCAACAGTCATTATCAAAACAGAGTGTATATATGGTAAATAATTGTATATTTCTTCAATTTTTGTGTTTGGCTTTATTGCTAGCCCAACTCTTGAATTACTTTCTTTTACTAACTTGATTAATTCAAATATTTCCTCTTTGTTTTTTCTTGCTTCTATATGAAATGTTATTAAATTAGGCTCAAATACAGAAAAACTCTTTATATATTGTTCTACATCTTCTACCATTAGATGTATATCTAACGGTAGACTTGATATACTGCTAATATATTCACTATATTCTATCATTTTTTCTGTAGTATTATCTTTTACAAATTTACCGTCCATTACATCAATATGAAAATAGTCTATTAGTGCTGTTTCTAATTCATATAAGTTTTTTATTGCATTTTCATTATCCATATTTAATATTGATGCTGAAACCTCTACCATCTGTTATCCTCCTTTTGTTTTAATTCATTATATATTTTGCAGTAATTTTGATATCTCATTTTTGAAATTTTTTCATACTCAACTGCTTTTTTTACTCCACAATTTATTTCTTTTATATGATTACATCCTATATATTCACATTCTTCTATATAGTTATGAAACTCTCTAAAATACTCATCTAATTCTCCACTTTTTATTTCATATATGTCAAATGTTGCAAATCCAGGAGTGTCTGCTATATATGAATTATTGTCTATTTTATATAATTCGACTGTTGTGGTTGTATTTTTTCCTTTTTTATTTTTATTACTTATAGTTCCTTCTTCTGCTATTTTTTCTTTAAATATTCCATTTATTAAAGTAGATTTTCCAACACCTGAGTTACCGGAAAAAGCAGTTATATTATTCTTTAATACATCTTTTATTGATTGCACATTTTCTCCAATCTGTGCATTTGTCTTTATAACTTTATAACCTATGTCTTGATATATTTTTTCTATTTCTAAAATTCTATATTCTTTTTCTAAGTCAATTTTATTTATACATATTATTGGCTCAATTCTTAAAAATTCTGCAAAAGCTAATTGTTTATCTAAAAGTAGTAAATCAGGTTTAGGCATACTCATTGAAAGTACAAATACAATTTGAGTAAGATTAGCAATTTTAGGTCTTTTTATGTAATTACTTCGTTCTAATACTTCTTCAATAATTCCTTTCTGTTCATTTATTGAATTTATCTGTACTCTGTCACCTACAGCTGGTGTTATTCCACTTTTTTTAAACTTTCCTCTAGCTTCGCACAAAAATATATTATTTTCAGTTTCAACCTTATATAAATTTGAAATATTTTTTACTATTATTCCTTTTTGCAATTTTTACCCCTTTATTCAACTTTCCAAAATGTTTCTGAAGAATTTAAGTTCATTTGTTTCTCCGCTTTTTTTACATCATTTACAAATACCTTTACTGTTATTGTTCCTACTCCTGTTATACTAAAGCTAATGCTTTCTGAGTCTTTTCTATGTTTTTCATTATATACTGTTTCCTCTTTTCCGGCAGATACAACCTTTACTGTTAATGTTGCTTCTGGATCAATTTCTTTTCCATCAGCCCCTAATTTTATTCCTCCTGTTAATGCTTTCAAATTAATGTCTAATTTTCCAGATTTGATTTCTGCTATTTTATTAACAGTAATTATTATTTTTGTTCCTTCATCTACAGTTTTACCCGCTTCTATACTTTGTTTTAATACTATACCATTTTCCTTTGTTGTATCTTCCTCTGTTGCAATTTCAACCTCTAAACCATCTTTTGTTAATAGTTCTTTAGCATTTTTTTCTGTTTTTCCTATAACATATTGTGTTACTACTTGTTTTAATCCATTTCCAATACTAACATACACTTTTACTTTTTCTCCGGATTTTAGTTCTGTTCCCTCTGCTGGTTCTTGCTCTATTACTATTTCCTTTTCCACAGTTTTACTTATTTTATCTATTTTTTCTATTTGCAAATTGCTATTTTTTAATTCATTTTCTGCCTCTTCAAATTTCATGCCTATTACTTTTGGCATTTTTGTCATCTCTGTTCCTTTACTTACTATAACTTCTACAGTACTGTTTTCCTTAACTGTATAATTATCTGCAAAAGGAGGATTTTGAGATATTATTTTACCTGCTTCTACATCTGGGCTAAATTCTTCTCTTGTATCTATTATTAATTTTGCTTTTTTCAATTCTTGTTCCGCTTCTTCTATTGTTTTCCCTACCAAATTTGGCAATTTAACGTCCTTCGCTCTGCCTGCACTTAATATAGCTTGTGTTCCAAAAAATCCTGCAAATGGTATAAAGATTATCACAAATGCTATTATTGATATCATTATAGCTTTTTTATGTTTTTCAAAAAATACATTTTTATTCTTTGTTTCCGTTTCTTTCTTTTTCATCTCTTCACCTTCCCTTATAGTAGGAATTACTTGTGTATAAGAGTTTTCTATGTTTTCTTCTGATATTCCTATTCCTTCACCTTCTGGATTTTTTAAAGCTAAACTTAAGTCTTTTAATAGTTCTGTTGCTGAGCTATATCTTAATGATACCTCCTTTTGCATTGCTTTCATTATAATTTTATTAACTGCATATGGTATTGAAGGATTTAGTTTTATTGGTTCTACCGGTTTTTCCTGCATGTGTTTTAATGCTATTGAAACTGGAGTATCTGCATCAAAAGGTACTCTACCAGTAACCATCTCATACATTACTACTCCTAATGAATATATGTCTGACTTAGCATCTGTATATCCTCCTCTTGCATGCTCTGGCGAAAAATAATGCACAGAACCTATTGTTGTTCCAAATGCTGTTATTGTAGAATTTGATACTGCTTTTGCTATACCAAAATCTGTAACCTTAGCAATTCCGTCTTCTGTAATTATTATATTATGTGGTTTAATATCTCTATGTATTATATTATTTTTATGCGCCATTTCTAACGCAGAGGCTATTTGCATTGCTATATTAATAGACCATTTCCAAGGTAATACACCCTCTTCTGTTATTATTTGTTTTAGTGTTTTTCCTTTTATTAATTCCATTACTATAAAATACAAATTTTCTTCATGTCCTACATCATAAATTGAAACAATATTAGGATGTGTAAGGCTTGCTGCTGACTGTGCTTCTGTATTAAATCTTTTAATAAATTCTTCGTCTGTTGTAAATTCGTCTCTTAATACTTTTATTGCAACATTTCTTTTTAATATATTGTCTTTTGCCTTATATACAGTGGCCATTCCTCCAACACCTATTTTTTCTAGTATTTCATACCTGCTTCCTATTGTTTTCCCTTCTAAACTCATACTTTTCTCTCCTCATTATCCAGCGACGATTAAAATCGCCCCTACATTTTAAAAATTTTATAATATTGTAATTACTGTTATATTATCATATCCGCCTAATTTATTTGCTTGCTCAATTAATTTTTTTGGTGCTTCTACTGCATCTTCTATTACAGTTTTATATATTTCCTCTTCTTTAACCATATTTGTCAATCCATCTGAGCACATTATTAATATATCTCCTACAATATAATTTCTAGCTCTTACATCTGGTTCTACATATGGAGTACATCCAAGAGCTTTCATAAGCATATTTTTTTTAGGATGAGTCATTGCTTCTTCTCTTGTTATTGTTCCATCTTCTATTAATTTTTGTACATAACTATGGTCTTTAGTTAATTTTCTCATTACATTTTGTCTTATTCTATAAATTCTACTATCTCCCACATGTCCTATAAATATCTTATTATTATATATTAAGCATACATCTAAAGTAGTACCCATTCCTTCTAATTCTTTTACTTCTTTTGATTTTTTATATACAATCATATTTGCATATTCTATTGCGCTTTTTATTAAATTTAGTATACTTTCTTTTGTCTCTTTTTCTTTTTCGAAATTATTTTCTATGTACTTTTTAACAGAATCTATTGCTAATTTGCTTGCTACTTCTCCACCATTATAGCCTCCCATTCCATCAGCTAATATATATAAATCTAATTTATCTGTTGTTGGAATATAATAATAGTCTTGATTTATTTCTCTAGCTTTTCCTATATCTGTTTTTGCGAATGCTTTCATTATTCACTCCTTTTTCATTTCTTTTCTTCTAAGTTGACCACAAGCTGCATCTATGTCTGACCCAAGTTCTCTCCTTATTGTTGCTACTATACCGTGTTCATTTAAATAATCTCTAAACTTTATTATATTTTCATTTGTACTCTTTGAAAACTCTCCATTCTCAATTTTATTAATTGGTATCAAATTAACATGACATATCATTCCCTTTAGCAATTTTACCAATTCTTTCGCATCTTCCAAATTATCATTATTGTCTTTTGCAAGGGCATATTCAAAAGAAACTCTTTTATTTGTTGCTTTTATATAATCCTTGCAAGCTTTTATTAGCTCTTCTATTTGATATCTATTATTTATTGGCATCATTGAACTTCTTTTGTTATTATTTGTAGCATGTAATGATATTGATAATGTACATTGCAATTTTTGGTTTGCCAATTCATATATTTTTGGAACAACTCCACATGTTGAAATACTTATATGTCTTCCACCTATGTTTAGTCCTTTAGGATTATTCATAATCTTAATCGCTTTTATTACATTGTCAAAATTGTCTAACGGTTCTCCTATTCCCATAAACACAATATTAGAAATCTCTTCTCCTATATCTTGCTCTACTGCTACTATTTGTTCTACTATTTCTCCTGCGGTTAAGTTTCTAACAAAATTTATTCCTGTAGATGCACAGAATTTACACCCCATCTTGCAACCAATTTGAGAAGATACACATATTGTTTTTCCATGATGATATTGCATTAAAACCGTCTCTATCGCATTCCCATCTAATACATCAAATAAATATTTTTTTGTTCCATCAGATGATTCTTGTTTCTTTAAAATTTTAAAATTACACATTGTATAATTTTGTTGCAATTTTTCTCTTAGCTCGATTGAAAGATTTGTCATCTCATCAAATTCTTTTACTTTATCTTTGTATATCCATTTAAAAATCTGTTCTGCTCTATATGGTTTTTCCCCTAAAGAAGTCATTTCTTCTTTTAATTCTTCTAAATTATATTCTTTAATATTTTTCATAATTATTTTTATTCCTTTTTGAGAATAATAAATTTCTATTTTCTCATATACTGTTATATCATAATGTTTATTTTTTTGTCAATTCCTTGTATTTTCTTAATCTTTCCTCATATGCCGCTATTACATCCTGTTTAAATGCTATTTCCGGTTTCTCTACCCCCATTGTTTTAAGCAATCTTTCCGTAAATAATGGATTTAGGATTAATAATGGTCCTATAACATATGTTCCAAAAAAATTATTTTCTTTTATACCTTCTAATTTTGTTGTGTCATTTATTCCTATCCCCATTTGAGTATTCATAAAATAATTTTTACTATTATCTCCATACAGCATTGTAAATTGACTTTTAAAACCTATTATTTCTATATTGTCATATTGTCCCATATATAGGCAATTAAATCTATGCATCATATTTCTTTTTGCACATACTTCAAATATACCTAATCCATCTATACTTGTTCCATCTTCATCTTCAATATATTTCCCTAATACTTCTATTGCATTACCTGTAAAAAGAAATGGTGTATTATTATTAATTAGTTCTTGTATCTTTTCCTTATATGGCATTAACTTTTCTATTACAATTTCTTGTTTTCTTTCTGTAAGTGGTCCTAGATATATTAAATTAACGTTTTGTGTAAGAAATGCTGGTTCGTTGTCTATTGCAGTATAAATTACTTCTGCCTCTGGTACACATTTTTTTAAATAATCTATATTGCTTATATCTCCATATAAATTACAAAATTCTGGAAATAATACTTCAATTTTCATCTTTTATTTCATTCCTTCCCTTTATCATTCCCTCTACTTTTTGTTTTATTTCTTTTGTTTCTTTTATAGAATATAAATCGTGTAAGATAAATACCCCATCTATTCCATCAAGTCTTAGTTCATTTGTTGCTTCTAATATATCTTTTCTACAAGATATTTTCTCATCTGGAACCCCAGCCATTAATAGTCTTACTTTACCGTCTAAATATCTTGGTCCTGCTATTATTACTTGTTTTATACTTTCATCATTTAAAAACTCATAATCTGTGTCATATTGCCAAGATGTATTTTCTGAGCCCTTTGCCTCTTCATGTAAGTCATCCACTATTACTATTACTGCTTTGTTTCCATCCGCGTTCTTTGCATATTCAAATGCTCTTGAACATGCAATTGGATTTATTCCTTTTGCTAGATGTGTTACAATTCTTATTCCATCGACATTTTCTTCACTAAATCTTGTTTCTACTATTTTTAGCTTTGCAAATGAATTGTTTATTTGATCTTCTGTTAATCCCATTTGCTCTAAAACTGTTATCACTGCAAGCATATTATATATGTTTATAATATTGTCTGTAATAAGTTTAAACTCTTGCTCACCTGTTGGAGTTTTTATACACATTTTTTGGTTATTAATATCTATATTATTTGCAATGTAATCTGCTTTAGGTGTACCAAACCCACATTTGGGACAATGTGCTTTTCCAATATGATGGTAACGGTAATATTCATATTCCAATTTTGTATTACATACAGGACATGTAATAATATCTCTTACAATGTTATGTGGTTCTTTTGTATCTGTATCTAATTTATCTATACTAAAATATATTTTTGCATTATTTGGTGCTATACCACTACATATTAAATCATCTGCATTTTCTATTACAATTGTATCTTTTGGAACATTTTTTGATACTATTTCTGATATGAATTCCGTATGTGCGTTTCTCATTAATGAATCTCTAAATATATTTGTACATATTAAATATGTTGGAGTTATATATGGAAATACTTTTGGTGCACTTCTTTCATCTATTTCTAAAACGGCAATTTCTTTTTTGCTTTTTCCAAATAGTGTTGCTCCTTGTAGCAATGTAGTGGCTATTCCTGCATCTATATTAGAGCCATATTTATTGTTTATTATTTTATATCCATTATCTATTAATATATCATTAATCATATTTGATACTGTTGTTTTGCCATTTGTTCCTGTTACACCAATTATGGTTTTTGGTTTATCTAACATTCCCATAAAACCTGGGCACATATCTAATGCTAATTTCCCTGGATAATATGTTGCATTTTTGCCTAACAGTTTTAATCCGGTTGAAATTAATTTTACAATCCATAATGTTATATAAAAATTTAGATTTTTTTTCATGTTTTTCCTCATTCCTTCTTGTTTTAGATACAAATATTTTAATATATATTTGTACTTTTTACAATAGATTTAGCTAATATTTAAGGCTATTTGTTAATAGTTAATGGTTTTTAGAGTTATATTATCTACAAGTGTTGAAACATATGCTTTTTTATTTCATTTAAAGCTTATATTTCAGCATTTTAGCTATATGATATATTAAATATTAACTTCGTACAAACAAATTTTTTAAAATATATTGCTTAATACATAATAAAATGTTACAATAATAATTGCTAAGAAGTGATAATATTAAGAAAGGATTGTGGAAAAATGAAAAATTCACAGGAAAATTTAGAATCACTAATCGAAGCAATAAATGAACTATTAAACGAAGTAAGAAAAGAACAAATAATGGAAAATAAAAATGCAGAAAAAAGGCATAAGGCATGTATGCAAAACCTATCTAAATTAAGGGAATATAACAAAATTGCAGACATGACAAATCAAATATTTGAAAAAAGAATATCAAACATAGAAAATGCCTTACAAAAAATACTAAAAAGCGAAACAAAATGATGTTTCGCTTTTTACATGCTTTTATTTATCTGTTTCTCTTTATTGCAAATGTTACAAAATATATTGCTCCTGAAATTATTACAATCATTGGTCCTGTTGGTATATTATAATAATATGATAATATTAATCCCAATACGCCTGAAAATAATGAAATTATTATAGAAAATAAATGATATGTTCTCATATTTTTTGCTATGTTTCTGCTTGATGCTGCTGGTAATATTAGTAAAGAATTAATTAATAATATTCCTATCCATCTTATAGATATCATTACTATAATTGCTATTAATACAACAAATATATTATCAATAAGTTTTATGTTTATGCCTCTGCTTTTTGCTAACGAAGTATTTATACTTATTACATTTAATTTATTAAATGTAAAATACCAAAAACATAATACAGATATAAATGTTAAAAACAAGTATACTATTTCTACATTTGTAATACTTAAAATGTCTCCAACTAGGTAGCTTGAGTATTTGTTAAAACTACCACTTTGCGCAAGTATTGCTAAACCTAGTGCTATGGCAATTGAGGAAAATACACTTATTATTGTATCTGCACCATATGTTGTTTTGTTTTTTACCCAATTTAGTAGTAACGCAAAAATTACAGCAAAAAATATTACAGATATATTTACATTAGATATTCCTAATAGTGTTCCTATGGCAATTCCACATATTGCAGAATGTCCAAGGGCATCTGAAAAAAAAGCCATTTTATTATTTACTATCATTGTTCCTAATATTGCAAATACTGGCGATACTAATATTATTGCAATTAATGCATTTTTCATAAATGTATAATTAATAAATTCAAATGGTATTAATGTTTCTAAAATATTGTATATTATTTCCATATTTAATCTTCCTTTTATTATAATTCTCCAAATCTGTTTTTAAATTCTAGGCTTTCAAATACTTCTTGTGGTGTTCCTTCTTTTATTACTTCTTTATCCAGTAATATAACTCTATCTGCATACTGATTTGCCAACTCTAAATCATGTGATACTAAGATTATTGACATATCATATTCTGCTTTTAGTCTATTTAATATTTGATAAAAATCTCTAATTCCATTTTTGTCTATTCCAGAAACAGGTTCATCTAATATTAGTAAATTCGGAATAGGCTTTGTTGCCATTGCAATTAGTACTCTTTGAAGTTCACCACCTGATAAATCTCCTATACTTTTGTCTATTAGCCTATCTACTCCAAAAATTTTTAAATGTTCCTTTATTTCCTTATATATCTTCTTGTCTTTTTTCATAAATACGGGTATGTACGAAATACAAGAAGCAAACATATCAAAAACAGTTGTAGGCATGTGTTTTTCAATATTAAGTTTTTGTGGCACATATCCAATTTTTATCTTTTTAGTTAAATTATCTTTTTCATCTGTAAAAATAATATTTCCTTTATGTTCTACTTCACCTAATATTGCTTTTAATAATGTACTTTTCCCTGCACCATTTCTTCCTATTATAACTGTTAGTTCTCCACAGTGTATATGAATACTTACATTTTTTAATATTACGTCATTACCAAATTTTACACTTATGTTATTAATTTTTGTACAGTGTAAACCACATGCTTTTTTCTCATCCATTTTACTTTTCATCTCCTAATACACTTTTTAGTACTTCTAAGTTCCTGTTTGCCGCATCTATATAAGCACTTTTGTCTGTTGCTCCTGTTAATACTGTATCTAGCTTATATATTTTTGCATTAGTTTCATTTGCCAATATTTCTGCATTTTTAATGCTATCATCCTTACCAATTAATATTATTTTAATATTTTCTGTATTCATCTTATTTATTATATTTTTTATGCTTTCTGCTGACATTGAGTTTTCGTCATGATCTGTATGTAAAGAAATATATTCCAATTTTATATCTTTTGCCAAATATTCCAAGGCTTCATTTAAGCATATAGCCTTTTGCCCATTAAGTTCTTGCGAAATTTCCTCATATTGTTTTTCAACTTTTTCTAAATCCTTTATATATTTTTCTGTATTTTCTTCATATATCTGCTTATTCTCTGAATTTTGCTGTATTAATACTTGCGATATTTCTTTTACTTGATTAATATAATTTTCTATACTCGTCCACACATGTGGATTTACCTCGTCTTCTTTTATTACATTTTTTATATTTATACTTGCATCTAGCACTTTCAAATTAGGATATATTGTAAAAATTTTGTCCATAAATATTTCTAATCCTAATCCATTTTGTATAAAAATATCTGCATTTTCTATTTTTTTCATATCATTTGTGGTAAGCGTGTAATCATGTATACATCCTGTATTTTGTTCTGTCATATTTACTAATTGAACATTATTAGCTCCATCAGTTATATTTCTTGCAATTATATACATTGGGTAAAATGATGTGACTATTTTATAGTTTTCTTTTTGAACTTCTGTTTTTGCACATCCTGTTAATGTAAACAAACTCACAATTAAACTTATAAATATCACAATTTTAGTTTTCAATATTTCCACCTCACAGCTTTCAAAATCTTTTTTATCTTTATAATTCAAAATATGGGAACATATTTTATATATGTCCCCACTTTTTGTTACTATTCTTGTGTATATGGTAATACAGCTATTTGTCTTGCTCTTTTTATTGCTAATGTTATATCTCTTTGATGTTTTGCACATGCTCCAGTTGCTCTTCTTGGAAGAATTTTACCTTTATCATTGGTAAACTTTTTCAACTGTTCTGCATTTTTGTAATCTAACACTAGATTTTTATCAGCACATAATGGACAAACTTTTTTTCTAACTTTTCTAAATTTAAGGTTGAAATCTTCATCCATATTGTTGCTTCTATTATTATTTCTTTTATTTTTCTTGTTATCTGCCATTTTCATTTCCCTCCTACTTTTTTAAAATGGTAGGTCATCTCCTGAAGATATTTCAAAATCAGAATTAGGATTAGCTGATGGCATTGCACCAAATGTTGCATCAAAATTTGCACTTGCGTCTCCATCTCTTTTGCTATCTGCAAAATATGCTTCTTCTGCAACAACTTCTGTTATGTAATGCTTTTGTCCTTGTTCATCATCCCAATTTCTTGTTTGAATTCTTCCTATTATTCCTACTTGTTGACCTTTTTTAAAATATTTACTACAGAATTCACCTAATTTGCTCCATGCAACTACATTGATAAAATCTGCTTGTCTTTCTTCTCCTGGCTTTGTAAATCTTCTATTTACAGCTAAGCTAAAAGAAGCTACTAATGTATTGTTTGTTTGAGTATATCTAACTTCTGGATCTCTTGTTAATCTTCCCATTAAAATTACTTTGTTCATACTACACCTTACCTTTCAATTTAAGGCCCCCGAATTCTAATTATTCCTCTACTCTTACTACTATAAATTTTAGAACTTCATCTGTTATTCTGTAGTTTCTTTCAAGTTCTACTATTAATTCTGGTTGAGCTTCAAAGTTAATTATTACGTAGTATCCTTCTTTATTCTTCTTAACTTCATAAGCTAATTTCTTTTTGCCTACTTCATCAACTTTTTCTACTTTACCTGCATTATTAATCAAATCTGTAAATTTTTGTACTAATGTTTTAATCTTTTCTGCTTCAACAGTTGGATTAATAATGATAACACTTTCGTATTTATTCATTATCTTTCACCTCCTTATGGATTATAGCCTGTCTTTAAAAACAAGCAAGGATGGCCTCTAGCCACTTATAACGTTTAATATTCTACCATAATTTTGCACATAAATCAAGGCTTTTATAAAAAAAATCCGAATATAGAATTGAGGAGGATATCTTGCATGTATGGATATCCTCCTCTCTCTTTACTTCAACTCCTGCAATCCTGCCTCACGCAGGATTGCAAGATTATTGTCGTTTTTTATCACGACAATGAATTCATTTTGAGAAACGAACCATATTTCTGATTCCTCATCATATAATTCGTTCTCCACGAGAATGAATGTTCCTTCATCCTTGTGTGTGCCAAACTCGATTGGCTCTCCACCCACAAATACCTTTATGGGTCCCTTTATCCGGTGCCATCGTCCAACAAACCTACTTTTATCTACCATGCTGTCTCTCCTTTCTCTACTACTTTTAGTCAAGGTTACATTAAGTAATAGTTTTATGATGTCATTCCTAGGTATGACTGGTTACTCGCCTTGAAAATTTCTTTCGCCACCTTTTGCATACTTAAACAAGAAAAAATTCTTGCTGTTGCTTCTCCTCCCGTCTTGGGAGTTTATGCAATTAAGATATCATATTTTTCGCGTTTTGTAAACCCTTTATGGTATTTTTCTGTAATTTATATTTTTGGTTTTCCAGAACTACTAAATACCATAAATATGTAATAATTATTAGTATTGCTATATTGTGTATATATAATATCACTATACTGCTTATTGCAGTTAGGATCACTACTGTTATATTCGAGATTTTATTTATATAATCACGTGACTTTTGTAGTCCAAATTTTATATGTAATATTTCTTTTATTATTCTTCCACCATCTAATGGATATATAGGAATAAAGTTGAATATGCCTATTAATGCATTTGAATAAATAATTATTAAACTCTTTTCCATATTCCCTTTTGTTATTAATAGAGTAAAAAATATTATAGCAATATTAGTAAGTGGCCCAGCCAGTGCAATTATAGCCCTTTTTACACATAGAATTGTTCCCTTGTTTACTTTTCTATTATATTCTTCACAAAGTACTTTAAATTCTATTTGCAGTCCATAAGGAGTAATATTTATAGATATAGGTTTAAATCCCAATAACATACCTATTATTAAATGTCCTAATTCATGTACAAATGCAAATAACATTAATATTGCATATATTTTTATTTGTTTTGTTATTATATAAATAAGCGCAAAAAGAAATATTTTTAAATCTATTTTTATACTCATTTTTGTCCTTTCTCTTTTTACTCTAAAAATCCATTACATATTCTGGGTCTATTACTCTTTCGTCTTTTATTATTTCAAAATGAAGGTGCGGACCTGTTGCTTTCCCTGTTTCTCCAACCTCTGCTATTATATCTCCTTGCTTAACTTTATCCCCTTTTTCTACTAAAAGCTTGCTACAATGTCCATATAGTGTTTTTACGCAATTATCTTTTATTACTATATAGTTACCGGTAATCTCTATCTGTTCCAGATATTATTACCTCTCCATCCATTGCAGATTTTATTGATGTTCCTGCTTCTGCGCCTAAATCTATTCCTTGATGATTTTCTGATATTATATCTGTAGGCTCTCTTTTACCAAATCTTGATGTTACTATTCCTTGTATTGGTAAAATTAAATTGTAGTTTTCTTTTACATAGTCTGCATCTAACTCCATTTGCGTTTTCGGTGCTGATGGCTCAGAAACTACTGCAACTATTTCTGCATTTCCTCCACCGCCCACTCCATTATTTTCTTTTTTCTCCTCCTCCTCGTTTTTTTCTTCTGTTGGTTCTTTGTTTTCATTACTTTGTAGCTCCTCTTTTTCTTCGTTTTGTATTTTTTCATTTTCCTCTATATTGGGTTGTTTCTGCTTATTTATAAATACTATTGCATTATTGTATAAGTTATTAAAGTTCACATCATATTTTAATATCTCTGATGTCCTTTCCATTACATCTTGTGAAAAAATGTAATTATTATTTTTTATAAGATAAAATATAAAATATATTACTGTACATATTAATAGTTGTAATATCATTTTTTTAAATAATGGCAGTGTTGTTTTTTGTCCCGAGTTTACCGTAGAAGAAGATACTCTTATATCTCTATTTTGCCTTCTATTATATATTTCTTCTGCTCTTCTTATTCTTTCTTCTATACTTATGGTTCTTTCCATAATAAAAACACCTCTTCCTTTGTAATGTTTTTTAAATTTATATTCCATAAAGAGATGTTTTATACCTATTTATATTAAATTAAATAATAAGCTTATAAATAATATTATGCTTAACCCTATATTTATTCTTTTTAATGTTTTATACTTATTTTCTATTTTTTTTATTTCTTTATTTTTTTTGTTTTTCTCAACTTTTGTTATATAGTCTGTTATAAGCATTTCCGCTTCTTTAGTTATATAATTTCCAAATTTATGTTTCTCACTTTTTTGCTCCGTTTTTCCCTTGTTTTCTACATACTCTGGTTTTTTTATTTTTTGATTTTGTTTTAATACAATAATTGCTTCTTCTACTAAATTAGATGGCAAATCTTTAAGTACTACTATATTTCTCATATCTTCCATATTTATATATACCTCCACCTTTAATATATATAAATTATTTCCAATTTTTCCACTTTTATACAATACTATTTATTACCTTGTTTATTCCTTCTGTAACTTCATTTGACATTTTTTCTATTACCTTTTTATTAACTAAAGTTAATTCTCTAAAATTTGTTAAAATTTCTTCTTCATCTTTGCCTACTACTCCTTTTATATTTATATGTGATTCTAAATATATGCCATTGTTTACTGCTTTTCCTAATGTTATTCCACCCCAATTTACTATTATTTTTCCTATGTCTGCATTTTTTCCCATTGCCGAATCTACGCATATTACACATGGATTTAAGTACTTTATTTTTATATTATCATTTATTTCTTTTATGTTCTCATAATTAACTGGAGTTTCTGTCGTACCTATAATAGCAATATTTGTACCTAATTTTTGCTTTAATTTAGCCCCTACTATAGGTCCCAAACTGTCTCCTGTTATTTTATTACTTCCTACACAAATAAATATTATATCTGTAAAGTTATTTTTTAAGTTTAGTCTATAAAATCTACTGCCAAAATCTATAACAAACTGCTCATAAAACATATTAATTTTGTCCTCCCTATTTTATATATCTCTATTCTTTTCTTGCTGATATTATTATATTAATTTCTTCATTTTGGGAATATTTTTTAATAATGTTTTCTGAAAAGCTTGCTACATCGTTAGAAACGATTATTGTATCATACTGTTTTTTCACAAGTTCTTCTATCTTTTTATCTGTTTGCTCTAAGTCCTGTAATTTAAAAACATCAAAACCTAATTTTTCAGGCAATGAAAAACTTTTAGTATCATTCGCATATTTAATCCAAGAGATTTTCATAAGAGCCTCCATATAGCATTTTTATTATTTTTTGATGTTTATCAATTTTTTATTCAATTATATTTTTATTACTCTAACAACTTTAGTATATCTTCATCGTTTTTTAATTCATCTGACAGTATATACTCTTTTGCTTTTTTGTTTTGTTTTATGGCTTCTATTACAACATCCTTATCTTTTCTCAGTCTAGCGCTTGCATATTTTAAAATTATGCCTTTATTCTTAACCGCTTCTAAAACGACTTGTTTGTCATTTCTTAATGTTTGTGAAGCATAATATAATCCTTGTCCATTTTTTTGTACTGCTGCTAAAACTACTTCTTTGTCATCTCTTAGCTTTTCGCTCGCATAGCAGATAGTCCACCCCACCTTTTTTACAGATTCTAAAACAATCTCTTTATCTCCTTTTAGTTCTATACTAGCAAATTCTAAAGCCTCTGGATCATTTTTTACAGCCTCTAAAACTACTTCTTTATCTTTTTTAAAATCCTCACTTGCTAAGTCAAGAATTTTCCCCTGCTGTCTCACTTGGCCTAAAACGTATTCTTTATCACTATTTTTCTCAATATTAAAATCCATTTTGTCATCTCCTATTTCCTTCAATATACAATATAAAAGCTTAAAAAACAAGAGTCCAACATAAATTTATAATTGACTTTTGGTGTTTTTTGTCATATTATGTTATATATATTTTTAGAAAGGATTGGTTTTTATAATGTTAAAAGAATTTAAAGATTTTGCTACTCGAGGAAATATATTTGATATGGCTATTGGTATTATTATAGGCGGTGCTTTTCAAAAAATAGTTACCTCTTTAGTTAATGATATTGTTATGCCCTCAATTTCTATAGTTACTGGAAAAGTAGATTTTTCTACTTTGGCATTCACAGTAGGCGATGTTTCTATTAAATATGGAAATTTTATAACTGCAATTATAGACTTTTTAATTATTGCTTTTTCAATTTTTATTGCTATTCGTTCTGCTAATAAAATAAATAAAAAATTAGCAGACAGTGCCAAAGGTAATTTTGAAAAGATTACTAAAAAAGGAAAAGAAAGATTAGAAAAATTATCGAAAAAGAATAGATTGTTCAAAATAAAAGAAAAAAAACAAGAGCCTGCTCCAGAACCAGAAACAAAAATATGTCCATTCTGTTTTTCAGAAATCAATTATAAAGCTGTTAAATGTCCTCATTGTACATCAGATTTAAACTAAAACACAGGTCCATCGGTTGTACCGATGAACCTGCGGGGAGATTTCCCTCTCCCAATCTTATTTAAATAAGATTGGGAGGTTTCTTTCCACACCTTCAAAGAAGAGGTGGAGGGATTCTACCTCTGCCGGCACGTTTACTGCCCTGTAAACGTGCTTTACTGTCCTCGGAATGCCTATGAAATAAAGGCCTTCCGAAGTTTTTGCCTTCAGGTAATCTCCTGAAGGTTGGTCAGGAGTCATTACACAAATGTAACACTCCTTTTTTTGACTCTCCCTTTTTGTGCAGATCACCTCAATCTGCACGCCTTTGCAATTGCAATTTGCCATATTGTTTCTCCTATCTTGGTTTCTGATGTCTTCCATGATGCAACCCCCTCAAGGAAAATCACCTACATATATTATAACGTTTTTGAGCTCATTTGTCAAATTATGTCGATTTTTGCCAATTAAGAACTGTCCCTAATTGTGATTTACATACTCATTTAATGGTTTTACTCTATATTGTAATTCTCCCATTTTTTCTGTTGTTACATAACCTGGTTCTGCATTTAATACATCTGGTATTCTATTTACAACACTAGCACAAGTCAATTCTACTGTTGAAGGTCTTGCTACTACTATTGTTGTATCTGGTTCTCCATATATGCTCCATTCGTTTTTATCAAAATCTTCTTTTGAATATACTTTACCTATGCATTCTGTTTCTAATGTTATTCCTTCTTTTGTCTTTGTTGTAACAACTGCACTCATTCCAGTTGCTTGTCCAGCTTTTACAGTCATTCCCAATGTAGAAGATTCTATATCCTCTTTATATACTTGTGGTACACATTTTTGAGTCTGCTCTAATACTGTTAGTCCCAACTTTGAGCAAAGCCATCCATTTACATTCCACATATATGATGGTAAAAACTTTCCATTATTTATTAATTCTATTCTTTCCTCTTCTGAAATATTATCTCCTGCTGCTACTTCTTTTTCAAATTGTTCTAATGTAAGTCCTGCTCCATGTGCTTTTGCCAACGCTATTCCATAATCCTCTACATTATAGCTTGAACTTCCAACTATTTTTGTTATTTTATGTGTAGAACCTGCAATTGAGCTTATTAATTGTCCCCAATATATGTCTTGATATCCGCTACCTGTAATTGTACAATTATTTTTCTTTGCTAATTCATCTATATCTCTTGTTACTACAGGGTTTGAGTTTTGAGGATAAAATGCTTCTTCACATGTTGTTATTGCATTAACTCCTAATTTTGCACATAGCATTAATGCTTCTTTTACATCTTCTATTAAACTCATAGTTGTTACTATTGCTATGTCTGGCTTCACTTCTCGCATCATTTCTTCTGCATTTTCTAATGATGTAACTTTAACATCTAGCTTATCCCAAGTTCCAATTATTTCAGATACATCTTTGCCTATAACAGCTGGGTTAACATCTATTGCTCCAACTATTTCTCCACCTTTTTCTAGCACATACCTCATTGTGTATACTGCCATTTTTCCTGTACCAAATTGTACAACTTTTACTTTTCTATCCATATTTATCACATTCCTTTCGTATAAAGTATACACTATTCAATATATTTTATACAAGACATATTTTAAAATTTTATTTAACTCAATAAAAGTGTTTTTGTTCTATTTACTTGTTTTTTGTTTAAAAATGTTATATAGTATAAGTACATTAAAATAACTTATTTTTATAAAAAATAAATGGTTGTTAAATAGGAGTGAATATTGTGAAATTAACATCTGATAATGAAACCCTAGCAGAAGGAAAAGTTATAATCTTATATATTTTGAATAAATTACCAAACCCTATATCTAATGAAGGGCTATATAAATTGGTACTTTCTATAAATGATATGAATTATTTTTATTTTCAGCAATTTTTATTAGATTTAACCAATAATAAATACATTGAATACTTTAATAATGGAATACATACTATTTACAAAATTACTACTTTGGGTAAAAATGTTCTTGAATTAACAGAAGATATTTTACCTGGAATTTTGAAATTGCAAATTGATACAGAATTGACAACTGCTAAAACAGAAAGTGCAGTTATTGCTGAATTCACACCTCGTAGCGAAAATAATTATGTTGTTACTTGCAAAATCCTTGAAAACAATGAATGTTGTTTTGAATTGAAAGCTACAGCGCCTTCTAGAGAACAAGCGAAAAAAATTGTAAGTAACTGGGAAAATAATTCTAATGAAATATATAGAAAGATTTTAAGTCTTTTAACACAAGACCAGTAAATTTGCTTCAATAAAGACTTTTAATATGAATATATTAAGGCTCTTTATTCAATTTTTGGCATAAATTACCTTTGATTTTTACTTGTAGTTTATGTTAATATTAATATAAGATATTTATTGAAATATAGAGAGGATTGATATTAGCATGAATAAAATTATTAATGAATTAAGGTCTTTTGATAAATTAATACTAAAAACTGTGATGTCAGGTCTTAGGTATTGCTTTATATTTTGCATATTTGCTATTTCTATTTTATTAATATACAGATTTTATGCTTATCCAATCTTTTATTACATAGGAATTTCATTATTTCGCTCTAGTCTATTTTTTATAGTTACCTTTATTGCATGTGGGTTTGTATTTAATCAAATAAAAAAAGATTTAAAGTGTTAATATACATTATAAGAGCTATTCCTTTTCGCGGAACAGCCCTTTATTTTTTATGCATATTATTTTTTTAATTCTTCTAAAAACATTTCATTTAGCATTTGTGGGTTTGCTTTTCCTTTTGTCTCTTTCATTGCTTGCCCAACCAAGAATCCCAAAGCCCTGTCTTTTCCAGCTTTATAATCTATTATAGATTGTGGATTATTATCTAATATTTTTAAAACTACTTCTTTAATTGCACCCTCATCTGAAATCTGTATCCATCCTTTTTCCTTTATAATATCTTCTGGATTTTTTGGATTTTCAAATAATTCCTCTATTACTTTTTTAGCAATTGCCGAACTTATTGTTCCATTATCTATTAGTTCTATAACTTTTGCCAATTCTTTTGCTGTAAATGGTATTTCATTTGCTTCAATTTCTTTTTCATTTATTATTCTAGAAATATCTGATAAAATCCAATTTGCTATAGCTTTTGGTGTACCATATATTTTCAATGTTCCCTCAAATAAATCTGACAAATATTTAGAAGCTGTTAATAATGTTGCATCCTTTTGTGATAACTCATATTCTTCTAAATATCTTTTCTTTCTATTCTCTGGTAATTCTGGCAATGAGCTTCTAACTTTTTCTATGTATTCATCTGAAAGTCTTATTGCTACTAAATCTGGCTCTGGAAAATATCTATAATCCTCTGCATCTTCTTTATCCCTCATTGAAAAGGTTTTTCCAGACACATCATCCCATCTTAGTGTTTCTTGTTCTATTTTTCCTCCTGCTTCTATTACTTCTATTTGCCTTCCTACTTCATATTCTATTTCTCTAACAATAGCTCTAAATGAATTCATATTTTTTGTTTCTGTACGTGTTCCATATTCCTTTGCACCTTTTTTTCTTACAGAAACATTTACATCTGCCCTAAATGAACCCTCTTGCATTTTGCAATCTGATACTTCTATATATTCTAGTATGGATTTTAATTTTTTTAAGTACTTTTCTGCCTCTTCACTTGAACGTAAATCTGGTTCAGAAACAATTTCTATTAAAGGTACTCCTGCTCTATTTAAATCTACTAAACTATCTCCACTTAATTCACTATGATTTAGTTTTCCAGCATCTTCTTCTATATGAATTCTTGTGACTCCTACCTTTTTTCTTTCTCCATTTTCATTTTCTATTTCTACATATCCTTTTTCACAAAGCGGTTTATCAAATTGTGATATTTGGTATGATTTTGGTGTATCCGGATAGAAATAATTTTTTCTATCATTTTTACTATCTCTTGATATTTGACAATTTGTTGCAAGTCCTGCTTTTACTGCATATTCTACCACTTTTTCATTTAAAACTGGTAATGCTCCTGGCATTGCCATACAAATTGGACAAGTATGCGTGTTTGGTTTTGCACCAAATTCAGTAGGACATGAACAAAATATTTTTGTTTTTGTAGAAAGCTCTGCATGTACCTCTAATCCTATTACAACTTCATAATCTTCCCTTGCCATAGTTTTATTCTCCTTCCTGTAATGTTGGTTTATGCTTTTCTCTAAATTTAATTTCTTGTTCTAATGTATATGCTGCATTTAATATTTTTTCTTCTTCAAATCTATTGCCTATAAGTTGCATTCCTATTGGCATTCCATTACTATCAACTGCTATTGGTATAGATATTGCTGGTAATCCCGCAATATTAACTGGAACTGTGCATATATCTGCCAAGTACATTTCTAAAGGATTATTTGATCTTTCTCCGATTTTAAATGCTACAGTCGGCGATGTTGGAGTTAATAAGACATCATACTTTTTAAATGCCTCTTCAAATTCTTTTTGTACTAATGTACGAACCTGCTGTGCTTTTTTATAATATGCATCATAATATCCTGAAGAAAGTACATAAGTTCCTAATATAATTCTTCTTTTTACTTCACTACCAAATGCCTCGCTTCTTGAATTTCTGTATAATTCTTTTAAATTTGAATAATTTTTTGTCCTATATCCATATCTAATTCCATCAAATCTTCCTAAATTTGAGCTTGCTTCTGCACAAGCTATTATGTAATATGTTGCTAATGCATAATCTGCAATATCCAATGAGAATTCTTCTATTTCTGCTCCAAGCTCTTTATATTTTTTTATTGTTTCTTGTAGTTTTTCTTTTACTTCTTGATTTATTCCCTCTCCAAAATATTCTTTTGGAACTCCTATTTTTAAACCTTTTACATTGTTTTGTAGACATTGGGTATAATCTTTACTATTAATATTTTCAGATGTTGAATCTTTTTCATCATGTCCTGCTATTACATTTAACAAAATTGCTGCATCTTTTACATCTTTTGTAATTGGTCCTATTTGATCAAGTGATGATGCAAATGCTACAAGTCCAAATCTAGAAACTAGTCCATATGTTGGTTTTAATCCTACAACTCCACAAAATGATGCTGGTTGACGTATTGACCCTCCTGTGTCAGAGCCTAGTGCCCATGGTACCATATTTGCTGCAACTGCTGCTGCACTTCCTCCTGAAGAACCTCCTGGTACAGCTTCTAAATTCCATGGGTTTTTGGTAACTTTAAATGCAGAATATTCTGTAGAACCTCCCATTGCAAATTCATCCATATTCAATTTACCTATATTAATTAGTCCTTTATTCTCTAATCTTTCTACTACTGTAGCATCATATGGTGACACAAAGTTTTCCAACATCTTTGAAGCACATGTTGTCTTTATATTTTTTGTGCATATATTATCTTTTATACCTATTGGAATTCCTGCTAACTCTGACAAATTGTTTGAAATATTTTTTGACCTTTCTAGGGCTTCTTTATCCAATACAGTTATAAATGCTTGTATATCTTTTTCTCTTAAATTTATCTTGTCAATATATGCCTGGTTAATTTCTGTCACAGTAAGTTCTTTATTTTTAATTTTTTCTATCAATTCATGAACTGTTAACTCTGTAATATCCATTGTTATCCTCCTTAAATATTTATTGTATTACTTTTGGTGTTTTAAACATGTTTTCTTCTTTCTCTGGTGCATTTTGCAATAAAGCTTCCATATTTTCAAATTGTTTTATTTCATCTTTTCTAAATACATTACAATTTTTATTTACACTTACTGATTGTTCCATTTCATTTACTGGCGCACCACTTACAATATTGGCAAAATTCAAAATGTCTTGTAAATGTAGTAAATATGTGTCAATTTCTTTTTCTTTTAAATTTAAACTTGCCAAGTTTGCAATATGTAATAATTCTTCTTTACTAACTTTCATGTATTCTCACATTCCTTTCAATATGTTAATAATTATATCTTTTTTCGTTCTAAAATACAAGGTATACCTAAAAATATCAGACTTAAAATTAAAATTTGTTGAAATAATTTTTAATTTTAAGTCTGATTAGTAACAATTTAGTATTTTTATTTTTTTTCTTTAAAACCCTTTCCCCACGTTTCTCTTGCATTTGCAATTATTATAAATGCTTTTGGATCTATTTTTAATGATATGTCTTTTATTCGCGCCACTTCATTTCGGGAAACTACACATAATAGCATCATTCTTCTTTCTCTTGTGTACATACCTTTTGCATATACAGCCGTACTACCTCTTCCATATTTTTCACCTATTTCTTTTGCTATCTCTTTATATTTATTTGATACAATAAATATCATTTTAGTAAAATTAATTCCTTCAAATACAATATCTATCATTTTCCCCATTATATATATTGCTATTGCGGAATATAGTCCTATCTCTATTTCTTTAAAAAATATTACATTTAGCATAACAATTATTACATCTATTATAACTATAAGGCTACTGCTCTTAAAATGTGGTTTATATGTCCTTATTATATATGTTAATAAATCTGTTCCTCCTGTAGAGCCATTACCTTTTAATACAATTGCCATGCCTACTCCTACTAATATTCCACCATATATACATGCTAATGGCCTATCTTGTGTCAATGGTTTTATTTTTTCAAACAAATTTATAGCTTGACTTAGTAACACTGTTCCTATTATAGATTTTGTAAATATTTCTTTTCCTATTTTTAAAAAAGCTATAATGAACAAAGGAATGTTTAATACCAATATTGTAGTTCCTAATGGCAAATTAAATAAATAATATCCTATTGTTGCAATTCCAGACACTCCACCTGTTGATAATTTATTTGGCAGTAAAAATAAAGATGTACCAGTTCCCATAATAGTACATCCAATTATTATATATATTATATCTATTATATATGCTTTTATCTTTCCCATACAACTTTTCCATTCCACAAAAAAATTACCTATTTGTATTATTATTTATTAAATAGGTAATTTTTATTCATTTTTCTTATTTGTTATTCAAAAAATCTTGATATGTTTTTTCTATTTCTAATTTAAACTTTCCTGGCTTTATATCATCATCTGCCTCTACTCGTACATCAACATCATAATATTCTTTTAACTTTAATATATTTTCTTTTTTATGTCCAATTATATTATTAACATTTTCTTGGTTAGCTATTATTTTTACTTGCATTACTTTTACATTTATTTTTTTAATTTCTTGCACTATAGCATCATACCACAATCTTCCTTCTACTAGTTGTCTAAATGCTGGATGATATGGACCAGCAACCACCTGACTGCTTTTTTCTTGTGGATCTGTTATTTCTTCTGTATTTTGCAAACCTATTCTTATAACTTCTATATTAGCTTTATTAAATAAATCTACTATGTCTTTGCAAGTTTCTACAGCTTGTTCCACTGTAAGTGGTGAATATTCGTTGTTTTTATATTCTTCCTCTAAAGGTGTATCTTTTATAACCAAGACAGGATATATTCTAACTATTTTCGGTTTTAATTTTATTAACGCTTTTGCTGTATTTATTTCATCGAGTTTTGTACTTTCTGGTAAACCAACCATCATTTGGTGTCCTAATACAAATCTATGCCATCTTATCAGCTTAGAGGCCTTCTTTACATCCTCAAATGTGTGTCCTCTTTTACATTGTTTTAATATATAATCATTAGCAGATTGAACACCTAATTCTATTGTTTTTACACCATATTTTTTTAGTCTTTTCAATATATCTTTATCAATGCAATCTGGTCTTGTAGAAATTCTTATACTATTAACTTTTTTATTCTCTATATATTTGTGTGCCACACTTAGCAATTCTTCTTGCTCTTTCACATCTATAGCTGTAAAACTACCTCCAAAAAAAGCAACCTCTACATATTTATTTTTATCCTTAAAATTTTTCAAGTAATATTCTATTGTTTCTTCCACATCTTTTGCCGTAACTTTTTTTAATTGTCCACTAATCTTCTTTTGATTACAGAAAGTACATTGGTTTGGGCAACCCAAATGTGGCACAAATATTGGTATAATATATTCTTTTTTCATTTTTTCACTTTCCTTTCTTAAAATTACAGACAAACATTAAAATTTATAAAGTTTTTTACTATTTCATATACTCCAATGCTTTTCTTGCAGCCTCCATCTCAGCCTGTTTTTTCGTTTTTCCTTTGCCTATAGCTAGTTTTTTATTGTTGCAACTCACTTCTGCAGTAAAAGTTTTATCATGGTCTGGTCCTTTTTCTTCTATTATTGTATATCTAATATTAACTTCTCCATTCATTTGTAATTTTTCCTGCAACACTGTTTTATGGTCTTTCATACCTACATTTTTTGTAGAAACTTCTATAGCATCTTTTAGATTTTCTATTATAAATTTCTCTGCATCTTCTATATTTGAGTCAAAATATATTGCCGCTATTGTTGCTTCTATACTATCTGCAAGTATTGCTACTTTTTCATTTCCATGATTGATTCTTTCGCTTTTTCCTACCTGTAAGAAATCACTAAAATTATGCTTACATGCTACATTATATAAGCTCTGCTCACATACAACCTCTGCTCTAACTTTAGTCATTTCTCCTTCTTTTAGTTTTGGATAATTATTATATATATATTTACTGCTAATAAACTCTAAGATACTATCTCCCAAAAACTCTAATTTCTCGTTACTTTCTATTCTATTTTCATATGCATATGATCTATGTGTTAAAGCTTTTTTTAATAAATCTTTATTTTTAAATGTATACCCTATGCTTTTTTCTAGTTTTTCAAAGTTTTCCACTTCTTTTCCTTCTTTCTCTTGTAAATTAAACCATGTACATTATACTATAATAGGCAAAAAAAAGAAAGGTTTTTGCTTTACCTTTCATTTTATTTTTTCTTATGCTACATGATCTTTTATATACTCTACTACATCTCCTACAGTTACAACTTTTTCTGCATCACTGTCTGGTATTTCTATGTCAAATTCTTCCTCTAAAGCCATTATTAATTCTACTATATCTAAAGAATCTGCACCTAAATCATCTATAAAAGATGCTTTCATTGTAATATTACCTTCTGCAACACCTAATTGTTCTACTATTACACCTTTTACTTTTTCAAATATTTCTTCTGAACTCATTATAAGTTCACCTCCTTTTAATTGTTTATTATCTTTTTCCATTTAACAATAATACATATAAGTTTAATTGTCAAGTTATTTTGTATAATTTTTCTACTTATTTTTCTTGTTGTTCAAATGCCTTAATCAACTTTTCTACTGCTTGATTCTCCACAAATTTTTCTGCCTGCTTTATAGTATATTCAAATAATTTTTCATCACTGCTTCCATGTGCTTTTACAACTGGTTTGTTTACCCCTAAAAATAGCGCACCACCATATTCCTTGTAATCTACCATTTTTCCAAATCTTTTAATAGATGGTAATGCTGGCAAGCTTCCAATTACAGACAATATATTCTTTTTCAAACTTTCTGTTAATGTTTTTTTAATAAATTTTCCAAATCCTTCTACTGTTTTTAAAAATATATTTCCTGTAAATCCATCTGTAATTAGTATATCTAATTGCCCAGAGAACGCATCTCTTCCCTCTACATTGCCAACAAAGTTTATATTTAATTCCTCTGCTTTTTCTTTTAACAATTTATATGATTCTTTTATTAATTCATTGCCTTTTGTTTCTTCTGTTCCTATATTTAAAAGTCCTACTGTTGGGTTTCTATCCATATTAAATGTATTTTTTAAATATATGCTTGACATTTGTGCAAATTGTAATAAGTTTATTGGTTTACAATTCGTATTAGAACCGCAATCCATTAATAGCAGTCTACTCTTATATGAAGGTAAAATTCCTGCAAGTGCCGGTCTATCAATTCCCTTTATTCTGCCTACTAATAATGTTGCACCTGTTAATAATGCCCCTGAATTGCCTGCAGATATAAATACATCGCCTTTACCTTCTTTTAACATATTAAACCCTACTACCATTGATGAATCTTTTTTATGTTTTATAGCATGTGTTGGTATATCTACCATTTCAATTGTTTCTGTTGTATGATGTATTGATAACCTTGGTGAAATTTCTTTTATATCATCTTTATCATAGAATTCTTTTATTTTTTTATTAATTATATCTTTATTCCCTATTAGAACAACTTCAGCTTTAATGTCATTTATTGCTTTTACTGCTCCTTTTATTGTTGCATCTGGTGCATTATCTCCACCCATCGCATCTAATAATATTATCATATTAGTCTCCTTTGATTACAATATATTAACATTTTTATATTTTATAACTTATATTTGTTAAAGTCAAGTGTTGAAACTCAAAAAATAGACTGCTAACTTTTTGTTAACAGTCCTATATTTTCTATATTATTTTTATATTATTGTAATTCTATTACTGCTCCAGCTTCTGTGAATTTAGCTTTTAATTCTTCTGCTTCTTCTTTAGCTACATTCTCTTTAACTGTTTTTGGAGCTCCGTCTACTAAATCTTTAGCTTCTTTTAATCCTAATCCAGTAGCATCTCTTACAACTTTTATAACTTGTATTTTATTTGCTCCTGCTTCTTTTAATACTACATTAAAGCTTGTTTTTTCTTCAGCGGCAGCTGCTGCTCCTGCTGCTGGAGCTGCTGCAGCTACTGCAGATACTCCGTATTTTTCTTCTATAGCTTTAACTAATTCTGCTAATTCTGCAACCGTTAAAGCATCAATTTTTTCTAATAATTCTTCTATCATTTTTTAATCCTCCTAAATTTTATTTTCTTGTGATTTAAGTTCACAACTCTATTATTGTAAATGTTAGTAATCTCTATCTTTCTAAAGTAAAGATTTACTTTATTTTTTCTCTATACATTTTCCTTTTGTTTACAAACTTCATTAAGTCCAACTGCAAGTTTTGAAATATTTCCAAGCAATGCACCAGCAAGCATTCCAAGTAATTCTTGTCTTGATGGTAATTTTGCAAGTGTTATTATTTCTTCTGCTGTCATAACTTTTCCATCAATAATTCCACCTTTTATTTTGTAGAAATCATTATCTTTAGAAAAATTATATATTATTTTAGCAGGTTCTAGGTAATCTCCTGTACCATAAACTATTGCTGTTGGTCCTTCTAATAATTCATTTAATCCAGATTCTCCATTAACCTCTAATGCTCTTCTTATAATATTATTTTTTATAACTTTATATTCTACAGCTGTAGGTCTTAAATCTGCTCTTAGTTTTGTAACATCCGCAACATTAATTCCCCTGTAATCTGTTAAAAGTACCATTTTAGCTTCTTTTAATTTATCTGCTAGTTCATTTACTTCTTTTTCTTTTTGTTCTATAATTTTTTGATTTGCCATTTTATATATTCACCTCACTTTACCATACTTAAAAATTAAAACCAATCTTTCAAGCCATAGGCATACAAAGATTGGTTTAATCCGCTCAATTTATGCCTAGGTAAGACTTACTTTATTGCTTACTTTCTTTGGCTTTTATTTATTTTTGGTCAATATACATACTTGGTCCCATAGTTGTAGAAATTGCAACACTTTTAATGTATTGTCCTTTAGCTGCTGCTGGTTTTGCTTTTATAATAGCATTTATAATTGTTTCATAGTTCTCTGCTAATTTCTCTACACCAAATGAAACTTTTCCAAATCCTAAGTGAATAATATTATTTTTATCTAATCTATATTCAACTTTTCCAGATTTAATTTCATTAATAGCTTTTGTAACATCCATTGTTACAGTTCCTGATTTAGGGTTTGGCATTAATCCTTTTGGTCCTAATACTTTACCTAATCTTCCTACAACACCCATCATATCTGGAGTTGCAACTATTACATCATAGTCAAACCAATTTTCTTTTTCAATTTTTGGTATTAATTCTTCTGCTCCAACAAAATCTGCTCCTGCTTTTGTAGCTTCATCTGCTTTTGGTCCTTTTGCAAATACTAATACTCTTTGTGTTTTTCCTGTACCATTTGGAAGTACTGTTGTACCTCTAACTTGTTGGTCTGCTTGTTTTGAGTCAACACCTAATTTAACATGTAGTTCTACTGTTTCATCGAATTTTGGTTTTGGCATTTTTTCGATTGTTTCTAGTGCTTCTTTTACACTATAATTTTTTTTCTTGTCAACAAGCTTTTCTGCTTCTTGATATCTCTTTCCTCTTTTCATTTTACCCTCCTTTGGTATTAACGAAACTAATATTGTTTCTCCCATATTATTCTGCTACAATAACACCCATAGATCTTGCTGTTCCTGCTACCATGCTCATAGCACTTTCTAATGATGCTGCATTTAAGTCTGGCATTTTTTGTTTAGCAATTTCCTCTACTTGTGCTTTTGTAATTGTTGCAACTTTTTCTCTATTTGGTTTTCCTGAAGCTTTTTCGATTTTAGCTGCTTTTTTTATTAACACTGCCATTGGTGGTTCTTTTGTTATGAATTCAAATGTTTTATCTTTATATACAGTTAAAACAACTGGAATTTTAACACCACCTAAATTTGCTGTTCTATCATTAAATTCTTTTACGAATTGCATGATATTTACACCTGTACCACCTAATGCTGGACCTACTGGTGGAGCTGGACTTGCCTTTCCGGCAGGTATTTGTAATTTTATAACACTACCAATTTCTTTTTCTGCCATTTTTTTGCACCTCCTTTAAAATGTAAAATATGTATATTAACCTAATAAATAGATTATAAACTTTATATTTTTTCTACTTGCGAGAATTCTAGTTCTACTGGTGTTTCTCTACCAAACATAGACACCAAAACTTTTACTTTGTGTTTTTCTTTGTTTATTTCTGTTACTGTCCCTACGAAATCCCTTAATGCACCATCTAATATTTTTACAGAGTCATTTACAGAATAGTCTACATTAACTTCCTTCACTTCAAATCCCATTTTTCTTATTTCTTCTTCTGTTAATGGTATTGGGTCTGTTCCTGAACCTACAAATCCAGTAACTCCTCTTGTATTTCTAACAATATACCATGTCTTCTCAGTAACTATCATTTTAACCAATACATAACTTGGAAATACTTTTCTTAAATTAGTTTTTCTTTTTCCTTCTTTAATTTCTATTTGTTCTTCCATTGGAACAATTATATCAAAAAAATAATCTTCTAATTCTCTATTTTTTATTGTTTTTTCCAAATCTGTTTTAACTTTATTTTCATAGCCTGAATATGTATGAACAACATACCATTTTGGTATTAATTCATTTTCTTGAGACATAATTTAGCCTCCTTTATTACTCTACTTCTTTATTTTCTGCTTTTGCTGTATTGTCTTCTGTTCCATTTTCTGTTTCGCCGTTATTTTCAGAGTTTTCTGCATTTTCTTCGTTTGCATTTTCTCCTTCTGTGTTTTCTTCTTGTTTATGGCTTTCAACAGTTTCTTTTATTTTGTTAATTCCATATTTGTTCATATTTTCAAAAACAAAATCTAAAGCAAATACAACAGCTGCAGTAATTAGTACTATTGTTATTACTGCAATGGTATTATTTATAAGTTGCTTTGGTGTAGGCCAAATTACTCTTTTTAATTCCGCTTTGAAATCTCTAAAAAAATGCTTTTTCTCTTTTTTTACCTTATTATCCTTTGGCATTTTTAATCCCCCTTACAAAGCTATTTTGTTTCTTTATGTGTTGTATGTTTTTTACAGAATTTGCAATATTTTTCTACTTCTAATCTCTCTGTATTATTTTTTTTGTTCTTTTCTGTTGTATAGTTTCTTCTTTTACATTCTGTACATTCTAATGTAATTGCTTCTCTTGCTCCTTTTGCTGCCATTTAATACACCTCCACCTTAAGTTCTTACGCTTATAATTAATTTTATTTTTTTAAGCGTATGTTTTACTACATACGCTTAATTATTGTACCATCTTTTTTACAATATGTCAACATTTGGTACTGTTTTTCTTGTTTCATTTTTAATATTTTTTTATTTTGTTGCTTTTACTGGTACATATCCTGCATTTGACATTGCTTTTTGGCCTTCTGATGTTAACAACCATTCAACCATATTTCTTACATTTGAACCTTCTGCCTCTTTTTTATTAAATATAGCATATTTATAATCTATTAGTGGATATGTTCCGTCTTCTATGGTTTTATAACTTGGTTCTACTCCATCTACTTTCACAAATTTAATTCCTGCTAAGTTATACATATTTCTTGCATATGCATGTACAGAATACCCTATTGAATATTTTCCATTATCATATCCTGCTATAACATCTAAAATGCTATTCATGCTTTCTAATATAAATTCTTGTTTTGCTTTTATTAAATTATATCCCTTCATAAATACTTTCATATTGTTTTGGCTTCCTGATGTTTCGTCTCTTTGATATGCTACTATTTCAGCATCATCTCCACCAAGTTCTTTCCAGTTTTTTATTTCTCCTGTGTATATTTTTCTTATTTGTTCTTGTGTTAATGTATCTACTGTATTATCTGGATTAATAACAAATACAAAAGCTTCTTTTGTTATAGGAACTATTTCTAATTCTATCCCTTTATCTTCTGCTGCTTTTTTTTGTTCATCTGATAATAATGGCACAAATACTAATTCACATTTTCCTTCTAATAAGTTTTCAAATGATCCATATGTTGTAGAATGTTTTATCTTTGCTTCTGCTTCTTCTTGTGATATTCCTTCAAATGCTGCTACAATCCCTGCTTCCAATGGTATTGTTGAAGTTGAACCATCCATTTTAGGAAAATTCCCTTTTAATTTTTCTCTTAACTCTGCCGCTTTTGCTGTGTCATTCACTATAATTTCGTTTGGTTTGTTATTTTCTGCTTGTCCTATATTACTTTGTGCATTGTCCCATACTATATAGCCAACTCCACCTATTAGTATTAATACTAATATAACTGCTAAAACAATTACTGCTTTTTTCATCTAAAATTCCTCCTTTAAATTTATATAAACAAAAATTTATAAACCTTTCATTTTTTCTAAAGCATCACTCCAAGATATACTATTAGGTCCTATTGAGATCATTCCCATGCTTGGCTCTACACTTTCTAATTCACCTGTGTATCTATTTACAATAATTTCTATAAATGGATATGCACTTTTATAATTAATTATATATCTTATATTTTCCTTATTATAACTTAATTCTACTGTATTGCTCTTATATGTCCCTTCTGCAAATCTACTTGTATCCAAAATGTCTTTATAGTTTTTCATTATATATTCCATATATTTTTCTATATTTGTGTTTATTTTTTCTCCTATTTTATCATCCCAATGCTTTATTTTAGGTATTTTATATGGAATTCCATTTACTTCTGTTTGGACAATTTGATTTCTAAAACCAAACCTTGCAAATTTATTTATTTCAATTTTATCATTAAATATTCCTTTCATATCTCTTTCTATTGTTATTACAGGAAATATTGTATAATAATATTCTGTTGGTATTATTGCTCCTTCGGAAAATACTGTATTTTGCTTGTCAAAGAAAATACTATTTAGTGTAAACTTTTCATAGTTTTGTTCTAATGTTAAAAAATCCCTTTTAACATAATTGCCATATCCTTCAACAGACATTTTACTTTGCATTAACTCATATAATTCTGTACTATAATTTTCTCCTTCGAAAAATAAGTCACTAAGTTGTATTTTTTTGCCTGTGTATAAATCATATGTAGCACAATATGATTTATATATACCACTATTTTGAAGATTATCACCTATAAAATTTACTATATCTCCATATCTGTATTTATAATATAGAGAAATCGACAAGTATCCATTTACGCATTTCCAATCAACAGTTATTCCTATTGCGTTTTTTTCTTCCTCAAAAGGAATAACTCTGCTATAATAATCACTTGCTCCTATTTCTGGACTATAATATTCTGCTTCTGAATCTAAACCTTTTATTTTTACCTTACCTTTTAGTTTATTTCCTTCATCAATATATTTTTTAAATTCTACTTCATCTTTTGTTAATTTTGTTTTACTTTCCTTTATAAATGTATTTATTTCATTTTTTAACTGAACATTATTTAAATTGTTAACTAAATCTTCTAATTCATATTTATATTCGTAAATGCAATATGAATCTGTTGGTTTATAATTGCTTGGTCTTTTCATTCCTGTTCCAAGTGTTATAATTTTATCAATTCTTGTTGGTGTTTCTTCTTTTTTTGGTTCTTCTACCTTTGGCTCTTGCGTAACAACATTTGCCTCTTTTAAATTAAGCCAACTTTTTACAGTATCTTTTTTAAAAATGTATAATCCTAATGCTGTTAGTACTAACAATATTAAAATAATTAATATTGTTGTATACACTTTGTATTTCTTCATATGTTTCCCCCTTTTTATTTCTTTTTTAGTAGTTCCTTCGAAGTGCGGGCGATTAAAATCGCCCCTATATTTTTACTTTACGCTATCTATTTCTTTCAATCCATTTATATGACTTGAGATTTTACTATATGGTTCATTTTAATTTTTTAATTTTTGTAAAATGGCATTAAGTTCTTTTAATATGCTATTTCTTACTGTTTCATTTGAAGTTTCCCCTGCACTTACATCTTCTCTACAATATAATTCTTCAATATCTCCAGTTTGTGCATTTAGTAGAATTTCAATTGCCTGTTCTTTGTTATTCAGCTGTTGTATAACCATTGTTCTTATTTTTTCGCCATCATATTTATATTGCCAATTAGTTACCGTAAACATATTATTTTTGTTTATTTTGTCAAATATACCATTTTTATCTAATTCTTCTGCACATTTTATTATACTATTATTTATTTTGTTTTCTATATTTTTGTCCCAATGTTTTATCTTACCAATTACATATGTATTATTGTTTATTTGAATTTGAGTTATTTGCGACATTGGTTTTCCCAATGCATCATCTGTTTCTATTTTTACATCATTACTAAATATATTTTTCATGTCTCTAGCAATACTTAAAGTTGGAAACATTGTATAATAGTATGCTGTTGATATTTCTGTTGCTTCAGAAAAATACAAATTTTGTTTATTAAATATAATGTTTTCTATTGTAAAATATTGATAATCTTGTGGTAATGTTGTAAATTCTCTTTTTACATATTGCTCCATAATATCTGTTGCTATTTTACCTTTCATAAATTCATACAATTCTGCGCCGTAGTCTTCTCCTTCAAAGAATAAATCACTGAATTGTATTCTTTTTCCAGTATACAAATCATATGTAGCACAATATATTTCATATGGTCCATAATTAAATCTTTTCTGTTTTTTGTTATACGAAGAGCTTATCTGTTCACCATATGCATATTTATATGACAATGATATTGATAAATACCCATTTGTACATTTCCATTCAGTAAAAATTTGTATTGGATCACTTTCATCTCCTAAATTTAGATTCGTTGAAATAACTCTATAATAGTCTAATTTATTTCCTGCCCATTCAATTTTTTCTCTTTCTTTATTTCCTTCTTCTATATATTGTTGAAAATCACTTCTTTTATTTTCGAGCTTTTCTGTGCTTTCTTTTATAAATGTGTTAATCTCTTTTTTTAGTTCTTCATTTTTTAATGAGTTTACGAGTGTATCTAATTCATATTTTCGATTATCTATTATATAATATTGTTCACTTGGTTTATATTGACTTGGTCTTTTCATTCCTGTTCCAAGTGTTATAATTTTATTAACATCTTCCTCATACTTTGTATTATTTTCTTCTGTTGTTTTTGGCACATCTTTAGAGACCCATTGTCTTATACTTTCCCCCTTAAAAATATATACTCCAAGTGCAATGACTAAAATAGCTAATATAATTATTATTGCAATTAGTCCTTTATTATTTTTCACATACATCACCTTTCCTTTTTTCTTTTGATTACTATTCTATATCTTATAAATTATTTTTTCAAGTTTTTTTGAACTGAATAGCCAAATTTGCCTATTTTTTTATCCAAATTATAATACCCACCATTTGCATATGCTATTAGTCCACATTTTGATATATCAAATGCTCCAGCACTATCAATATATTTTTCTGCAACATCTATTGAAAGTACATCTGCTATAAACATATGGTGACTTCCCAATTCTTTTATATCTTTTACTTTACATTCAATTGAAATAGGGCTTTCTGCTATTAAAGGGCATTTAATATTTTCCGCTTTTTGTTTTGTAAGTTTCATTTCCTTGAATTTATCCACTTTAGCACCTGTTTTGACTCCACACCAATCTGTTGCATATACTAAATCTTGAGTTGTTAAATTAATTGCAAACTCTCCAATATCTTTAATTAAATTATACGAATATCTTTCTGGTCTAACTGATATATAACACATAGCTGGATTAGTATTCATAATTCCTGTCCAAGCAACAGTTATAATATTACTTTTTTCCATGTCTCCACATGATACCATTACTACTGGCAGTGGATAAATAAAAGTACCTGACTTCCATATTGTTTTTTCCAAATTAATTCCTCCTTGCACAAATACATTAACATTAATATTTTATTATTTGTTTATATAAATGTTACATTATATTATGACATTTACATAGATTTCATTAAAATATTATCATTTAATGTAAATATTTTCAATAAAATTCTCAACAAAATAAAACAGAAATTACAAATAATAATTTTTTATTACTTCTAATTTCTGTTTTCGTAGATAGATAATATAAAAATAATGTAAGACAAAAAAAATCTGGCAACAACCTATTTTCTCAGCAGGGTAACCCGCAAATATCGTCGGCACAATAGAGCTTGACTTCTGTGTTCGGGATGGGAACAGGTATTGCCTCTATGTTATCGTCACCAGAAAAGTGTTATGTACTTGTATAATAGCACACTCAAAAATA
>DPDV01000014.1 GCA_003534295.1 Clostridiales bacterium
GCAATAATGGATGAAAAAGCAACTTATGCTAAAGGACTAGAAAAAGGCAAACTAGAGGTTGCAAAAAAAATGTTAGAGTTAAAAATAAGCAAAGAAACAATAGCTAAAGCAACAGGATTAACCATTCAAGAAATAGAAAATATTTCCAATTAGAGACAGCCCTCGAGGTAACCCATTTAAATTAGGATAATTGTGTAGGGGCGATTTTAATCGCCCATTATATATGAAAACAATATGGTGGAATCTACAATTAGGGACAGCCCCAAATTGTCACTAAGGACAATTTGGAACAGTCCCTAATTGTAGGCATTCATAGATTATTTCTTCTAATTTTCTTGTGTCTACTATTGATTCTATGCTTGCTTCTAATATTTCCTCTGCTTTGGCTTTTTTTAAGTCTAATTGATAGCCATTTTTTAATGCTAATTGTCTTATAAATTCTCTGTTTGTTCTTCCATTGCCCTCTCTGAATGGATGTAATACGTTTAGTTCTGCTAAATAGTATGCTAATTTTGTTGCTAAGTCTTTTTTATTTAATCCTTGCAAATATTCTTCTTTTTTTAGCTTGTTTAATAATCTTTCAAGTTCTGTTTCTATATATTCAAATTGAGCAAATCTAAACTCTCCTTTTGCTATATTTTCTGTTCTAAATTGTCCTGCAAATGGATATACGTCTTCAAATAGGTATTTATGAATCTGTTTAATATGGTTTGAGTCAAAGTTTCCTGTTATACCTGATTTTCTTAAGCCTAAGGATTTTGCAGCTGTAATTTTTGCTTCATATGTTTGCAATTTTTCTATGTTCATTATGTTTAATTTATTTTTTAATACAGTGGTTCCTGGATAGCAATATTTAGAGTTATAGGTTTCATATATGTCTCTCATAATTTTTCCTTTCTACACTTTTTACAATTAAAAACTGCCTTTTGTTTATTGGCAGTTTTTTGTGTAATTTTAATTTTATAAACTTTGATTTTTTATTATTTCTATTAATTGTGGCATATTTAATTCATCATTTGCAAATCTTCTATATATGTCTACATCTGCATTTGTTATTTCCATTCCTTCTATTGCTAAATCATTTTTTATATTATCTATATCAAATTTAAATACTTCTTCGTTAAACATTTTTAGGTACCTCCAAAATTAATTTTATTTTAACCCATTTATACTATAATTATACCACAAAATGCCGTAAAAGTCCAGTATTTTCACGTTTTTTGGTAAATAAATTTCAATTATTCATTTTATTTACATTTCTTATTATGTTGTCCACGTCTATATGTTTTATTTGCTTGTTTTCCATTAGGATTTCTCCATTTACAATTGTTGTTTCCACATTTAGTCCACTTGTGTTATATACTAAGTTTGCAATTTGGTTTAAATTTGGTATCATTTTTATATTGTCTAGCTTTTCTTCTGTATCTACTATTATTATATCTGCTTGTTTGCCTTCTTCTAAATTTCCTACTTTATCTTCCAATTTTAATGCTTTTGCTCCATTTATTGTTGCCATTTTTATAACGTCTTTTGCTGTTATTCTTGCTTCATTTTCATGTATGCCACCTTGTATTAAACAAGCTACTCTCATTGCATCAAACATATCCAAATTACTTCCTGAACCTTGCCCATCTGTTCCTAATGCAACATTTAACCCGTTTTTTATGTATTTAGTTGTGTCTGCTATTTTACAACCTAATCTTAAATTTGATATTGGATTATGTACTATGCTACAATCCATTGTTTTTAGTATTTCTATATCTTCATCATCTAACTTAACACCATGTGCCAATATGTTATGCGTATTACCAAAGTATTTTTTTAATACATATATTGCTTTTTGCCCGTGTTGTTTTTTTATATCTTCTATTTCATCTATGCTTTCCAAAAAGTGTACATGTACTGGCAAATTATATTTTGATGCTATTTTAGAAACCTTTTCTAAGCAATTGTCTGAACATGTGTAAAAACTATGTGGTGCTACAGTATATGTTATTAAATCATTTTGTTTATCTCGTGTTTCATATAAATGTTCAAATTCAGCTATTCTTTTATCAGTGCCTTCTTCCCCATCTGTTGATGTAATTGTTCTGGTTAGAACTAACCTTATTTTGCTTTTCTCTGCTGCTTTTCTTATTTGTTCTGACATAAAATATTGGTCATTTATACAAGTACAGCCTGTTCTTATCATTTCTATAAATGACAGCATACTTGCATTATATATATCCTCTCCTGTTAGTTTTTCTTCCCTTGGCCATATTTTTTCATTTAACCATTCGTATAAACTACATCCTTCTGTTGTTTCCCTAAATATGCTCATTGGTACATGTGAATGTGCATTTATTAGTCCTGGCATTATAATTTTGTTTTTCGCATTTATTATATATGCTTCACTATCTTCTAAATTTTTTTCCATCTTTTTTATTTTGCTGTTTTCAATTAAAATATTTATCTCTTCTATCACAACATCGTTATTTTTAATAATTAAAGCTTTTCCATTTTTTATTAATATTTTAGACATCTCTTCTTTTCTTTCCTTTCTTAATAGTAGTTAGAGCTTCTCTTTTGCTTAAGTATATACAGTATTAAATATTTTGTCAATTTTTTATATTTTTTTTGTTGATAAAAAACTTCATATGTAGTATTATATTTTATATACCGCTAATGAAAAAATACACTTTATGTGTAAAAAGGAGTTGTTATGAAAGATCCAAAAATAGATTTTTATAGTCCTACTGCTCTAAAATCGTATAATTTAGATAAGACTATGAGATACCAGTTAAATGTTTTAGGTAATCTTGATTTTTTTACTAAAAGGCATAGTGAAAATGTTGCTAATCTTGTTTGCAGAATTTGCCAATATTTGAACTGCAATAATAGTTATACAGTTTATTGTACAATTTGTGCTTATTTGCATGACATTGGCAAAATGTTTATTCCTTTAAGTATATTAAATAAACCTGATAAATTAACACCTGAAGAATATGAAATAATGAAAACTCATACTACTTTAGGTTATGAAATGTGTATAAAGGATTTAGAATTGCGTCCTTATGCTGTTGGCCCTTTATACCATCATGAAGCTTTAAATGGAACTGGCTATCCTAATGGTGTAACTAAAGAAAACATTCCTTATTGCGCTCAAATTATTAGAGTTGCTGATGAATATGATGCTATTGTTACCAAAAGAAGATATACAACACACGTAAATATTTCAGAAACCCTACGTGATTTAATAAAAGATGCAAGACCTGACCCTGTTCTTGTTGCTTTAGACCAATTAAATGAGAATAAAAAGTTAGGTAAAATAAACGGAAAAGTTTTAAAAGTTTTATTTAAAGTTGTTATTGATGATACCAATTACGAGATTTCTTGTATTTGGGATTATATTAAGTATTTGCAATCTCAAATTAAAAGATTGGAATTAATGGAAAGCTACAGTATTAAAATGCTTAAAGCTACTAAGGAAAAAACTCAAAACTATTATAGAGAGGGTATTAGAATGCTTTTGCAAGATGGCGAAACCTTTGATAATTTCCTTCAAGTTTTGAATGAATACAGACAAGCTGTTATTACCAGAAAAGATATTATTGATAAATTAAAAAACGAGATTCTAATTATTAAAAAATTAAGAGTTTAATGCACTAGATATATAATGCTTTTTCCCCACAAAAAGCCTTCTTTGGAATAATAAATCCAAAAGAAGGCTTTTACTGTATAATTTTATGCTCTTATTAGGTCTGTTAATACATCATCTAGTGCTATCGGCGTTACTTTATTGTTTATTAATATTTTTAATAATTTTTCTGTTTGCTTTTCTTCTAATAAAATATTATTTATTTCTCTACTTTCTATTTTTTCCTTTTTAGTGTCTTTGTACTTTTTTACTATGCCTATTCCATATGTTTCTCTGTTTCCATTCGCAAAGAGTTTGCTAATTGTCTTATAATATTCTAATTTTATTCTTTCTCCTATGTTTAACTCTTCTGAATCTCTAGAATCAATAATTGCTTCTCCATAAAGCTCTTTTATGTTATTCATACTTATCCCTTCCTTTGTTAAGATATGTTCAATATATATCATATTTGCTAGAAGTTCAAGCATTTTAGTTCGTTCGTTTTTTATGTTTTTCGACAATTATTGTTTTATTATTTTAATTATTTCTTTATATATTTTATCTTCGACATCATTTATGGCTATTTTTGTCGCATTTTGTCCCATCTTTTTTAATACTTCTGTGTTAGATATTATACTATATATGTTTTGATCTAACATTGTGCCAGTTAAGTTTTTGTCTAATATTACCCTTGCCGCGCAAGCATCTTCTAAAACTCTTGCATTATATTCTTGATGATTTTCCGTTGCATGAGGAAATGGAATAAATATAGCTGGTTTTCCTAATAGTGCAACTTCTGTTACTGTCATTGCTCCACTTCTTGAAACTACAAGGTCTGCATAGTTCATAATTTCTTGCATATTATAAATATATGGTACTACTCTTACACTTTGTATATTGTTTATATCTATTCCTTTTTCATTTAATTTTTCTTTTATTATGTCATACTGCGATGGGCCTGCTGCCCATATAATTTGATATCCTCTATTGCTTTTTTCGGTTATTATTTCTATCATGCTGTCATTTATACTTTGTGCCCCTTGACTTCCCCCAAATATTAATACTCTTGGCTCATAATCTTTAAAGCCAAATTCTTTTGTTATCTTTTTCTTTTCTTCTGTTGTCAATTCCATTTTTCTTAATTTAGTTGGAGTTCCTGTTACAACAATTTTTTTAGCTTTTGGTAATTTCTTTATTGCATCTTCAAATCCAACTAATATCAGATTAACTTTTTTTGATAACATTTTTACAGCTATTCCTGGGAATGCGTTGCTCTCATGTAATACAGTTGGGATTTTTTTTGATTTTGCAGCAAGCATAACCGGAACACATATGTATCCACCAGTACCTATAACAACATCTGGCTTAAATTCTTCTATTATTTTTTTAGCCTCTTTTATTGAAGCAAAAGTTTTATACATTTCTTTTATATTTCCTATTGAAACTTTTCTGCTAAATCCATATGCTTCTATTGTTTTTAAGGTATATCCAGCCCTTGGAACTAAATCATTTTCTAGTCCCCTTTCTGTTCCTATAAATATTATTTCTGAATTTGGCTGTTCACTTTTTATTTTATTTGCAATTGCTATTCCTGGATTTATATGACCACCTGTACCTGCAGCAGCAATAATTACCTTCATTTTTTTCCTCCTTATACCTTAGTTCCTGCTCTTGAAATATTAAGCAGAATTCCACATGAGCTTAATAAAATTAATAATGCTGTACCTCCATAGCTAAAAAATGGTAATGGCATTCCAGTGTTTGGTATTGATGATGTTACAACACCTATATTTATAATTACTTGTATCCCTATTAATGTTGTTATTCCAGTTGCCAACAGACTACCAAACATATCTGGTGATTTTATTGCTATTAAAATTCCTCTCCAAATAAATATTGCGAATAGTAAAATTACTATAACACAACCTATAAAACCTAATTCTTCAGCTAATATTGAAAATATAAAATCATTATGTGGTTCTGGTATATATAAATATTTTTGTTTACTTTCTCCTAATCCTACACCAAAAAGTCCACCAGAACCTATTGCATATAATCCTTGGACTGCTTGCCATCCAACTTCTGTCGCATCTGCCCAAGGATCCATAAAAGACATAATTCTTTTTATACGGAATCCTCCTTTTCCCGTGGCTTGCAATGCTATTATTCCTACTGTTACTGCAAGTGCACCTATTAAACCTGTTATTACAAAGTAGATTAACCTACATCCTGCCATAATCATCATTACACAAGTTACTGCTGCTGTAACAACAGATGCACTTAAATGGTTTTGTACAAAGTACAGTATAAATATTGGTGGAATTATCCATGATAAAGGTCTTACAAATCCATTTTTAAAGCTTTTTAGTTCTGACTTATGGTCTGTAAGATATCCTGCATAAAATATTATTAACCCTATTTTAGTAATTTCTGATGGTTGAAATTGTATAAAGCCTAAGTCTATCCATCTTGTTGCTCCATTTGCTTCTACTCCCAATCCAGGTATTAGCACTAATGGCAATATTCCTACAGATATTACATAAAATATTTTATAAAAATTTTTATATATTCTATAGTCTATTTTGGAAATACCTATCATTAACCCTATTCCAATTACTGCAGCTAATAGTTGCGTTTTTACATATGAATAACTATTACCAGATTCTGCAATTGCTGATGGAGCTGATGCTGATAGCACCATAACAATTCCTAATGATAGCAATATAATAATTATTAGAAAAAGTATAAAATCAAATTGATTATTTACAAAACTTGAAATTGTTTTTTTGCTTTTTGTCATTGGATTCTCCTTTCTCATAATTATATTGCTAATAATCCTACCACACTTAACATTAATGTTATAATACTAAATATTGATACTATTTTGTTTTCGTTCCAACCTGATAATTCAAAATGGTGGTGTATTGGTGTCATTTTAAAAATTCTATTTCCTGTTTTCTTAAAATATCTTACCTGTATCATTACAGATAATGTTTCTATCACTGGCACTAAAGCTATTATTAGTAATAATAATGGCATTTTTAAATATAATGCCATTCCAGCAACTGCTCCACCTAACATTAATGAACCTGTATCTCCCATAAATATTTTTGCTGGGTTTAAATTAAATAATAAAAATCCTAAGCATGTTCCTATAGTAATACTTCCAAATACAACTATTTCCTTTATATTAAATATTATTCCTATTACTGTTAGACAAGTTAATATTAGTGCTGTTACACTTGTTGCTAGTCCATCTATTCCATCTGTAAGATTTACTGCATTTGATGTTCCAAGTAATACAAGTATTGCAAATGGTATATATAACCATACTGGTAAAGTAAAATATGTTTTTATAAAAGGTATATATGTTTCTGTGCCGATATTTAGCACCTTTGTTATGTATAATACAAATGCTACTGAAAATATTAATAATCCTATCATTTTGTACAGTGGTTTTAGTCCTTCTGTGTTTTTTAAAACTAATTTTTTAAAATCATCTATAAATCCTACTAGACCAAAGCCTATTGATACTGCTGCAATTGGTATTAAGTTTTTTGCAACAGATGATTGATTATCTTTTATATAATCATAACACAGGAATCCTGTTAATACTGTAATTACTAAAATCATTATTATGCCACCCATTGTTGGTGTTCCTTGTTTACCTAAATGGGATTGTGGACCTTCTGTTCTTTCCATTTGACCAACTTTTAATTTTTTTAATATTGGTATTATTGCTAATGATGTAATTATTGTAATTACAAATGACAACAATAATATTTTTATTTGATATTGCATAATTCTCTCCTTACATTTTGTTTATTATTTGTTTTATAATTGTTTTTTCGTCAAAAGGATTTTTTACGCCATTTACTTCTTGATATGTCTCATGACCTTTTCCTGCCAATACTACTATATCATTTTTTGTTGCCATTTTTATTGCATGCTCTATAGCTTTCTTTCTATCTACTATACATACATATTTTCCTTTTGTTCTTTTTATTCCACTTTCTACTTCTTTTACTATTTCTTCTGGGTCTTCTGTTCGTGGGTTATCTGATGTTATTATTGTATAATCTGCAATTTTACCAGAAATTTCGCCCATTATGGCTCTTTTAGTTGTATCTCTATCTCCTCCACAGCCAAATACTGAAATTACTTTTCCCTTAGTATAGCCTTTTACAGCATGTAAGATACTTTCTAAACTTTCTGGTGAATGTGCATAGTCTAACATTATTGTTAAATTCTTCTTATTATTTACCAATTCGCTTCTTCCTGGAACTCTTACTTCTTGTAAAGCTTTTTTTATACTCTCTGTATCGCATCCTAGTTGTTGGCAAACACATATTGCAGCTAATGCATTATATACACTAAATCTTCCTGGGATTTCTACTTTTACTCTTTCATTTTTAGCATTTAGTTTTACTATAAAGTCAACATATGAATTTGTTATTGTAATATCTTTTGCTGAAACCATGGCGGTATTATCTAGGCCATATGTTTTAACATCGCAATCTTTTAATGCATTTAGTATTTTAGAAGAATATATATTGTCTACATTTACAAATGCTTTTTTGCACATTGTAAATAACTTTAACTTTGAATTCAAATAGTCTTCCATATCCGGGTGTTCTTTTGGGCTTATATGATCTTCTGAAAAATTTGTAAATACTCCCATATCAAAATCACAACCTGCTACTCTAGAGAGTTTTAAACTTTGAGAGGATACTTCCATTATAACTACTTCGCAACCATCTTCTACCATTCGTGCAAACATTCTTTGTAATTCTAAGCTTTCCGGTGTTGTTCTGTCACTGTCTTTAAGTTTTGTATCTCCACTATAAATTGCTATTGTTCCAACTAATCCTGTTTTTATGCCTTGCTCTTTTAATATTTCTCTCATCATATAAGTTGTAGTAGTTTTGCCTTTTGTTCCTGTTACTCCTATTAGTTTGAATTTTTTTGATGGATTATCATAAAAATTACAAGAACATATTGCTAGTGCATACCTCGTATCTGGGTGTAGTATTATTGTAATTCCCTCTGGAATTTGTTTTATTATACTCTTATCTATGTCTTCTGGTGCTAATACTACTTTTGCACCATTTTTTATTGCATCTAATATATATTCTGTACCATCATTTTTAAATCCTCTTATTGCAATAAACATATCTCCTTGTTGCACTTTTCTAGAGTCATTTTCTATGTTTGGTATATCTATGTCTAAATCTCCTTTTGCTCTTAAATTTTCTAAACCATACAATATAGATTTTAGTTTCATACCGTTCTCCTTGTTTATATAATTTTTCAAACATATTATATAATGAATTTTAATTTTTGTATACATTTTTTATAATTTTTCTATAAGAGATATTTGCAATATTTTAATATTTTCTAGTTTAAAAAATAACTAGAAGTTTTTTTATTCTAGTTATTTTTTATACTTTTTCTGATTTTTTAATAATATAAATTAAATATTCCTATCTTTTATTTTTAATGCATATTCATATGCATTAATATAATCTTCTTTTTTTATATAATTTCCAATTGTATTTATATAACTGTTGTCTTCTCTAACAAAGTTTGCATTCTTCATTATATTTATAGCTCCTGTATTTTTTATTAAATTTACCATTTCATCATATGAAATTCTATACTCATCATCTTTTTGAAATGTTCTTAGAATATATTTTATTAATATTGTTGAATATGTGGTATAAATTGTAGAAAATATATCTTCAGCAATATTTTTTTTGCTTAGTAAATCTTCTAAAAAATCTATTACCTTCAACGTATCATAATAATTTCTAACTAGGTTTTTACGCGTTCTTGTACTACTCTCGCCATATCTTACATAATGATAACATTTAAAGTCAAATAAATATATTTGTTTAATATTCATATATAATTCTAGACAAAATATTAAATCTTCCATCATTCTAATATCTGTTCTAAATTCAAGTTTATTTTTTATTGTTTCTGTTTTTGCAAATAGTAAATATACATATGTAGGGAGCTTGTCTTCAAAAATATTTAATAAAAGTTTATTATTTATTTCACTCTTATCTAGTATTTTATTTGATAAGTCTAATAAATCATTATTTGATTTGATTATATTTCCTTCTTCGTCTTCTTTTATGAAATTACAACGTAATAATTCTACATTTGTTTCTTCCATTTTTTTTATGATTTTTTCATACATATTATGTTCTATATAATCATCTGCATCAAGAAATGTTATATATCTTCCCGTTGCTCCTTTTATTCCTACATTTCTAGCATTTCCTACTCCATTATTTTCAATATCTACAATATTAATTCTTTTATCTTCTTTTTTATATTTTTTTGCTATTTCAAGGCTATTATCCGTAGAGCCGTCATTTACAATTATTATTTCTAAATTTTTATATGTTTGTTCTTTCAGGCAATTTAATAGCCTACCTATAAATTTTTCTGCATTATACATTGGGATAATTATACTAATAATATCATTCATCTTTTTTCTCTCTCATCTTTACTTTCTAATACACCATGCACTAATAAATATCTTTCAGCTAGTTCAACATTTTTTAATAAATTTTTATCAATTTTACTTCCACTTTTTATAAGCCTTGTAAATTCTTTATCCATTGTATTTATCATTTTAGAAATTGAAAAGCCATTTACTACTTTTTCTCTACATTTTTCTTTTATATCTGTGTTTTCTAGTTTATCAAATATTTCAAGAAATTTTGTTACATATTTTTCAATTTCTTCATCAGAATAATTAAAGTTTAACTGTTCTTCTAGTTTTTGATAAACTGGTACCAATGCTCCACACTCTTCATCTATTAATTCACTTTGTCCTCCAATATTAGCAGAAACAACTGGTACACCCATTGCCATTGATTCATATGCCACAAGAGCCAATCCCTCTTGTAAAGAACAAATAATTGTGGCTGATGCAACTTTATAAAATGGTCTAACATCTTTTTGATATCCAAAGCATTCTACTATATTTTGTAAATTATTTTCTATTATATAATTTTTTACATCTTTTAATGCGACACCATCTCCTACAATCGCTAATCTTACATCATCACGAATTTCAGCCAATTTCTTTATTACATTTATCGCAAAAATTGGTCTTTTAGCATGTACAATTCTGCATGGAAGTAAAATTACCTTTTTCCCCTTATATTTTTCCTTTAGTTCATCATATTTTTCCGACTCGAATTCTGGATTAAAATAATCGGTATCTGTTCCAATATAAACAGTTTTTACATTTTTCACATTTCTTTTCATTGTCTTGTACATTAAGTTTTTTAAATATTCTGTACATGTATATGTAGCATCTAAATAATCTGCTACTGCATTAGAATCTTTTGGCTTTCCACCATTTCGTAATGTCCAATTCTCTGAGTGTATATAATCAACAAAAGGAATTTCTTTAAATTGGCACTTTAGCCATGGTAATGCATAATATCCATAATAACTATTTGAAAAGAAAACAAGGTTAATTCTTCTACTTTTAATAATATATGCTACAAATGAGGCCCAATCTTTCTTTTTCAAAAAAGTAGATAAATCAAAGTATTCTTCCACATATTGTTCTATTTCTTGTCTTAGGTCATGTTCCGTTTTCTGTGTTGTTATTACACTAATTTCATAATTCTTTTGTTTCAATCCCTTTATTAAGTTAAAATCGAATATCTCTGCACCACCTATTGCCGTCCAAGGTAAAATAAATAATATTCTTTTTTTCCCATCTGCAGGAACTACCGGTGGCTTTTTTAAATCAATAATAGTAGGAATATTTTTATAATCTACTTCATAATTATTGTCAAATTGAATTGTATTTAGTTTATCATCTATTTTATCTATTTCTTCTTGCATCTCAGGAGTAATTTTTTCATCTTGTTTTTTTGCATTTAAATTCCTATGCCAATATCCATAAAACTCCATTTTAAGTGGTACAGCTTTTTTGCTAAGAAGTTCTATACATGTGTACCATTGTCTTGGCAAATCATCTGTTATCTTCTCGTATTCTTCAAGTTCCAAAAATTTTTGTTTTTTTATAAATATCCCTGGAGCAATAATATTTTTCTTCTTCTCATCTATAATTCTTAGCTTATTGTTAATTAGCAATTCTTTTTTTCCAAATTCAACTACTCTTGAATATGAAAAATCTGCATCATAATTAAGCATCATAGCAAAAAAGCCACATTCTAGCATTGTTTCATTTAATAAATCATTTTCTTCAAAATTAAAAATTAATTCTGTTGAACTGTTTTTTATAGCTTCAATTTTTGCTTTGGCAATTGTTTCATAGTCATATACAATTATTTTTATTCTTTTATCTATATATTTTAAATTTATGATATCTGACTTGTTGTCGTTAATAACTATTATCCATTCCCAATAAGGAAATGTTTGATTAATTAGTGAATTCATCATTTGTACTACATAATTATAGCTTGAATTAAGGCTACATATTGTAATAACTGTAATTAAGCTTGTTCCTTTATTCATGCTTATTCTGCTAGATTTCATTTTCCCTGGTTCAAGAGTAAAATCAAAATTTTTTGTTTTTCCCATTTGCTTGGTATTTTTTTGCATTTATGTACCTCCATTTTGATCACTTTTGTTTAATCTCTTAGGTAAATTATATATATATATTATACCTCGAAATACAACGAAAATCAATACTGGTAAGGAATTTGATAGTGTCAATTTATTAGTCTTGTTTGATTTTTAGGAAAATCTATGTTATTTCTATCAACACCTTCTGATTCATAGTTTTCCGCCAGTCCAACAAATAGCACCACCTCTTTACTTTTACTTGCTTTTTCTATTGCTTGATTTAATAATATTTCGTCATCTTCATCTTTATCTATACGGTTATATCCTTTTTCATACTCCACTTTCACATTTTGGCTTTTTAACGCTTCATATGCGTTCTCAATTTTATATGAGTTAATTTATGTGAGTTATAACATACTTGAAGTCTTGTATTACACATTCGCCATTATTTTAGTTCCTTCTTTTACTTTTATTCCAGATTTAGGGATTTGTCTTGTTATTATATCTGTATTTACAATATCTTTTTCATTTTCTATTTCTAAATCCAAATTTATTTTTTTTAATTTTTTCTTTGCCTCCTCTATTGTTAGTCCCTCAATGTTTGGAACTTCAACATCCTTTTTTTCGTCTTCTTCCTTAACATTGTCTTTTTGCGCCTCTAAATACGGTAAAACTTCTGACAATACCTTTCCGCCAACTGGTGCAGCAACAGCACCTCCTTGTGTTGTGCTCCTCTTATAGAACCTAAATTATCTAAAATAAAATTCAACTCTTATAAGTTAAATTAAAGGTTAAATATGATGTCAATTCGGTCATTTGAATATATTTCAATATGATAAATTATCTCTTTTAGAAACTCATTTGTCATATCTTTTCCACTTTGAAATTCTGTTATAATTTCTCGTATTCTATTTATATCTATATTGCTATTATTTTTTTCAAGTTCTTCTTTTCTTTTTTGTAATTCTGATATTTGCTTTTTTACTCTATTGTATTCTTCTTTGAACTCATCTTCTGTAATATATTTATCACATTTCTTTCTATATAAAATACTCTTTTTTCTATTTAGCTTTTCTAATTCATTTTTACATTGTTTTAATTCTTGTGCTTCTTTACTGTTTTCTTTAAAATAATCTATTATCTTATTAGTTGTTTTATCAATTTCAATTTGCCCTAGTCTTTCTTTTACTTTTGCTTTTATTATTTCATTTAGATTTTTCTCATTTATAAATACTTTGTTTTTACATTTATCTGGTTTCTTATAAACAATACTACATATAAATCCACTACTATTATATAAATATGTTGTTTTATCTTTTGACTTATATATTTTGTATTGTAGTTTGTGTTTACAATGTCCACAATAAAGTAAATCTTTTAGTAAAAAATGATATTCATTTTCCTTTTTAGAAAATTTGCTTTTCTTTATATCTTGAACTTTATTATATTTTTCTTGTGGTATTATTGCCTCATGTGTATTTTCTTTTATGATCCATGTATCTTTGTTCTTATTTTTTTTACAAGTCTTTGTCATATAATTAGTAATATATTTATTCATTACTGTATTTCCTGCATAAAATGGATTTGATAATATATCATTTATTGTTTCTGAACTCCATTTATTACTTGCATTTTTCATTTTTAAATATCTACTAGGATTTCTTATTCTTTTTGAATTGAAATATTTTGCAATTTGCCCACTTGTTCTTCCATCTATATACATATTGAATATAGTTATAATATTATTTGAAACTTTTTCATCAATAACAATTTTATGCTTATCTTCTATTGATAATTTATATCCATAAGGTGCGTGTGCCTCAACATATTGTCCTGATTCTTTCATTGCTTTTTTATTCGCTCTTACTTTTTTTGAAATATCTGTTAAATAATATTGATTTGCAATACCCCTTAACATTATTGTATCGTCTATTTCATATCTATCTCCACTATCAATAAATTCTGTAACAGAAATAAATCTCACATCATTATCTGGGAAAAAGATTTCTGTGTACCAACCTGTTTTATTTTTATCACGAGTTAATCTACTAATATCTTTTACTATTACCATATTGATAAATCCTCTTGATATATCTAACATCATTTCATTAAGTGCTGGTCTTGAATCTAGTATTCCAGAATAACCATTATCTGCATATTCTTTTACTATTCTGTAATTATTTTTCATAGCATAATTAGTTGTAATTTCTCTTTGAGCCTCTATACTGTTATTTTCTTCTGAGTGTTCTCTTGATAATCTTAAATATATTCCTGCTCTATATTCTTTCATAACTATACCATGTTAAAGATATTATATTTATAATTTATAAATACATTGTTGTTATTATCTATTTCAATATTATATATAATATCAGATACAATATCTTTTCTTATACCTTTCATATTTTTTATTTCATTTACAACACTTTTTAGTTTATCTTCATTTAAAACAGGTGTACTTTCTTCTTGTTTCTCTATAATTTCAATTTCTTTTTTTATTCTGTTCTTTTTATTTGCAATTTCTCCATAAAATTGCTTATAGTCATCTTCATCTAATAAGCCATTTCTATAATCTGTATATAGAGTTTTTATTTCATCTTCTGTTTTCTGCAATTCTTTATTTAAAATTTCTTTTTGATTTCTAATACCACTTTGCTTACTTTCATCATTTTGCTTTATTATCAACTCTTTTATTTTGTTTCCATCTACAATTTTTCCAACCATATTTTTTAAATTTTGATAGATTATTTCATTAACATCATCTTCGCTTATTCCTTTACTGCCTTTTATACAACACTTTCCTTGATGTCTTTTAACTCCATTTAAACAATAAATCTTTTTAGATTTTATTTCATTAGAACTACTATCTTTGTATTTTACTTTTAATGTCATTTTCTCGCCACATTCTTTACATTTTACCAATCCGTTTAATTCCCATTCATATTTTTTTCTTCTTATTGCTTTATTGATATTTCTTTTACTTTGTACTCTACTAAATAATTCTTCATCTATAATTGCTTCATGAGTGTTATATGCTATTTTCCATTCTTCTTGTGGTATATACTTTACTTTTTTAGACTTATAGCTCAAATTTATTCTTTTTCCATATTGTGTATGTCCTAAATAAACTCTATTACTTAACATTCTTCTTACTGTTTCTGTTCTCCATTTATACCTTATTTCTCCATTGTTATTATTATTGTTTGGACTAGGTATTTTATCTTCTTGCAATTTTTTGACTATATCAACTAATGTTTTTCCATTATCGTATTCTTGAAATATCCTTTTTACAATTCTTGCCTCTGGCTTACATACTTCTAGTTTGTGTTTATCTTCTTTGTTTTTTCTATAACCATAAGGAGCAATAGAACTCATATACATTCCTTTTTCTTTTCTTGCCCATACACTTGATTTTATTTTTCTTGAAATATCTTTACTATACCAGTCATTTATAAGAGTTTTGAATTGTATCATGTCATTATTAGCATTTTTTGTACCTGTATCTACATTATCTAAAACAGATATGTACCTTATATTTCTTTCTAAAAAGTATAATTCTATATAGTAATTTGCCTCAAAACTATTTCTTGAAAGTCTTGATAAATCTTTAGTAATAATACAATTTATAGTTCCATTTTCTACATCTTTTATCATTCTTTGAAAGTTTGGTCTATCTGTATTTAATCCTGTGTATCCATCATCAATGTAATAATCTACTATGTAAAAATCATTACCTAATTCTTTTACTTTTGTATCTATTATATTTTTTTGACTAACAATACTATCACTTACATCTTTATCACCATCTTCCTGCGACAGTCTTAAATAACCTGCTACTTTATATTTTTCATTCATATTCAAACACCTCTTTTTTTGAGGCGTATATATTTGATAATTGAATTTTATATTTTGTTTTCATTTATAACAAATGTGCAATTTTCAAATTTTATAGTATTTCATACATTTTTATATTATGTCTTACTCTCTTGTAACTTTGATATTGCAAATCTACATAAAACATTATATATTTTATCTGCACTCTGACTATTTTCTATACATCTAGTTATTACTTTATATTTCTTTTCATTTATTTCATAAATTTCTTCCTTTACATCTTGTACCATATATATACGCACCTCCTATTTCTTTTAAAAAATATTATAATTAAAATAATTTTATTACTAATTCTTGTAATTTTTTTAATTTTTTCACACAAAAATAATGTAGTACATTTTACTACATTATTTTTTCTATAATAAACTTACTATATCTTTGACATGAACTGTAAAATTCCTTTTTCAAACTTTTCTTTAAACTCTTTATCTTCATTAATTAACTTATTTAATATATCACCATATAAAGGTTGCTTAATATCCTCTATTAATGTTTTTTCCATAAATTCTTTTATTAACTCATTAGGATTATCTACATCTTGAAACTCTATTTCGATATATTTACCAAGTAAATCAATATCGTCTATAAATATTTTTAAACCTTTATAATCTAATATTTCTCTAGTTTTTTTACTATACATATATGCTTTCATTCCTAAAAAGCTAAAAAAGTCCACCCCATCTTTAAAACTGTTCAATTCTATTTTTGTTTCATAAAAAAATCCTTCTTCTTGTTTTTTCTTCACTTCCATCCATATCTTATTTGCTTTTTTCCTTACTCTACAAACATATCCATATTTATTTAATGAATTAAATCCATCGTATCCAAGTGTTAAATCTATTTGCTCACTTTTTTCATCTATAACATTTGAAATTTGCTTTATTCTTTGTATTTGTTCATCTGTTACTTTATATCTATACTCTTTTTCTATTTCCATTTCTATTATTCCTTTACTAAATTTTTTTCCATTATATCAAATATATAATAAATTACAATACCTATAATACTAGATATTATAATACAAGCAAATACTGCCGCTATATTCATTGAATAATAATTTGATATTATTAAATATCCCAATCCTTTATTAGCACTTATTAATTCGCTAACTAATGCTCCTACTATAGCAAGAGAACTTGATATTTTTAGAGCTGACATTAAATATGGCATAATTCCTGGCAATAAAAAGTATTTAGTTTCTTGTATCTTGTTTAAATTGTATAAGTCTATTAAATTATTATATTTTAATAGTACTTCCTTCGCTCCAGTTAGTACATTTATTAACACAGGAATAAAACATGTGATTGTTACTGCTGCTATTTTTGATCCCATACCGTGTCCAAACCACAAAACAAGTAAAGGTGCTATTGCTATAATTGGTACAGTTTTTAATATTATTGCCATAATAGTTATTGTTTGTTCTAAATGTTTATAATGTATTACAATTAATGCTAAAAATAGTCCCATTATATTTGCTATTGCAAACCCTGCAATAACTTCTAATATTGTATATAGTGCATTATTAAAAAAAGTTTTATAATTATTAATGAATTCTTTTATAACATTTTTTAGACTTGGGAATAAATATTCTGCTGGATGAAAAACTATTGATATCATTACCCAAATTATTAAAATTATACTTATTGAAATTATTACTTTACGCATAGTTCACCGCCTTACGTAGTTCCTCTCGAATACTCGTTACTTGCTCCATTGTTTGGGAACTAAACTTATTTTCAATTTTTCTAGGATCCTTAGTTAAAATCCTTTTAACAACTTTTGTTGGATTGCCACCTAATACATATATTTCATCAGATAAATATACTGCTTCATGTATAGAATGTGTAACTAATATAGTTGTTTGATTGTTTTCATTATGAATTTTTATTAATTTTTCATGTAAATCATCTCTATTAATCTCATCTATTGAGGATAATGGCTCATCAAGTAGCATTACCAACGGATTTAATATTGCAGTTCTTAATATAGATACAATACGTTGCATTCCACCAGATAATTCATTAGGATAACAATCTCTCTTTTCTTCTAACTCTACTAGTTTTAATAATTCTATTGCGCTTGTGTTATCATTTTTTCCTATTATTTTTAGTGGAAAATTAATGTTATCTATTACATTTTTCCATGGTAACAGCATAGGTTCTTGAAAAACAAATCCTAACTTTAATTCATCTTTTAGCTTTTTTGGACTAACTCCATCTATTAATATTTCTCCTTTATCTATTCTTTCTATTCCAGCTATCATTTTTAACAAAGTAGTTTTTCCTGAACCATATGAACCTATAAATGATACAAATTTACCTTTAGGAATTTCTATACTAAAATCATTAAATACATTTTTATTTTTATATGATTTGGAGATATTTTTTATTTCAATATAACTCATATTAATCTATAAACTCGTTAGTAAATATTTCATTTGCTTTTAATTTATTTTTTATTACTCCAAAATCATATAAATTATCTATCATGTCTTGCCATACTGCTTCATCTGAAATTCCTATTTTCTCATCTGTTAAAATAATTGGTATACTTTTATTTAAATAACCTAATTGGTGTTCATAATTTAAAGAAGAGTTTACTTTTATTAATTCATCTATTGCTTTTTCAGGATTATTTATAGCTTCATGCCAACCTTTTATTGAACTATTTACAAACTTTCTTACTTTTTCTGGATCTTTTTCTATTAATTCTTTAGTTGTAAAAATAGTATCTGCATATACTTTTACTCCATAATCTCTAAACTTTAATACATTAACTTCTTCTCCCTCTAATTCTAACAATGTTGCATCATTCATTTCATAAGCCATTTTAGCATCTACTTTATCAGTTAGTATTTGACTTATACCTGTAATTGCTGGTACTTCGTTTATACTTTTTTCATCTATATTATTTTTCTTTAAAAATAGTCTATATAAATTTTCATCATTTTCATAAACTATTCCTACAGTTTTTCCTATCAAATCTTCTGGTTTAGTAATGTTTAAATATTTCTTAGATGTAAGGGCTTCTGGAGTTTCTCTATAAATTACAGCTATTGCCACAATAGGAACACCATTATCTATTGCTGTTATAACTTGTTCTGCACCTGCTATTCCGAACTCATTTGCACCACTTGTAACAGATTGTATCGGAGATATATTAGGCCCTGCTGGCTCTATTTCCACATTTAATCCAGCCTCTTTATAATATTCTTCTGCATTTGCTGTATAAAAACCTGCAAATTGAGCTTGGCAAATCCATTTAAGTCTTAAAGAAGTTTTACTTGAATCATTATTATCTGTTACTACAATAAAAATAAATATTAAAACTAATAATATAATTAAAAATATACTTATACATGAAATTAACATTTTTTTATTTTTCATTATTAAAATCACCCTTTCTTAACAAATAAATTTTATTATATATTTCTTAATAAGGCAGTTATTGAATTGTACAAATCTATATCAAGTTTTACTAAACTTTCCTCATCTAAGTCATTATATGGTATCCATTTTCCATCTACATTTGCTTCCATTAATGCTGCTAAAAAATAGCCTGTTGATTTTTCTAGTTTATTAATTCTATTTACTAATCTTACTTCTAATTTTGACTCTGCACCAATTACTTTAGTTAAATATCTTCCATTATCATTTACTTTTATAGCTACTGCATGACCATATACAAACTTCATTGGTATTGTTCCACCGTATTTTTCTGCTAAAGCTTTATAATACTGTGCTGCAAGTTCATCTGTAAATTTACCATATTTTTCTTTTACAGGAGCTTTTATATGTAATCTTGGATTATCATTTTCATCTATTCCTTCAAATTGTATTGTATCATCTTGTGTTAAAATAACAGTCCCTTCTGGCATAAATTTAGAATAATGTATAGCCTTTTCTATTGCAATTTCTACTGGAGTAGAAGCTTTTTCTTCTGGCTCGGGAAGTTCTTTATCTGTTACTTCCTTTAATGATACTAATTCATAATCTAATCCTTCTAATAATTTTTTTAATCTATTAACCTTATTATTATTGGTTGTTGCTACTACAATTTTTTTCATAATTACCTTTCTCCCCTTTCCTCTTTTTCTTCATATATTGCTTTCATAGTTTCATATTCTTTTTCATCTAAAATATGATTTCTTTTTGCTGCTTCTAATAAATTTGTATAATGTGTTAAATTAATAACTTTAATATTATTTTTTGTTAAATCATTTACTATTTTATCTCTTAATGTTGCAATACATGCAACTCCCACTGTTTCTATTCCGTTTTGTTTTAATACTTCCTGTGCTTTCTTTACAGTATCTCCTGTATATAATACATCATCAACTATTATTGCTTTTTTAGATGCATATTTTAAATTTCCTTCTATAAGTCCTTTTAATCCATATGCCTTTTCACTACTTCTTACATATAACATTGGAAGCTCAAGTTTTTGTGCTATTGAATGTGCCCATGGTATACCAGCGGTTGCCATTCCAGCTATTGTTACATCATCTTTAAATTCTTGTTTTACCCTCCCTATTAAACCTCTTTCTAAAAGTTCTCTTGTTTTTACATCACTTATTGCTAATCTACAAGATAAATATGCTGGTATTATATCTCCATTTGGTGCTTTAATTAACTTATCATTTGTTTTATTTGCATTTACATAGCAACCTGACCTTACTAATAATTCTGCTATATCATCATCTATTTGTATATTTTTCTTTTCTTTTATAGCAATATTTTCTACATCTTCAACTGCTCTTTCTAAACTTATATTGTCTACTATATGCATTTTTTGTTTTACTTCTGGACCTCTACTCATAATCCTTTCCCATTCATTTGAACATAATGCTTGGTGCTCTTCTATCTGCTCTATATTAGAACTTCTTACTCTAGTTGCATCATTCATTCTTCTTATTGCAATTACGTTTGATGGAGCTACTAATTGTATTAAATTTTCATTTAAGTCTATATACCAATCCGGTGTCAACCTTTTTGTTAAATATTGTACATCCTCTCCATGTCTCATCGCAGTTACCAAATGATTTATAAATATCACTTTTTTATCTTCTTTTGCTATCTTTTCTAGTATTCTCCTATATTCTTCATTTTCAATTTTAACCATTTGTGTCTGAGGAATACTCTCTAATATTTTGTATTGTTCTTCTGTAACTTTTTCTCTAACATCATATGTTTTTGAAATTCCAAGAATATACATAAGCATTCTAGATACACTTGATACTGTAATCTCTGGATTTTTTTTCCTTAGATTTTCTGCTATTGTGTCTTTACCTACACCATTAATTCCAAATAAAGTAGTAATTGCCATATCTCTTTCCTCCTTTTTTCTTTATTTTACTATCATATCTTATACATTTCAAATACTTATTCTTTATACCAGTTATAAAATTTTTTTATATCAAAAAAACAAGACATAATTTGAAATGCCTTGTTTTTCTATTTTTTAATATTTACAACTACTTCCCATTTGTTTTAATGCCGTATCTAACCTTAATATTAATTCCTCATTATTTTTGTCTTTTGTTTGCACCAATATATCTATTTCATCTTCTATTTTTCTACATAAACTTATTTTTCCATCTGGAGTTATGTATAAATCGTTATTGTTTTTACATGCTTCTTTCTTATTTGCCTTGTCACAAACAACACTGCATGTACATCTAGTTAAAGTTATAATTTGTTTTTTATTTGTATATATATTTTTTCTAAATTCACTTTTTACAATGTAAAAACCTAATTTTTTTAATATAGGCTCTAATGTATGTATTGGTACAAATTCTTTAGCATTTTTAGGATATAGTTCTATAAACTTTAATTCCACCTTTAATAGCCCTGCCATTTCTATTAATTCCTCTATTTCTTTTTCATCGGAATTAATTCCTTTTATTATAGTTGTATTTATTCCAATATTTAAAGTTGGATATTGAGCCCTAAACATTTTTATATTATTTATAACTTTTTCAAAAGAATCCTTTTTTCCACATAATTCTTCAAATTTTTCTTTATTTAAAGAGTGTACAGAAATATTAAGCTTATTTAATAAGTTTCCAATTTCTATGTTTTTATCTAATAAATATCCATTAGTTGTCATTGTAATTTTAGCATTTTTTTGTTTTAATTTTATTAACAAATCTTGTATATCATCTCTTAATAGAGGGTCTCCACCTGTTAAGTTTACTTTATTTATTCCATATTCTTTATTTGCTATTTCATATATATATGCAAAATCTTCATTTGTAAGTAAATTTTCTTTTTTTGAATGTATACCTTCTTTATGGCACATAGAACAATTATATGTACATTCCTGTGTTAAGATTAACCTTAAACTTTTTTCTTTTGTATATGAAGCACTTTTTATTTCTGAATTTAACATTTCAATAAATTTCTTTGGAGCATTAGCCAAAAAGTTATCAACATATGCTATACAAATATCTGTCTTTGGTAGTTCTACATCTACTGGTATTTCATATAGTCTTCCTGAATCAATATATTTTTGTACAGATTCTTTTGTAAAATATCCTATTCCTAAACCTTTTTTTACAAGTTCTAGCATTACTTCTGTTGTAGGTACATCTATAATTGCCTCTAAATTATCTATTCTATCTTTTAGTTTACTTTCTAAAGCTTTTCTTGTAGATGTTATTTTAGGTGGTAATAATAATGGATATTTTTGGATATCTTCTATGTTTATAATTCCTTCATTTACTATATTTTTGTACTTTTCATTGCCAACAAAACAATTGCTTACTTCTATTAATTTATATAAAACAATATCTTTTCTGTTGCTGTCTATTGGATAACTATCTACTATAAAATCCAAATTTCTCTTTTCAAGCATATCTACCATTTCACTAGTTGCCCTATTAACAATAGTAAACTTAATTCCTGGATACTTCTCAATAAACTTCTGAATATATTTTGAAAGCAAGAATATTCCTATATGTGTTGGCACTCCTACCCTTATCTCTCCACTAATCATATTTTCCGAATCTTTTACTGTTTTACATCCAGCATTTATCATATTAAATGCCCCTTCAACGTAAAATAAAAGTTTCTCTCCATCAATTGTAAGTTCTGTACCTTTAGCAGTTCTATTGAACAATTTACACTTTAATTCCTCTTCAAGCATCTTTATACTATAGCTAATGGATGGTTGAGACACAAATAAAGAACTAGCAGCCTTTGATATGCTTCCAGTTTTTGCAACTTCTAAAAATATTCTATATAAATTTAAATCCATATTACTTCCTTTAATATTCTATTATTTTTTATATAAAATATTTTATCATATTCATATCTTTATGTCAAGTTTCTATAAGTTGACACCTAGATGGTGTCCTCCTTCTCCTGTTGGGTTATATAATGTTACAAGTATTACCACTTGTGGATTTGTTGTTGGTCCTACTCCCATAAAAGATGTTACATATTTATTTGTATTTACCCCATCTTCTGATGTTCCTGTTTTCCCTCCTATGTTATAACCTTCGACTTGTGCATTTCTTCCTGTACCATCTTCTACAACAGATTGCATCATACTTAATACGTTTTTAGCTGTTTCTTCCGATATCACTCTTTCTTCCCTTTTAATCGGTATTTCTGTTGTTTCCCCAGTTTGACTGTTTATTATTTTCTTTACAATTCTTGGCTTTATGTATGTTCCCCCATTAGCAATACTTGATACTGCAGTTATTAGCTGTAATGGTGTTATTTCAAATCTTTGACCAAACGCTATTGTTGCAAGTTCTACTGGACCAACTTTTTCTTCTTTTAAGAAAATACTTCCAGCCTCTCCGGGTAAATCTATTCCTGTTCTTTTTAATAGTCCAAACTTTTTCAAATACGTATAATATTTTGAAACTCCAATTTTTTGTCCTAACCCTATAAATACTGGATTACACGAATTCATTAGAGCTTGCCTTAATGATTCCGAGCCATGCGGTCTATAATATCTCCAACATTTAATTCTAACTCCTGCTATTTCTATTCCCCCTGTACAGCAAAATTCGCCCTCTTTATCTACGCTTGTTAATCCTTCTTCCAATGCTGCTGAAGTTGTTATAAGTTTAAATGTAGATCCTGGTTCATATGTATCTGATACTGCTTTATTTCTCCACATTTGTTGCAATGCCTTTGTTTTTTCCCCCTGTGCTAACATTTCCCAACTTGCCTTTAGTTCTTCTGTATTAGCCTGATAAGGTTGATTTAAATTATAGTTTGGATAACCTGCCATTGCTAGAATATCCCCTGTTTGTGGATTCATTATTATTATATTTCCGCCATCTGTACATTTGTTGTCTATACATGCTTCTGCTAAATATTTCTCTGCTATTCCTTGCACAGTTGCATCTATGCTTAATATTAAATCATTTCCATCTATTGCTTTAACATAGTTTTCACCTTCTTTTGCAATTTCGCCTCCCCTTGCATCTATTATTTTATTAATCTTGCCTTTTTCTCCTTTTAATTCCTTTTCATAAATTGCTTCTATCCCATCCAATCCTTGATTATCAGAGCCGCAAAACCCTATTACTTGTGAAGCCAAATTGTTATTAGGATAATATCTTTTGGTATCTTCATCTATATTTACTCCTTTTGTTATATTATTGTCGCTTAACCACTTTCTAAGTTCATCAGCTTTTTCTTTGTCTATCTTTTTTACAATAGTTTCTATCGAACTTCTTCTGCTTACTCTTTTTAATATGGTTTCATAATTTAAGTTAAAAATTTCAGTTAATGCCTTTGCAACTTTTTCCTTGTCCTCTTTTGCAATGTTTGTTGGATTTACGGTTACAGTTTCTACTGTACTAGATATAGCCAAAATATTTTTACCAGTTGCATCATATATTGTTCCTCTTTTAGGATTAACACTTCTATCTAATGTTTGTTGTACATATGCCATAGATTGCAATTCCGAGCCCATAACAAACTGTATCCAACCTATTCTACATATTAAAGCAATGAAAGTTATTGTAGAAACAAGTATTGCATTTCTCATTCGCTTTTTTCTCCCCAAATCACTCACTTTTTCTTCTGCTTTTATTTTAGTTTCTTTTACTTCAGCTTTATATTTTCTCCTTTGCTCTTTTTTTACTAACTTCTCAAGTTCTCTTATATTCACTTTTTGATTTTTCCAAGCTTTTATTTGTTTTTTCTTTATTTTTCGCCTGTTCTTCATTATTAATCACATTTCCTCTCTAACTTATGATTATAATAATATTATTCCAATTTATTCTAAATAGGACTTAAACGCAAAAAAATTACTATATACTCAAAATATAGTAATTTTCTAAAATATTTTTTCTGTTAAAAGCTCTACCACTTTTTCAAACCAATTTTTTTCTTCTTCTATTATTACTTGTTCGCTGGCAGGTTCCACATAATCTTTTTTAGGTAGATTAACATATCTTTTTTGTGTTGAATCTAATTTTTTCATTCCCGAATTTTCTTTTGCTGCTTTTTCAATGTTACTTAAATTTAGGCTGTTTTGTATATTAACTTCTAACTGTTGGTTTTCTTTTTCTATTACAGCCAAATCGCTTTTCAGTTGCTCCTTTTTGCTAAATCTTTCTGTTATAAGTGAGTTCCTATAACTTATTGCCAATAGTATTACAAAACCTAGCACAACATATGTTACAATTTTAGTTTGTGGTTTTAAATGCTTTTTCTTTTTGTTCTTTTTATTTACTTTGTTTTTATTTATCGTTGTAGATTTCTTTTTAACGTCTTCTTTTTTATTTGGTTTATATTCTGGTTTTAGTTTTCTCGGGCTTGTCTCGTATTGATATCCACCATATCTACTATTTGGCATATTCTCACCTACCTTTTGAAAATTATATTTTCTTTTCAAATATTCTTAATTTTGCACTTTTAGCTCTTGAGTTTTCTCTTTGCTCTTCCTCTGTTGGAAGTATCGGCTTCTTTGTTATTATTTGGCCAAACGATTTTGCTCCGCATACACAGTATGGTAAATCCTTTGGACATTTGCAAATTCCCTCTGCCTCTGTAAATGCATTTTTTACTGCTCTATCTTCTAAAGAGTGAAATGTTATAACAGCTAGTCTTCCACCTTCATTCAAAGTATCAATGCAATCTAAAATACATTTATATAATGGCTTTATCTCATTATTAACTTCTATTCTTATTGCTTGAAATGTTCTTTTAGCAGGATGTCCTTCTTTTTGCTTTGATAGTGGTATAGATTTTATTATAATATTTACTAACTCTTCTGTTGTTTCTATTTCCTTGTTTTTTCTTTGAGCACATATATTTTTTGCTATATTTCTAGAAAACTTTTCCTCTCCATATTCGTATATGATTCTTGCCAACTCTTCTTCTGGATACGTATTTACAACAATTTTAGCATTTAACTGCTGACTTTTATCCATTCTCATATCTAATTCGTTACTGCCTAAATAACTGAAACCTCTTTCTTTTTCATCTAATTGATATGAAGAAACTCCTAGGTCTAACAATATGCCATCTACTTTTTGTATTTGTAAATCTTTTAATACTTCTTTAATCTCATCATGATTTGCATGTATATATTTAACATTTGAGTACTCTTTTAGCTTTTCTTTTGTAGATTCTAATGCATCCATATCTCTGTCAATTCCTATCAGTATACCATTTTCAGATAAATTTTCTAATATTTTTTTGCTATGCCCTCCACCACCAAGAGTACCATCTACATATATTCCATCTGGCTTTATCTTTAATCCTTCTATACATTCTTTAAGTAATACAGGATTATGCTTAAATTCCATGACAAATAAACCTCTGCTTTCATTTTATACGCGAATAGTTGGTATTTTATGCAAAATACCAACTGTCCACATCTTTTATAGTTTTTTCTTTAGTATTTTATTTTTTCTCTTTGGTGTTGTATATATTTTACAAATGCTTTTCATTTGTATATTATTATTTTCATCCTATGTACAAATTATATATTTATCTTTTGTACTTTTTGCTTTTGTATATTATTACTTCCTTCTTTTGTTATTTTTCTTTTGTAATTTAACATTTTTTCTTTTGTGTACTAATTTTTATCTTTTGTAAAATCCTCTTTTGTTTTTTTCATTTGTGCAAATTTGCTTTGCTTTATCCTTTGTAAAATTTTTTCTTTAGTTAAATTTATCTTTTGTACTTTTTTAATTTTTTCTTTTGTATTTCAATAATTTGTCTTTTGTTTGATTTATATAAACTTTTGCAATTTATATACCTAACATTGTCATATTCTCTGCTATTTCATCAGCAGAAATATTCTCATCACTGTTATAAGATTTCCATTTTTCTCTGTTCCAAATTTCAATTCTAGTGCCTACACCAATTATTATTGCATCTTTTTCTAATGTAGCATATTCTCTTAAATTACTTGTTATTAGAAATCTACCTTGTTTGTCAATTTCGCATTCTGTTGCACCAGATAAGAAAAATCTTACGAAATCTCTTGCATTTTTGTTTGTAAGTGGAAGTGTTTTTAATTTTTCTTCAAAGTTTGTCCATTCATTTTGAGAGAAACCAAACAAGCACCCATCTAATCCTTTTGTTACTATGAACTTATCTCCCATGTCTTCTCTAATTTTAGCTGGTAATATTAATCTGCCTTTAACATCTAGAGAATGTTCATACTCACCAATAAGCACTTTGTTTCACCTCCATAACATTTTAAACCACTTTTTACCACTTCTCTCCACTTCAATTAGAATTTTAATATATCTTTTTATAAAATGCAAGTATTTTTTAAAATTTTTTTTATTTTTTTTGTTGCTATTTAATATGTTATACATTTAAAACACTGAAACACAAAGCTTTATTCAGTTAATGCAAATTTTTGACAATTCATATTTATTATTTTATAATTTAAGAAAAAGTTTAGGAGTTGATTAGTCAATGAAGTTAGTAATACAAAGAGTCACTGAGGCCAGTGTTAGTGTAGACTCTAAAATAGTGGGAGAAATACATAATGGATTTTTGGTACTATTGGGTATAAAAGATTCTGATACTGAGCAAGATGTAGATTATCTTGTAAAAAAATTAATTAATTTAAGAATATTTAATGACGAAAATGACAAGATGAACTTGTCTCTTCAAGCAGTATCTGGTGAATTACTAATAATTTCACAATTTACATTATATGCTGATTGCAAGAAAAGTGGAAATAGACCTTCTTTTTCTGATGCTGCTAAACCAGACATTGCAGTTTCTTTATATGAATATTTTGTAAATGAATGTAAGAAACAAGTTCCTATTGTTCAAACTGGTATCTTCGGAGCTGATATGAAAGTTACTCTTTTAAATGACGGGCCTGTTACAATAATTATGGATTCAGAATAGTTAAAAACTACCGACATTTTAGTCGGCAGTTTTTTTCCTTAATCACCTATTACATTAATTGAAATATTTTTTCCTTTTTCTGTTACTTTTATATTATATACTTTTTTACCTGTTTTATATTTTATGCTATATTCTTCCCAGTCATTTGGTATACATGGTTCTATTTTTAATTCTCCATTTTCAATCTTTAATCCTAGTATATATTTTAATCCCGCTTCATACATCCAGCTACTTGATCCTGTATACCAAGTCCAGCCTCCTCTTCCTGCTAAATTCTCCTGTCCATACACATCTGCTGCTACAACATATGGTTCTACTTTATATTTATTAGCCATTTCCTTAGTTCTTGCATGTTCTATTGGATTTATCATTCTAAACAATTCTCCCGCTTTATCTCCAAATCCTAATAAAGCTTCTGCAATTATTACCCATACAGCTGCATGTGTGTATTGTCCTCCATTTTCTCTTGTTCCCGGCAAATATGCTTTGATATATCCTGGTTCTAAATTGCTTTGATTAAATGGTGGGTCTAATAGTTTAATAATTGCACTTTGCCTATCTATTAAATGATTTTCTAAACTTTCCATTGATATATATTTTTTGTCATTATCTCCAACTCCTGATATCACTGCCCAGCTTTGTGTTATGCTGTCTATCTTGCATTCTTCATTTTGCAAACTACCGCAATATTTCACCCTCGTCTGTAAATGCTCTTCTATACCATCTTCCATCCCAACCTGTTGTGTTTAATGCTTTTTTCAATTTATTTAATATTTCCTCATATTTTTTTGCTAATTCATCTTCCCCTTTATACTTGCATAATGGAATAAATTTTTTTAATATATCGCTCAAGAAAAAACCTAACCATATACTTTCTCCTTTACCTTTGTTTCCTACTGTACTAAACCCATCATTCCAGTCGCCTGAACCTATTGTAGGCAAGTCATTTTCTCCTAAGTTTATCTTTTTTTCTATTGCTTTTTTACAATGTTCATATATTGTACCACTTTCTTTTGATGGCAAATATTTGTCATATTTTTCATCTGTGCCTTCTTCCAAATCTGCACCTTCTATATAATTTGTTTTAATATCTAATATTGTATAATCACCTGTAAAATTTATATATTCTTCGGTAATATAAGCAAGCCAAAGCAAATCATCTGAAAATCTTGTTCTTATGCCTCTTCCGGGTTTCATCATGCCACCAATGTTCTACATCTCCTTCTATAAATTGATGTGAACTATGCTTTATTATTTGATTTTTCATTATTTCTGGATTTATATATTTTAATGCTATTGTGTCTTGTAGTTGGTCTCTAAATCCAAAAGCACCACCTGATTGATAATAACCGCTTCGCGCCAATAATCTTGCTGATATTGTTTGATATATAAGCCATCCATTTAACAATATATTCATAGACTCTACCGGTGTTTTTACGTGAACCTTGCCTGTTATATCTTCCCAATACTCTTTTACTTTTTTATATTCTTCTTTTACATTACTTATTTTTCCGTATTTATAAGCATTATCTTGACAATTAATTATACTTTCTTCTGCTCCTAAAACAATTGATATTTCTTTACTTTCTAATGCCTGTAATTCTACTTGGAATTCTATTGCAAGTATTCCATTTCGCCATAAAGAATTCTGTCTGTCTAAATCTAATTTATGAATTCCATCTGGATTTGCTATTGTTCCATTTCCTATAAAAAAGTCTTTATTACCTGTATAAGAATTTATTTTTTCACTACTTGAAACATATAATACATTTTTAAAATCCTCATTTGAAATATTCTCCAAGCATAGTAAATTTGACCCCTCTTTATATTCTAAATTTAGATAAGTGTTGGAAATAGTCTCATCTTCTCCTAATACAGGTTTTATATAATATACTAATTTTATTTTTCTTTTCCTTGGTTCAATATTTTCTAATCGTATCAGGTGCACTTTTGCACTATCTTTACATGGTACAAATATGCTTGCATTTTGTATAAGTCCATTACTCTTATGCATATAATTTGCATATCCAAAACCATAAGTTATATAGTAATCATTACTATCTGGAATAGGATTTTGCCCTAATGACCACACTTTTTTGTTTTCCATATCTTCCAAATATATTATCTCTGACGGTATATCATTTGTTGGGTTGTTTGCCCATGCTGTTAATCTATTTAATCTACTGTTTTTATACCATGTATATCCACCCATATTTTCTGTAACTACAGTTCCAAACTTCTCATTTGCTAATACATGACTCCATACAGTTGGTAGTTTATTGTCTTTATTTATTCTAATATTATATTCCTTGCCATCTAGCGAAAATCCTCCATATTCATTACAGTATTTTAATTGTTCATCTTCTAGTTTTTTTCTTATTTGTTCTGGTTCTTCTGCAATTTGTGGTATTTTTTCATCTCCTATTTGTTTTATTGTTTCTATATACTCTTCTTCTAAATCTGTAAGCTGTCTTTCTATTTTACCTAAGCTCACATCTAAAACCAAATTTGCTCTAAATTCCAAAACTTGTATTTCTTCTTTCGATAAATTATTTAATACAAAAATTCCACTTCTTATATTTTGCAGATATCCCATATTCTTATTTAATATAATATTAATTATTCCTTCTCTTGTGTAATTTTCATAGCTATGCTGTTCTTCATCTACAATAACTAAATCTATATTTATATTTTTAACTCTTAAATATTCATAAACATTTATTACTTGCTTCAATATTTCTATATCACTAATATCTTTAACTTTTACAAGTAAAATTGGCAGGTCTCCAGAAATACCATATTTCCAGAGTTCACTTACATATGCACTAATCACTTTTTTATTTTTATTTATAATTCTTTTTAAAGGATTTGGAAATATTAAATAACCAAGGATTTTTTGACATAAATCTATTTCTTTTCCTTTTATGTTTAAATATCTTGATTCTGCTTCAACTTTTACTTTTGCTAATTCAATATTTCTTTTTATAGTTTCCGAATTTGTAAATTTATTTATTAACTCTATTACCTTTTCTTTGCTTTCAGATACACACATAATCAAATTAAATGCTACTTTTTCATTTGCCTTTATTTTAACTGTATTTTTTATTGCAACTATAGGCTCTGTAGTTAGTCCTATATTTCTGCCCAGCGGTATAGAACTTTCTACTGTTTTTGGAAGTCCTATTGCTTCTCTTCCATAAAATTTTTCCTTATCCACCTCAAATTCTGTTTCACCTATTATTTCATTTTCCGCATACAAGTTTACAGCTAAAAACATATCCGATTTACTCTTGTCTCTTGATTTTCTTCTTATCAATATTGTATCTTCTATAATTTCATATTCTAAAAATAATTTATTAAATGCTCTATGTGCATAGTCTTGTTCTTTTTCTGATATCAATGGCTCTAAAAATGATGTTATTTCTATTGTTTCATCTTCTATTCCATGATTTACTAGTTCAATTCTTCGTATTTCTACCGGTTCCGTTGGCGCCACAGATATTTTTGTTATTGTTTCTATATTTCCATCTTGTCTTGTAATTTTATTCATGTCAGGTGTAAAGCACATTACATATTTATCTGCTTTTGATAGATAGTTCATATAGTTTGATGTCCATATTCTTTTTGTTTTAATATTTTTAAAGAAAAAGAATATTCCTTGTTCTTCATCATCAGTGTACTTATATCTATTTATTAAAATATTGTTATATTTACTATATCCATTTCCCTTTTGATCCATTATTATGGTATATTTATCATTTCCTATTACATTTACATTATTTAATTTTGTATTTATCTTTGTTATTTCTCTTTGTGTTGCATTTTCGTAGTCTATATATTTTATCTTTTCAACTTTTTCTTTTTCCTCTTTAGTTATTATTATATTTTCTGGCATTCTCTCTTGTAGTAATATATCTACAGCTTCTATTTCTGGATTTTGTACAAATCTTTTTTGAACTATATTATTGTTCATTAGGTTGTTAATTGATAATAATATTAATCCTTGGTGGTGTGCCATATATGTTTTTACTATTGCTTTTGTTTCGTTTTTTCTTAATCTTGTTGGTGTATAATCTATTGATTCGTAAAACCCATATTTATTATACATTCCCAGTTTTTCTAACTGTTTTAAATTTTTTAATACTTCTATTGGTTCATCTATAATGGCCATCATACTTGCATATGGAGCCACTACTATCTCGTCAGCCAATCCTCTTTTCAAGCCCAACCATGGTATTCCAAACGCTTTGTATTGATAATTATTGTTCAAATCTTTTAGGTTAAAAGCAGATTCTGATATTCCCCAAGGAATTTTTAGTTTTTTATTATATTCTTTTTGACTCATTATTAAAAATTTACAAGATTCATCTAGCAGGCTTCCTGGGTATTTTGGAATATTTATATTTGGCATTAAATATTCAAATGCTGTACCGGACCAAGATATTAGCCCTTTGTATTTATTTAACACTGTTAAAGTTCTACTTAAATTATACCAATGTTTTTGTTCAATGTCTTTTTTTGCTATTGCTACTAAACTTGTTTGCCTTGCTTCTGATGCTAATAAATCATAATATGAATCTGTAAGCATATTTTCTTCTACATTATATCCAACAGAAAATAACTGCATTTTTTCGTTATACAATTTTGTAAAATCTGTATGTTCTATCAATTCATCTATTCTAGTATCTTCTTGTCCGTTCTGAATTAAAAATTGTTTTACCACATACAAATATCCAACAAAGTTCCCACTATCTACAGATGAAATATATCTTGGTCTTAATGGCTCTAAAGTCTCAATATTATACCAGTTATACAAATGTCCATTCCACTTTTGTAAATTATATATTGTATCTATCATTTTATTTAAAAGCTCTAAAGTATTTTTTTGTGTTTCATATCCTAAGTCATAGCTTGATATTACAGCAAGTAATGCTAACCCAATGTTCGTAGAAGATGTCCTTTTTATTGCTTTTGGTTTTCTATCTTCTTGATAGTTATCTGGAGGAAGATAATTGTTTTCTTTTACTAAATAATCCTTAAAAAATTGCCACGTTCTTTTCCCCACTTCTAACACATATTGCTTGTCTTTATCCACTAAAAGTTCTTTTTTGTTATTAACTACTATTTCTTTACTTATATAACACATAATTGCTGGTGCTATTAACCATAGTAATGATATTACAAATATTAAAACACTAAATGGATTTTTTGCATTAATAAATATATACAAAATACCCAATATTCCCAATATTATATTTGGTGCCATATTTATATAGTATGACTTTATATCTTTTTTTGCCATTTTTTCTGCTTCTTCTGCTGTTACCCATTCTAACATATGTTTTTTGCTAACTTTTAGTCTATACAAAGTTTTACATATTGCATTTGCTGACATATATGCTTTATCTGGTAATGTTGCTAGTGTAAATAGCCCTCTTAATAAACTTGCATTTATTCCAGATAAAGTTTTATTAAATGTTTTTTGCCTTTTTTCTCCTTCTCTTTTAAATACAATTTTATTTATTACGTCTATTACTGTTGGAGTAAGTACTGCAATTAACACTGTTGTAATAATTGGCCATATTTTTATTTTATAAAAATAATCTAATATGCACATATATATTATTGTTAATACACTTGATACTTCTAATAAACTTCTTACTAGATTATCAAATATTTTATACTTTGATAATATGTTTAATGGATTATTTTTTATTTCTCCTCTTTTATTTTTTATTTTATCTTTCAACCATATAATAATTTGCCAATCTCCTCTAATCCATCTATGGAGTCTTGACTTTGAGCTATTGTATCCAACCGGATACCCATCCATTAGCATAATATCTGTTGCCAATCCACATCGTAAATAGCTTCCCTCTAGCAAATCATGACTTAATATTGTATTTTCTGGTATTTCATTATTTAATATTTTTGAAAATATTTTTAAATCATATATCCCTTTTCCTGTAAATATTCCTTCTTCAAAATTATCTTGATAAATATCTGATATAGCATTAGCATATACATCTACACCACCTGCTCCTGCATATATTTTCGTATATAAACTTTTTATACTTGACATTAAATCTATTCCAATTCTTGGTTGTATAAGTGCATGTCCTGCTATAACCAAATCTTCGCTTTTATTTAATTCAGGTTTGTTTAAAATATGTGCCATTGCTCCTATTAATTCTTTTGCTGAATTTAAGACTAAGTCAGTGTCTGCATCAAGTGTTATAATGTATTTTATTGGTGGCATACTGGCTAAATTTGTTATGGTATTTGTTTTAAATGGATTACTAATATTTCCTAAAATATACTCATTAAATTGATTTAGTAATCCTCTTTTTCTTTCCCATCCTAAATATGCCTCTTCTCCTTCGTTCCACATTCTTTTTCTATATATAAAGTTAAATTTTGTAAACTTTTCGTCTGGATACTTTTTATTAAGAATGTCTACCATTTTTTTACCTGTATTTATTACTTCTTCGTCAAACCCTTCTTCTTCATTACTGCTTGTGCTACAATCTCCTAATAATGCAAAATAGATGTTATCACTTTTATTGGCAATATAATATACTTCTAGTTTATGCATTAATTCTTCTACTCTTTTTCCATTTTTAATAATTGTTGGAATAACTACAAAAGTTGCATTTTGTTCTGGGATTCCATTTCTAAAATCCAATTTTGGTATTATTTTAGTATTTTTCGTTTTTCCCAATATATATTGTGCTATTTGAGTAAATATTGTTTCAATTGGTATTAATAATAGTATTGATAAAATAAGACTAAGTACTATATTGTTAATTTGAGTATTTATATATAATCCATATACGCCTGCTAACACTATAGTAACCACAGCTAATGCAGTTATATATTTTTGAGCTTTATGCATATTGTTTTGCTTTGGTACTTTTTTATTTTGTAATATTTCTAATAACTTTGGTTCTCCATCAGCTATTAAATAATAGCCAACATGTGCTTTCTTATCATTGGAATCCATATTAGATTTTTCATATTCTATACTACTTAGTTCTAAACATTTTCTAGCAATATATATTTCTGATATTTTTGTTTTTTTTGATATTTCCTTTAATTTATTTCTATAATATATTCTCGTTTTATAATCCATTTTACTATAAACATTTACGGGATCTTTTTTTAGTATCTCTTCTACTCCATTTATTTTTTCAAATATCTCTATCATATTTATCCTGTTTATATTTTTAATACTTATTATACAGTTTCCAACACTTACTTTTCTAACAGCTATGTCAAAATGTTCTTTTTTTATTACTTCAGAGATTTCTGTTCCCATTTTGTTTACTTGTTCTTCTAATATGTTTAAAAACGGATAAGCTTTTTTTCCATATTGCTTTAACCTATATGACATGTACTCTATAAATGGATACTTCATTTCTCCTTGTTCTATTACTTTTGTTTTATATTCTCCTATATTTTTAAATTGTAATTCATCCTTGCTTTTATTTTCTACTAATCTTTCTATTATGTTCTCTACTTTATATTTTTGCAATTGTGCGGAATATATTTTCTCACATGCTTCTCTTATATTTTCTATTAATGCCATTCGTAAAAAAGTGTTTATATTCCATATCTCGTCCATGCTTAATGTTTTTTTATCCTCATATGCTTTTAATAGCACTTCCAAATTTTTACCATTTATTTTTCCATCTGTATATGCAACTATTTCTGAGGCAAGTACATAAATTCTTGCAAATCCAGCATATGGCCCGTTTGCAATTCCTAAAAAATTAGTATATTTTTTCAATGTAAGTTCTTTTGTTACAGTTTTTACAGTTTCATCTATTATATAAAAATTATCCAAAATCCATTCCCCTGCTGGATGAATTGGCAATTTTAGTTTTATGTGCTCATTCAGAAGATTGTATACCTCTGTTATAAATTCAAAATTTTCTTTTAATCTCGGAATTGGATATGTGTATTTATTAGATTTATCTTGCAATACATGTCCAGATGCTATTTTTCTTAGGTAATCTTCCAATTGTTGTGTATCTAATAATGCTCCTTTTATATTTAATATTTTATAATTCATAAAAAATTTCCACCCCTTAAAGAATACGTGTTTTTAATATTCTTTACAAAAGTGGAAAAAATATTCTTTTTATTGTACAAAATAATCCATTATTCCATTATATATTCCCCATGCCA
>DPDV01000005.1 GCA_003534295.1 Clostridiales bacterium
GATTTAAATAATTTTCTCCTTAAATAGTAACAAATAATGAAATAAACAAGGTTTTGGTTGATGAAAAATAATAATTCAAACAACACAAAAGGTATACACTAAAGGGAAAATTTAAAGAAATCCAGCTCGATAAGAGTTGGATTTTTTTATAAAAGTGTAACCTTTTTATAAAAAATGGTATTATATAATAAAGATTTGTAAAAAGGGGAAAAAATGGAAAAGCGAGAGGAATTAAAAAAATATATAACAAATGGAAAATTAGATATGAATAGGCTTATAGCTCAATATTTTAGCTATGTATATACTGTTGTAAGGAATTACAAGAACTCAAATATGTCAGAAGAAGATGTGGAAGAAATAATTTTAGATGTTTTTATAGCTATATGGAATAATAGAAACCAAATAAAAGATAATATAGCAATTACTTCTTACCTTGCTGGAATTGCTAGGAACATTATATACAAAAGGTATAGAGACAATAAACCTACATATTCACTAAATGAGTATGAAAGCGTTCTTTTTGATACTATAGATATGGATAAAATTGTAATATTAAAGGAGCAAAATAACTTTATTCAAGATACACTAAAAAAGATGAAAGAAGAAGATTATAATATTTTTATAATGTTTTATTATGAGGGAAAGAAAATTGATGAAATTGCAAAAAAACTCGATGTTTCAAATAGTAAAATAAAAGTGTCTTTACATAGGATACGAAAAAAAATAAAAATAAGTCTAAATAAAGGAGGATATAATTATGGAGAGTAGAAAAATAAAAAATAAAATAAAATGTAGCATGCAGGAGATAATAGCGCTATCAAATTTTAAAGAAGAAATAGCTACACAAGCTCTAAAAAGAAAAATAATATGTCAGGTAGCATTACCTATATGTGCTATATTTATATTAGGTGGCTTTATAATAGTGAACAACAACTACAATTCATTGAAAGTAAAAGAGGCCGAAGGGGGTAAAATAGGAGATTATACAGCGGAAAACTTTTTATCTAATAACAAAATAGATAGTGAGCGTATATGTATAGCAAAGATTATAGAAGAAACTAGCCAAGAAAAAATTTTTTATGAAAATGCGCCAACATCAGAAGAATTATCATTTGAATATGCACCAACAATAGAAAATCTCTACGAATATGCTGATATAGTATTGATAGGAAAATATAATTCATATGAAAAAATTTATACAGATGATATAAATATATATACCACAACAAAGTTTGATGTTATAAAAACAATAAAAAATACAACCGAATTTGATATTAGCAAAGAGGTAGTATTTGAAAGAAATGGAGGAGCATTAACATTAGATAGGTTTACGAAGAGTAGTCAAGCAATAAGAACAGGAAAATCTAAAGATATTGAAGAAGATATAAAAGATTATTATGTTATACAAGAATATGACCCAGAAAACATGTTAGATTTTGAAAGTAAAAAAAATAGCGGTGATATATATATCATATTTTTGAATTATGCAAAAGAAGATAAATTAATGCCAAACTCATTATATTATGGTATAAGAAAAATTAAAGATAATAAAGTATATAATTATGACACTAAAAATTATGAAAAAATAAACCATGAAAAAATTAAACAAGCCTTAAATGAGATAAATTAGTTATTAATAAGTATTAACTTGATTTATATAAATAAAGGAGCTAATATATGAAATCAAATTTAATAATAGCAGGAGATGACTTAAATTGTAGTAAAAAAATATATAATACAATAAAAATGAAAAATTTAGATGTTGAAGTTATTTGAATAACTACAGATGGAGAAGAAACACTTTTAATATACATAAACTGTAACGTGCTTAAAGTGGCTTGTTATGACACTTAAATTAAGTGTATTTGTCAATGTGCAATTTGATTACCTATACACATAGGCGAAAAATTATAAAATTACTCCGATATTTTTATAATTTTTTATCTTCCTAACATAAACAACGATTAAACCTAAAAAAGTTATAGACAAAATAATAAAAGAAGCAAGAATTTTTAGTATTACTACTAATTTTCTCACTTCTTCTCTTAATAAGATTGTTAACAAATTATTTTATTATTTATGATACTCTGCATAAATTTTTTCTAATATCAAAAAATCTTCATCTGGTGTTTTTGAAAAAAAACATTGTTCCTCTAACATCTTCTAAATCCAATCTTTTCCAGCATAACTAAATGAATGACAAGGATATACTCCAGATAATAAATCTAATTCTCCTTTTTTCAGGTTGAATTCCTTTAATAAATCTTTTTGGGAAAACCTCACAATATCCTCTTCAATTCTTTTTTATATTTTTTAAACAAAAAAGAAATTAGAAAATTTTTTCTCTAATTTCTTAACATTTAATATTATTTTACATTTTTATTTCTAATATAATCACCTTCAAACTCATATTCAAGTATGTCCATATGTAACTTATCATAATATTTTCCGTTTAAAAAAATTTCTTCTCTACTTTTTCCAGTATCCTTAAATCCACATTTTAAATAACACTTATGTGCTCTTTCATTTACAGCAAGAAGATCTAATCTTATGCTATGTAAGTTTAAATATTTAAATCCATATTCTAGCAAAAGTTTTATCGATTCTGTTCCATATCCATTACTTCTATAGTCTTCATCACCTATAAATATTCCAAGTACAGCACTTCTTTCAATCCAATTAAAGTGTTCCAATCCAATTGTTCCAACTAATTTATCATTATTCAAATCAATAATATCAAAGTTTCTATTTTCATTATTCTTTGCTGAATTCTCAAGCCAATCTTTTTCTCCAATTAATGTTGTAATTTGTCCACTTTTCCCTGCATAATCTGTTACCTGAAAATCATTCATCCATTCTGTAAATTTTTCAATTTCTTCATTTGATACTCCTTTGGGAGATAAATATATTCTGTCTCCCACTAATTTTTTAAAATAATTCATATATATCACTACTCCCTTAACATTTTATTAAAATATTTATCAGTAAATTCTTTTAATTTATCTTTATTTTCTTCTAACAATTCAATTAGTTTTTTTGCTTCATTATATGCCATATCATAATCTGATTTATTTACTTCAAATCTATCAAGTGCTTTTTTTAATTCATCTTCACCAAGTAATATTATATCTCCTGTTGGTGTTACAACAACATCCAAGTATAAATCATCTTCATAAGGCATTCCATTGTCTTTTTCTATTTTTCTAGCTATATCAAAATACCATTCTATAATTTCGTTATTTTCATTGTACATAGCAGTTAATCTGTGTTTTTTACTATAATCATAAAACTCTAACCATTTATAGTTATTATTTGCCATACATAAGTTAATGTTTTCTACCATATATGGCTTATTCATTTTATTAAATTTAATTAATGCAATATCTCCAACAAAATCTGCATTATTAAAGCTTTTTATTTTAAAATTTCCATCCTTAACAATTTCCATATTTTTAGGATTAGTAACAAATCTTTTCTTTAAACTAATCCAATATCTTTGCACTAGCTCATTTCCAAAATATATTTCATTTTCAAGTATTCCTCCATTTTTTTGAATTGACTTAGCAGATCCAATATTAGCTTTATCACAAACCATTAATACATTATCTATTCCTAACTCTTTACACTTTTCTAATGCCAGTCTAATTTGTTCTGTTGCATAACCTTTTCTTCTTTCAGATGGTCTTACACTATCTCCGATATGTCCTCCATCATTTAGTAGTTTTTCATTTAAAAAATGTCGTATTTGTAAATTCCCAACTATTTTTCTATCTGATTTCCTTATGGTTAAATATAATGTTGCAGGAATTCTATCTTTGTCTATTGTATCAACAGATAAATCATTTTGAATTTTTTCTAACCACCTGTCAAAATCTCTAATTCTGTCAAGTCCTCCATCTCCAGCAATCTCATTTTCTCCATTATCTAAAAATTCTTGTAAATATTCCTCAACTTCTTTTTTATATTCTTTCGTTGGAAATATTAATTCCAATTCATATTTATTCAATTTTATCACTCCATTCTATAAATTCTTCTTTTAATAACCCTGTAATACATTCATCAACATATTTATTTGTTGCTAAACATAGAAATTTCTTTCTTCTTATTCCTTCATCCTTATATCCTAATTTCAGTTGCATTCTTCTTGACTTTTCATTTCCACGAAAATATCCGTTCTCAATTCTTCTTAATTTCAAAACATCAAAACAATACTTGTTTCTTGTGCTAAATGCCTCTGTTCCATATCCATTTTTTTGATATTTTTCATTAAGCCATATTCCACCACCGGCAAGTGCCCTCTTTTTTATTAATATTTCTAATCTCTGTACCACCAATAACTTTATTACTAGCTTTTAATACTATTGCTAATGAAATTTTAACATTTTCATCTTGACCTTTCGTATGTTCTATAAATTGTTTAGCATCATTTTCTGTATATGGATATGGAATTGCAGCCATCCATTTTGCAACTTCTATATTATTTAATCCATCTACTATATCTTCTACATCTCCATCTTCCCAGTTTCTTAAAATAAGTCTTTTACTTTCAATTTTCATAACTATCACATCTCCTATAAAAAATAAGCCTCACAAAAGAATCTACTTTAAGACTCCTTTGTAAGACTTCTATATAATCCCACTTACGTGTAAACAATCAAACTATTTTAATTGTCCTTTATCGCTCAGATTTGGTAATCTTAGATAAACTCTTAAATTATGTTTTTTATTGTAACATATCATTCTATTTTTGTCAAATTTTTAAAACCTTACGATAGTGTCAATTTTTTTCGGGGAAATTTTTAAAAAATATTTCACCCCTCAAAATTGTTGCTATTTAGGTTATTAACATACTGCCTTATATTCTAATAATTGTTTAAAAAATTTTCTTTGTTCTGTTGTTCCAAATTCCATTGCTGGTATTTTTCCTACTTTAAAATTAACACTAGACTTTATCTTTTCTCTAGCATTATGTCTTATTTTTTTCTATTTCTTTAAATTCTATTACTTTTCTTTTATTATGTACTATTTCCTTTATTTCTCTGTTATCTGCTTTTATTAATCTTAATTTACTTACATTGTTTACATTTATTACTTTCCATCCCAATGGTCTACTACTTAATCTTGCTGAATACAAATGACTTATATGCCCTTCTGTTCTACATCCATGTAATTCTTTTTGATATTTATATAAATTTGTTATTCCTGCTTTATTATTTAATATATATCTTAACAATTTTTCTTTTCTTGTTCTTACTGTTGCATCCATCTCTTCTGCTAATATTTCATATACTATTTCTTTTGTTTTTTCAAAATTTAAAGCATAAAAACTTCTATATATTCGTTTTTTATATTCTGCTTTTTCTTTTCTATTTTCTTTGCTTTCTTTTCCCACAATTCCATTTACTGCTTTCATTAAATGAATTTTATCTAATACATTTATACTTCCATGTAACCATTCTAAGCCTGTCTTTATCCAATTAGCTCCATCTCCTAAGATATATATTTTTTTACTTTATCTATTTCATATGTATTATCTATATATGTTAACACTTCTTCCCATAAATCATCTATTCTTCCTGTATATACCCCTCCAAAGTGTTTTTTATTGCATAATTTTGTCCTTTTTTTTTATTTTAAAATTTCCCCGAAATTATTTTACACTATTCAACTTTTTCTAAAATGTTGATTTTTTAGAAAAATATTATTAAAATAAATTTAGTTATAAAAATATTAATTTTTTAAGTTATCAATCGGAAGGAAATCCGATTTACACAACTTTTACGATAGGCTCATATTTTTACTTTAATAATTTT
>DPDV01000012.1:0-58611 GCA_003534295.1 Clostridiales bacterium
AATTTACTTTTTCAATTGACCATTTTTTATTCAAATTTGCGGGCGATTAAAATCACCCATACATTTCTCATTGTTTTTATTTATATTTTTACATGAATGGTGGGCGATTAAAATCGCCCATACATTTTTTGTTCATTTTTTTAGTCTGCTGCAGCCCATATTATTAACCTTCCACTTGAGTCGTCTGTACATGTTGAAAGTGATATTTCTCTTCTTCCCTGTACATCTCTTGTTGCATAATTAAAATCTTGAGCTGACGTTTGATATTTTTTTGTTATTGTATATGCAACTTCTGTTCCGGTCTTGTCTGTTATATATATCTTATCTCCTATAGATAAGTTTTTATTGTTTGAAAACATTTGACCATTTCTATAATTATGTCCTACTATTACTGTATTTCCAACCTTATTAAGTCCTGGTCCATAAAGAATTGCTACTGATGACTCTATAGAACTTGGCGTTACTTTTTCTAAAATTATAGTTTCTAAACCTGTAGTTGGAATTTTAATTTTTCCCATTACTTCATAGCCTCTATAAGTTACTTTTGAGCTATCTCCACTATTCCCATTGTTATTGTTTGAAGCTATTAATTCATTTAGGTCTATATCTGGTGTAATATCTTCGCCGCCGCTTGGTGTGTTGTTTTGATTAGTATCATTGTCAAGATGATCATCAAATTGGTGTATTACACCTTGGGTTTCTTTTGCTTTCTCATAATCCTTATAGTATTTTGCTCCTAAAAAAATTAATATTCCTATTATTGCAATAATTAAAACAATTAATAATATTGTTAATACTTTACCATATTTACTTCGCATATTATCCTCTCCTATCTTTTGCACCTATTAATATATATTATATCACATTAGTTTAATATTATCTAGTGTTTTTAGAGGATTAAATAATTTAGTTAAACGGGCGATTAAAATCACCCGTTTATTTTAACATTTTTTTAATTTTAAGACTAGTAACATTTAATTTAACCTTTGTAGAATGGTCAATTAAAATTGTCAATACATTCTAACATTTTTTAGTTTTGACTAGTAACAGTTATGTGGTTTTATGCTGTCTTCAATTCCAGTCTTAGTTTATCAGCTATCATTGCTATAAATTCGCTATTTGTAGGTTTTCCTTTTGCTGCTGATACCGTATATCCAAATATGTTTTCTACTGTATCTTGTTGTCCTCTTCCCCATGCAACTTCTATAGCATGTCTTATTGCTCTTTCTACTCTTGATGGTGTTGTTTTGTATTTTCTTGCTATATCTGGATATAATTGTTTTGTTATTTGATTAATTACATCTATGTCTCCTATAACCATCATTATTGCTTCTCTTAAATATTGGTAACCCTTTATGTGTGCTGGAACGCCAACTTCATGTATTACATTTGTTACAAGAGCTTCCAAATTCTCTTCATTTTTCTTGTCTTCTGGCGCAATATCTATATACTGTGTTTTTAATTCCCTTGTCATATAATTTCCTTTTATTGGTGCAGGTTGATAAAATTTAAGCTCTTTTATTCTTTTTATTAATAGTTTTATTTCAAATGGCTTTACTATGTAATATTGCGCACCTAAGCTTATTGCTTTTTGCGTAATTTTGTCTTGTCCCACTGCTGACAACATTATAAATAATGGTCTTTTCTCCAATTTTGAGTCGTTTACTCTTTCTAAAACTCCTAATCCATCAACATGTGGCATTATCATGTCTAATAAAACTACGTCTGGACATTTTTCCATTATCATTTGGTAAGCCTCACTTCCATCTTTGGCACGTCCAACTATTTCCATTCCTTCTTCTCTTTCCAAGTATCCCATCAATGTCATTGCAAAATCGTAATTGTCATCTGCTATTAATATCTTAATATTATCGCTCACATTCATTTCCCCCTAATAAAAATTTTTGTAATTTTTTTACAGTTCGAATTATATTATGTTTGGAAAAAATTTGCAATAGCCTTTTTGGTATTTTTTTCCAGCTTTCTTTTCAAGTGTTTATTTTTCAACGTTTTTTCTTATATATTTTTTTCGTATTATTTTGTATTTTTGTATGCTCAAATTGGTATTCGATGTTATATTTTCTTTTTCGACAAAATTCGCCTCTATTAAGCATGTCGCAAGGTCACTATATTTTACATCTATTATATTAATATTATTTTTATTACAATAATATTTAAAATTTTCTAAATCTTTGTAATTTAATTCAATTTCTAATTCTATTCCCTCTTCTTCTATTACAATTTCAGATTTTTCTATAACTTTTTGAGTCGCTTCAGAATAAGCTTTAACTAATCCTCCTGTCCCCAAGAGAATTCCACCAAAGTATCTTGTAACTACAACTAAAATATTAATAAAATTATTTTTTTCTAATATATTAAGCATTGGCATTCCTGCAGTTCCACTAGGTTCACCATCATCACTTGATTTATTTATTATTTCATTTTTCCTTATTATTCTATATGCATAACAATGATGTCTTGCTGTATTATGCTTTCTTTTTATTTGTCTTATTTTTTCCTCTGCTTCTTCTTCTGAAGTAATATAAAAAATATTTGCTATAAATTTAGATTTTTTCTCTGTTATATCAGCTTCTTCATTTGACTCAACTGTTTTAAACATTCGTGGCACCTCCTGCTGTATAGCCTGTAGAATATGCTATTTGTAAATTAAATCCTCCTGTATATGCATCCACATCAATAATTTCCCCAGCAAAATACAAACCTTTTATTAGTTTAGACTCCATTGTTTTAGGATTTATTTCCTTTATACTAATTCCACCTGCTGTTATAATTGCCTCTTCAATTGGTCTAAAGTCATGTAATGTTATTTCAAAATTTTTAAGTAATTGAACTAACCTTACTCTTTCTTCTCTTGTTATTTCATTTACCTTTTTATTTTGATCTATTCCAGACAGTTCTATTACTGTACTTATCATCTTTTGGGGTAACAAGTTATCTAAGCTATTTTTAAAGATTTTATTTTTTTCTAATGAAAAGTCTCTTAAAATTCTATCATCTAATTTCTGTACATCTAATGCTGGTTTTAAGTCAATAATTAATTTTATATTACCTTGTCTTATATCTTCTTTTTTATATCTTAACAAATGCGCCGACCCGCTTAAAATTACAGGTCCAGAGACTCCAAAATGAGTGAAAATCATTTCTCCAAAATCTTCATATATTATCTTGTTATTTTTAGCATCTTTAATTTTAATAGCTACATTTTTTAAACTCAATCCTTGCATTCTTCTACAGATTTCTAAGTCTTTTCCTTTAGTAGAAATAGGCACTAAAGATGGTTTTATTTCCGTTACGGTATGTCCCACCTTTTTAGCCAATTCATATCCATCTCCTGTAGAACCTGTGGCAGAGTAGCTTTTCCCTCCAGTTGCTAATATTACTTTATCTGCTTTAAGAATTTTTTCTTTTCCACCTTGTATATATTTTACACCACTAACAATATCCTGTTCAGTTAAAATTTCCTTAACATTGGCGCCTACTTCTATTTTAACTTTTAATTTTTTTAAACGATTTAATAAAGCTTGCAAAACATCTTGAGATTTATCAGTAATTGGAAATACCCTATTCCCTCTTTCAACTTTTGTTTGCAAGCCTTCTTCTTTTAATATATTTAATATATCTTCATTTGTAAAATTGTTTAGACAACTATATAAAAATTTTCCGTTTCCCGGAACATTTTTTATAAATTCATCAATTGAAATACTGCTTGTTATATTGCATCTTCCTTTTCCTGTAATTAACAACTTTCTTCCTAGCATATTCATTTTTTCTAATATTGTTACATCATTTTTATTAGTACCAGCTGATATTGCTGATAGCATACCAGCTGGTCCTCCACCTATTATTACAACTTTCACTTTATTCTCCTATATTATATTTTCAACTGCTTTCATTACACCTATTTTTCCATATTCGTATGTAAGTCCTCCTTGCATAAATGCAACATATGGTTCTCTTATTGGTGCATCACAAGATAGCTCAATTGATGATCCTTGTGTAAATGCTCCTGCTGCCATTATTACCTTATCTGTATATCCTGGCATATCCCATGGTTCTGGTATACTATTGCTATCTATAGGTGACCCCATTTGGATACCTTGACAATATTTAATCAATTTATCTGCATTGCCAAACTCTATTGTTTGAACAATATCTGTCCTCTTTTCATTATATTTTGGACTAGGTTTATATCCTAATTCTTCTAACATTTTACTAGCAAATATTGCAGTTTTTAAACTACTTGCAACAACTGAAGGAGCCATAAACAATCCCTGTAAAATGTATTTATTTATTCCCAATGTAGGTCCTACTTCTTTTCCCAATCCAGGTGCTGTCAATCTTTCTGCTGCTAACTTTACAAGTTCTCGTTTTCCAGCTATATATGCTCCATTTGGCGCTATTCCACCACCCAAATTTTTAATTAAAGAACCAACTATTACATCTGCACCTATTGATGTAGGTTCGTATTTATCTACAAATTCTCCATAGCAATTGTCCACCATAATTATTACATCTTTATTCACTGCTCTAATTGTTTTTATTACTTTTTCCATTTTTTCTAACGAAATACTGCTTCTTAGTGCATATCCTCTAGAGCGTTGTATTTCTATCAATTTAATATCATTTTTTGCCACTCTATTTTTTATCTCTTCATAATCAAAGTCGTCATCTTTCAACTCTATCTGTTCATATTGCACTCCATATGATTTTAATGAGCTATCATTTTCCACTAGCCCTATAACTTCATCTAAGGTATCATATGGTTTACCACTTATACTTAGCATTATATCCCCTGGTCTTAAATATGCAAATAGTGCAACTGTTAATGCATGAGTACCAGATATAAACTGTGTTCTAACAAGGCTATCTTCCGCTTCTAATACTTCTGCAAATACCCTTTCAATAGTATCTCTACCTATATCTCCATATCCATAACCTGTTGTTCCATTAAAATGCATATCTGATATATTGTTTTTTTGAAATGCCTTCAATACCTTTAACGAGTTGTATTCACATACCGATTCAACTTGTTTGAATTCTTTTTGTATGTTTTCTTCCGCTTTCCTTGCTAATTCTATTGTTTTATCACTAATTTCCATTTTCTTATACATGTTTTATTATAGTCCTTTCTGTAGTATTAAATTTCTATTCAGGTAATTCTTCTGTATAATACTCTTGTTCCCATTCTTTTGTTTTATAATATTTGCCAATAAAGCTTGGATTTTCCCATTTAAAACTGTAAATAGGTTCTTGTATTATTTCGCCTTTTATATTTACAACTCCCCATTTTCCGCCTTTTTTTATTCCAGCAAATCCATATTTATTGAATTCTGTAACCATATCATATTCATTGTTTATTATTAGCTTGTTTTCTTCGTTTACAAATCCCCACTTCCCATTTATTTTTTTTGCATACATTTTATTGTTTGGTTCGATTTGTTTATATGAAATTTCGTTTCCATTATTATCAAAATACTTAATATCATCATTTGAAAATACCTTAAAATAATTATCTTCTTTTTCTATACTTGCATTATTCATATTGCATACTATTTTCATTTCGTTATTTAACAATGTTATATTATTTGTGTTATTGATATTTGCCTGTATTATTTCTGTTCCTGCTATCTTAAATATACTATTATATTTTAAATCTGCTATTGATTTTCCAGATAAATCAATGATTCCATTTTTTCCATCTTTATATACTATAAAATACTCGTCCTTTATGTGTTCTATATATGTGTAATTATTATCTATTTTTACATTATCTTCTCTATCAACTACTCTATATATTTCGTCTTTGTCTATTGTTATATAGTAATTATTGTTACTTGTTGGTAATTTAGCATATATATTATTGTTTTCTATTTTATTTCCTTGCAAATCTAATATAGTTATTTCATTATTTTTTACAGCATTTATATATATTCCTCCAAACATTATGCTATCATATTCTGGTTGTATTATTATTTTTCCTTTTATATCTGCTATTCCGCTTTTTGCATTTCTTTGTATCACAAACATATTATTATATGCATTGTAACTTATATCTTCATATTCATAGTTCAATATTGTTTTATTATTTTTTACAATACCTGCCTGTCCATTTTTAAATACTAATAAAAATATATTTTTATCATCTATTATTTCGTTAATTCTGCTTATTTCTGTGTACTGAGTATCTAGTAAAACTTTTCCATTAGAATTAATATATCCATATTTATAGCTATCTTCTACTTTCTTTTTTACTATAAATCCAGATGCTTTGTACATTGTTTCCGAATTATAATAATTATCTACTGTAATTTGATCATATTCTGGCTTTATTATAACTTTCCCTTTAATATTTATTGCTCCATATTTTGCGTTTTCTTCTACTAATAACATACCTTCTTTATAGTTTATTGCTTTTATACTGTCATATATAGGTTTTGTAATTATCTTATTTTCTAATGAGATTAAACCATATTTGTTATTTTTTTTGTATTTTAATACGCTTTTTTCAAATGGTATACCGTCCCAAGTTGATTCTGTTGGTAATGCCTGTACACTTTCATATTCTGTTAATATTTTCTGACCATTCTCATTAAATACATCTATTTCATATTGCTGTAAATTAACATTATAGTCATGCATGCATATAAAGACTGGCTTTGAAGGGTTAGGTATTTGAATTATATCATATTGGGGTTTTACTATTATATTTCCTATTTCATCTATTACTCCATATTTTTTATTCTCTAAAATCAAATTATATTTAATATTTGTTACTCTTTCTATCTTATAAGAATTTTCGTTTCTTTTCCATAAATACATAGCAATAGCGACAAATACTAAAATTGTTATTATTGTTATTATAATTATTTTACTTTTCTTCATCTGTTTTTCCCCCATCCACTTTTTTTAGTAATTTTTTCGAAGCGTGGGTGATTAAAATCACCCATACATTTTTTATTTATTTTTGCATATTTTAACACGTTTTATTCTTTTATCTTCATATTCCTCTATTTTGTATGTTAGTTTTCCATCTTCTATTATTGTTTCTTCTCCTTCTGGTGGTAGTTCTTCAAGTTTTCCTAATAAATATCCAGATAAAGTCTCGTAATCTCCATCTGATATTTCTATTCCTATTATTTTTTCTAAATCTCCTATAGATATGTTGCCATTTACCATGTAGGTATTTTCGTCTATAAGTTCATATTCCAATTCTTCTTCGTCATGTTCGTCAAATATATTTCCCACAAGCTCCTCAAGTATATCTTCCATTGTAACTAATCCTGCTGTTCCACCATATTCATCTATAACTATTGCCATTTGCATCTTGTTTCTTTGCAACTGTCTAAACAATTTGTCTATTGGAACTGATTCTGGTACAAAATGAACTTCTTTTATTAATTTTTTTATATTTATTTTCTTCTTATCTCTTAAATCTTTTAATATGTCTTTAATTAATATAATTCCCTTTATATTATCAATTGTATCTTCATATACTGGAATTCTACTATACTTATAATCGTCTAACTCATCTAAAACTTCATACAAATCTTGTGATATCTTCAACGCGAATATATCTATTCTTGGCGTCATTATTTCGGAAGCTGTTGTATCATTAAATTCAAAAACATTATTTAGCAGTTCTTTTTCTTCTTGATCTATTGTTCCTTTTTCTTCTCCTTCATCTATCATCATTTTTATTTCTTCTTCTGTTACAATTTCTTCTTCATTTTCCTTTACTCCAAAAATTTTAGATATTACATTAGTCGAAAATGTAAGTAATTTTACAAATGGTGCTGTTATAAAAGATATACCTCTAATTACTCCAATAGTTCCAAATGATACTTTTTCGTAATATTTCATTGCTAGCCTTTTGGGTACTAGTTCGCCAAAGACTAATGTAAAAAATGATAATAATATTGTAATTAATATAATAGATATTGTTCTCCAAGTATCCGTTCCAAGCATTGGTAGTAAATTATTTAACATTGGTGCTAATTTGTCAGCAAATGCATCTGATGCAAACGCACTTGATAAAAATCCAGCTAAAGTAATGCCTATTTGGATGGTGGCTAAAAACTTGCTTGGATTTTTCAACATTTTATATATTTGTTTTGCTTTTTTGTTTCCCTCTTTTGCCTGCTTTTCTATTTTTGCATCGTTTAGTGATATAAATGCTATTTCGCTTGCCGCAAAATAGGCATTTAATAATATTAAAACAACCAATACAGCTATTTGACTAAACATTAAATGTTTCCTTCTTTCTTTTTGTTATTTTCAACAATATTATATATGCTTTATAGCTGTATTGTCAATGAAAATTTGGGTGTTTCCTTACAAATTAGAAGCCTGTTCTTGGCAGTTTTTTTATTTCCTTTCTTTCCCCAACCTCTAATTTAGAAGTCTCTTCTGGCACTTCTTTTTCTTCATCCTCTGGTTCCTTAAAATTCTCTACTGTTATTTCTACTGTTTCATTTAATTTCAAAGAAATATCTATTTCCTTTTCGTATGGTAAATATCCAGAAGGAGCTTGCACTTCTTTTAGATGATATTTTCCTGGTACAAGATTTTTTATTTCTATTATTCCTTTTTCATCAGTTATAAGTTCTGTATATATTATTTTTTCGTTTTCATCTAATAATTTAAACTTTGAACCTGAAAGTGAGTTTTTAGTATCCCCGTCCTTTTTTATTACTTTTATTTTAGTTGTATTTTCCATATACCTTTCTTTTAAAGTGGTAGTACTTGTTTCAAATTCTCCAACAGTTAAAACATAATTCTGTTTATTTTCTACTGTTGACTTTCCATATAATATAGGATATGTTTTTACATTTGATTTAGCATTTATTATAATTTCTCCGGTCTCTTCTAATTGCTTTATTGGTAACATTATTTTAAACTTTTCTTTACTTTTGAAAGTTGTTTTTTCTACATTACTTTCATCTACCACTTTCGCAATATTGTTATTCGCTATACTTATAGTATACTCTTCGTTAGCTGCTGAGGCATCTACTCTATATGTTTTGCTTATACTATTTTTGTCTAAATTATCAATTTGCCAATTTTCTGTTTCTGCAATTATTTTTATTGTAGCTATCTTTTTGCTCTCATTTGAATTTCTTGCTTTTTCTCTTATTTGCCTCATAGCATTTAATACTATTTGTCCGTTATTCGCACAAATATTAAATTTGCTCATGTCATAATCATATAGCATATCATAAATTGCTAATTTAGTTGCGGTAAATGCTTCTATCTCTGTATTGCATCCTAATTCTTGTGGTGTTTTAAATGGATAACCATTTATTACCGCATTCCATACTAAATTATTTGAATATATATTTTCTGCAATTACATCATATGAATAGTCTTCTGTTACACCATCCTTTTCTCTATTTACGCAATATGCTGGATATTCTTTTCCATCCTTCTCATATACCACAAACTGAGTTCCAATTTTTATTCCATTATATACAAGGCATATGAGTTCTCCCTTTGAATAAAGTTTTACAGTGGATTTTTGCTCTATTACTGTTGCTTTAGAGACATTTGATAATATTTGTGCTGTAAATAGCATTGCACTTATCATTAGTATTATAAATGTTTTCTTTATTAATTTTATTATAAATTTTTTCATCTATTTTTCTTCCTTTCATATTTCTATTGCTTGTATGCATCTTCTATATTCTTTTTTATTTTCTTCACATGTAATTAATGTAATTCTATTATCTTCTGTATTATGAACATAGCTCCAATCTGTCTCATCTATAATCTTATTAATTTCTACTTTATACCTTCTTATTCCATTTTGTGTTGAGTAGATAACTATATCTCCTTTACTCAATTTTTTAATATTCTGAAAAAAATTACAATTATATCCTCTATTATGTGCTGCTAGTGCAACATTTCCATTCCATTTGCTACTTTCGCAAAAATGCCCCACATGTTTTGCAATTACATTATTTGTTACTCCTTCGCATATTTCCGCATCAACATTAATTGCTGGAATTTTTATTCTCCATTCATTAACTTTGTCGTCTTGAATTGCAGGTTCAATTTTTGGTATCTCCTGTTCTTTTTTTAATGTTTGAGCAACCATCTTTTTTATTTTTTCTTGACTATTGGCTGGAATTTTTATAGATATAACCTGATTAGACTTGTTTATGTTTTTAAATTGTTGCTGAAGATTATAAATTAATAGATTAATAGATAAATATATAATAACTGTTAACACTAATGAAAGCACAAAAATACCTCTTTTAGTGTATACCATTACACATTTTGCACCTCCTTGTTTATAAAATTATTTTATTCTTCTTGGGAATTTTTTGAGATTTAAACTATTTGATTTTTTTTGAAATAAATTTTAAAATTAAAAATTGCAATTTTTATTGTATATAATATATAGCATTTTACCTTGTTTGTAAAGAATTTTTCATCGACAGTTTTTTACAAAATTCGGGTCTAAAATGACCCGAATTTTATTCTCCTATTAGTTCCAAGTTGTTTTCATCTATTATATGTACTGATTTTATAACATTTTCTAGCTGTTCATCTGTTTTTTTCTTTACTACAATATAATTTGTTGTATGACCTTTGTAATACTCTCCTTCTTTCTCTTCAAACAAAACTTCTAAATTTTTTCCTATATATTTTTCATTGTGTTCTTTTTGTTTTTTGTCCGATAGCTCTATTAATTTTCTACTTCTCTCTTCTTTTATATTACCTGGAATTTGATTTTTCATTATAGCTGCTTTTGTTCCTTTTCGAGGTGAATATTTAAATATATGCATTTTATAAAAGTCTATTTTATTTAGAAATTCATAAGTTTGTGTAAATTCTTCTTCTGTTTCATCTGGAAATCCTACTATAATATCAGTTGTTAATGCTACATTAGGATAATATTTTCTTAATAGTTCTACTTCTTTTTCAAATTCTTCTACACTATATTTTCTATTCATCCTCTCTAATGTTTGGTTACACCCACTTTGCAATGATAAATGAAAGTGATCACATACTTTATCTAATTTTGATAATCTATTGACAAATTCTTCTGTTATAAGCGTTGGCTCTAATGAACCTAATCTTATTCTTTTTATGCCGTCAATTTTGTTTGCTTCCTCTAATAAATCTATTAATTTATAATTATTTTTAAAATCTTTTCCATATGATGCTATATGTATTCCTGTTATTACTACCTCTTTTATCCCTTCTTTTGCAACATGCGAAATTTCTTCTATTATGTTTTCTGGCATTCTACTTCTTACTCTTCCTCTTGCATATGGGATAATACAGTATGAGCAAAATCTATCACATCCATCTTGTATTTTTATAACCATTCTTGTTTTTTCGGTATGTGTTACTGTTCCAAAATCTAAAAATTCAACTTGATGCAATACATCTGATATTTCCATTTCCTTTGTTTTATTGCTCAAAAATTTATTAACATAGTCCACTATGTCATTTTTTTCATTTATTCCTAATACTAAATCTATATTTTCTATTTTTTGTAATTCATCTTTTGCAACCTGTGCATAACATCCTGTTGCAACTACAATACTGTTTGGATTTATCTGTTTTACTCTTCTTAGCATTTGTCTAGATTTTCTATCCGCCATGTTTGTTACAGTACAAGTATTAATTATATATACATCTGCCATTTCTTCTGTTTCTACTACATCATATCCATTTTCTATAAATTTTTGTGCCATTGCGTTTGTTTCGTACTGATTTACCTTACAACCGCAAGGTAATTATTGACACCACTTTCTTCTTTGATTTCATGTTTTATTGTTCTCCTTTTAAAAAATCTTTTAAGCAATTTAGTTCTTTTTCAAATTCATATCTAGTAAATACCGTTTCGCTTTTTTCTTTTTCTCCTATTGTGTGCAATATTTGTCTATTAGTTTCTTTCAAAATATTTCTATATAAAGGATTTTGTATTGCAGATATATATAATTCATCTACAATGTCATCATATTTTTGGCTATATCTATCAATTGGTTCTTCTTGCCAGTAGATTATTCCAGCTTTTTTCCAATCATATTCACTGCAAGCTTTTATATTATTAGATGGTAATGCGCTATAATTAAATACTAAGTCTTGCATTTCCTTGTTCTTAAACTTTATGCCTTGAAAAAAAGATTCTATACTTTTTAGTTTTTTTTCTCTAAATTCAAATTCATATGGAAAAAGATTTGATAATACCTTTGCATATGAACCCTTGTGTTTATAGCCTACATTTATCCATTTATCACAATCTCCAATAGTTCTTCCTTCTTCGTCTTTTAGTGGTTTTCCTAAACAATATTCTTCACCTTCTATTTCTTCGATTTCTGGCATTTGATATTGGTAATTTCTTTTAAACAGTTTAAATTTTTCTAATTCTTTATTCATAATTTTTTCTCCTTCTATTGTGGGCGATTAAAATCGCCCCTACATTTTTCATAGGTTACTTTACACTATCTATTTATATTTATTATTAAATCACATTTTTAGCCTATTTTCAACATCTTTATTTTAAGTCTGATTATAAAATGTTTTTAGAATCATATTGTTTACAAGTTTTGAAACATAAATTTTTCATTTAAAGACACAACTTTTCTATTTTCTATTTATTTTTTTTTTATTCTATAGTATAATTATATTGTTGATTGGAGGTACGTTTATGTGGTATGTTTGGTTAATTATATCAGGACTATTTCTTGTTCTTGAAATGATAACAGTAGGTTTTTTAGTATTTTGGTTAGCTATAGGTGCATTATTTGCTATGCTTGTAAGCTTTTTTACAAGTAATTTAATCATTCAAACAACTGTATTTGTTATTTCTTCAATAGGTTTAATCTTTTTAACAAAACCTCTAGTAAAGAAATTAAATAAAACTGATGATACTATTGCAACAAATGCCTACTCTGTTATTGGTAAAAAGGCTATTGTTACTCAAGATATTGATCCAACATTAGGATATGGTCAAATTAAAGTTAATGGAGAAACTTGGTCAGCCAAAACAATTTCTGACAATATTATTCCAAAAGATTCAGAAGTTATTATTAAAAATATAGAAGGTGTTAAGGCCGTTGTAGAGTTATTAAACGAAAAAGTAAATGTATAACAATTTGGTATTAATTTTTTAATATATATTATAATTATAGGAGGAAAAATTTATGGTATTTCTTATTATATTACTAATTATTGTAATAATTATTGCACTAAAGACTATAAAAATAGTTAGACAATCAGAAGTATACATTATTGAAAGACTTGGTAAATTTCATAAAATTGCTGATGCTGGTCTTACAATAATTGTTCCATTTTTTGATCATGTACGTAGCGTTGTTAGTTTAAAACAACAAACTATGGATATACCACCTCAAGGTGTTATTACAAAAGACAATGTTACAATTACAATTGATACTGTTGTGTTCTACAAAATAACAGACCCAGCTAAAGCAGTATACGAGATTCAAAACTTAAAGAAAGGTATTGAGTATTTAGCTATTACAACCATCCGTGATATTGTTGGTAAAATGGATTTGGATCAAACATTTAGTTCACGTGATGCTATTAATGATAAGCTAAGGGTTTTATTAGATGAAGCAACCGACCAATGGGGTTGCAAAATAGATAGAGTTGAAATTAAAGATATTACACCACCACCTGACATTAGGGATGCAATGGAAAAGCAAATGAATGCTGAAAGAAATAAAAGAGCTTTAATTCTTCAAGCAGAAGGTGAAAGACAATCTGCAATTACACTTGCTGAAGGTAAAAAAGAAGCTGCTATACTAGAAGCTGAAGCTGAAAAAGAAGCAAAAATAAGAAGAGCAGCCGGTGAGGCTGAAGCAATTAAACAAGTAGCTGTAGCTAAAGCAGAAGAAATACAAATGGTATATGAAGCAATGATGAAAGCAAATCCAGATGAGAAATTAGTTCAACTAAAATCTCTAGAAACATTAAAAGAAGTAGCTAACGGAGAAGCTAACAAAGTATTTATACCTTTTGAGGCAACAAGCACATTAAGCAGTTTAGGAACAATAAAAGAAGTATTAAAAGAAGGAAAGAAAAAATAGAGCAAAAATAGTCAGAAAAATCTGACTATTTTTTTAGTTTACTGTATCATCTTTTATATAATATTTAGTTCCTAACATTTTGTCTGGTAAATATTGTTGCTCTACTTGGTGCATTGGGTAGTCATGCGGATACTTATATCCTACTCCGTATCCCTCATTTTTCATTCCCTCTGCAGGAGCATTTCTAATATGCATTGGTATTGTTCCTGTATCCTTTGTAGTTACATCTGCCAATGCCTTATCTATTCCTAAATATGCAGCATTCGACTTTGGAGATGTTGCAACATATACTGCTGCTTCCGCTAAAATAATTCTAGACTCTGGCATTCCAATCATTGTAATAGATTGCATAGCAGATGTTGCAACCACTAATGCGTTCGGATTTGCCATTCCCACATCTTCTGCTGCAGCTATTACTATTCTTCTTGCTATAAAAACCGGATCCTCTCCAGCATTAATTGCTCTTGCTAAATAAAATAACGTAGCATCTGGGTCCGACCCCCTCATTGATTTTATAAATGCACTAATATTATCATAGTGACTATCTCCATTTTTATCAAATATAGCTTTTCTTGTTTGAACACATTCTTTTGCTATTTCGTTTGTGATGTTAATAACCCCATATTCGTCCATTTTTGTGCTTAATACTGCAACTTCTAATCCATTTAGTGCCGTTCTTACATCTCCATTAGACGTTTCTGCTATCTTCATTAATGTTTCATCTTCTATATTAATTTTATAACTTCCAAGTCCCTCTTCTGAAATTAGTGATTTTTTTAGGACATCATACACATTTTGTACTGTTAATGGATTTAACTTAAATATCATTGACCTAGAGATTAAAGCTTTGTTAACCTCAAAATATGGATTCTCTGTAGTAGCTCCTATTAAAATTACTGTACCATTCTCTACATATGGAAGTAATGCATCTTGTTGTAATTTATTAAATCTGTGAATTTCATCTATAAATAATATACATCTACCAGTTGGATTTAAAAATGTGTTTTTAGCTTCCTCTATAGCGTTTTTTATATCCCCTATTCCTGCTGTAACAGCATTTATCTTTGTAAACTTGTATTTAGTTGTATTACTAATAACTCTAGCAAGAGATGTTTTGCCACATCCAGGTGGCCCCCATAATATAATGCTGGACAATCTATCTGCTTTAATAGTTCTATACAATATTTTATCCTTGCCTAAAATATGTTCCTGTCCTACATAATCTTCCAATGTTTTTGGGCTCATTCTAAATGCTAAAGGTTTGTTTAAATCCATTATATTATTCCTCTTTTCTAAATTATCTTGCTAAATTTAATAATCCTTTTCTAATTATATCTTCTACACTTAGGTTTGCATCCACCTTTTCTAATGCTTTTTCTATTTCTTTTCCCGTATAGCCTAATACCTTTAATGCTGCTGTAGCTTCTGCTATTTTTTCATCATCCATTATTGCTGTATTAATAGTATCACTTATGTCTGTATTTTCATTTGCAACAATTTCATTTTCCTTTTTAAGTTTGTCTTTAAGCTCTAATATAACTCTTTGCGCAGTTTTAGGTCCTATTCCTGGTAATTTTTTTAATAGATTAATGTCATTATTTATAATGGCAAGTGCAAAACTTGATACTGAAACATTTGACAAAATAACAAGTGCAGACTTTGCTCCTATTCCACTTACAGACAATAGCAACTCAAACATTCTCAATTCTTCGTTTGTATTAAATCCATATATGCTAATGTCATCTTCTCTAACCCTTACATATGTATGTATTTTAATAATCTCTCCTATGGCTCCCAATTTATTTATAGCTGTTTCTGACATAAATATTTTATAACCTATTCCATTAACATCTATTACTATATATCCATTTGTTTTTACTTCTAAACTTCCCTTTATATATGCAAACATCTTATTTCTCCTTCATCATCTCCAAAATTGTTTCTTTTTCTAAATTTGATATATAATTATATTCCTTTTTACATATTCCATTTCCAAACTGACATATTGATTTATATGTACAATATTCACATGGTGTTTTCTTATTTTTAGTGTTGTAATATGGTTTTATATTTATATTTCCACTTAATATCTCTTCTGAAATTTGTTTTATTATCTTATTTGTGTATTTTTGCAAATATTCAAATTGTTGTTTACTAATATTACTTGCTTTCTTGCTTAATGTCTCATCTTTATTTATCGTTGCTGGAATTATGTTAGAAGAACCAGTATCCAAGTTTTTATCCATTTTTCTTATAATGTCTACATCTGCTAAAATAAGTCCTCTCATCTTAAATTGTTTTCTTAGTTCTTCTTCTATTTGTTCATCTGACATATTTTGACTTGCTTTTACCATTGGCTCTATCAAATTGTAATAAAAAGTCCCTGCTGGCTCTGCACTCTCTTGTTTACACATTTCATTCATATATGTTAATAATTGCAATTTAATTCCTGCTTTTACTTCATTTAAATCTATATCTTTTATAGAAGATTTATAATCTATAATTCTTATATATTGTTCCTTCTCGTTGTTCATTATATCTACTCTGTCAATTTTCCCAACTATTTCTATTAACTTGCCATTATCTAATTTTACTTGTATTGGTTCATACTCTTTTCCCATGCCAAACTCTACTTCATGACCTAATACATTAAAATCACTATATCTAATACTATCTACAATATATTTCATTGATTTTGCAATTACTCTTCTTAATCTATTTACTAAAACTTTATTTTTTGGAACATTTGTAAATATATAATTTTTTTTCAATTCCAATTTCTGATCAATTATTCTATTTACTATTTTTTCAATTTGCTCATCTGTAATATTCTTTATGTCTTTTGCTTCTTCCATTCCAAAAAAATCATCTATTACATCATGCATAAAATTGCCTGTATCTATTGTTTGAATTTTAAAAATATCTCTTTCTGATAATTTTAATCCATATTTTATATAATAAGAAAATGGACATGCACTATATTGTTCCAATCTTGACACACTGGTTTTTATTGTATTTCCATATAATTTATCTATATTCTCTTTTTTTATTTTTTCTGGTGCACCGCTATATTCCAGTAAATTAACAGCTTCTAACAACTTGTCTTTCCATTCTTTTTTATTATTATAGTAATTGTATACGTCAAACCATATATCAGAAACTTTTTCTTCATCTTTTAGTTTTCTTAAATTTACTAATAACTCATCAAATGTAATGTTTTCCAACAGTATATCTTCTTCATTTGTAATTATATCACTGTGTTCTTTCACATTTGTGAATATTTTTTTAACTTTGTTTATAAGAACAGAAGGTCTTACAGCCTTTCCCTCTGCATCTGATGAGGGATAAGACAAATACAATTTTTCTTCTGCGGTTGTAAGTGCTTTATATATATTAAAATTATCATCATACAATTTTTCTGTTGTACCTTTTGCTAATTCAATTCCATCTTTTTTTAACTTTTCTCTATCTGAATCATCAAAAAAACCTTCATTTTTGTTTATAGTTGGAAATACTCCATCATTTACACCTATTATAAATACTGCTTTTACCTTATGGCTTCTACTTCTATCTATATCGCCTATTATTACCTCATCTTGAGAAGTAGGTATTTTTCCCAAATCACTATTTCTTAAACCTATTTTTAAAATTTCCGCATATTTTTCAAAAGTAACTTTACTTTCTCCCAATACAAGTACAATTTCATCAAATACTTGTGTTAATATTTTAAAACTACTTTCATATTCTTTTGCAATCTCCAATTCCTCTATTTCTAACAGTTTTTCTATTTTCTCCTCTAATTTTTTAGGTATATTATTTTGTATTAAATACTCATACAATTTTTTTGTAATAGATTTTACATCCTTAATACCTAATAAATCGTTTTTGAACCTCATAAGTGGTTCTACAATTATGCTTCTTGCATATTTAATTTTTTGTATTTCTTCTTCTGATTCATCATAAAAGTTCCATTCTCCTTTATACCACTTGCTGCCCTTAATTCCCCATTTCAAGCAATAGTTTTCTAAATAATAAGCTGTATCCATATCTATGTCAACTAAGCCTGTTTTTATATAGCTAAATACAGATTCATAAGACCAATTTTGTATAAATATATCAATTACTGATAAAACAAATTTTACTAAAACATTTTGAGTAAGGTCTTTTTTTTCATCTATAAAGACAGGAATATCATATTTCTTAAATATCGCTTTGCATAAATTTGAATATGTATCTATATTTTTTGTAATAACAGCTATCTCTTTATACCTGTAGTCCTCATTTTTTACTAATTTTACAATTTGTTTAGCTAAATGTTCTACTTCCGAATATGGATTATTTGCTAAAAACAAGCTTATATTTTCCACTTTTGGTTCATATTTGTGATATGGTATTGAATAAACATTTTTCTCTAAATGCCTTAATTCTGCATTTTTAAATCGCTTAGTCTCTCCCATATTTATTTGTTTTCCTATTTTTATGCCATTCTCCTGACAAACATCTAATAATTTAAACCATGTTTGCTTATTTGCATAAAATATGTCTGTTTCTTTGTTTTCACTTTCATTTAGTGAATCTGTGCATATTGTTACTATTATATTTTTTGCCTTATTTAATAAAATTTTAATAATATTGTATTCCTGTTTTGTAAAACCTGCAAATTCATCTAAAATTATAGTTGTTCCATCAAACAAATTAGATTTTATTAATTTTTCAGCTAATATTGTTAATATATCGTTTTCATCTATATAGTTATTTTTTAAGCTTTGTTCATAAATATCATAAATCGCCTGCATATCTTGCATTTTAATTTTTAAATACATGTCTTTCGTATTTTCTGTTATATTTTGTAGGTTTTCTACACTTATTCCATGTTTTTTAAATTCTGTTATTTGTGTTGAAATCAATTCAACATTTTCATTTGATTTGCCTATAAAATTGAATTTATTTTTTTGCTCTAATAAGATTTCATATATTAGCATTGCTTTTCCAGAGGCTAACAAATTTGTTTTTGTTATTCCTCCAACCTCGTTTAATACTCTGTAAGCCATTCTGTTAAATGTTAGTACTTCTGCATTAACCACTGCACCAGTTTTAACAACTTCTAGCAACTTTTTTTCTGCTGTAAAAGAAAACTGCTCTGGTGTAATTACATATATTTTTTCTTTATTTAAATTAGATTTAATGTAGTCAAATAAATATGTACTTTTCCCACTTCCTGCTTTTCCATACACCACATTTAATGCCATAGTTTGTCTCCTTTATGCTTCCCTTTTCCAATAGAACAAGTATTGTTGTGCTATTCCTGCTAAATTTCCATATTTTGCTTTTGCAATTTGTTCTATTTCCTTTTTATTTACTTTTTCTTCATTTTCATTTTTTATATATAGTTCATTTATAACACGCCTTACCCACACATCTATTGGAAAAGCTTCTAATCTTTTTAATGTTGAAAATAATAAGATACAATCTGCAACTTTTGGTCCTACTCCTGGAAGAGTTAAAAGTACCTCTCTTACGCAATTAGTATCATTATTTTCATGTAGTTTTTGCAAATCTACATCTTTATTTACAATTTTTCTTGTTGTTTCATATACTCTTGTATCTCTAAATCCTAAACCAAGTTTTCTTAAATCAACCACTTCTGCTTTTGAAAGCTCATCTGGAGTAGGAAATGTATAATATTCCTTTCCTTCAAATATTATTTTTTCTCCATATGTTTTACAGATTTTTTCTATTATTCCTTTTATTCTAGGTATATTATTGTTTGCTGATATAATAAAAGAAATAATTGTTTCCCATAAGTCTTGGTTTAGCAGTCTTATTCCTTGTCCATACTGAATGCTTGTTTTCATATTATCATCTATTGCAGACAATTTTAGTTTTATTTGTTTATAATCTCTATCCAAATCAAAATATTGGTTGCATACCTCTTCTATATTGCCATCTGTAATTCCTTTAAATATTATTTTACTGCCTTCTTTTTTTACATTTATTACATTTTTTCCAAATACACCTGTATAACTCTCATCCTGTTGCTTATTCCATCTAAAGCATTGTCCACAATCAAATATATGTTTTGGTTCAAATGATTCCACATCACTTATTATATATGTCTGTTTCTGCACTTTTGGCACTCCTCTATTTCTTAATAATTTAATTATATCTGTCCCAGAACACAATGTCAATGGAAATTAATTAATGTTCAAACCCCAGCATTAATTTCTATGCCATAGTTTTTTTATAAATTTTATCATTCTACTCCATATATTTTCTTTATATTCTACTACTTTTGTATTTATTTCTTCATTTATACTGTTTGCTTTTTCTGCCTTATTTTTCTTTTTAAACAAATTATCATAGCTGTACTTTATCTGGGCTTTTCTTTCCTTTTTACGCATTTCTTCTCTATCTCTTTCGTCTATTTCTTCTCTTTCTTCATTTGTACATATATAATCTCTATATATTAATGATAATATTACTCTTGTATCTTTTAACAGTTTCTGTTCGTTTATACTTTTGCTATAATCTATTTGAGGCACATATTTCTCATCTTTATTTTTTTCTAACATCGCAATAAAATTTTTTGGAATCTTATTATATAAATCTTTTTCTATGTGATTTACTATGTCGTATACCTCACTAAAGGCTTGATTTATATTGTTCCTGTTGTCATCTGTGTCTCTTTCTCTTTCATTTTTTTTTGAACTATTTATTAATTCTAATACTTTTAATGAATTTTCTTTGTAATTATCCATAAATTCTTTACTATCTTTCAACTTCTCCATCTCCTTTTACTTTTTCTATAGCAGTACGTATTTTCGCCATGCAGTCCCTCCTGTCTTCTCCACTTACTTCATTGCTATTTTCTGCCAATTCTCTTTTACTTACTGCTTGCTCATTAAATTTATATCTACTAATATCAGTTTCTGTGCAGAAACACGAATCTGTCACTCGATTATTTCTTATTTTATAATAGATTGCCCTTGCCAATTCAGGAGATGGATTCCCTATATATTCTGCTTCCATTTGTTTTACCTTGTTTCTCTCGCTTTCTAGGCATTCATCTTTATCTATGACAACAATGGGCAATCCGCCCCAATCTTTTGATGCATTTTCAGCATTTTTTAAATTATCGATTATTCCGTTTTGTTTAAATACTACTATATAACTTGGTTGTTTTTTTTCTCCACCTTGTATTCTTTTAAAATCCATCTCGTTATATCGGCAAGTATGGTTAATTTGTTCATCTGGAACAAAATACTCTTCTCCAAGCAAGGATGTTGATATCATTGAATCTCTTGATGAATAGATATCACCAGGACCTGATAATACTAGGCTATCTTCTCTCATGCAATCAAATCCATAACATATATCACAAATCCATGCAGTACCCATCATATCCTGTCTTATATAACTTGCACATAAATGTGGTGAATTAATTTTGGGTCTATTCCAGTCATCTTTATAATTGCTTTGACTTTTTTTTCCCGAATATGGTCCTAACGATGTAATTATCATTTTAAAGTCTGTTCCAGCTGAATACATATTTTCCCCTATTGGCACTGCATTTTCTATTCTAAATAATCCTTCATTATATAATTTTGCATATTCTTTTTTTAAGGCTCTCTCTATGCCAACTTTATCAATAAATACTGTCTCTTCACATTCGTTATATATTTGCTCCAATATTTCACCAGATTGACAATTCACTAACATTTGTATGCTTTTTATAAAGTTTTTAGCTTCACTTTCTGGCAAAGAATCTATGCCTTGTCCATATCTTCTCAATAGGATTTCAGCGTATCCATCATCAGTACCAAATAGTTTTTCTAATACTGCAAGTTTTTTATCCCCTATTTCAGAAGATTGTATCAATTTGTCACATCTCTGTTGCTTTATCAATTCAAAATTTTCTAAATCTTTTTCACATTTTATCTCAAAAGCATTTTTTGCTTGTAATACCTTAATAAGTTTATTTATATCAGTATTATCAAGGTTGTCAATGTTTTCAATTAGTTCATCATATTGTCCACAAGATATATTGTTCAATATTTCATTTGTAATTACAGTCCACTCTTCTGTATCATTGTTATGCATATATGTGTCTATACACTTAGCCAATACTTTTAATTTCTTTTCATTAAGTTTCAGTACTAATTCTTGCACTTCTGGGTAACAACTTATTTGATTTATTTTATCTTGTCCTAATAATTTTAAGTATTTATTATCCAGTAATCTAAAATCAAGTTTTTGATAAACTTCATCATTTATTTCATGCATCTGCTCTAATATTTCAGCTTTACTTGAATCTACTGTTTTTATTAAGTCTACTGCTTTATCGCGACTAATACCAAGTGCTGTCCTTTTTTCTGAGTTTACTAAGAATTCTATCGTGTATTCTGGATCTCCTACTGCTTTTATTAGCTCTACTGCGCTATCGCCATAAATACCAAGTGCTGTCCTTTTTTCTGAGTTTACTAAGAATTCTATCGTATATTCTGGATCTCCTACTGCTTTTATTAGCTCTACTGCGCTATCGCCATAAATATAACACTCTTCTAATATTTCTTCATTATATTCTATGAATTCTTTTACATATTCAGGGTCCTTCATTGCTACTATCTTTAGTAAATCTAACATATTATTCGGATTTTCAATCTCACTATTTATTTTTTTGTCTTCTTTCCAATTTTCTATCCATTCTTTTATAAATCCGCGCATCTCCTATTCTTTCCAATAAGTTTCCGGCGTCTATAACATTCAATCCATCATAATCTTTATAATTTTGTGCGTATTTTTTTAATAGTGTCATGTCTTTAACGTTATCAATTAATTTAGTTATCACATATGGTTTAAGCCCATATTCTTCTGAGTTTTCTATTAATTTATCTAATATTGAGTCATCTGAAATGAAAACATAAAAACCTTCGCCTAATATGCCTCGTACGCATTCATTCTCCTTATTTTCTTTCGCCTTTGATAAAAAGTAATCTATCAATCCACTCTTCTCTATATCTTGCATAAAGTTGCCCACTTTTTCTTCCAATTCTTCTTCATTATAAAATTCTTCCATTGAAAAAAAATTTTGGGATTCTTGAATCATCTTATCTTCATCTACATTGCCAAGGTTAAGTATTTCAAATAATCTATCAATTCTTTCCTTATTCATTTTTCTACATCCTCATTTATATTTTAACTTTTGTTTTATATTGTGCTTTTAATATGTTTTTTTAACTATATAATACCATAAAAAATACATAATATTAATATCGTAATTTATTTGTCATAAAAACTTAATATTTTTGTAATGCTTTTTATTAATTTTTACGCTAATATATTTATGTCAGAGTTTTTTTCATTCAAATTGCGGGCGATTCAAATTGCGGGCGATTAAAATTGCCCCTACAGGAACTCTACAATTTATAATTAAATCTAAAGATTAACTAGAATTGTTGGGAGAAAAAAGTAGAAATTTTCATAAAAAGAAATTTAGCACATATTTTACATAAGGTTGACTTTATGTAAAATATGCGCTATAATACATTTATCTGAATAGCATTACGTAGCAATGCCTCAGAAATTATTTTTTTGATAATTTCTGGAGGGGCTACGAAGACCTCCAGAACATATGGAGGAATATGAGAAATTTTATGGATGTATTCTATAGCATTCTTAAGGTAGCGCCCAGGGATCTAGCAAGCGAATTGAAACACGCTATGCCCTTCTGGGCACCAGAAGTAGTCTGGTATCAACTGTCGCTTTACGTAAACAAATACGTGAGGCCCAGTAGCACAGATCGCACTGCAATCGCAGTATATGCGATTCTGCTTGACAAAACCCCCGCCGAGACGAAAGAGCTCTTCGAGCGGGACGGTCTCTAAAATTATATACGTAAAAATCGAAAATTTTTACGTATATAAAAAAAAGCATCATTTTATATGGTCTTTCTCACTCGTAAGAGTGAGTTTTCCTTTTAAAAACATTATTCTGCCTTGCTTGGTTCCACACATCTAAACAAGTCTAGAATCTTTTATGGTTCTAGACTTGTTTATTTTTTAACATTTATATATTATTTCCATAGTAACTATCTAATAATATTTGTTTTAATTCGCTTACTAATGGTAGTCTTGGATTTGCTGTTGTGCATTGGTCTTCAAATGCTCTATCTGCTAGCATATCAACTTTATCTAGAAATTCTTTTTCGTCTATTCCCGCTTCTCTAAATGTTGCTGGTATTCCTACGTCTATATTTAATTTTTTTATTTCATTTATTAGTGACCACACACCTTCTTCGTTTGTATATGCTGGAAAGTTCATTCTTCTTGATATGTCTGCATATTTTTGATCTGCTATAAAATATTCGTACTTAGGGAATGATACAAATTTTGTTGGCTTTTGGCTGTTATATTTTATAACATATGGTAAAAGGATTGCATTAATTCTTCCATGTGGCAAATGAAACTCCCCACCTATTTTGTGTGCTAATGAATGATTTATTCCTAGAAAAGCATTTGTAAATGCCATTCCTGCTATTGTGCTTGCATTATGCATTTTTTCTCTTGCAACTCTATTACTTCCGTTGTTATATGCTTCTCTAATATTTTTAAACACTAGTTCCGCTGCTTTTTCTGCTAATCCATCTGTATAATCTGATGCCATGTTAGAAACATATGCCTCTATTGCATGTGTTAATACATCCATGCCTGTATCTGCTGTTATTCCTTTTGGTAAGCTCATAACCAAATCCGGGTCTACTATTGCTACATCTGGAGTTAATTCATAATCTGCTAATGGATATTTTTTATTAAGTTTTTTATCTGTTATTACTGCAAAAGATGTTACTTCTGAGCCTGTTCCTGAAGTTGTAGGTATTGCTACCATTTTAGCTTTGTTTCCTAACTTTGGAAATTTATAAGTTCTTTTTCTAATATCCATAAATTTAAGCTTTAAACCTTCAACATCTGCTTCTGGATGTTCATAAAATAGCCACATTCCTTTTGCTGCATCTATTGGACTTCCACCACCTAATGCAATTATTACATCTGGTTTAAATTCCCTCATCATTTGCACTCCTTTATTAATTGTTTCAAATGATGGGTCTGACTCTACATCTGCAAAAATCTCCGAATGAACATATTCTTTTCTTTTTCTTAAATAATATAATATTTTATCTACATATCCAAATTTAACCATTGATTCGTCTGTTACTATAAATGCTCTTGATATATTTGGCATTTTTTCTAAATATCCTATTGAACCTGCCTCAAAGTATATTTTTTCTGGAACTTTAAACCATTGCATATTTACTCTTCTTTTTGCTACCCTTTTTATATTTATTAAATTAACTGATGATACATTTGCTGTTGTAGAGTTTCCCCCAAACGTGCCACATCCTAATGTTAATGATGGCATATTTGTATTGTATATGTCTCCTATTGCTCCATGTGTTGATGGTGAATTTACTATTATTCTTCCTACCTTAACCTTTTCTGAAAATTTTAATATTGTTTGTTCATCTTCTGAATGAATAACAGCTGAATGTCCTAATCCTCCAAATTCTATTAATCTTTCTGCTATATCTATTCCCTCATCTGCGTTTTCTACAATGTAGTATGCTAAAACAGGGCTTAACTTTTCTTTTGAAAATGGATATTCTATCCCTATTCCATTTTCTTTTAAAACTAATACCTTTGTGTCTTTTGGTACCTCTATTCCTGCACCTTTTGCTATTTGATATGGGCTTTTTCCAACAATATCTGCATTTAAGGCACATCCTTTTTCTTCTATAAACATGCTATTTCTTAATATATCTGTTTCCTCCTGTGACATAAAATAGCAACCTGCTTCTTTCATAAGTTTTTCAAATTCCTCATGTATTTCTCTGTCAACTATAACTGATTGCTCAGAGGCACAAATCATGCCATTATCAAATGATTTAGACATTACTAGGTCATTTACCGAAGTTTTTAAGTGCGCTGTTTTATCTATATAGCAAGGAACATTCCCTGGGCCAACTCCCAATGCTGGCTTACCACAAGAATATGCTGCTTTTACCATTCCTGTTCCACCAGTTGCTAATATTAAATTAACATCTGGGTGATTCATCAGCATTGACGTTGCAGTAATAGATGGCTCCTCTATCCATAATATACAATTTTCTGGTGCTCCTGCTTCTACTGCTGCATCTCTTAATATTTTTGCTGCTGCAGTACTACATTTTTGTGCTGAAGGGTGAAAACCAAATATTATTACATTTCTTGTTTTAGCAGCAATTATCGATTTAAACATTGTAGTTGAAGTTGGATTTGTAACTGGTGTTACACCTGCTATTATGCCAACTGGTTCTGCTATTTCCACATATCCTTCTTCATCGTTTTCATTAATTACTCCAACAGTCTTATCATATTTTATACTATGATATATATATTCTGTTGCAAACATATTCTTAGTTATTTTATCTTCATATATTCCTCTATTTGTTTCTTCAACTGCCATTTTAGCAAGTTCCATATGGTGCTCTAATCCTGCCATTGACATATGTTTTACTATATTGTCAACTTGTTCTTGAGTTAAGTCCATATACTCTTCTGAAGCTATTTTAGCCTTTTCCACAAGTTTATCTATCATTTCTTTTATTCTTTGTTTTTCTTCATCAGTAACTTCTACTGCCATATTTTCATCATCCTTTCTGGCAAAAATTCTTTTGTATAATTATTTGCACTTATTGATTATTATATACTAATAAATTTAGATAAGTCAATATTTATTAAGTTATAAATTTGCTTTAATTTATGGCTTTGTAAATGGTATTTTACTTTATTTTTTATTTACTTTTATTCTTAAATATTATATAATGTTTTATATTATTTTTAAGGGGAGAGTTTTATGATATATGACTTTAAAAAAATAGATAAAAAATGGCAGAAAAAATGGGAAACCGAAGGTACATTTTTTGCTAAGGAAGATCCTTCTTTAAAAAAGTGGTATGGTTTAGTTGAATTTCCTTATCCATCTGGTCAAGGACTTCATGTAGGTCATCCTAGAAGTTATACTGCTTTAGATATTATTGCAAGGAAAAAAAGATTAGAGGGTTATAATGTTCTTTACCCTATTGGCTTTGATGCATTTGGATTACCTGCTGAAAATTATGCCATAAAAAACCATATTCATCCTAAAATTACTACTGAAAAAAACGTAAATCATTTTAGAGAACAATTAAAGGCTCTTGGTTTCTCTTTTGATTGGTCTAGAGAAATTAATACCACTGACCCTAATTATTATAAATGGACTCAATGGATTTTCATTCAACTATATAAACATGGATTAGCTTATAAAACAACTATGCCAATTAACTATTGTACTGGATGTAAAGTAGGATTGGCAAATGAAGAAGTTGTAAATGGTGTTTGTGAAAGATGTGGTAGTGAAGTTGTTCAAAAGGAAAAAAGCCAATGGATGCTTAAAATAACAGAATATGCCCAAAGATTAATAGATGATTTAGAGGAAGTTGATTTTTTAGATAAAATTAAAACTCAACAAATTAATTGGATTGGTAGAAGTGAAGGTGCTGAGGTCAAATTTAAAATTGCTAATTCAAATGAAGAATTAATTGTTTATACTACAAGACCTGACACTTTGTTTGGCGCAACATATATGGTAGTTGCACCAGAGCACGAATTTATTAATAAATTTAAAGATAAAATAACAAATTTAGAAGAAATTGAAGAATATAAAAGACTTGCTGCCTTAAAATCTGATTTTGAACGTTCAGAATTAAACAAAGAAAAAACTGGTGTAGAAATAAAGGGAATTAAAGCTATTAATCCATTAACAGGAAAAGAAATTCCTATATGGGCTTCTGATTATGTTTTAATTACTTATGGCACAGGTGCAATTATGGCCGTTCCTGCCCATGATAGTAGAGACTGGGAATTTGCTAAAAAGTTTAATTTGCCTATTATTCCAGTTATAAAACCTGCAAATTCTAATTCTGTTTCAGTTGATAAGGAGCCTTTTACAGATGTAAACTCTGGAGTTATTATTAATTCTGACTTTTTAAATAATTTATCTTGCAAACAGGCAATAAACACTGTTATAAATTATTTAGAGGAAAACAATATCGGTAAAAGAAAAGTAAATTATAAATTACGTGACTGGGTATTTTCTAGGCAACGTTATTGGGGTGAGCCTATTCCTATGGTATATTGTGAGAAATGTGGCTGGAGTCCTCTTCCTGAAAACGAATTGCCCTTGGTACTTCCAGAAATACAGGATTACGAACCTAGTGAAAATGGTGAATCTCCACTTGCAAAGCAAACAGATTGGATTAATACAACTTGTCCACATTGTCATGGTCCTGCCAAAAGAGAAACTGACACTATGCCACAATGGGCTGGGTCATCTTGGTATTATTTAAGATATATGGATCCACATAATGACAAGGAACTAGCTTCTAAGCAAGCTATAGAATACTGGGCTCCTGTTGACTGGTATAATGGTGGAATGGAACATACTACTTTGCATTTGCTATATTCAAGATTCTGGCATAAATTCTTATATGATATTGGTGTTGTTTCAACAAAGGAACCTTACCAAAAACGTACTGCACATGGCATGATTTTAGGATCAAATGGTGAAAAAATGTCAAAGTCTAAAGGGAATGTTGTTAATCCTGACGATATTATAGGAGAATTTGGTGCTGATACTTTTAGAGTTTATGAAATGTTTATGGGACCATTTGACCAAACAGCTCCTTGGTCTATGGAAAGTATCCGTGGTTGTGGTAAATTCTTAGACAGAGTATGGAATTTGCAAGATATGTTAGTAGAAGGTTCTACATATTCGCCAGAATTTGAAAAAATGATGCACAAAGCAATAAAAAAAGTAAGTGCAGACATTGAGGAAATGAAGTTTAATACTTGTATTTCTACTTTTATGACAATGGTTAATGAGTTTTATAAACTAAAAAAAATAAATAAAGCAGAATTTAAAACATTTTTACAATTGCTAAATCCATTTGCCCCTCACGTTTCCGAAGAATTATTTGAAAAAATTGGCGAGAGCAAAACCATTGCAGAAACAACATGGCCTAAGTACGAGGAAAGTAAAACTATAGATAATGAAATAGAATTACCTATTCAGTTTAATGGTAAATTAAGAGCAACTGTCAAAATAGTAAGAGATTCGAATGAAAGTGTTGTTAAAGAAATTGTTCATAATAACCAAACAGTTATAAACAATTTAAAAGACAAAACTATTGTTAAAGAAATTTATGTAAAAAATAAAATTTATAATATTGTTGTAAAATAGTTTGTAATATTTTTGTAATATAAACGTATTTATTTTGTAATGTTTTTATTTGTATTTTGTTGTATAATAATGTTGTAATATGTACTAAGGAGAAATAATAAATGAATATAGAAAAAGAATTAAAGAAAAATGGAATTACAGTTATAGATAAATTAGATACTTTAAGTATCAATACTTTGGCAAAAAACATTGCTCAAAAATTGTGTAGGGCATTCCCTAACCAACGTTTTATAGCACAAAAACTATTTATTGCAATATCAAGAATTCCTATGTATTATGCGGAAATGCCAGAAGGATTATCTGAAGCAAATTATTTTTACAAAAATTCTTCTATATATTTTAGGGCAGGATTATCTCTTGATGAAATAGAAAAATTTGCTATTCATGAGGTTATACATTATTTGCAAGAGGTTAAAGATAAAAGAGGAAATTTAAAGAAATTGGGATTATGTGTATTTACTAGTTCTAAAGAATATGGTATGGCTTTAAACGAAGCTGCTGTTCAATTGGCTACTTCTAAAGCATTAAGACATAATTATGAGATGGTTAAGTATTACGATATTGCTTTTTCTACTACTTCTCCAACTTATTATCCTATACTTTGCAATTTAGTTGCTCAACTTGTTTATATAACCAATGAAAACGACTTTTATGATAGTATGTTTTCTGCAACAACACAGTTTCAACAAAATATAATACAAGCATGTGGTGAAAAAGTCTTCTTTTATGTACAAGATATGTTAGATAGAATTTTGTATGCAGAGGAAAAAATAATTAACTTAAATAATAAATTGCTTAATATTTCTTGTACAGATAGTCAAGCTGCAAAATATGGAAAAAAGATTTCAACATATAAAAATACATTAAAAAAATTGTATTTTGAAACACAAAATATTATTTTTACATCATATTTTGACAATGAAATAAAAAAACTAGTAACTACAGCAGATATAGATGAATATAGATATAAATTATATAATTTTAAAAATTATTTAGGTTCAACTGATGGTTATACATTTTTTAATGATTATTATGTTCAACAAATGGAAGCCTTAGATATCAAGTATGATTCTATTATAAACAATGTTTCTTTGGTTCCTGTAAATACATCAAAATGGCAAAATATATTACATAGCCTGAAAAATGTATTTTCTTTAAAAGGCGAAAAAAGATACAATGAAAATTAGCACTTTAATGGCATACGCTAAAGTACCAACATTTTTTAATTTTAGATTTACTAGTAATATTGTTATTTGTAAGTAATCTTATCATATCCAACTTTTTCAATGAGGTTTCCCCTAGCTTTAGTATAGCTAGGGGGTTTGTTTAGTTAATAATATGGCATTTACCATTTGCAAACTTTATTTCTATGTCTGCAAATTTTTTCATTATATCTACCTGGTGAGTAGATATAATAACTGTTCTTCCTTCGCAATACTGCAATATATATTGCATTGTCTGTACTGCAATTTCATCGTTCAGGTTGTTTGTCATTTCATCAATTCCAACAACCCCTATATTTTCTTCGAGATTATACAACAATCTCGTAATTAGGAGTCTTTGCTGTTGTCCCGAAGAATAGTTATCATATGTGGTTTCCCCCAGATATGATATTACATCTTCTGCATTCTCTTGAATTTCTTCGTAGAGATGCAACCCTTTCAGTATTTGAATAAGCTTCCCCTCGTCAACTTTATCCCATGTAACCTCAGACAGGATATTGCCACTTCCAAGTTTTGAGCCTTGTCCAAGCTCAACAGCCTTAGGTATTACAGGATTTTCGCATCCATCAATCCGTAACATTCCTGTAACAAATTTCATGAAAGTTGTTTTTCCAGAGCCAGTTGCTCCCTCAAGCATTACCACTGAGGAATTCGGAATATCTAGGCATGTATCCAAGGAAAGAGTAAATGGTCTAGTTTCATCTTTTCTGGGATATTCAACCTTAAATGGCCTTATAACTATGTCTCTTTTGGGTTTTGCCTGCTCGTTTTCTAATGATGATGCCACTTCCATTATTTTCGTAACTTCATCATTATACTTTCTTTGTTCCTCGAGCTGGTTTTTCCAATCCTCAACTCCACGCAATATCCTATTGAATTTGGATATGACTTTATTATAAATTGTAACCATTGACATTATTGACAATATCAATGTAGCATCAATATTACTTTTTTCCACATCTTTAATGGAAAAAAATAGTATAAACACTATTATCATCACACCCAATAGACTGTTTAACAGTTCCATGCTGTTAATCTTCCGCTTAAGTTGTTTCTTTATCAAAAAGGATTTGCTTAAAAAATCAACATATCTTGCTACCATCCAGTTAATATGTATATCATTAACTGGCTGTATATTATTAATGTCGTTAGCAATCTCCCTTTCTTCAAAAGAAATATCTTTTAGTTTCTTTCGAACTTCTTTCCGCTTTTTTAATCGATATGCGGAAAAAAGGCACTTGCAGATTAATGCAATTAGCACCACTGCTGGGAAAAGCTTAAAGCCTTGGATTTCCTCTCGACTAGCAATCCAAAATCCGATGCAGATGTAGATTGCTGATACAATGTCAAAAATCTTCTTTGGAGCATCAATTCTCATTCTCCATTCTCCAAATACATATTCTTTTAGACTTTGTATCACTACCCTGTGAGACATTCTTTCGTTGCCATCCCAAACTTTGCCTTGCACCTTCATTGCAAGCTTAGTTACAATTTCGGCGGCTTCTATCTTTCCTCTCTCTTCAATGATAAGATCTTTTTCATTCTGCACATTTGACAATGCAGTAAAGAAAACATCACTTACATAGTACAGTAGCAAAATTGTCAATGCAACTGTTACTCTTCCCAACTGCATCTGGGATTTTGACAGTTGTATTGTAAATGTTGCTACATCTGAAAGGATAGTTACCACTATCTCAATCAGCAGTTGCCACTGAGCTTCCCGCCATAGGTCCTTTGGCATTGGAAAGTGTTTGTTTTTTTTGCTTATTTTCATGTTTTTCCTTTCTATGCACATATTATATAACAACTCCTCTTTTGCCTGTTGACACTTATATTATATCTCATATTTACATAATTTTCAAGTATTTTTCACTTTTCTCTATTGTAATTGTTATCAGTTAATATTTTAGCCCTTTAAAAATTGACCCATACTTTCTGCCGCTTCTCTTCCACTTCTTGCTGCCCATGCTACAGTTGATTTTTCTCCTACTAAATCTCCACCTGCAAATACTTTCTCGTTAGATGTTTGTTTCTTATCATTTATTTTAACATATTTTTCTTGTGTCAGCTCTAATCCTAGGTTTTTTACAACATTTATTTCTGTTTTTGACCCCAATGCCATTACAACATAGTCCATATCAATTGTGTAATTACTGCCTTCAATTTCTACTGGTGATTTTCTTGTTTCTCCTTCTTTCTGCACAAGTTCTGTTTTTATGCACTCTATTTTTTCTACTTTTTCATTACCTATTATTTGAGTAATATTGTGTTTAAATAAGAAACTAACTCCTTCTTTTTTTGCATCTTCTATCTCTTTTTTTTCTGCCGGCATTTGCTCTTCTTCTCTTCTATATATTATAGTTACACTTTTGGCTCCCAATTTATTAATTGTTCTTGCACAGTCTACGGCAACATTGCCACCCCCAACTACAGCAATTTTTTTTCCAACATATGTAGGGTGGTTATTTAATTCTAATAATTCATTTCCTCCATATACTCCTGTTAATTCTTCCCCTTTTATTTCCATTTTTTTAGTGATGTTTGCGCCTATTGCTAAAAATATTGCATTATACTCTTTTTGCAATTCATTCAAGTCAAGATTTTTTCCAAGTTCCATTCCACATTTTGTTTCTATACCTAGATCTAATATTTTTTGAATTGTATTGTCTAATATACTTTTGTCAAGTCTAAAATTGGGAATACCATTTCTTAAAATTCCACCTAATTGACTATATTTTTCATATATTGTAACTTTAAATCCGTTTCTTCTTAAAAACGCTGCACATGTAAGGCCTGCAGGTCCGCTTCCAATTATTGCGATTTTTTCATTTCTTTCTTGTTCACAGTTAGGAAGTTTGTAATTATTTTTAATTGACATATCTCCTATGTATTTTTCTATATCGCCTATATTTACAGGTTGTCCCTTTATTCCGCGAACACATTTCCCCATACATTGCTTATAATGTGGACAAATTCTTCCACATATTGCTGGCAATACAGTTGTTTCTGAAAGTATTTCATATGCTTCTTCAAGCTTGTCTTGTTTTACTTTTTCTATAAAGGCTGGTATATTATTTTCTAATGGACAACCTTTAGTACATGGTTTTACTTTACAGTTCAAACATTGTTCTACCTTTTCTTTTAATTCAGCTTCCATTTTTTAATTCTTCCCTTCCCAGTCTATATTATTGTCTATATATTTTTTAGCTTCTTTTAAATCTTGCCAAAATTCTATTTTTTTGTTTTCATCTCTTAATAGAGCTGCCGGATGCCATGTTGGCATATATTTAATGCCGTTTTTCTCCATCCAATTTCCACGTACCGCAGTTATTCCATACTCTTTTCCTAATATATTCTTTAATGCTGTACTTCCTAATAACACTATAATTTTTGGTTTTATTAGTATTACTTGATTTCTTAAATAATTTAAACACGTTTGTACTTCATCATCTTCTGGTACTCTATTGGATGGTGGTCTACACTTTACTATATTAGCTATATATACATCTTCTCTATTAATCTCTAATGCTTGAAACGCATTATTCATAAGTTGCCCCGCTTTTCCAACAAATGGAATTCCTTGCTTATCTTCATCTGCCCCTGGTCCTTCTCCAATAAACATTAACCTAGCCTTTTTATTTCCTTGTCCAAATACAATATTGGTTCTATTTGTGCATAATCTGCATTTTTTACATTCTAAAATACTTTTTTCTAAGTCTTCCCAATTATCATACATTTTCTTCGTCTCTTTCTATTTTTTTATTTCGATTATTGCCATATTCCTTCCAGAATTTTCTCCAGCTTTTCTATATGAGTGTAGCAAATTGCTATTACATACTGTGCATATATTGCTGTCTATTATATTTTCTTCTATTAATCCCAACTTTTTCAATATGCATTTATTTATTAATACAGTATCTATATAATACTTATTACGTTCATGGTCTTTTTTTATTATATCATTAATTTCTGGCAAATTACTATATTTATTATAAAATATATCTTTTACATCTGTATCAACCTCAAAATGACACCTTCTTATGCTTGGACAAATACAGCAAATGATATCTTCTGGATTACATTTAAATTCATTCATCATTTTTTCTACTGTTATTTTAGATATTCCCTTTTCTGTTCCTCTCCATCCTGAGTGAACATTTGCTATTACATTTTTATTTGGATCATAGAAAAGCAAAGATATACAATCAGCTGAAGTAGTAGCCAACGTTACATTTTTGATATTAGTTATTAATCCATCAACTCCGTCTAATTCTTGCTTACCTTGTATTGTCAAAACATTATCTGTATGTTTTTGCATAGGTTTTATAATATCTGTAAATTCTAATTCCTTAGAAATATTTTCGTAGCTTTTCAACATTATTGGATTATTTTCTGTTTTAAAGTTCAATTGCCCATCACTTTTCAATGTGTAGCAATGGGCAATGTTTTTATATTCTAGCAATCTTTTAAATTGTATATATTCCACATTATCCGTTTTTACATGAACAATGTTTTTATTTGATAAATTCATTTTTATTATGTTCCTTTCAAAATGTTATTTTAAATCTATAACAGAGCCTATAATTCCTGCATCATTTCCTAAGCTGGCTAATTTTATTTCTGGCATAAATTCTTTATTAAATACATATTTTTTATTGTAATACTCCTCTAAAAGTTTATTATATAATATGTTTTTGTAATATACAAATCCACCTCCTATAGCTATGGCTTGTGGCTCAAATAAGTCTATTATGTTTGATAAACCAATTATTAGGTTTTGTATATATTCATTTATCTCTTTTTTTACTTTCGTATTTTCTTCGTTTTCTTCTATGATTGTCAATAGTTCTTTTCCTTCAATTTCCTCTTCCAGTTTTAATATTTCTCTTATGTTTTGTTTAAATCTTTTTATAGAACAATATGTCTCAAAACATCCATATTTACCGCAATTGCACTGTTTTCCATGTTTTTCTATTATCATATGTCCTATTTCAAATCCCGTATTTTTTTTAGGTACTAATAATTTATTATCTAGAAAAACTCCTGCTCCTATTCCTGTACCCAAACACAAAAATACGGCATCTTCATATGTTTTTAGACTTCCATATATTTTTTCCGCCATTGCTGCGCATTTTGCATCATTCCTAACAAGTATTGGTACATTATAATATTGTTGCAATTCTTTAGTTATATTAAATTCTTTTATTCCCAAATTTACAATCTCATATATAATACCATTTTTAGCATTGCCAGGGGTTGCTATTCCTATTAATTCTACGCTTTCCTTTTTCTTTACTTCTTCTATATAGTTTACAATATATTTGGTTATAAATTCCTCTATTTCAATAATATTACTGCTTATTTCTACTTCTGTTTTATTTATTATTTTGTCTTTATTTACTATTCCGATTGCAACATGACTTCCACCTATATCTACACCAATTTTCATCTTTTTCATTCCTTTTTTACATATAATAAAATATATAATAATTTGTTATTAAAAGCATTATTATATTTGCAATACACATATAATAAGCTATAGGAATCTGTAATTGTGTTTTTTTATCTGTTTTTACATACCTTGTTTTTTTATTTGCTATTTTGCTTATTAGCAATTTAAACCCTATAATTAGCAAAGTATAATTTACTGTGAAGAAAAATACACCTTCATATGTAAATAAGATCATTATCATAGATAACATTAATATGTTTAATGTATAGCTTTGTTTTGCTTTTCTCTTCATATATATGGTATCTGCTATTATTAATATGCAGATTATAAATAAATATATAATGTATCCATATACTGTTTTATTCTTGTCAGCAATATATGTATATATCATGTATATTGCCATTAATAAAAATCCTAATAATATCATTTTTTTATCTATTCTATGCTCTTTTTTATCTATTTTTGCAATTACAAATAGTGTAGCAATGTAAAATGTAGCAAACATAAAATTTATTAACATATCAGTATTTATTGTTTTTATATTTAATTTAATAGATATAGAAAATAAAATAAATATTATTCCACTTAATATTGCATTAACTATATATGGCCTTTTTCTTGTTACCTTTTCCTTTAGTGTTGTTTTAACTATTAATGTTGTAAGAGTTCCTAAAATTGCACCTATTATAAATATTGTTAAATATAATATTACATTCATCTTTTGCTCCTTTTTAGGGTTATTTAAATAATAGTCTTATTTAAATAACCCCTCCTTTATCTTATAAATACTATTCCTATTATTATTAAACCTATTATTATTCTATAAATTGCAAAGACTTTAAAACTTCCCTTCCTTAAATAATTTAATAAAAATTTAATTACTAAAATTCCAACAATAAAACTTGTTACTACTCCTATCCAAAATGATAAACTTGTTAATGCCAAGTCTCCTAAGCTGAAAATTACTGCTGCTGCTGTTATTGGTGTTGCTAATAGAAAAGAATATTTTGCAGCACTTTCTCTATCTATTTTTAGCCATCTTGCTACTGTCATAGTAATTCCAGAACGTGATACTCCCGGAAATGCAGCAGCTAATGCTTGTGATATGCCTATTAATATAGACTGTTTTAATGTTATTTTTTCATATTTTACTATTGATTTAGAATTTTTGTCTACCCAGTATAATAAAATGCCCATAACAATTAAAGCAATAGCTATTAATATCATTTTTAGGTTTAAATTGTCTCCTATTATTTTGCTTGAGATTTTATCTAATATTAAGCTTAATATTCCCGCTGGTATTGTTGCTATTACTAATTGCCAAAATATTTTTCCTTCTATCGTCTTTTCTTTTTTTACTACTTGCTTATAGCCTCCCACTATTAACTTTATCCAATCTTTAAAGAAATACACTACTATTGCCAATAGTGTTCCCACATGTAGTGCAACATCAAAAGAATCTGGCATCGATTGCCACTTTAATAGCCAAGGAAATAAATTTAAGTGTGCTGAGCTTGATATTGGTAAAAATTCTGTTAATCCTTGTATTACTCCTAAAATAATTGCTTGTATTATTGTCATTTGTTATCGTTCCTTTCTTTTATTATATTATATATTGTTTCTTTTATATATTCTGCTGAACTTATTGGTGCTATTTTGCCAGGTATTCCTAGCGCCCATATTGTTTTTATATTTAATTGTCGTGCAACTTCAAAATCTATTCCTCCAGGTGCTGATGCAACGTCTATTAGCAGTGTATTTTTGTTTAGCAGTTCTAGCCTTTTTTTATTTAATATCAAAACTGGTACTGTATTTATTATTATATCAAACATATCTATTTTTTTGTTTAGTTCCTCATATTTTATGCTTTTGCTTCCATATGCTTCTATCCAAGTAATGTCTTTCCCTCTTGCACTGCAATACACATTAGCCTTAAATGCTGTCAATCTGTCTACAAGTATTTTTCCTATTCTTCCATATCCAATTATTAATATATTACTATTATATAGGTTTTTCTGCGTTTCTTTTATTGCTATTTCTATTGTGCCTTCTACCGTAGATATAGCATTTAATATAACCAGCCTTTCGTCTTTTAATATGTCTATTGTTTCTATTTGTTCTAATATCTCTGCAGGTACTGAACCTCCTATTAGTAATTTGTCTCTAATTTTGTTGGCAAGTGTTTGTATTTCTAATTTTTGGTTTGTATAATGTGTACATATGTATTTTCTATCTTTAGTAAATGGCGTTGGTCCTATTATTATTTGGTTTTGCAATGCTTCGTCTAAATTATTATGGATTTTTAAATTATCATTCTTTTTTTCAAAATCCAACAACTCCTCACAATTTTCAAATCCCCACGCTTTTATTTTATTTTTATCTTGTGCTAACAGTTTAATTAGTTTTACAGTTCTTAAATCTCCACCAATTATTGAAATTTCCATATTCATTCTCCTTTTATATTAATTTTAGTAATTTCTTCGAAGTGCAGGCAATTAAAATCGCCCCTACATTTTTCATAGATTACTTTACACTATCATATTAATTATATAAAAAGAGTTTTTAAAATATGTCTATCTTTCTCTGCCTTTATATTTTTGATTTTCTAATACATTTCTCATCATTTTCAAATCACTATTATTTAATTTTCCTACTATTGAGCAAGTGTTTTCTAAATGCTTTTGAACTTTTTGATCCATTGTTAGTTTTCGTTGTTGTTTTTTTCTATATTCTGCTGGTTTTTCTATATTGTTCTTTATGGGAATAAATATTGTGTCCTTTTCCATTTTTTCATATAATTCTGGTTCTATTTCTACCGCAACTTTCATATAATTTATGGCTTTGTCTTCATCACCTTTAAGCATTGCTATTTGTGCTAAATAGTAATATGAACCTGATTCAAGTTCTTTATCTTTTAAACTTTCAAATAAGTACATCTCGGCTTCATCTAGTTCTCCATATATTATGGCAATTTGCGCTAAACTTAATTTTGCGTGATATAGCAAACTATTTAATTCTGCTGCTTTTTCATAGTATTCTTTTGCTCTTTGAAAATCATTTAGCATTGTATAAGCTATTCCTAAGTTGTAATAAAGATTATAGTTGGCCGGATTATATCTTAGCGAATTTGTATATGCTGATATTGCTTCTTTGTATCGTTCTTGTTCTATCAATATGTCTCCTAATAATTCAGTACACTTAAAATGCTCAGGTTTCTTCTTTAACACATCCTGTAACAGTTCTATTGCCTCATTATTTTTTCCTTCTGCATGCATTAAATTAGCAATATTATAATTTATTTCTATTTCCTTTGGACTTATTTCTATTGCTCTTAAATATTCTGAAACTGCATTTGAGATTCTTCCTTCTTTTTCATATACTTCTGCTAAAAGTTTATGGCCTTCAAAACTCTCGGGATATTTGTTTATTAATGTAAGCAAATATCTTTTAGCTTCTGTTTCTTTTCCCATTTTTAGCATCAAATTTGCTAAAAATATATTCAACATCTCTGGAAAGTCTATTTTTTTCCTTTTTTCCAATCCAAATACTACAACTGGTAGCATTATTGATAATATAAATGCAATTAATTTTAATGTCACATTTGTACCTTCTATAAAAATTAGTTCTATAAAATTTATTAAAATTCCAATAAATTGCATTAATAATATGTATAAATACTGTGTGTTATTTTTTTTTATCATTTTAAAGAACATTGTTATAAACATGACAACAGCTATTATATTAAATATAATTTCAAATATCATATCTCCTCCAATATTTTATTTTTCAAACTTTTGGTTGTATCTTTCCATGCATTCTTCTATTATCTTTTCTGCTTCAGTTCTTCCTAATATTTGCTCTATTGTGGTAGTTTTTCCTTCTAATTGTTTATATACTTCAAAAAAATGCTTTATTTCTGCTGAAATCTGATGTGATACTTCTGAAATATCATTGTATTCATTTAAAAATGGATCTTTTTTTGCTACTGCAATTATTTTTTCATCATATTCTTCTCCATCTATCATTATTAAAACACCTATAGGATAACATTCTACTAGCGTAAGTGGAATAATATTTTCTTGGCAAAGTACTAGTACATCTAATGGATCATTATCTCTTGCATATGTTCTTGGAATAAATCCATAATTTGCAGGATAATGTGTAGATGTATATAATACTCTATCTAGTTTTAGCATACCTGTTTCTTTATCTAATTCATATTTGTTTTTTCCACCTTTTGATATTTCTATTACACCTATAAAATCATCTTTTTGTATTCTTTCTTTTGCTATGTCATGCCATATATTCATAATCGTATTCCTTCTTTCTATTCCAATATTTTAAGTCAAATTTCCATAAATGTCTACACATATACATTATTTTTTTATTTTTTTTATATTTGTATTGACAAATCTACCCACATCGTATTATAATATAACTTGTCAGTTCAAATACGCAGATGTGGCGGAACTGGTAGACGCACAGGACTTAAAATCCTGCGGTTGAATAAACCGTGCCGGTTCGATTCCGGCCATCTGCACCATTAGAACCTCAAGTAGTTCGTAAGATATGCTTGAGGTTTTAATTTATAAAAAATGTGCAAAGTTCTAACACTTTTCCCAAATTAGAATTTTTATAAATAGTTAGAAATATATTTTTTAAGACAGATTACCTAAATAGCGAGTTCAGTAATTTGTTTTTTTTGTATCTTTTATATTTAATGCAAGTTTGTCACTAATAACACTTGCAGAAATTCTTTTGTTTTCTATATCAGCGTGTGCATATCTTAAAGTAGTTTGAAAATTAGAATGACCTAGCCATATTTGTATGTCTTTAACTGGTACACCATTTTTTATAAGAGTTTAGTAAATCAGTAATAAAATCAAATAAAGGTAAAGTTCTATAACCTGAATCACTTTTTGCTCTATCTTTGAAAATGAATTGTGTAACGCCATCAATTTTACCACGACCTACAGTATGTCTAATTGTTAATGTCTTAGTTTTAAAATCAATAGCATTCCATTTAATACCAATAACTTCTTCACATCTTAATCCATATACGCCAGCTATAATTGCTGGCAATTCAATAGGTGTAGTTTTTATGACTTCCATTAGTTTTAGTAGCTCATCTTGTGTATAATAATCTGCTGTATATTCTTTAGTTTTAATTGTTTCTAATTTAGTAGCTGAGTTACTATCAATTATTTCTGTAATAACTGCACTTTTTAAAGCCTTGCTAATATTTGCTCTATAATGTTTTATAGTATTTCCTGAAAAACGATATGGCTTTTGGTTTTATGCTTTGCAGTGAACAAAATCCAATAAAAATTTGTAAGCATTGTGGTAAAGTATTTTATGCTAAAAATCCAAAAGCTGAATATGATAGTAGTCAATGTAGAAACCAAGCAAATGTATATAAAAGTAGAAATAAAAATAAAGATGACAAAAAATAATTGTTGAAATTTTGAGAAAATATTTTTTTTATCAAAATTAAAGTATAATAAGACCATCCTTTTCTAAAGGAAATCTTTATGGAAAGGGGGTACATAAATGTCTTCTTATGATTTAATCTGGCGTCTAATTGTTTTACTACTATTGGGTAGTAATAACAAAGATGACCAGAACAACGAAGACTAGAAAGTAGTCTTAGTCTAGGTAGTCTGCCAACTTCCTATCTTTTTTTTATATGCAAAAAAAAGATATAGACTGCCATCTATTTTTAAAAAGTTTTTGCAAAATTATTGTAAAAAAAATAGTCTTATGGTTTAATATACTTATGTAATTATATATAATTTTGGAGGTAATTATATGATTATTTTAGATGATAGAGGTTGGACAATGCAACAGATGATATTGAAAAATAAAGAACAAATACAAGGTTCACAAACATGGCTTGACGATATCCCAGGTGGATTACATACAAGATGTCATTATTATGATGGTAGATTTAGTGTAGAAAATTATATGGAAATTGGGATTAGTCCAATAGGATTGGCTAAAAGCCATGCAGAAAAAATCTTTGAAGAAAGAATCAATTTAGAAGAATTATGGAATGCTAATGTTCAAGGTAAATATTTTTCAGAAGAAGAATGGAATTGTTAATTAAAAGATGGATTTCTTGGAGTATTAAGGATGAGATGTCCCGAATTAGAAGATAGCAAAGCATTTAACTTTTGTTTGCAAGTTGATCAAAAAATCAAAGAATTAGAACAAAAATATAGAGAAAAACCACATTCTGAAATAATAAAAGAAATTGAAAGTCATGCAATAAATGAGAATGCAGATAATCGCATATTATGGGAGTTTCTTAAAAAGATTTACACTCGAGATTTGGTTTTAGGCGAAAATTCTGAACAAAGAAAAAAATATATGAAATTTCTTGATATTTCTAGACAACAAGAGATTGATTCAGAAAGACAAGATGAATTTGTAGAGGATATGGAACTAATTGAAACGCCAGAAAACAAATTTAAACAATATTCTAGTTGGGTTGAAGGAATAAGGCAGAAATGTAATGATAAAAATTTTATGGTAACAGAAACATTACAGGTTGGTGATTATGATGTATATAGTCATTATGAACTTGATAATGATTTACATGTATATATAAGTAATCCTGAAGAAGGTGAAAGTAAGGTATGGGTATTTGATGGACCAAGTTTGCAAAGATATAAAGAAGCTGGAAAATTTCAAAGAAGTATGCTTCTTGATGAGTATACTGAAGGTAATTTCTATAACATGCAATTAGAGTTTACAGTTGGAGATGTTAAAAGCAGTGATGATGTTCCTGGATTTATAGATTATCAAGATGATATGCAAGATGCAGTAGCTTTTTTACCTGATAAAGCTGGACGTTATGGTGGTACTTCTGGACCAGAGATTTATATTGATATTAATTCAGACTTATCTGAAGATATTGGAGAAAAATTAGAGAAAGCAATTAATAGCACTAATGATCCAGAACTGCAGTCTACATATAGAAAAGCATTAGAATTTTATACTAAGATTCAAGAAGTTGTAAAAACACAAAACAAACATAAAGAAATTGATAGTAAAAAGACTTCAAAAACAAGAACAGACAGCCAAAAGATAGATGATGATTTGTCACAATGGTTGGGAGGAGAGGCTCCAGAAGTTGAAGGAACTGCTGAAGGATATTCAATAAACGAATATGGCGAAATTGAAAAGAAAGATCCAGACATAGAAGAATTAGAAAGCTTAAGAGATAAAAAGCAACAACTACTAGGAAAACAAGAGGAAATTGCAAAAACAGAGAAATTAGTAGAGGCTATGGAAAAACAAGGACCAAATCTTGATGAATAAAGGAGAATAAGATGGGAAAACATTTAGAGGAAAAATCATTAATAGCAGTAAATGAAAATAGCCTATTTTATAAGATAAAATCATTCTTTTTGAAACTATTTAGAGGAAAGAAAAATGCATTGAATGGATTTTCAATAATTCCAGTAGAAAAAAATGAAATTCAGTCTGATAAACGAAAAGATGATTTTATTGAATCTATTAGAAATGTTGAAAATGAACAAACTAAATTATTAAAACTTCAAGAACAATTTGATAATAGAAAAATTGAAAAAAGTCAACTTTCAAAGGAACAAATTGCAGATTTAACAGCATTATATAAAAAGCAAATTAATGATTTAGAACAATCAAATGAAAGAAGGATTAATAAAATAAGACAAAACAAAAATGGAGCATCATTCTTAAAAGATATTCAAACTACAGAGAATGAAGAAACGAAATTACTTAAACTTCAACAAAAATATGATAAAAGACTTATTGAGACAAATGATTTACCTAAAAGCCAGATTAAAGCACTAATTAATTTATATAAAAAACAAATTAGCGAAATAACAAAGAGTAATGAAAGAAGGAAACAAAAATTATTACAATATAGAAAAAAATTACAAACAGATAATTAGCATTAGGAATGGGATTATAACTCTAAATCCCATTCTTTTTCTCTTTCCTCTTTTTTTATTTGCAGTTGAGGGTCAAGAGAAATATTGGTGTCATTCTCAAAAGTTTTAACAAGTTCTTTTGAATCGCCTAAACTGAATTTCTGACAGATCCATTCTATAAATTTATCAATAGCAAAATAGAATTTATCTATAACTTTATGAAGATGATTATTTTATTTTTCTAATTTACGATATTTGCCTTTATATTCATATTCTAAATTATAAGATTTTTTCTCAAATTCTTCCTCTAATTCTTTTTTTCTGTTATTAAAGTCAAAATCAAGATTATTGCTTTTTATTTTGTATTTATGTTCCAAATTTTTAACAGTATTGTGTAATTCTTCATTATCAGCAAGTAGTTTTTCTCTTTCTTTTTGATATTTTACAGCCTCATCAACAACTTTGGATTGTTTTGAAAGTTCCTTATGAAGTGATAAATTATCTTGGTATAATTCTTTAATTAGATTATCTTTAGGCTTTATTATCTGTTCTAATATTTTTTCATCTCTTTTTATTGAAAATTTACTAATTTCATTTATATTTGGAACTTCTGGCATTTCTAGTTTAATTTCTTTTAAAACTTTCTTAGTATTTTCATAATTTGTAATTTTCTTATATTCTTCAACTGTTGTATTGGTCAAGTGAAATTTGGTCCAATTTATATTTGAAAAATGGTCCACTTTTTCAAACATAAAAATTAGTTTATTTTCCGAATGAAAAATGGTCCATTATTATAATTGAATTTTGGGCCACTAAGTTACATAACCTAACGATTAATTATATAGAAATTTCTTAACGTATCAATACTAAACTGTATTGATAAATCAAGCATTGACACTTATAATAAATTTTTATTTTATCAGTTAAGAGGTTGTTCGAATTATTATGTCATCTAAAAATTTTAATTATAAGTTGGACCATTTTTCACCTACAATTAACAAAACTCACACAACTTTTTCTAAAGTATTGATTTATTAGAAAAATATTATTAAAATAATGTTAATAATAAAATATTTAATTTTTTTAAGTTATCAATCGGAAGAAAATCCGATTTACACAAGATTTTCTATAGTCTCGCAACTTAGCTTACATCAATTTTATCTCTTTTCCAGCTAGAAAATTTATAGAAAAATATTTCATAAAGAATCAATCTTGATTCCTTATGAAATAAAATGGATATCCTCTTTGATCGACATCATCAAGGTTAAGGTTTAATTTTTTTGCTTCATCATCAAGTAGCTTTCTTTCTTCCTCAATATCCAGCTCTATTTTTTTAACTTCTATTTCAATGAAATATCCTAAATTCTCTACCTTATCCAATGCTATTTCATACTTATCATTTTTGTACATGTATATATTTCTATTTTTATGTATCAAAGCAAACGAAATTATATTCAATTCATTAAATATCTTCTTCATTCTATCTATGTCATCAATATTTACTTCATATTCATCGCAATATAAATGTATCTCTTCTTTTTCAGGATAAAAATGTTTATAATTTAATATTTTCTTTTCTCCACGTTCTCTTATGCTTAGCCACTTGTAGGGATATTTTTCCTTTGTAAAATCCTCAAATTTGCTTGTAAAATATTCATCTTTTTGTTCAACTTCCTTTACAAATGTAGCATTTGAATTAAAGAATTTTTTTAATTCGTTAAATTTCTCTTCGTTTATTTTTATTTTGATTTCTATTTCAACATCGTTACTCATCTTTTTGTCTCCTTTATATTAATTTCCGTTGGAACATGATCAGAACCATATATATCTTTGTATATTTTAACGTTTTTTATGTTCTCTTGCATAGACTTACTAACAAAGAAATAATCTATTCTTCTTGCAAACATATTATATCATAATCTGAATTCAAGATTTTTTTAAAATCTCCTTTTTCATACGCAGATTTATATCCATTTACATTCCATGTTAATATTTTCACAAGCCTCATCCTTTCCTTGTAGTCAAAATATCACCTTGGTAATTCTATCATATTAATAGTTTTTTGGGCAATAAAAAAATTAAAATATCCAATAGTTTCCCTTGCTAAGCATAAAAAATTATGTTAAATTAGTAATAGTAAATTGAATTTATACCATACAAAGCTCACGAATGTTTTGAGCATTTATATTATCAAATACCTATGGAATTATTCTTTAACAAAAATTATAGAGATAAATTAAATTCAGATAGTAAAATTCTCTATGGATTTCTATTAAATAGGTTAACCTTATCAGCTAAAAATAACTGGATTGATGAAAATGGTAATGTTTTTCTTATATTTACTAGAAAAGAAGTACAAGAAAGATTAGATTTATCTGACAAAACTGTTACAAAGGCTTTTAAACAACTAAAAGATTGCAAACTAATACACGAAAAAAGACAAGGAGCTAACAAACCAAATCTAATATATGTTGGAAAAATAGACCATGATGAAGACTTAATAAAACTGATTCGTAAAAATTACGAGTCCAGAATCGTAAAAAGTACGACTCAGGACACGGAAAATTTACGACCAAACTATAACAATAATAATTATAACAATAAAGTATAGAGAAGCAGAGGATTTTATAAGAATAACATCTGATTAAAAATACGATTAATTTTCCTATCAGATTTCTAACAAAACTTGAAAAAGTTGTGTCTGATTTATATAAATTTTTTATTGTTTATGTTACAATAAACACAAACGAAATAAAAAGAAAAAAATGTAAAGGTGGATTTATAATATGGTAAAAAAGAGTGTAAAAATATAAAAAACATAGGAAATTTTGAAAATCGAAGGTGAGGTAATAACATGAGAAATGATATTTTGAATTTAAAAGAACAAATAGAACAATATATACCTTATAATGAGCAAGAGGCTAATGATAAACATGTAATGTTGCAATATATAAATAAATTTGATGATGTTTTAACACGAAAAAATGAATTTGGTCACTTCACTGCTTCTTCTTGGGCTGTAAACAAAAATAGAACAAAAGTGTTAATGATATATCACAATATATACAAGTCATGGGCATGGACTGGTGGACATGCTGATGGAGAATCTGATTTGTTAAAAACAGCTGTACGCGAATTAAAAGAAGAAACTGGTGTTGAGAATGTAAAAATTCTAAAGAATGATATATTTTCTTTAGAAATTATATGTGTTAATGGACATGTAAAAAGAGGCAATTATGTGCCTTCTCATGTGCATTTAAATTTAACATATCTTTTAGAAGTTGATGAAAATGAATTACTAAAAATTAAAGCTGATGAAAATAGTGGAGTTAAATGGATTGATATAAATGATATAGAAACTGTTGTAAATGAAAAATGGGTTTTAGAAAATGTTTACAAAAAAATTATAGACAAACTTTAAAAATAAAATAAAACCTGTCTACTTTAGATTGACATTGTTTGCTTTATTATGCTATTATAAGCTTAAATATTGTTAATGGTGGTGGTTACAATGAATGATGAAAAAAATATAGAAATTGTGAATGGCAATGGTGATTTAAACATCTCCCCTGTTACTGATTATATTGAAATCGAGAAACCAAGGCCTAAAATAACTGAAGAAATAGTTATCCCAGAGGAAAAGAAAAAAATTTAAAAAGCACCGTTGTGGTGCTTTTTTTCTATATTGCTTCTTGGTTTGTTTCTTCTACTTCTCCATCATTGTTTTCTTTATTATGTATTTCTAGATTTGATACTGAAACTTCATATGCTATTCTCTTTTCTACAGTTCCGTCTTCATATTTTTTCTCATATTCTCTTGATTGTACTCTACCAGTTACTCTTAATTCTGTACCAACTTCTAGATTTTCACAAAATCTTGCTGTTCTTCCCCATGCTATACATGGTATATAATCTGATTTGTTATATGCTCTATTTACTGCTAATAATATATCCGAAATTTCTCTGCCAAAAGGCGTTTTTCTATATATTGGTTTTTTGCATAAATATCCATCTAATACAACTTCGTTAGATATAATATCTTTTCCAACTGTTATCTCTTCTTCTTGATTTGGTAAAAATTGAACATCTTTTGCAAAAACTGTAAGTATTAATCTACTCTTTTCATTTTGATAACTATTATATGATCTAAATTGTCCATCAATAGAGATTTTATCATTAATCTTTAGTTCAGCATTTGTCAATAGTCTTTCTGATATTGTTATTGGTATAATGTCTTCGCTACCACTTAAACGTGGTACACTTAAATTAAATATGTAAAATTTTTCTCCATATATTTCATGACTAAATACTTTATCACTTGTTACTTTTCCCACTAATGTTAAGCGGTTATTTTCTTCATAATTTGTACTCAATTTGGTTTCCTCCCCTTATTTGTTATGATATTAAAAAATATCTCTCACATTTATTATTATACTACGTTTTTTTGAATTTGTCTACATAAAATTACATTTTTTTCAATATTTTCCATATAGAATTTTAATACACATTATATACATGTTATCATATATGTCTAACAATTCATTTCTTTCTATATTAATTTCCTGCGGTTCAAATTTATTGTTATACATATCTACAATATTTCGTTGTATGCATACAAGCATTTCTTCTTCTGTAATGCTTGAAGCTGTTACTGTCGCTTTTGAATTAAACCCATATGTTATTACTTTTAAATTCAGGTTTTCCACTAATTTAACATTAATATCTGAATTAAGTATTAAATATTCTGCATTTAATAATATACTTTCTAAATTTTTATTAATTAATTCTTTATTTAGAACTATAATTTTAAATTTGACATTTTTAATGTTATCTATATTTTTTTCATTGATAAATATAACATTACTGTTGTTTATATTATGTTTCAGCATCTCTTTTATATATTTCTCATTTTTCTCTTCACTTATAATTCCAATAAAGAACATTTAAAAATCTCCTTAATGCTTATATATACTCTATTATTTCACATTAATTTACATTTATACATTAACTAGTTTTTGTGCTCCATTATTATCAATAATATAATTTTCTTTATATATTAGGTCAGAAACTTTAACTATTTTTAGTCCTTTATTAGTTATATTTTTAATTAACATCTCTAAACTATCTGCCGTGTGTTTAGTTCCATTGTGCATTAAAATTATACTGCCACTTTTTATTTTATCTTGTAGCCTTTGCCACATATCCTGGCCTTCAATTCCTGTATAATCTAATGTGTCTATATTCCACTGTATTGCCAAATGATTTCCTTCTTTTGCCGCATTTATTACTGTATTATTGTATTCTCCGTAAGGTGCTCTATACAGTACGGTTTCAGTTCCTGTAAGATTTTTTACCTTTTCGCTACACTGTTTTATTTCACTAATATTTTCTTCTAAACTTAACTTATTAACATGTGGATGCTTGTTAGAATGGTTAGCAATTTCATGCCCAGCTGCATGAATCTTCTTTACCGCTTCTGGATACTTATCTACCCACTCCCCAACCACAAAAAATGTAATTTTTACATTGTTTTTTTCTAATGTACCTAAAATACTATCTATATCATCCGCATTCCATGCACAGTTCATTGTTAAAGCAACCTTATTTTCATCTGTAATTACATTATATATAGGCAATAACTTGCTTGTTGTCGACGTTATTATTGACTTTTCGTTTACATTTATACCACTCGCAAATGCAAATAACATGCACACTGTAACTATTGAAATTAAATATGAATATATTTTCTGTTTGTTAAGAACAATAAACATAAAAAATATCCTCCTAACATAAGTTAATACAAATATATTCTTCTCATCAAAGTTTATGCATCTTATTATCTTATAATTTTTAAATAATCTGCTTTCTGTACTTTTTCGCTTATATGTTTATCACCTAAAAGCTTTTCTGCCACATGAATAAAATTACATTCGGTGTCTGTTAAATATATTATATCTTGCCCTTTATTTTCACTATTAATATTATTTTCTTGCAAATATGTAGTTAGATTTTGTGCTATTTTCTCGCCAGTGTTTATTATTTCAACACCTCTCCCCATTTCTCTTTTTATGATTTTTTGAAATAGTGGATAATGTGTACATCCTAAAATTAGTGCATCGACATTTTTAATGTTTTTTAAATACTCTTTTACTGTTAATTCAGCAATTTTATTATCAGTCCATCCTTCTTCTGCCATTGGAGCTAGCAATGGGCAACCCATTGTTTTTATTTTTGCTTTTGGCATTAATAACTCAATTTTATTTTGCCATCCATTGCTTCTTATAGTTCCTTTTGTAGCTATAACACCTATTTGTGGTTCCTTATCTCTATATTTATGTTCCAAATATTCCACTGTAGAATTTATTATTCCTATTATTGGTATTGAATATATCTTTTTTACTTCTTCTAATGCTTGACTAGTAGCAGTTCCACATGCAATTACTATTAATTTTACATTTTGCCCTATTAAAAACTCTATTCCTTGTTTTGTCAATTCTATTATACTCTCTTTAGATTTACTACCATATGGAAACCTTTTTGTATCTCCTAAATAAACTATATTTTCATTTGGCAATTGCTTTTTTACCTCTTTAAATACTGTTAACCCTCCAACTCCTGAATCAAACATTCCAATTGGTCTATTATCCATTTTTCCATTCATTCCTTTCATATATACTGTCATATATATATACTCATTTTTTCTGCTTATTATATATTAACATTAAACTTTTTTCAATGCATTTGTCGCTTTGGAGACATCCATCCTTGTGAATTTTGTCGGAAAAAGGAACGTCCTTAAGGTTGTAATCATATAATATATTATAATTTAAAGAAAGGAAGTATAAATTTATGGAATGCGAGAAAAATATGTGCCCTGTTATAAAGTTAGATGGTGTACTTGCTACTGGTAAGCAATTTGACTTAGATATAACATTACCAGAAGATAATAGATCTGTAATTTATGGTGTTGTAAGTGATAGCTGTCACAATCCAGTTTGTGATGCTGTTGTTAAACTTGTGGAAGTTGTTAATGATTGTGGAAAAGAAGAAAGAAGACCTGTGTCTCATACTTTTACTGATGAACACGGTGAATTTGTTTTTGGTCCTCTTTGTGCAAATAAATTTTATGAAATAGTCATTTGGGTTGACGAGGTAAAACATTGTAAAATATGTACTTCTTGTAAGCATGAAGGTAGATGTTTGCAAGGTATAAAATTAGAATGTCCTCCTTGCGATATGCATCATAAAAAACCTTGTGATAAACATGAAAACAATACTTGTGAAAAACCTTGTGATGATTTTTGTGAAAAACACTGTGATAGACCAGAAGAAAAACCATGTGATAAACCATGGGATAAAAGACCATGTAAATGCTTTGATAAACCTTGCTGTAGATAGTTTTAAACCCTACGTCTTTTTATAGGACGTAGGGAATTTTTTGGAGGCGACACCCGGATTTGAACCGGGGATCAGAGTTTTGCAGACTCGTGCCTTACCACTTGGCTATGTCGCCTTTTATTTTATATAAATTATTGCGATACTTTCGTATCGCACCTTTGGAGCGAAAGACGGGACTCGAACCCGCGACATCAACCTTGGCAAGGTTGCACTCTACCAACTGAGCTACTTTCGCATAGCTATTAATTATAATAGCAAATTTATTGCCAAAAGTCAATATATAACCTTTAAAATTTGATAAAAATAATCTTTTATTTCTTTTTTTCTTATAGCTCTTTCTACTAATATATCTATTGTTTGTATTGTTTCCTCTCTCACTTTTACCTTTAATGTTCCTATTTTTTTGTTTGCTTCTACCGGAGCTTCTAAGTACATTAAACAGTTTGCTTCTATATTAATATTATCTATATCTGCATTTCTTATGGCTCTTTTGGTATATTTAAATTCACCTAATTTAATTGTTGCATTTTCTAATATGCCCTTATTAACTATTATTGCTTTTTCTCTTATATTTTTCCATTCTTCAAATTTCTGATTTATTATATTTTCTATGTTCATTACCTTATAATTTTTATATGCATAATTTATTAAATTTATGCTATCTGTTGTTCTTATTTTTTTAGTGTCTGCTCCTAAAACTATTGTTATAATGTCTAATTCTCCCCTTTTGCATGATGTAACTAAACACCTTCCTGCCCCATTTGTAAATCCAGTTTTTACTCCATAAACACCGTCAAGGCTTCCTAATAATTCATTTGTGTTACTTATTACCTTGTTATATCCGTTTATTGTTACATTATATTCTTTTGTTGCAACAATATTCCTAAATTTTTCTATTTTTAGTGCATAATCAGTAATTTTAGCAAGCTCAAGTGCAGTAGTGTAGTGTTCTTCATTATCTAATCCATGTGGTACTGCAAAATGCGTGTTTTTTAATCCCAATTCTTTTGCTTTGGCATTCATTAAGTCTGCGAACTTCTCTACACCACCACCAATATGTTCTGCTAAAGCTATTGCCGCATCATTTCCGGACTCTAACATTAGTCCCATTAATAAATCATTTACTGTTATTTTGTCATTGGTTTTCAAGCCTAATCTTGACCCGCCGGTTCCTGCTGCTTTTTTACTTACTGTAACAGTATCACTTAAATTACCCTTTTCTAAAACAATCAAACTTGTCATTATCTTTGTAGTACTTGCCATCTTTGCTTTTCTATAACCATTTTTTTCATAAATCACTTCCCCAGATGCCCTATCATATATCAATGCAATTCTAGAACTGGTTTTTGGCATATCAACTTCAGCACTTGTTACCTGTAATATTTCATTTATATTAATATCTTCTTCATCTTCTGTATTTGCCTTTACCATATTAAAAAATAAACATATTATAAGTAATAAAATTATACCGGCTTTTTTTAGCCTTTTTATCTTCATAAAAAATCACCTTTTAAATTATATTTTATAAGGTGATTTTTTATGAATTTTTATGGGTGAGCTTCCTCATTGTCTCGTGCTAGCATACACTCATCTCTTACTATTGCAATCGCTTCCTCTGCTAGTCTTGCTCTTTCTTCCGGACTAATCTCAGGTAAACTTGCATCAATGCAATTATATACTCTTGCTACAATCTCATCTCTACTCGAGTCTTCTCCACTTTTTAAAACCTCTTCAGCTATTAAATTTGCGTTTAAAGTATCCGAAACTTCTCCTTTTTTGTGTTCGTCACTAACACTAATACAATCATTTATATTTATTCTATTTGTTTCTCCTTCTTCTCCTCTTTTATTATCTAATTCGTAACAGATTGTTACTACTTGTTTTCCACTAGCTTTCTCTACTAAATTTTCCACATTTGCATTTATAGTTATATCCTGGTTTCCATTTGTTGCTAATGTTCTTGATATAGAGCGTTTATATCCTAATTGGTCAAGTGATATATTTTCTACTACTGGTTTATATTCGCCATTTTCATCCATTATAATTCCTATAGCTCTATTTGGTTTTGATGGATCGTAAAATCTTCCTTGTAGGTTGGCCTCTATAATATTTCCGTTGATATCAATAAAATTAGTTGTCATATTTTCATTCTTGTCTGTTTCTCTTACTCCATGAACTGGTTTATACCCATCATTTTCTTTATTTACAAATTGAACACTTCCGTCTGACATTGTTAACATTATTGGATAACCTATAGAATCTTGATTATTCAATATACTAATTGCCGTTCTATCTGTTATTACATTTACTCGAACAATTTGTTCTTCATCTACTCCTAAACTTTTTGAAACTTCTACTTTTAATGTTTCTTCATCCATTTGCTCTTGTTTTGTTTGTTTTGTTTGTTTTTCTTGTATGTTTGTATGTTCTTCTATTATTTTTTCTACTTCTTTATTACTTAATCCTTCAATTTCTTCTCCTGGTATTAACTCATCAAATTCATTGTAGTCTAACAATTCGTCAAGTGTAATTTGTCTCTTATCAATTCCTAATTGTTCATATCTTTCCTTACCTAGACTCTCTTGTAATTTTTGTTTGTATTCCTCAACAAATTGTATATTACCATCTTTATCAATTATCCCAATTCTTTCATTCTGCCTGTTAAAAATTTGCTTTTCTATAATTTCTTGTCCATCTTCTATAGTCGATGTTTCAACAATAATAACATCTTCTGAATACCCCATTTTTCCATCTTTTGCAGGTATAATTGCGCATTGCCTTGCATAGCTAATTTTCGTTTTTCCCATCATTCTTTCCTCCTCTTTACTACTTTTCAATGTTTTTTTTAGTAATTTCTTTGAAGTGTGGGCGATTAAAATTGTCCCTACATTTTTCATAGATTACTTTACACTATTTTCACTACATAGAAAGTTTTAATTCAAAACTATAAGAATCAATTGCATTTTCCTTTTCCACTCTCATTTGTTCCGTATCCTCTTTATATTCTTTAATAATATAAACTGTATCAAAAATAATACTTTCTGTTTTTTCTGTTTCGTCATACCATTTTGTAAATGTTAGTTCATAGGTACGTTTCTGGTCAGGAAAAACAATAACTCCATTCATTGGCAATTCCTGTACGTTTCTTGTTTCTGACCCCATTTTTATAAAGATTTCTTGTGGTTTTGAAGTGTCTGCAATATTTAATACATAATCAGATTTATTGCTAACTGTCATAGTATAAATTTCTCTATCATCCATAACTAGTACTTTATCAACTGTTAATTTCATATATTCGTCTTCAAATAAAGCTTCCACCTTTTTTTCTTTTATAAATCCACCTATAGACAAATATAGTTTATCATCTATGCTTTCAATTGCAACTTTTTCCTCATAATATACTAATTGCTTTTCATCTGTTAATCCTGTTGCCAAAATATCATTTAATATTCTCAAATTATATATATATACATTATCATTAACTGAATAATTCTGTATATTATATATCTTTTTTTGATCAAACACTACTTTTGTATATTTTTCAAAATCTTCTTGTGTTGGATATAAATTTTTCTTACATCCTTCACTTAACATGTTATATGCTTCTTCATATTCTTGGTTATTGCAATAATTTACATATTCATTAAATATCTTGTTTATAGGCTCTTGTAAATCCTTAGGTACTTCTTTATCTTCGTTCATTATAGAAATATGTGGCTCGTATGTGGTAATTGGAATAGGTTCTGTTTTCATATTCCCCAATAAATAATTTATAATAAGCATAATTATCCATAATATTAATACTATACCTGCATTTTTCCATATCTTTTTAAATATTTCTTTTATTTTTATTCTAAAATTAGTTCTAAATTTATAAAACAAGTATCTCCCTCCTATCTAACCTGGAAAGATAACACGTAATCAAGAAAATTATTTTCTTTAATTATGTATTTTTGCTCTTTTTCTATAATCTCATTTGTTAAAAGATTATAAATGTTTACTGTCAGTATATAATATTCTCCCTGTCTGCTCATATCATTGTATTCCACACTCATAAAATCCGGATACTTTTGCTTCACATATTTTTCAAATTCTTCTAACGTAGGAAAATAGTTATTTCTATATTCCTCATAAAGTAAATTATAAGCTTTTTCGTAATTCTTTTCTTCTATATATGTTATATATTTTGAAAAATAATATTGCATTCTTTGCTTTTCTTTCATTTTTTTTACTTCTTTAAGTTCTGTCTCTGCCATCTCCACATCTGTCTTCTTATCTGTAATTTTCTTTATTTCTTCATTTCTTTTTGCAATAATCTCTTCATACTCTTTTTTTACTTTATTGTTAGCATACACAGGAGCTAAAAGTTTGTTTGAAAGTAAGCTTATGTTGACTCCTATTAATATCAATGATACAATAGTTAGCATTATTGCTATAATATCTAGTTTCTTTTTTCTTTTCAATTATAGTTCCTCCTTTACAGGTATAAACTTTATAATTGGTTCTTCTAAATTATCTTTGTTACTTACATACACATTAAACTTTATTGTTATATCTTCATAGTAAATTTCTAGCAAAAATGTAATATATGTGTTTTTGTCTATAATACTATTTTCTACTAATTTACCACTTGTATATTTTTTTTGTGTTATATCATACTTTTTTAATAAATTTACTAATATTTCGAAATCTTCTTCTTCTGTTATTCCAATATTCAATTGTATTTCAGATAAATTCTTTTTATAATATTCAGCAATATTTTCTTTATCCATATCTTTAGTATCTTGATACAGTTTATTAAAATAAGTTTCTATTAAATTGGTATATGTTGTCAATACATATGTTGTATCTATTTCTCCTTTATACTTTTCTTTTAAAAAATTATAATTATCAAAATATATTATTTTAATATCTCTATATGAATCAAAATATCCCATTTGTTCTGCATACTGTTGCAATGTGTATATAGGCGTTTTTTTCATAAAGAACATTATATATATTCCCATTATTATATTTATTAAGATTAATATACATACTATAATTTTATATTTTGACAATAGTTTCACTCCTTTGTTTATGCAAATTGGTCTATTAATACTGATGTATCTATATATTTTTGTGCATCTAATGTATTATGATATTTGTCTCTTAATATTACATTTATATCTTTTTCTGTAGTTGTTGCTATTTGCTGACCTACATAAACAACATCTCCAATTTTCATATTTGCATTTGTAGAAATATTAGATATATGTATTAAATTTCCTTCATCTGATTTAATAGTTATAGTATTATCATCCACTGCTACAACTTCTCCATTACAGGTTGAGCAAACATTTTCTCCATAATTAAAACCTGTGCTTCCTATACTCCTTGCAGCTATATTCATGCTCAAGTCATCTAAAGTAGATGTATTAGCTGTTGGAATATAGTCTTCTACATCTTCTATTATTCCTCTATTTATATACTTTGACCAGTCATCAGTTCCATATTCATTTGGCTTAACTTGTGAGTTTTCTCCTTTTTCGATAACATTTCCTTCCCCATCTAGTATTACCCAGCCTCTTACTCTATTTCTCCAGTCCTTATACATATTCTCTTTTTCAATCATTTCAGCCAATGCTTCTTTGTCTGTTGCTTGGCTGTATTCGCTCTCTTCTTCTAAATCGAAGTTGTAGTAAGCTAATATTTCTTTTAAATCCCTTAAATTATATTCTGCTTGTTCTGTTTCTACTTCTTGCAATAATTGAATTCCACTATTTATAGAACTCAACCAATTTATATTTCTTTTATCTGTATAATATGGTAAATTATTTGGGTCAACATTTTGTTTAGCTTCCTCTATATCTTCGCTATTACTATACATTCCTTTAAATATATGGTACTTATTTTTATTAATAAGTTCTATAATTTTGGGACATTTGTCTACATAGTATGGAAGCTTTGTTTGCTTAATTCCCGAACTAAAGCTGTAATACACTTTTAAATGTTTATCTAAATCATCCATAGCAAAATCAGTTATTGATTCAACTTGTCCTTCGCCAGCCTTCCACCATTCCTCTGAAATTATTCTTTCAACAGGTTCTGATGTCTCATAACAATCAATTTCACTGTTGTCATCTTTAAATACTAAATCTCTAAACCAGTGGTTTTTGACACTTACAATATATGGGTATCCCATAGTTCTTTTCTTTTCAATTGTACTGTCCAACATATAATTTACAAATGCAGAACTAAATGTTGTTGAGCCTTTTCCATTATCCCAATTTATTGTAACTTCTTGGTCCTGTCCGTTACCACTAATGTTATTTAATATTTTGCTTCTTACATCTTTTATAACTGTTGTTCCATTTTCCGTCCAGTCAAATTTTCTTATTCCGCTCTTGCTCATAAAAATTAACAACAACTTTTACTCTGTCATTTGCATCTCCTGCTAATTCCATAACAAATTCTGGAGCAAGCGTACCTATGTGTAGACACACTAAAAATTCATATGCCATTCCATATTTTGCAGTCCATGTTTCAAGGTTTACCTTTACATGTGTATCACCTTTAGTTACTGTTAAAGTATGTTCTTTCGAATTAAATGCAATATTGTCAAATATTGTATCCCAAAGTCCATCATTTTCATGTCCTTCTTGCACTACCATTCCACCATATGTTCCATTTATATATGACCTAAGTGATGCTACTAAATACTTTCTTATTGGTTCTGACTTTATTTTATTTATTGGATCTTTTTGTTCGGCTCCACTTTTTTCTCCTTCTGCCTCATCCTCAGTAGTATCCCTCTCTATAAGGTCTTTTTTATTAGATGAACCTTCTTCTATAAGCTCTCCATTTTCGTTATACCACTTATTCCACGGTTCTCCCTCATTTTTGTTTGTAGTATTATACTCTGTTTTTACAAAACCCATTCCTACCAAATCATACCCCATTTGTTCTAAATATGATGCTGCATTTTTCACCTGTTCATCATTTATCTTTGCCTCTGCTTGGTCTCCTGTAAATACTGTTTCTAAAGCGTCCCACACACCTTGTAAAAAACCTTTTATCTTTCCTATTATCATATCACCCATAATACTGAAAAAACTTATAACGCCTATTAAAAAGATTATCGCTACTATTACAAGTATAGCAATTAAAACTGGTGGAGATGCTGCTATCCCCGCTTTTGCTGCAGCTTTTGCCCCCGCTTTTGCTGCCTGTTTTGCTCCTTCTTT
>DPDV01000012.1:58832-166569 GCA_003534295.1 Clostridiales bacterium
GTTTTGCTCCTTCTTTTCCTGCTTGTTTTGCTCCTTCTTTTCCTGCCTGCTTGGTGCCTTCCTTTGCGCCTGCTTGTCCTGCTTTTGGAGTTTGCGGTTTTTCTGCTGGTTTTTTATTATCAGTCGGGCTCTGTGGTTCTTTATTATTTTGATTTTTACTATCTTTTTCTTTTTTATTTTCTTTGCTGTCCGGTTTATCACTGTTTTCTTTATCATCTGAATTTTTATCATCTGAATTTTTATCATCTGAATTTTTATCATTTGGTTTATTTTCGTTTTCATTCGGTTTATTATTGTTTTCATTGTCATTATTTTTATCATCATTATCATTTTCTTTGTCATTATCGTCATCATCATCATCGTCGTCGTCTTTATCTTCATCATTATCATCATCATTGTCTTCTTCATCATTTTCATCTTCCGGAGCTTCTTCTTCTTCAGAGCCTCCATCATTCCCATTTTGATTTTTAGGTTCATCATCATCCTCATATTTTGCATTAAGTGCTGCTAATCTTCCCTTTTCAAATCCAGACATATTTTCTTCTTCATCTGGTTCATTTTGTGGATTTTGTCTGTTTCTATCATTTATTTCATTAAGTTTATTATCAATTGAACTATTGCTCATTTTTTTCACCTACCTTTTAATCAGACACATCTGTATTTGGGTCTTCCCAAGGATCTGGTATAGGTTGTTGTCTATATGGATCTACACTAGATTGTTGCAATTTTCTTATTGTATCAGCTATCTTATCATTTGCATCATCTCCATCAACTCCAGATTTTTGATAGCTATTTTGTAAAGCATATAGAGATTTTGCATACATCATCCTGTCATTCCACTGGTAATCATATTCTGTGCTTCTCTTTGTTCTTTTTTTCCATTCTTCTATACTTTCTCCATCTATTTGTTGCATGTCATCTAATTTTTCTGGATCATTTAATAACTCATTTGTATATGCAGTCATTTGCTCATCTGAAAGTCTTGAACTTTCTTGATAATTACAATATGCATTTTTTACAGCCTCTGTTCCTTCTTTAATATTCTTTCTATCTTCTCTTTTCTTTTGTATTATCGTTCCTATTCCATATCCCATCGTTGCGCCCGCTATAGCTCCCTGTCCTGTCATACCGCCTACCATAGCTCCAATTAAGCTACTTTGTACTTTAGCATTGTCTATATATTTTCCTTCAAGAGTTTTTGCTTTGTTATAAAGTTTAGCAACACCTGTATCTTTTACTGTATCTGAAGCTTGTTTAACCACCTGTCCAATTTTTGATCCCTTTATACTGTTTGAAGCACTCTCAATTGCCTGTTGAATTTTTCCTTTCTTTTTGTTTTCTCTTTTATTGTTTCTTAATGTAACATTTGGAGTGTTCTTGTTTCTTGTTCCATTTGTTCTGCTTGCTCCTGATCCGCTTGAGTTTCCAGAACCTCCAGAACCTCCAGAGCCTCCTGAACCCCCTGAATTTCCACCTGAGCGATCTTTTGCTTTTGTAACTGGCGCACCAACTTTTTGTGCTTTTCCAACCATACTTTTAATTCCGTTAATTCCTGACATTAATGCCGCACCTGCCATAGCACCTGTTGCAGCTGAACTAGCTTTTTCAAATCCAAATATTTTTCTAACTATACCTTCTGCTTTCATTATGAAAAACATCATCATTACTGACAACAGCACACTTGCCAGCGTCCCTGTACTACATAAATCAATTGCTTGAGAAACAAATACCAAATATATTATACAGTGAAATGGCTGTATTAATATTCCATAAATGAATTCTTTTAACCATGTATCTAATGCTTGTGATTTATTGTCTCCTAACTTGTCTATTGAATAAGTTATAGTTATTAATGGAGCTATTATTATTAAAAATGAAATAGTTAACATACGCTTTATATACATTATTAAAAACATTATTGTGAGTATTACCAAACATATATATACACATAATGCAGCCCATCCTACGGTTGCAAATGGATTCATTGTTTTTATTATTAGCTTGCCTGTAACAGTTACAAAATTAGCAATAGAATAGCTCATTTCTGATACTTCTGCTTTTTCAAATATTTTTACTAATTGACCATTTAAATAAATGGTTCCTCGTATAATAAAATGTAGCATAAACAGTAATATAAGGCTCACAAACCAATTCATTAGCCAGTTTTTATAAACAGCTTTTTTTTCAGCTACTGTTGAAATAGCCATTCTTATGCCTATGTAAACTAAAATACATAATAGTATTATTGCTGCTAGAGTGAACATTGCATAATACCATTTTCTAATATTACTGCGTATTGTTTTAATAGCTTTTCCTCTGGACGGTTCCATTTCAAAAATATTAATATCTGTTAAATTAATTTTATTAAATAATATATGAGCAGGTGTTACAGCTGCGAATTTCCATCCATCTGTAAATCCTTCCGAATATGCTACCAAACTAGTAAGTTGTTGTACTGCATATGGAATTAGAAGCCACTTGACCCTTGTTGTCCATGTTAAAACACCTATAAGTCCATCTACTCCCTTCAAAAGTACATCTGTTGCACCTCGAATAAATTCCATTTCTTCATTAGCTTCTTTACTTTCTTCTTCATCTGTTGCCTTGCAACTTATTGTACCAGTTAAAAAATTAAAAAGCATTAAAAATATTAGCATCCATGTTATTAATTTTTTAAATTTCATTTGCATCCACTCCAATTTTTTATAAATTAATTATCGTGTCTATTAAATCATCCACATTTCCATATAAAGATTTTCCTAGAACTTCTTTTATTTTGTCATTTGCATCCTTTAATATTTCTATTTGTTCAAATACCTCAGCATATCTTTTCATCCCTGCACTATTATGTCTATTCTCTTTTATTCCATTATATATGTAATTTGAAATTGCATCTACACTTTTGTCTCCCGCTTTTTCAAAATCTGCAATTGAAGTTTCATCTACTTCTAATCCCAAATCTTGCATTATATTACGTATTTCATCTGCATTTAGTGAGTTATTCTTCGACTTTTCTTTTACAAGTTTCTTTATTGCTTCTTTTGATGTATTACTTTCAAATGCTTCTTTCATTTTTTGTTTTAATTCTTTTCTTGTTGCATCATCTAGGGCATCTTGAATTGGATTTGTATCATACTCGTTTTGCCTTTTTTCTTTATCTTCTTGTTTAAGTTCTTGTATTTTTGCGCTTATTATCATTTCTGCTTGTCTAGCTGTGCAAACCGCCTCGTTTCCAGCTTTTACTTTTTTATCTTCTTTTTTCTTGTCTTTTCTATTTATCTCAACTTGTTCTAGCAGTTCATCTGTTAATCCTAATGTAAGTGCAGAACTAGTTATATATGTAAGTTTATATCTTTTTATTTGCTTGTCTTGATATTTTTTTATAAAATCATTTATTTCGTCTTGTGAAGGTTCCCTTCCATTGTTCTTCTTTTTATAGTCTGATATAAATTTATCCATTACCTCTTTAGGTGGTTGTTCTTTGCTCAATGCTTTTTTATACCCCTTTATTGATGCATTAAATCTTTTAAGTCTTCCTCCTCCTACAACACCACTAAATAGCATAGTCATTCCTACTTTGGGACTTACTGCCATAAAAGGTATTGCTAATGTTGCATTAACATATTTTGTTACTATTGTAGCTCCAGATTTAATATCCTTACCAACATATTTCATTTGATGTTTTAAGTTTTTCTTGAATTTTTCAACATTTACGCTGGCTTCTGCTCTTGCAACACCTGCAGTTCTTCCCATTATTTTTTTACTTTGTTGTTTTGCTATCCCATAATTTCTCTTTGAAGATTCAAATCTCTGTTTAGCTTGTGCTGCTGTTTGTCTTGCCATTTCTAATTCTTGTCTTCTTCTTTCTATATAATTATTATCAATAAAATGATTTCCCATTTGGCTTGATTGAAGTACTGCTCCTGTATAGGCGTTTTTAGCTGCTTCTTCAGCTCTCCTTGCCCTTGCATATGTTTCTCTCGCCTGATTATAGTCTTCTCTTGCAGGCGTTTTTATTGCATTACTTTCTTCCCTATCTGCTTTATATGCATTTTTATATTTTGTACCTAATAGTCCTGCAGTTCCTACTAACTCTGCTGCTTTTGTTGCTGCGCTTCCTGCAACTTTTCCAACACCAGATATATATCCTTTTACAACTTTTCCAGCAATTGATGCTCCTGTTATACCAGTTATTGCTCCTTTTAAGGTTTGTGATGCGATATCACCAACATCGCTACTTCCGCCTTCTATTCTAAATATCTTTCTCATTATTTCGTCTGCCTTAAGCATAAAATTAAATGTTACCAATATTAATACTATATTAGGTATTAAATCAAACCCTCCACCATTTCTAATTATATCAAATATAAATCCTATAAATATTGCATAAACTATAGCATGTATCATTTGCAAAAAAACATTATATACATATTCTTTCATCCATGCACCTAAGGATTGGGATTTTCCATCTTTTATTTTGTCTATGGAATATGCTATCGCTATAACAGGTGCAATAAGAGTTAATATTGCTAAATTAAGCAAACGCTTAAAATATATTAACAAAAACTTAACTGAATATATTACTAATGCAACAAATACAATTGTACCTGGTATTGACGCAGAAGCTTTTAACTGCATAATCATTCCAAATAGCTCTGTATCTAAATTTGCAAGGTCTCCAGAAGCCATTGCCATTATGTCTAAAATAGACTGGTTTATGTATATAACAGCTACCATGAAAAAATGTAAAGTAAACAATATTACAACACTAAGAATCCAATTTTGTAGCATACTTTTATACTTAGCTTTACGCTCTGCAATTGTAGAAATTGCCATTCTTATTCCAATATATATAAGTGTTAATAGTAATCCTATTGCACAAACAATAAATAGAGCATAATACCATTGTGATATTGTTTTTCTTAATTTATATATAATGCTACTTGAATCTATTATTTTTCCACCCGCTTTTTTAAAGTTAAAGAAATCTATATCCAAAATTGGTATTCTATTAAATATTATATCACTAATATCTATTAATCCATTTTCTGTTGTTTTTAATCCTCCTTCAATTTTAACCACAACATTATTTATTACCTTAGCAGCTATTCCTACCCAACCTACTACTTGTATTTTTATTGCTAAAAAGCCTATTCCAAGTAAATAATCTAAGATGCTACTTAATACCTCAAAAAGTTTTTTTAAGAAACTTTCATGATAACTTACTTCTAGTTTTTTTGGTAAACCATTATAGTAAAAAAAGTCAGCTTTACCCCAGTCTCCATTTTGTTCCTGAGAAATATCATATTCATACTCTGTCTGTGGCTCACTTGGCTCTGATGGATTTGAAGGGTCTGTTGGAACTGAAGGGGTTGATGGATCTGTTGGATTTGAAGGGTCTGTTGGAACTGAAGGAATTGATGGATCTGTTGGAGTAGTTCCACCTACTTCTCCTGGGAAGGTTATAGAAGCTATTGTAAAGTGTTTATTATAATATACTCTATCATTAACACACCTGTCATATATATCAACCGCTTTTGATTCACTAATACGTATTATTATTGCATTTTTAGTTACTAATCCATATGTACCACTTCTACTACGATCTTTTTCTGTACCTATACCTATGTTAGGGTTACTTGTTGAGCCCACACCACAATCTATTACCTTTACATATTCATTGTTTACAGATCTATTAAACATCATAACATGTCCTTTTTCAACTATGATGTCACCTGCCCTTAATTCACTATTACTTATCCCTTGCAATTTTCCTACATATATGCAACCACAAGAGCAGTTATTTTTATTATGGTTTTTGTCATAATGTATACGCATATAGCTAGTAGAACAAGGATAGTTTACTGCACATAAATCTATATTTGCAGTATATTTATATAGAAAGCTTATAAATGAAGAACAATCAAATGCTAGTTTATGGTTAGAGGTTATATACCAATCACTTTCAACTTTCCATCCACCTCTGTAAAACTTAGTTGCCATTTGTGTACTTCTCTTTAAGAAGTAATTATATGCTGTAAGTCTTTGATAGTTCATGCTATACATAATTAACTGTTTTTGATTAGAAGTATATGACGAGTCCTGATAATATTTATTATCTTTTGCACCTGTAATGTCTCCATATTTCACATTATTAGCTGCATTTGTAAAGCTTATTGCAAAATCTCTTATCCATTTGCCTACTTCTATTTGCTTTTCCTCATCTGTTAATTCATATCCTGGTATACTTGCTTTTGATATTGAAATAGTATTTAATAGAGACATAATTAATAAAATGATTATTTCAATTATAATAATAGTTTTTTTAATAATTTTCATGTAATTATGCCTCCTTTCTGCATCTTTTATTCTTCATAACCTTCTTCTATTTCTGTCTTATCGTAATATCTTTGAGTTTCTATCTCCCATATTCCGCCTTCTTCTTCAAAATGTGTATATTTAGGTAATTTGCTAATATCATTTTTTATGTCTTGTACAGTTAAACCTTTTCTTATTTCTGCTGTATAGTTATTGTCATAAATCATTCCATTTGCATTTGATACATTAAATTGAATTTTAATTCCTTTTAATGTATATCTTAAGTCAATGTAATTAGTGCCCCAGTCATATATATCATAGTCTGGCCATATATCTGTTACCCCGTTTACAAAATCTTTTATATTTTTATCCCTTTCAAATTTTTCTATTAGTGTAAAAAAGTCTTCTAAATTTTGATATTCTTTTTCCACTCTATATACTGAAATATCTTCTTGAGTAAAAAATATGTATATTTCACTACTCTTGTATCCCATAATTCCTATGGTTGAAGAACCATATATTGGTTCTCCCAAGATTTCTTCTATTTTGTTAAGGTCTGTTCCTGGTTTTATATTATTTACAACTGATTTATTGTATTGTTTTGTAAAAACTATATTAAAAACCTTTTTATATACTGTTCTTATTTCTAATCCTTTTTCCGTAATGATTTCATAAGTTCCTGTTTTGTTTTTTTGTACTTCTATATCTAGCTTATTTCTTCTCCATTCGTTTTTTATTAATTTATTTATCTCGTCTGATTGTATATTTAAATCTGTTTTAATTACTCCTTCTATTTGTGCTATAGCTGTTTCTCTTCTTTTAATATTCCAATAATTCGTTACTCCATTTACTGCTATAGTTGTTACGGTTTGCTGTTTAGAATTACAAAACACACTTAAAGTTATTTCGTTTTCCTCATCTATAACTCTGAAATTATTGTATTTTTGTACATATGCCAAAAGTACTATCATATTTGTGTAAAACTGTTCATTATCTTCTTCTTCTGTATATAATGGTTGATTAAGTTTAACATATATGTCTGCAAGATATTTATCATCAGATGATTTAGTTTGTTTTATAAATTTAACGCCTTTAAATACTAATACCTCTTCTACTGTATTAAAGTCTTCCTTAGAGTTATATTCTTTGTTAGCATAATATTCCTCTGTATTCTTTTTACGTTCATTTTCTTTAAAAACATAATATGTAATAGTTAAGATTATAATAAGCAAAATTGCTAAAATTACAATTATTTTTTTTACTTTTCTTTCTTTTTCCATATTATTTCTTATTTTTTACCCTTTCCTTTTTTTAATGTTAAACTGTCTTCAATTGTTGCACTTTGTGACATCTTTAATATTTTTCTTATAATTTTTTCGCCTCTTCCAACACCTATTAATAGTAATATTGTAAATAACGGAATCTCTCTTATGATATTGGTTGCAAATCCCATTAACACAGCATATAAAAACAAATGCATTGGTTGTAACATGACATTCATTATTAGTTCTTTAAGTAGTATTTGAAAAGCTTGTGCTTTTCCATCTCCAACTTTATCAATTGAATATGTAACTGTTACTAGTGGTGAAATTATTACTAAAAAGCTAATCACAAAAAACCTTTTTAAATACATTAATAAGAATTTTATTTGGTAACACATTAATAGTATATAACACAAAAAGTTTTCTAATGGCTTCCATCCTCTTGGTTTTAGCAAAACCTGTCCAAGTGAGTCAAATATTAATAAATCTATGTTTTTTATGTCTTCTCCACTTAGTACATTTTCTATAATACCATTTAAAATTACTGTCAGCATATCTACTAATATTTTTCCAACAAAGAATATTAATCTAATTATAAAATGCATTGCAAATAATAATACTATACTCTGAAACCATGCAATAAGTTGGCTTTTATATTTTGCTTTTTCATCTGCAACAGTAGACATTGCCATTCTTATACCAATATATACTAATACTACCATATTTAAAATTATTGACATTACCCAAATTGCATAATACCATTTTTGTACATTCTGTTTTATTACATTGTTTGCTTTATTGGATGTCTCTGCATTGAATATGTTTGCATTTACTAAATCAATTTTATCTGTTAGCATACCCTGTATGGTAAACCATGGTATTAATAATGTACCTTCTTTTACGGTTGATGGAGCTACAATTGTGACTAAAATTCTTACTGTATATACAAGTGGGAAGAAAATAATTACTATAATACTTGCTATCCATCCGCCAAAGTTCGCCTTTTCATTTACTTCTTTATCAGTTGAACCATCCTCTGTCGGAACGCTTACTGTTCCATCACCCATAATTTTATCAACTGTTTCTTTGCCTGCTTTTTCGTCTTTACTTGATGTCACATCACTATAATTGTCTCCATTTTTTCCCGCCAATATATAATTAGGTAAAAGGGCATTTATTAAAATAGTGAATACTAATATAATAGATATACACTTTTTCATATAAATCCCCCTTTCTGTTTTTTAATTATTTCCTCTTAATTTATTCATATTTGTTTCAACAAATTCAAACTCTTTGGCTGTTGGTTGAATTGCTATTATCGCAGTATCCTCTCCAACTTTTAGTAGTCCTTCTCCTCTATTACATGTTGTTAAAAAGTATGCTTCTCCTTCGCTTAGTTTAAACACTTCTTTTATATATTGAATCTCTGATTTATCTTGTGCTAAAAAAAGTTTTGTATCTGATGATGTAAGTACTGCTTGTACCTCTGGTTTTTCATAAAAGTCTTGAAATTTTTGTGACATAACTGCTAATGAAACATTTCTTTTTCTTGCACGTCTTGCCATTGTATTTAAAAAGTCTACTGCCTCTGGGTATGGCAAAAGCATCCAAGCTTCATCTATTAACACTCTTTTCCTTTTTGCTTTTGATCTGTCTTCACTATTTTTCTTAACATATTTTTCCCAAATCCAAGATAGTAATATTTGTTGTGCAAGTGGTCTTGCAAATCTTTCTTCCAATTGTGATATGTCCAAATTTATAAATGGTACATCATCTAATAAATCAAATGTAGATTGTCCATCAAAATATGCCATCTGTCCATCATATTCTCTTATGTATTGTTTCATAACTTTTATTAAATAACTATAATGGAATCTATAATCTGGGTTATTATTCTTTTCAGCATTTTCAAGTATTCTTTTATACCATGAACCTATTGTTGGCATATCTTTTTTTATTTTGACTTTATCATTTGAATTTTTATATAAACTATTTACATCATTTGTTATTCCACAACGGGTATATTCTTCTGCTATTGCTTCTGCTATTATTTGTTTTGTAAGTTCGTTCACTTCTTGGCTTCTCGTACTACCTCTTGCCATTGTTAGTAAAGCTTGCGTTACGTCTTCTACTTTATTTTCTATACTTAACATCTTTCTTTCTTTACCTGTTATTTCATCTTTAAATGTTTCTATTTCAACATCAAATAAGTTTATTATTGTCTTTGAATTAGGACTTATTGTAACATTTATTCCACCAAGTGCTTCTGCAACTACCCCATACTCACCTTCTGCATCTAAGGCCAAGCTTTCTATTCCCATTAATACTGATGACCTTGCAGTTAAAGTTTTTATTGTAACACCTTTACCAGCACCAGATTTTCCAAATATAACCATATTGTAGTTAGTAAGTGTCGGACTAAAGTTATCAAATAGTATTGGAAGTCCTGTTTGCCTATTAAATCCTAGTGGTATACCCTGCTCGTGTCCTATATCTGATGAAAAGAATGGGAATACTGTAGACATAGACCTTCTATCAAATGTATGTGTTTCTTTAACTTTGTTTTCACAAAATGGCATATTCGTTTGAAAGGCTTCTTCCTGCATTGCCCATGCTGGTCTTAAACCTATCAATGTTTTAGCCATTTCAGCCGAAAGCAACTCCGTCTGTTTATCCAGGTCCTCAAGGCTATATGCAAATAGCGTACATGTCATTGATGTTTCAAACAATTTATTAAAACCTGCTGCAATCTCGTCTCTTAATTCTTCTGCCTCTATTCTTTTTTGAGCCAATATTCTTTCTCTATTAATATCTCCTCTATCAAGTGCAACAACTCTTTCTGATTCCAATTCATTTATTGTTCTATTTAACTCAGTTTGAGATATGTTTTCTGCTATTGGGTTTATAAAAACTGACACATTAATATCTCCAAAAGTATACATTCCTCTCAAAAATTCTGGGAAGGTACACATTCTTGGTATTGTTGCTACTATCATGCTTCTGGCATATCTTGTTTTGCTTGTTATTATTTCTAAATGGTTTAACTGGCTTGCATCTATTCCCGCTGGGGCTATCAAATCTTTTAGAGTCCTCTTATTCTTTTCTAAAAAACTTTTCTTTTCTTCAATTTGCTGTTCATCCAAATTAAATTCTTCTTTTCGTTCTTGTACATTTTGTTTTTTAAATTTCATGAATTTTTCCTCCTCTTTTCTTATGTTATTTTCCTTCCTCCGTAGTTACTGGTTTATCTGTTTTTGGTTTTCTGCCCCTTTTATTAATTTGTTCTTTTGTCTTTTTATATAATTGATTCGTCATTTGATGTTTGTGTTCTTCCGCAAGTTCTTGTGCCCTTTTAATTATTGCTTCTTCCATTTTTTGTTGCTCTTCTCTTATTTGTTCATCAGCTTTTTCTATACTTTCTGTTACCAAGTTGACTGCTTCTTCTTCTATTTTTTCATCAATTAATTCTGCTTTTTTCTTTAACACATCTTTTCCGGTTGTGTACAATGAATCATATTGAGTTTGTATTCCTTTACTAAATGGTAGCATGTTTGCATCATCTCTATTATATGCTACATATAGTAACTCTGCTAATTCTTCCGAATCAAGTATTCTTCCAGTTACTCCTGCTGAACCAATTGCTCTTAGAACCATTTTTGTTCTTGTATACAATTCTGAGAAAAATATATTATCTGCTTCTTCTTTATTAAATTTGTTATTTCCATTAAATTCGCTTGTATAATATGTAACAATTATATATGTTTTTTGTTTTAACACATTTTTGTTAAGGCTTAATCTACTCACATAATTTGTTATATCTGCTCCATATTCCAATACATTTGTCTTTCTTTTCAATTCAAATCTCAGCTTTTCAATTGTTCTTGTATCTCTTAACGCCTCAGCTTGATTTATTTTTCTTTGTAATATTTTTATGTCATTTTCTATTACATGTATTTTAGATTTATATTCATCTACTATATTTTCAAGATTTAAGCTTTGTGTTTGAACATATAATTGTATTGGAAATCTTAAGGTGTTTAAAAACTGAACAAATCCCTCTTCTACAGCCACTTTTTCTTCTTCTGAAAGCAAGTCATAATTTACACCTTGACATTGTATAACCATTAAATATTGCGTTCTTCCATTTCTTATTATCATATTATTTTTTATTTCATCAAAATTCAAGAATTTTTTTACATTTTCCATTCTTATTCCTGATGAACTCTGCGTAGATGTAGACTCCGAATATTCTTCATTATTCTTTTCTTTATTCGACTGTTTCTTTTTTATTTTTAGAAAATATAGTATTATTGCACATACCACTATTAAGAATATTAATATGAATAATATACTTACTAACATTGTTAAAACATTGTCCATGCTTACTTTTCCTCCTTTGTATATGTATATATCTTCTTGTTCTTTTTGAATTTTATATATCTTAAAATTATCTCTCCCAATGGAATACCACCTATTTTCTTTGTTATTGGTATTTGTGCAATAACTGGCACATTAAATCTGCCAATAACAAAACCAATAAGTGCAAAAAATATTATAAATCCAATCCCTAGTCCTTTTAATTTTAATAGAGAAAAAAAGTAAAAGAACAGAAGGCCAATTAATACTCCAGCCCCTGTTGTTGCTAACGATTTTAATGTAAATATTACTAGAATTCTTGTTTCTCCTCTTAAATTACGTGGTACATTATATGTTCCCATATTATTCCTCCTTAATATCTTAAAGATATTTTTGTTCTCTTTTGTTATGCAATTCTACCATACTCGTCATTATTTATAACAACTTGTGAGGTAGTTATAATATCGTCCATAAGATCATATGTTAATTTCCAAATTGTATATGCTCCTAATATAACTACTGCTGAAATTGCAAGTCCTATTAGTTGTCCTTTTATTTTACCTTGTTCTTCCGGACTTGCAGTTATAAATTTAATTCCCATTACTACTCCTACTACAAATAATACTACTAATCCCACCGCAAATAGTATTTGAGAAATTGGAGCAATTGCGCTTGCAATGTCATCCGGATTAAATATTTGTTCACCATTGCGTGCCGCTATAAACCAATCCCTTGCCTCTTTTACTATATCTACACCATATGATATTTGAAACGGCTGTATAAGTATAAATAGTACAAATAATATTAAAATAATTCTAACTAACATTTTGCTTTTCATAATATCACCTCTATTTTACACTATTATATATATAATAACGTTTTTCTCCATATTTTTCAAGACTTTTATCTATGTAATATAAAAAATATATTATCGTTATTTTTTTGTAATAATTTTCTTTATTCTTCTACGGAAATAATATTTTCAGCTTTTGCTATACTATACATTAATTTCACTTATGAATGAATTTATTATGCCCAGCACTGTACTAAACCCAAATAGAATAACTGCTCCTATTACATATGCCATTAATTTTTCTTTAATTGTAGCCTTATCATTTGTAGACGAATACATATATCTTATTCCAAGTATCGTAAGTGTTATTAAAGCTACCGCATATCCAATAAGTTGTGTAACATACAACACTTTTCCTCCCATCTTTCTTATACTTGATGCAGAGCTATTATTTTTATTCCAAAGATTTCTCATTGACTCTGTAATGCTACTTGCATATATGCAGTTGCATAAACAAAAGGTTACTAATATTGTCACTATTAAAATTGCTATGAACTTTTTCATATTTCTCACCACCCATTTACGTGAATTAGTTAATGTAGGTATTCTTTAAACTTTTTTTGATTTGAATAATTATTTTTAATAAAAAAAAGCTATTAAAATTAATAGTTAATTTTAATAGCTTTTTAGTGCATTTTATTATTTTCCTTCTACAAACTTTTGAATAACAGAAAGTAATGCACTGGCTCCAAATAATAGTACGGCACCTACTACATATACTGTCATACCTTTTTTGTAGTCTGCTTTTTCATTTGGTGATGCTGCAACATATTTAATACCAAGTATTGTTAGCATAATTACAGCAACTGCCATACCAACTATTCTTACAATGGTTAATATTTGTCCTGCAGTATTTGTTACCTTTTCGCCAGCAGTTCCTGCAGGTTTCGGTTCTATTGGTTCAAATCCAGTTGTTGCCCTTACTATTGTTGTTGATAAAGTAATTAATGCTATAGCAATAAGTAAAACAGCAATTATTTTTAAAGTTTTATTTTTCATATTTTCTCCTCCTATAATAAATTATAATAAAATTAACTATCTAATTAAATTATAACTGATTTTCGTTAAAAAATCAAGCTTTTTTGTCATAATTTGTCAATGTAACCATTTATTCTGGATCGTAGTCTCTGCAAGAGTCATTGCTATCATGAAGTTTTCCATCTTCGTCACAATACTTTCCATCATATTTGCTACAATTTCCGCATCTATCACTCATATATAACACCCCCATTGGCTTTCACCCATATTTTAACATTAAATTAATAATAGCACTATTTTCGCTTCCAGTCAACATTTTTCCAAAAAAAGTGTTAATTAGCGCCTTTTTCTATCTTTTTTGTTATGATTTTTAGTGCTTTTTCTCTTGGCAACATAACTACATGTCCACAGCCTATGCATTTTAATTTAAAGTCTACTCCTACTCTTGTTACTTCCCATTCTTTGCTTCCACATGGGTGTTGCTTTTTTGTTTTTACTATATCGCCTATATTGTAATCCATTTTATTTCATCCCTTTTTATTTCACAAATAATGCTATCCTTTTCTCTATGCTTGATTTACCAAGAACTTGCATTATTTCATATAAGTCTGGTGTTTGTTGCCTTTTAGTTAAAGCAACTCTTAATACTGTGCTTATGTCTCCCACATGCCCTTTCCAGTTTTCTGGATTCTGCTTATATTCTTTAACTTCTCTTGCATATCCCATTTCTTCTGCTAAATCTTTGATTTTATCAAACCATGTTTGTTTATCATCATTAAAGTTAAAATATTTTTCTATGTACAGTTTTAAGATTTTATTTATTTCTTCTTTATTGTCAATTTTTGCAAACTCATATTTTCCTTCATCCTTTAAAAATTCTTCATCATACATATATATAATAGAATTTTTTACATCTGACCATTTAGAGATGTCTTTTCTTGGTTTTGCATTTCCTCTTTCTATTCCTATTATTTTTAATGCATATTCCTTATTTTCAAGAAGTTTTAATAATTCACTATCATATTTTGTAGCCCAACTTAATGTTTCATTATATACTTTTTCTGCATCAAATCTTGATATTATTGTTTTAGATATATCCAGTAACTTAACCATATCAAAAAGTGCTCCACTTACACCCATTTTGTTAAATTGCAACTCAAATTCTTTTAAATCGGCTAAAGGATTAGCTTTTCTCCAACTTTCAAAGTTTGAATTTGCTATATTTAACAAGTATTCGCAAACTGCTTCTGGTGGAATTCCTTGTTCATGGTAATAACTTACTGCCGCCTCTGGATCTTTTCTTTTACTTATTTTTCTTTTGCCACCCTCATCCATTTTCATAAGTGGTGCAATATGGGCATATCTTGGAGCTTTAAATCCTGCTGCTTGAAATAATTGCAAATGTAATGGTACAGAAGATAGCCATTCATCTCCTCTTATAACTACTGTTGTTCTCATTAAATGGTCATCTACTAAATGAGCAAAATGGTATGTTGGTAATCCATCAGCTTTTATAATTACTATGTCTTGATCGTTTTCTGGGAAGTCAACTTTTCCCTTTATTAAATCTTGATGTCTTATCTTTTTTTCTTCATTCCCTCTTGATTTAAAACGAATTATATATGGTTCTCCAGCTTTTATTTTTTGTGTTGCTTCTTCTATTGGTAAATTTCTGTACTTTGCCCATACACCATAATACCCAGGTCTTATTTTTGCCGTTTCTTGTTTTTTCCTCATCTCTTCCAATTCTTTTTCTGTTGCAAAGCAAGGATATGCCAAATTATTTTCAATAAAATATTTTGCATATGCTTGATATATTTCTTTCCTTAAACTTTGTTTATATGGCCCATATGCGCCTTTTTCCTCTTGTTCATTTAGCATTCCTTCATCAAAGTCAATTTTAAAATCTTTTAAGGAATTTACAATTCCTATTGTCGCATCTTGAACCTCTCTTTTTTGGTCTGTATCTTCAATTCTTAAAAATACTACTCCTTTTGTTTGTTCTGCCATTTTCCATGCAATTTGAGATTGATATAATCCGCCAATATGTACATACCCCGTAGGGCTTGGTGCAAATCTTGTAACTATTGCTCCTTCTGGTAAATTTCTTTCTGGATATTTTTCCTCATAATATTTTATATCTTTTGCATTTGGAAAAATCAAATTTGCTAAATCTTTATAATCCATTTTACTCTCCTTTTATTGCAAGGAAATAACTATGTACTTCCTTGACACTCTAATTTTATATTGTTATATTTCCATAATTACTGGCAATATCATAGGATTTCTTTTTGTTTTTTGGAAAATATAATCTCTTAAGTTATCCTTTAATGTTGATTTTATTGTTGACCAATCTCTAATACGTTTTTCTTCGCATTTTTTTACTTCTTCTCTTATTACTCTTTTTACATCTTCCATTAAGTTTTCTGACTCTCTTACATAAACAAATCCCCTTGACACTACATCTGGCCCAGATACTATTTCCCCTGTCGAAGAATCCATTGTCATTACTATTACTATTAATCCGTCTTGTGATAAATGTTGTCTGTCTCTTAATACAATATTTCCAACGTCTCCAACGCCTAAGCCATCTACCAATATTTTTCCTGATGGTACTGAATTTGTCAATTTTGCTTCTTTTTCGTTAAGTTCTAAAACCCTTCCATTTTCTAGCATAAATATATTTCTAGGATCTACTCCAACTTTTCTTGCTGTTTCCGCGTGTGCTCTTAATTGTCTATATTCTCCGTGTACTGGTAAAAAGAATTTTGGTCTTACCAATGAAATTATCAATTTTTGTTCTTCTTGGCAAGCATGTCCTGAAACATGTATGTCCTCTAATGAGCTGTAAATTACTTCTGCGCCAATTTGCATTAAGTCATCTATTACTCTTGATACAAATTTTTCATTTCCTGGTATTGGAGTTGCAGAAATTATTACTAAATCATTTGGTGTAATTGAGACTTTTTTGTGCTCTCCAGATGCCATTCTTGTTAGTGCAGACATTGTTTCGCCTTGACTTCCCGTTGTAATTATTACCAATTGTTCATCTGTATAATTTTTTATCATATCTATATCTATAAATGTATTTTCTGGTACGTTTATATATCCCAATTCTTTTGCAGTTTCTATCATATTAATCATACTTCTGCCACAAATTGCAACTTTTCTATTATATTTAACAGCCGAATTAACAATTTGTTGAACTCTGTGGACATTTGAAGCAAATGTTGCTACAACTATTCTCTTTTTTGTGTTTAAGAATAGCTTATCAAATACTTCTCCTACTGAACTTTCTGACATTGTATATCCTTTTCTCTCAGAGTTTGTGCTATCTGAAAGCAATGCCAAAACGCCATTATTTCCTAATTCTGCGAGTCTTCCAAAATCCATAACCTTTTCATCTATCGGTGTATAGTCTACTTTAAAGTCTCCAGTGTGTATTACTGTTCCAACAGGTGTATGAATTGCAAGCATTACAGCATCTGGAATACTGTGTGAACTTCTTATAAATTCCACTTTAATATTGCCAAAGTCTACTGTTTCGCCTTGATTTACAACTGTTAGCTTTGTACTTCTTAATAATTTATGTTCTTCCAATTTATTTTCTATTAAGCCTATTGTCAATTTTGTTGCATAAATTGGTATATTAATTTGTTGCAATATATATGGTATAGCTCCAATATGATCCTCGTGTCCATGTGTTATTACTAAACCTTTTATTTTTTCTTTATTTCTTTCTAAATATGTTACATCAGGTATTACTAAATCTACACCAAGCATATTGTCTTCTGGAAACTCTAGTCCACAGTCTACTAGTACAATCTCATTTCCGTATTCAAAAACAGTAATGTTTTTTCCTATTTCTTCTAACCCACCAAGTGGAATTATTTTTAAATTTTCTTTTTTAAATTCAAACTTTATGCTTTCTTTTTTATTATTACTTCTTGCCTTTTTATTTTCTGTTTTGTTTTCCTCCCCTCTTTTATAGCTTCTTCTTTGTGGTTTTCTTTTTTGCTCTTTATCCTTTTGTTCTGTTTCAATTGTCATGTTTTTATATCTCCTCCTTATTTTTTATCAAATTTATATACTAAAAAATAGTTTATCCTTTTCTAAACTATTATAATTACAAAATATTTATATTTAATTTTACAATAGAAATCAAATATGTTTATATTATTTTCCGCACAAACCAAACATATTTTACCACTTTAAATATTTAATATTCCGATTATACTTTAATTTTATATATATAAATCTCTTCTTTACCATTTTGGGTAACAACTGTTACCTATTATACACTTTTTTCTTTGCATTGTCAAATTTAAAAAAGATACGGCTTTTGCCATATCTTTTATATGAATTCATATAATTTATATAAATTTCAAATCTTATTTTTTATTTACTAAATCTTTTAAAGCTTTTCCTGCTTTGAATACAGGTGCTTTAGATGCAGGTATTTTTATTTCTTCTTTAGTTTGTGGGTTTCTTCCCTTTCTAGCAGCTCTTTTTCTTACTTCGAAAGATCCAAATCCAACTAATTGAACTTTATCTCCTTTTGCTAATGTCTCTGATACAACATTTACAAATGCATTTAATGTTGCTTCAGCATCTTTTTTTGTTTCTCCTGTTTTAGCTGCAATAGCTGCAATCAATTCTGTTTTGTTCATTTTTATTACCTCCTATAAGATTTCAAATATGTAGACAATGCAATCTACTATTAACATTATTCGCCAAAGTTCCTTAAAATCCTTCTTTTTTTATGCCAAATTTTCCGAAAGTCTACATTTCACTAGCTTTACCAGTTTTTTCTTTTCAAAACTCCTCATTTTACTGCTTTTCAAGGTTTAGAATTTCAAGTATCTTTTTACCAAATGGAATCATTTTTATATTATCCTTGTCTAATATTTTAAAAACAATAATAAAAATTCCGTATATTAATATGGCAAAGCCAATTGCTAATATTATGCTTAATTTGTCGCTAAATATACTTAAACATTTATTATATGTGTATATTGCACCAATTATCATAATTGTTGTTGCCATTAATGGCTTAATCACAAAAGTTGATAATTCTAATTTTAATTTTATTGTTTTTCTTAATACTGCATAATCTATTATTACTGCAACCATATGACAAATTACTGTTGAAACAGTGGCTCCATTAATTCCACCTAATATAAATACGTTTGGATCTATTTTTATAAGTATTAAATTTAATATTAGTTTTATAACTACTCCAACTGTTAAAGCTATTGCTGGTACTATTACTTTACCTAATCCTTGCAAAACTCCACTAATTGTTTGTTCTAAAACTATAAATATAATTGAAACTGCACTTATTTGTAATACAATCGCACCATTGCTTTGATTTGGAAAAAGTAATTTTAAAATTGGTTTTCCAAAGAATATCAGTCCCGCCATACATGGCAGTCCCATTAATATTGTTAGTAAAATTGAAAATGATACTCTTTTTTTTATTGTTTCTGAATCTCCCATGGCTTTAGAATATGCTATTGTTGGTATCAAACTTGTTGTAAGTGCCACATTAAATGACATTGGTAACACTACAAGAGTATCTACCTTACCACTTAATATTCCATATTGGATTTTTGCTTCATTTTCACTTAAAAAGTTTTTTAATCCTCTAACTACTGTTATTGAGTCTATGCTTTTATTTAATGACCCCAGTATAGAGGTTAGTGACATTGGTATAGATACTGTTAATACTTCTTTAATTGTGCTTAAAATTCTAGTGTATTTATATTTTTTTGTTTTGATTAGTTCTTTGGCTATTTCTTTTTTTATTGTTTTATAATAAATATATAAATACCAAAATCCCACAGAAGTTGCTAAGGTTGTAGCTAGATTTGCTCCTGCAGCCATTATTGTTGTATTTATTCCTGAGGTCATTGCTAATAATTCTACAACAATAATGGTAAATACCATTTTAAATAATTGTTCTATTGTTTGAGAATTTGCTGTTACTTTTACATTATTTCTGCCATTAAAGTACCCTCTAATTACACTAATTAATGTAACAAAAAATATTGATGGAGATAGTGCTACTAAGGAATATTCTGCTTCTGGAATTTGTAGCCATTTTTCTGCTATAATTTCTGCTCCTAAAAAAAGTATTAATGAACATGTAAACCCGATTAGTGCAAATGTTACAAACGCAATTTTAAATGTTTTATGTGCTCCTTTGTTATCTCCTATTGCCAATTTTTCTGACACTAATTTTGCTATGGCATTTGGTATTCCAACAGACGAAAATGTAAGCAATAAAGCATATATTTGAAATCCACTTGAATATATTGCATTTCCAGTGTCTCCAAATCCCTGTTTATTCGTTAAATATACTCTGTATATTAGTCCTAATATTTTAATTAGAATATGTGAAATCATTAGAACTAATACTCCACCCATAAAGCTTTCTTTTTTTAATTTCTTTTTATTTTTCATCAATTACCTCTTGCACAAATATATTCTGTTTTTTTTCTTTTATGAATTTTTAATTTCAAGTCTGACTAGTAAAATTTTGAGAGGATTTTTTTGTCAAAAGTCTTGTTTTTTTGCTGATTTTGTAGGATAATATATATGTAAGGTTAGATTTAATGAAAGTGGTGGAATAAGTGAAATTATTTGATAAGTTTTTAAAACTACTAAAGACAGATAGAAACACATTTATGACTTATATTTTAACAATAATATCTTTTTACATATTAGTAGACAGAGTAGTAGAAATGCTGTTTATTATTTTTACGGGAGTTTCTTATTCATATTGGGGACCTGTAAAATATACACTCGCCATAGCTTGTGTATCTTTTGCATTTTTCTTTTCTTCTGGTTCTAAATTCGCTAGAGCAGATATTAATAAGTTAAGAATATTTCATACATTTATAGTTAGCTTTTATATAGTATGTATTTCTGCATTAGTTCAATGGCTAAATGCAATTATATGGCTAGGCTTATTGTCTTTGCCTAATTTTGTTGAGCTTGTAACAGATTTTTCATATTTATTTAAGCCTGCATTCACTGCATTAGGAATATATATACCTCTTGTAACATTTTATAAAGTTATTAAATGGCTTATATTCTCTATTAATGATGTTAAAGACATTAGAGATTCTATATTTGATTATGGCGGTATTGATTTATCTGCAAAACCAGAAGGTGTTGGAAACTTTACATGTGAAGTAAAAGTTTGTATGAACACGGAAAGTGGTGAAGATGTAAAAATACCTGAAGCTAAACGTTTTGAATCTTTACTTGTTGTTGGTGTTTCCGGTTCTGGAAAAACAGCTACAATTTATGAACCAATGATAGCAAGAGATTTTGAAAAGAAATATTTCTTTAGAGAAGTTGCGAAAGAAATGGGATTTACTGCATTAAAAACAGGTATTGCTACATTAACATATCCATACTCAAATGATTATTTAAATAAAAACTTCTCATTATCTTTGTTAACGCCAAATCCTGACAAACTTGATATTTACAAAGCATATATGAAAAAAATGACAATTTCTTCTTCTGGAAGTCGATTTGTTTATAAAGATTTAGGATTAACGTATATGGCTCCTGACCCAGATACAATAGAAACTATGGCAGGAGTTGCAAAAAACTTTAGTTTACCAGTAAATATTATTGATCCTAATAACTCTGATTCTGTTGGATTAAATCCATTTATATATAAAGACCCTATAAAAACTGGTATTGCAATTTCCTCTGTATTAAAAGGATTATTTGCAACGAACAGACCTGATTTAAGTTTAGCATTTAGAGAAAATGCAGCAATACAAATATTAGAAAATCTTTCTATTTTATTAAAAGAGATGTATCCAAGATTGCATGAAGGTTCATTACCCAATTTAGAAGATTTACTAAATATGTTAAACGATTTTAGTCTAGTTGAAGAAATGACAGAGCAAATGAAACAAATACCAGAACTTGCAGATAAATATAAAATATTAATTAGATATATGGAAAACAATTTCTATGCAAATAGTACAGACTTAAATAATACAAAAACTTCTGTATTTACTGCTTCTGCAGAGTTAGACAATTTGTTAAGATATCCAGGTGTTAAAAATATATTGTGTAATAGAACAAACAATTTGGATTTTGACAAAGCATTAGAAAAAGGAGAAATTACTTTATTATGCACAAGAAGAGGAGATTTAGGACCTAATGCACATAAGGCTTTCGGTTTATTCTTTATATTATTAATGCAACAATCTATTTTATCACGTCCAGGAAATGACACTACTAGAATTCCACATTTCTTGTATATAGATACCTTCCCAGACTTTATATGTAAAGCAACAGAGCCAATATTCACAGTTTATAGAAAATACAAAGTTGCAACGGTATTAGATTCCCAAAATTTATCTCAATTAGAAGGTGAAGGGAATTCCTCAAATGGTCCTGGCAAACACTTTAGAGATACAATATTAGCTAACTGTGTTAATAAAATAATTTTTGGAAATGCTTTACCAGAAGACCTTCCATGGTGGGAACAAGAATTACAAACAAAAAGAGAATGGCAATGGAAAAAAAGCTATCAAATGGATCCATCAAAAAAGGATTATGGATATGATTCTAAAGCATCAGACATTGGCTTTAACTGGATACCTAACTTTAAAACAGGCAAGATAAAATCTTTAAAAAGTAATCAAATTATTTTTAAAGTTAAAAATCTAAAAGGTCAAAGCGTTGTAGATAAAGGTAAGGTTGAAAAGCTTGAATCTAAATATAAAGAACCTCATAAAGTAAAAGAATTTAATTTTGATAAATTTACCAGCGGAATATCTCAAGAAGCAAAAATTAAAGAAAAAGCTCGTAAAGCTATTAAAAAACGTTTAGACGATGATTATAATGATGATGACCCAATCAAAATAGACACTTCTGATTCTAGCTTCTTATTTGATAATGAAGATGCTATTATAGTAGATTTAAAAAAAGGAAATAGCAATTAATAGGAGAAAAGAAACCATATAGTAATTTATATGGCTTCTTTTTTTATGTATTTATTTAATTTTTCTTGCTTCTAAATAATATCTTTTATCATAGCTATGTCCCATTGAAAATGTTTTTCTTGGTAATGCTCCATCTAGTATAACAGTTTTAAATAATTCTGATTTATGCATATTTGGTAATAAAAATCCTATATTTCCTTCTTGTTCTCCTAATTTTTCTGTTGTCTCTTCTCCATGTATATAGTCTACTTTTCCTCCATTTTTCTTTAAATATTCGTCTATAAACATTTGTAGGCTACCTACTGCCAAATTAGATTTAGGATTTTTTATAACTATTTTTCCTTTTTTACCTTTATATACATATTGTATTACTTGTCCCTCTCCTTCTTCTGATGTTTCGTAGAATTTCTTTAATTCCTCCATCATGTGTTCTGGGTTAATTCCAAATACTACTCTATGTATTGGTTCAAAGTCAAGTGCATCACTATGTAAGTTAACAACCTCTACTAATGCATATCTTGCTGGATGGTTCTCGTATTCTTCCTTTGTCAATGTTTTCTTTAAATTTTCATAGCATGTTTTTGCTGTTGCTAATGAGTGGTTTCCATCTCCTACAGAGAATAATAGGACTCCTTTATCTTTTACATTGTATTTTTGCTCAAACTTTTCTTTATCTGCTAATTCCCCTATTCCTTCTAACACTTTTTCTATAAGTTCATCATTAAGCTTATATCCTTTAATATGTCCACCATTTTTCATTAGATCTGTATCATATACCTTATCTGCCTCACTTACTTTATCTGTTAGTCCTTCTATTATTTCTTTTTTATCATCATCAATTAATAACATTATATGAGGTAATTCTAATGGAGCATTTTCTCTAACTTTTACTCTTGGTGGTATTCTCTCTAATACAGTTCCTTCTGTTGCTCTTATCAATGTTTGAGAATCTTTAGCAAAAGAATAATCTTCTAAATCTACTTTTCCCATTAGCCCTTTTCTTATTCTGCCATCTGCTTGAGTTCTTTCTACATATATTAAACTATCTTTTAAAGTTCTAAAGAAATTATTATTAATTAATTTTTTCATTTCTTCATTAACTTCTGCTATTTTTTCTGCAACATTATCTTCTTCCAAGTATATTTCTGGTAATGTTACTTTTAGAGTTGATGGTTCGTCTCCAACAATTTTAGTTACATCCTCCCAGTATTCTGGCTCTGATGTGTATTGATCACATGCTATAACAGCCCATTTGCTCATATCTGCGTTTTCTGGCAATAATATGTCAGCTTTTGAAAATGGTATTTTCATTTCTTCACATTCCTTTCTTTAAAATATATAAATTGAAAAATTTTTCAATTATTAGCTTAATAATTTTATTTTTTCTGTAACCATTTGATACTTTTGTGTATCAGGGTCTAGTTTTATTGATACAAGTGTGTCTTCTAGTGTGTCTGAATTTTGCTTTAAGTCTGTTGTAAAATACAAATTTATTTTATCTATTTCTAATTTGTTTATAACTATATGTTTAAATGCTTCTGCTATATGTTTTTCGTCTTCACATACTATTATTAACTGTGGTAATGCCGTATATCCACAATCTCCCGGCACAAAGTTTTCATAGAAATCCTTGTACATTCTAATTTTATCTGTCAATTTGTTTTGCCAATCATCTTCTCTTCTTATTACTTCAAATAAAAATTGTATTGATTTTTCGCCTTTGGTTAATTTTATTCCTCCACCTGATGCTTTAAATACCTTGCCTAATGTTTTAGCTTTTAATGCTGGCTTTGGAGTATATGACTCATATGCCTTAACCTTATTTAAATATGCTATAATAACCTGATTTCCTGCTAGTCTTTTTTTTATCATGGCAACTGGTTTTGTATTATCTGTTGGTTGCCATTTACATTCTATTCCTCTTGAATCTAGCAAGTATTTTCCCATTTTTTCTAAGCAGTATATTCTATATATTCCCTTTCCATCTTGAGAGTCAAAATAATATCTGGTTAATATTTTTGACTTTACTAATTGTTCCAATTTATTATTCAATTTCTCTTGTGAACCTACATCTATTCCCTTTTTCTCTAGTATTTGTAATATTTGTCTAGAAGTAATAAATTCAAATTCGTTTACTATCTCTAAAATAGTAAAGTGTAATTCATTTATATGTCCTAAGTTTATCCTCTGTACTATTTGGCTCATTGATACATAACCATCTTTTCCATCAAATACTTTTATCTCTCCAGGTCTAATTGCAAATGGAGAAACTGTTGCTTTTATTTCATTGTCTCTAACCATATTACTACTCATTCCTCTCTTTATTAGATATAGCTATTTTATCACAAAATAGCACATTTGTCTACTTTATTAGCTCCTTTATTTGACCGCTTTTTAAATACTTCCATTCTCCTAATTTCAAGTCTTTTACATTAATGTTTCCTATTCTACTTCTATGTAGTGCCAATACTTTTTTTCCTATTGCATTACACATTTTTCTTACTTCTCTATTTTTTCCTTCATGTATTGTTATTTCTATTCTAGATATATCTTTTACCTCGTCTATTTTTAATATTTTTACTTTTGCTTTTCCTGATATATAGTCATCTATTTTTACTCCTTTTTCAAGCATTTCTATTTCTTCTTTTGTAATTTTTCCTTTTAGAGTAACATTATATGCTTTTTCTATTTCATATTTTGGGTGAGTTACTTTATATATAAATTCTCCATCATTGCTTAAAATTAGTGCTCCTGATGTATACATATCTAGTCTTCCTACAGGCACAATTTTTTCTTTGATTTTTATTAAATCTAGTACTGTATCTCTATTAAATTGATCTTTTACGGTTGTAACGTAACCTATTGGTTTATTTAATAAAATGTATACTTTTTCTTCTACTGTTGACACAGGTTTACCTTCAAAAGTAACCTTATCCTTTTCAATATCTATTTTTGTACCTAATTCTGTTACTGTTTTTCCGTTCACTTCAACTTTTCCCGCTAAAATATATTCCTCTGCCTTTCGTCTAGAGCATATACCACTATTAGCCAAAAATTTTTGTAATCTAATTTGTTCCATTTTTTTCCCTTCATTTTTATCTATAATTTTTTTAATATTTCTTCAAAATACTGTGGCAGTGGGACTGTTAATTCCATATGCTTATTTGTTATTGGATGCATAAATTCCAATTTATATGCATGAAGCATTTGTCCTTCTATACCAAACTCGTTTTTTCCATTTGAATATACTGCATCACCCACTACTGGATACCCTATTTCTGCCATATGTACTCTTATTTGGTGAGTTCTTCCTGTTTCTATTTTTATTTCTAACAGTGTATATTTAGAATATCTTTTTAAAACTTTAAAATGTGTTATAGCTTGTTTTCCATTTTTTGTTACTGCCATTTTTTTTCTATCTTTTGTACTTCTTCCTATTGGCATATTAATTGTAGCCTCTTCTTCCGGCACATTCCCTCTTACAAGTGCAATATATGTTTTTTTTACATTTCTTTCTTTTATCTGTTCGCTCATATTTATATGTGCTTTATCATTTTTTGCCACTATTATTAGCCCTGAAGTATCTTTATCTAATCTATGTACAATACCAGGTCTTAATTCTCCACCAATACCAGACAAACTGTTTTTGCATATCGATAAAATTGCATTTACTAATGTACCATCTGGATTTCCATTTGCAGGATGAACAACCATTCCTTTTGGCTTATTTACCACAATTATATCACTATCCTCATATATTATATCTAATGGTATTTCTTGCGCCTTTAATTTAGTTTCTTTTGCTTCTGGTACATCTATACTAATATTATCATTTGCTTGAACCTTATATGAAACTTTTTCTGATTTATCATTAACCAAAATATTGTTGCTTTCTATTAATTTTTTTATCATTGTTCTAGATAATTCGTTAAAATTCTCTGCTATATAAATGTCCAATCTTTTTCCCTTATCATTTTCATTTACTATTACATTTTTCATTTTATTTTAGTTCCTTTTTTAAGTTTTTTAATTCTCTTGTTGTATATATTGCCATATTTAATGCAAATGCTATCCATCCTATTACCACTAATATATCTGCTATATTAAAAGTTGGAAAATTAAATACTGGCGATATATCTATAAAGTCAATTACCCTTCCTCTAAATATTCTATCTATTAAATTTCCAAATCCTCCAGCTAAAATTAATGCTAACGAAATATTGGTAAATTTGTTTGTCATCTCTCTTTGTTTTACCATAAATCTGATAATTATTATAATTATAAATATGCTTATTATAATATTACTAATTCCTCCATTTGAATTAATCCCAAATGCCACACCTTTATTCTCTACATATGTAAAATTCAATATGTTCTGTATTACAGTTATTGAATTTTCTTTAATATTTGTTATTACTAACCATTTTGTTAATTGGTCAAATATTATTAATGTTAGTATTAATAATGTCAATAAAATTGCTCTTTTTTTCATTTATATAACCATTCCTTTATTTGCATCTTTCATAAACCACAAAATTATCGTCATTATACATTTCTAAAAATCCAGAGTCATTAGAAATAAATGTATTTAATTTTGATTTTTTCTTTAATATAATATGAGTTATATCATATTTTTCAAAAGTATCTTCATAATATCTCTCCATACTTGATGTTTTGATGAAATCTGTGAATATATCTCTACCGTCGTATTCTCCGTTTTCTGCACGTTTTCCATTAAATTCTGGTGCATATAAATCTGCCCTAGAATCTATAAATACAGGAACTCCTTTGTATAACAAATAGCTTCCATAATTATATTCATTAAACAACTTTATATTTTTTACATCAAGGTTTTGTAAAATCCATTCTGTTGCTTCTACAGGATAGTTCTTTTTACTTACAAAACTATTTCCTATTTTTCCACTATACATTCCCAAACTCATTATTATCACTAATAATATTACAATTGCATCAACTTTTTTATTATTTAATGCACTCAACAGTTCATTTTTTGCTTCTGGAGCATATTTTTCAAACATACTTGCAACAAGTTTTGAAAATATAAATGAGCCTATAAGCACCAATAAAGATGTTTGCCTTCTTGTCATAAATGCTAATAGTACCAATCCTGAAAGCATAAATAAATCTCTTAATTTAATTTTTGTATCTGTAAAAATTAATATAACTAGAAACATTACTAAAACAACCATAATTGGAATATTATTTATTAACGTTAATGGTAAGTGCTCGCTAATATTGTTAGTAGTATTCCCCTGCATTGTTTTTACTAAGTAGGTATATGGTGTTGTTCCAAGTGGTGTTAATAATCCCGTAAAAACAGATATAAATAATATAACAATTAAACCTTTTGTTGCTGTTTCTTTTTTTATTTTAATTTTATATGGATTTTTTCTTCTTTTTCTTTCTTTTTCTAATACTTTTAGATGATTTTCTTTTATCTTTTCTAACTGTACTTCAAGTTCAATAGCCTGATTTTCTTTTCCACTTTTATAAAACTTTTCAATTCTGCCTTTAAATCTCCTAACTTGCATTTTATAAAATAAGTCTGATTCTATTATTGATGCCATAATGTATTCTGCTATATATGGCAAAAATAAAACAAAGTAAAATGGCCATACTGCAACATGTATGTTTGCTATAAAAGTAGAAATTGCTAGTAATCCAAACAAAAATATCCTTTTATTTGTTTTTATATAATTTTCTATAAATAAAATTGTTAAAGCAAACAATATAAATGTTACTAGTTGCGCTCTAGCTGCAATATAATTTTTTAATAAATATAGCACTCCAAGTGTTACTAAAAATGATATTATGTTGTTTTTGGATAATTTTGAATTGACTAAATATATAACTATGCCTAATATAACACTTAAAACAACCGTTGCTATATATACCGCCGTAAAACCTCCTATTCCTGTGTTTTCTCCTAAGTTATATATTATATATGTTCCTGTATCATATGCCCAATGTGGATACGTGTATGGCAAGTTTTCATGCCAAGAAAATGGATCTTGCATATCTATTCCGTTTTCTAATATGTGCTTACCTATAGCAATTGTATAATATGTGTCATTTTGAAATGTAATTGGTGTAATTGAAAATGCAAATATAATTATTGATACAATAGCTATGACGTCAATTCTTTTTATTTTTTTCATGTATAACCTCCAGTTATATGTTAAACTCTGTATATATTGCACTATGGTCTGATGTTCCTTTGGCATCTATTGTTTCAAATTTTATTAATTCTATATTTCTTGAGTAAAAAATTGTGTCTATACAGCCTTGTCCGAGTTCAGAAAACCATGTATCTTCTATATTGTTTATTTTATCCAATTTTCTATTTAATATTTCGTATTCTTCATAGCTCTCTTTTTCTTCAAATATATACTTCCCCTTGCCCAATCTCGTTACTCCTACGTTAAAGTCTCCGCCTACTATTATTATTTCACTTGGATCTATTTTGCTTATAATTCTGCACAATTCTTTTGCAGCTAATATTCTCTCGTCTTCATATGTTGATAAATGTACTGAAAATAAATTCAGTTTTGTAGTTCCTAATGATATTCTGTTATATAATATTCCTCTTTGTTCATGTTTTGTGTCTGTTAATGGCATTAAATAATTTGCCGAAAAAGATATTAGAAATTTGCTTATTATTCCGTCACCATAGTATCCATCCTCTAGTGTTATATTACTTTCCATTGAACAGTAATATAATCCAACTTTTTTTGCAAATTCTCTAATTTGGTTCATTTCTCCTGCCCTTTTTGTGTACATATCTACTTCTTGTAAAAATATTATATCTGGTTTGTATTCTTTTATTAAATTAGCCTGTCTTTCTATATCTACTTTATTATCTGTTCCTCTTCCGTGTGCAACATTAAATGTAATAATTTTTAATAACATTTAATCACCCTCTTTTTTATTTTTACTCTTCAATTATATCAAAGAAGGTAACACAATTACAATAAAAAAAGCATAAAAAAATACCCCATAAGAGGTATTTTTTTATATTAATTATTTATTTGCTTTGCAACTTCTTCTGCAAAGTTTTCTTCTCTTTTTTGTAAGCCTTCACCTTTTTCAAATCTTGCAAATCTAATTATTTTAGCATTGTTTTCTTCTGCTAGTTTAGATATTTTTATATCTGGATTTTTAACAAATTCTTGCTCTACTAAGCATATTTCTCCGTAGAATTTTCCAATTCTACCTTGAACCATTTTTTCTGCTATTTCTGCTGGTTTTCCTTCATTCATGGCTTGAGCTTTTAATATTTCCATTTCCTTTTGTAATCTGTCTGATGGAACAGAATCTCTATCTAAATATTCTGGTTTTGCAGCTGCAATTTGCATACATATATCTTTTGCAAATTGGCTATTTCCACCTTCTATTTCTACTAGAACTCCTATTTTTCCATCTCCATGTATATAGCTTTCTACTAAACCTGTTGTTTCAAATCTTTCGAATCTTCTAATAGACATGTTTTCACCTATTGTAGCAATTTTTCCTGTTAAAACCTCTCCAACTGTTTTGCCTTTTTCTGATATAGATGGTTGTTCTAATAATTCCTCTACTGTTGCTGGATTTTTTTCAACTACTTGTCTTGCAACATCTGCTACAAAGCTTCTAAATTCTTCGTTTTTAGCAACAAAGTCTGTTTCTGCATTTACTTCTACTACTGCCCCTATTTTTTTATCTTCTGAAACATAAGTAGTAACTAAACCTTCTGCTGCAATTCTATCTGATTTTTTAGCAGCTTTAGCAATTCCTCTTTCTCTTAAAAGTTCAATTGCCTTTTCTTCGTCTCCATTAGTTTCTGCTAAAACTTTTTTACAGTCCATCATTCCTGCGCCAGTTTTTTCTCTTAATTCTTTAACTTGGTTTGCTGTTATCATAGTTGTTTATCTCCTTTCGCTTTTTAGATTTATTTAATTAGTTTTCTTCAGCTGTTTCTACAACTTCTTCCATGCTTTGTGGTTCTTCTTCTGCTACTTGTTCTTCAACTACTTCTACATCCATAGATTCGCCTTGTCTTCCCTCTATAACTGCATTTGCCATGCAATCTGCTATTAATTTAACTGCTCTTATAGCATCATCATTTCCTGGAATAGCGTAATCTACGTCTTCTGGATTACAGTTTGTATCTATTAAACCAATAACTGGTATTCCTAATTTCTTAGCTTCTAATATTCCTATTCTTTCTTTTTTAGGGTCTACTATAAACATAACTCCTGGAAGTTCTTTCATTTCTTTAATTCCTCCAAGGTTCTTTTCTAGTTTTTCCATTTCCTTTTTTAGAAGTATAACTTCTTTTTTAGGTAACACATCAAATGTTCCATCTTCTTGCATAGTTTCTAATTGTGTTAATCTGTCAATTCTTTTTCTGATTGTATCAAAATTTGTTAATGTTCCACCTAACCATCTTTGGTTAACATAGTACATACCGCATTTTTCTGCTGCTTCTTTCATGCAATCTTGTGCTTGTTTTTTAGTTCCAACAAATAGAACTGTTTTTCCTTCTTCAGCTTGTTGTTTTAAAAAGCTGTAAGCTTCATCTAATTTTTTAGATGTTTTTTGTAAGTCGATAATGTGGATTCCATTTCTAGCTTGAAAAATATATTCAGCCATTTTAGGATCCCATCTTCTTGTTTGATGTCCAAAGTGAACACCTGCTTCTAGTAATTGTTTCATTGCAACTACTGCCATTTTTAATTCCTCCTTTTAGTTTTTCCTCCACATAGCTTTAGCATTTAAGAAGACTTGCCGTTACTAGCAAGCACTTTTCCTAAACTAGCCATATGTGTGTTTTAATTAACAGACAATATTATATCAAAAACTCTTGCAAAAAGCAAGAGTTTTGAATTATTTTGTTTTGTTAGATATGAAGTGGATTGCACTCTTTAATAAATATGATTAGCATTTGTTGAATAGGTGAATTGAGTCTACACTTCAACAATTTTCAATCCTAAGTTTGATTAGTAACCTTTGAGTTTTACGTTAGTTTATTTAATTGTCTTCATATAATATCAAACTTATTGTGAATTATTTTTTTTATTATTTATTATTTGCATTTGGTAATCTAATAATATTTCATTTTCTCCATTCTCTTGTCTATTATTTTCAATAAGACATAATTCATTATATAAATCTTCTTCTATGACATCTTCATACATTCCATCGTCACATTTATATACAAAATCTACATACATTTCTACATTCTCTTTTAGCTTCCCTAAATTTCTAAAATCAACTTTTTTTGATATATCCTCATATAAACATAAGTATTCCACTCCTTTATACTCAAATTTATCAAAAACTATATACTCTCTTCCCGCAAAAATCATCTTTTGAACCTCAATCATAAGTTTTCCTCCATTTTCTTATCTTATTATCTTTCTATATCCTCTTCACTATTTTGTCTATTTTCATTATCTCCATCTTTTGGTAATTCATTTCCTTTAGAAGGTCTTGTCTTCCATTTATTCCTTTTTTCACGTTTATTTCTTGCTTTTCTTGCTAAAGCATTATCTGTTCCTCGTAGTGTCATAGCCGCTAGCGCAATTGGTGTAAGATAATCAGGGCGTATTACTATTGTTCCCTGTGGTGTATACGTTAATCCATTTAGACTTTGAAGGCATGGTTTCAATTGCTCTATTGCTTTAAAAATTCTTTCACTTGCCATCGGTCCATAATTCAATACAGCCTTTCCACCATTATTCATAAACTCTTCTGCTGCTCTTACTGTAGTACTTCTATCAAATGGCCATCCTTTAAATGTATTTACAGCATTTTGCATTGTGGCATTTATGTCTGGTGCTATTCCTGTACTTTCTGCTGTATGTAAAGCTATATCCTCTGGGCTAGCTCCCCAACCGTGTCTCCATTTGTATCCAGCTCCACCAACATCATGTGCACCTGTAAGGCTCGCAAATGTTTGCATTCTTTCGGTTTGAGCTTCTGTTGCTTGTACTGCAGCCCTTGCTCCAGGAACATTGTTTTGCAAATCTGCAATTTGTTGGTTTACCATTCTTGCTTGCTGATTTTGATGTTGAATACTGCTATTAACCCTAGAAGCTTCTGTAGCATTTACTGCATTATTGTTCATTACATCTTGATTATATTGTTTAATTATACTTGCATCTTGTATTGCTTTTATTAATCCTCTAGCAACCATTGCTGTTCCAACTATCGTAATTATATTAGAAACTGCATCGTCGTTATCGAAGCCTTTATAAAAAACTCCCTCACATCTATTCCTGTCACCTGTGTTATGTGTAACTCCCAGTGTTATTCCACTATTTGTATTTTCCTCCATTAGCATTTCATGGTCTAAAAATGCCTGAACTTCATCAAAACTGTTTCCTTTTTCTCTTGCAATTCTCATTCTTGCTTCAATTGCTGCTTGTTCTTTTTCCAATTCCACGTTTTTAGTAAATCTTTTTCCAAACTTTCTTCCTTGTATGTTTGAGCCTTCTCTAGCCGCTCTATTTTCCTCTTCGAGTCCATGGATACCTCCACCACCTTGTTCCAAAGCACCTTCTTCTCTTGCTTTTTCAATTTCTCTAAGTATATCCACATTTTGCCTATCAAGGTTTTCTTTTTGAGCTATTAAATCTGCTTTTTCTTTTTCCGTTAATTTCGGATTCTTCAGCAATTCAGCTATTTCTGCTGATTTTTTATGTTGAATAGCTAAAGTAATAAATCCTGCTTTTATAACTTTGTTTCTTTCGATATTTCTATTTTGAGTTTCCCTGGTTGCTCTTTCAAGAACACATTGCCTTACTGAAGGTGATACAGCATTTTCATGACCCTTATAAGATTGCAGACCTTTATACAGTGTTTCGAACTCATCAGCTGGTAATTCGTCTATGTTTTTTTTCAATTTTTCCATTTTTTCCTTTGTCGCTTTTGTTGTGAAGATCTTTGAATAGATTTTACGTATTCCATGCACAACCAGTTTAGCTGTATTTCCAATCCACCTCAAAGAATTATGAACCCAATCTCCTTTATCATATTTAACTTTCGTCAATGCCACATCCTTAAATTGATATCTACTTATTTGCCCATAGCTCAAAGCATTTTGGGCTGCATCAATTTTGGATAGAATTTCTCCAAACATTAACGGTTCTTTTTTAGGCTCTGGTTCCGGTTCCGGTATTATTTTCTCTATCTTTTTCCTTTTTGTTATTGTGTATTTGTTATAAGCTCCATCATCTGAGCCATATGCCCCGCCTTCTCCATAACTCAATTCATACTCGGCATCTTCGTTTTTGTTTTCTTCGCCTGTTATACCATGTGGATCATATACATTACTAGGATCAATATTGGCTTGTTGCAATGCATTTAGGTAATTGTTTCTAAAATCAATTCTTCCACTTGCTTCGAATTCTGCAATTGGTTCTTCATTAGTATTTTCTTCGTTTTCCTGCATATTACTAATTTGCTCTTCTAATTCTTTTTGTTGTCTTTCTAGTTCGTTTTTTTCTCTAATCAAAGATTCTCTCTCTTCCGGCTCTACTGGATATTCCTCATCTTCAAGTTCTACGTCAATCATTTTAATTCTGTCTTTTACATCCTTTAGTCGCTTTTCTAATTCTTCTCTACTCATATTCTCCCCTTCTTTATTTTATTCTTTACTTTTCCGTTCAATTACATACAGCTATATTTATAATAACATATTTTTACATTTTTTTCAAGATGTTTACTGTTTGTCACAAAAATATTACATATTTGTAATGCTTCTGTAATATTTGAGTGATCTTTGTGCCATTTTTTCGTATCTAATTTTTTTATCTCTTATTTTTTCATCTAATTCAGGGAGGATTCCGAAATTTGCATTCATTGGTTGAAAATTTTTATTTGATGTTGATATGTAATTTGCTAGTGCTCCTATTACTGTTTCGCTTGGGAATTCTGCTTTGCACTTTATTTTGCCACTTTTAAAATTTAAGCATGCATTTATTCCTGATACAAGTCCAGATGCTATTGACTCCACATATCCTTCTACTCCTGTTATTTGCCCTGCAAAATATATGTTAGGGTCTTTTTTTAGATTATATGTATTATCTAATAATTCCGGAGAATTAATAAATGTGTTTCTATGCATAACTCCATATTTAACAAATTCTGCGTTTTCTAGTCCCGGAATTAAACTAATTACCCTTTTTTGTTCGCCAAACTTTAAGTTTGTTTGAAAACCAACTATGTTAAATAAATTTCCTTCTGTGTTATCTTGTCTAAGTTGTACTATTGCATACGGTCTTTTCCCTGTTCTTAAATCTGTAAAGCCTACTGGTTTAAGTGGTCCAAATCTTAGTGTATCTATTCCTCTTTTTGCCATTACTTCTATCGGCATACATCCTTCAAATATTTCTTTTTTCTCAAAGTTGTGAAGTTCTACTATCTCTGCATTTATTAATTCATTACAAAAAATCTCATATTCTTCTTTATTCATTGGCAAATTTATATAATTATTTTCTTGCTCCTGCTCTATTCTTTTTTTCCAATCTTCAATTGTCTCTTCTTTTCCTCGTTCTTGCTTATATCTGTCTCCCCAGAATGCTATATTCATATTTATAGAGTTTTTTTCTATTATAGGTGCTGCTGCATCATAAAAATGTAGCCCTTTTTCCCCTGTTATTTCTTTTATTTCTTTTGATAAAGCATCTGAAGTAAGTGGTCCTGTTGCAATAATCACAAGTCCGTTTTTCGCTATTTTTTTTAATGATATTTCTTTTCCAATTTCTTGTCTTATTATTTCTATATTTTTATATTGTTTTAATTGTTTTGTTACTTCTTCTGCAAATTTTTCTCTATCAACTGCTAGTGCTTGTCCTGCTGGGACATTTACTTTATCTGCAATTTTTATAAGCAATGAATCTAATCTTCTTAATTCCTCTTTTAACAAGCCACACGCATTTGTTATTAAATTTGATTTAAATGAATTGCTACATACTATCTCTGCTAGGTTACTATTGTTGTGCGCTGGTGAAAAATTATGTGGTTTCATTTCGTACAACTTTACATTTATTCCTCTTTTTGCTATCTGATAAGCTGCCTCTGAGCCTGCTAGTCCTCCGCCTATTATTGTTATATATTCCTCCATACATCTTCTTCTTTCTTAATTTTTTCTCAAAAATACAACTAGTCTTTGTTTAATTGTACAAAAACTAGTTGTTCTTCTTACATTAATATTCTGATTATACATTTTCTTACATTATTTGTCAATTCAATTAATTCATCTTTTAAAATTTATTTACTAATAATTAACAACGTAATTTTTTTAATTTTCTATTTATATTTTTGACATTTTGTGATAAAATAATCTAAATTATTTTAGAAGGAGTATTAATTATGAATTTAAATAAATGTTGTCGTTGTGGTTGTTTTTATTCTAGTGAAGGTAATGTTTGTCCTAATTGTCAGCCAAAGGATTTTAATGAAATTGCAAAATTAAAAAATTATTTTGATGTCAACTCTAATTTTGATTCTATTGAGTGTATTTCTGCAAATACTGGAATAACTTTAAAAAATTTAAATAGATTTTTAAATCAGGAAGAATTTTCTAAGTTTTCTAATAAGTTTAATAGTTCTGGTAATATTGGAATTGATTTATAATTAATTATATGTTTAAAGGTCGCTATATGACAGCGACCTTCTGTTTAAATAATTTTTATTATTGGTTTTTTAATTTCTGGAATTTTGTTTTCTATTTTATATATTTTTTTTATTCGCTCCACTGCTTCGTTTGCCTTTTCTTTGTCATTGGCATGTATATATGCTATTACATCTCCTGTATATACTTTATCTCCAGCTTTTTTCTCCAACACTATTCCAACTGTTTTGTCTATTTCATCATCTTTTTTTATACGTCCTGCTCCTAAAAATACTGATAATCTGCCTATTTGTTCTGCATCAATACTTGTTATATATCCATCTTTTTCACATATTACAGAAATTACATATTTTGATTTTTCAAATTTTTCTGGCTCGTCTATATATAAAACATCGCCATTTTGATTTTGAATTAATTGTTTAAACTTTTCTAATGCTTTTCCATTTTGAATGTTCTCCAACATTTTCTTCTTATTTTCTTCTATGCTATTTCCTTTTCCTGCTAATTTTATCATATGAGCTCCAAGCTCTAGCACAACTTGTTTTACGTCTTCTTCCATCTTTCCTCTAAGTGCTTCTATTACTTCTAATATTTCCAATGTATTGCCTACGTTTTTTCCAAGTGGTTCGTCCATATTTGTTATTACACATACTGTTTCTTTATCTGCTAGTTCGCCTATTTTTTTCATTATTGTTGATAGTTTAATTGCATCTCCCTCATTTTTCATAAATGCTCCACTACCACAGGTTACATCTAGTACAACCTTGTTTGCTCCTGCCGCTATTTTTTTGCTCATTATGCTAGATGCTATTAATGACATATTTTCAACACAACTTATGGTGTCTCTTAAAGCATATATTTTTTTATCTGCTGGTGCCAAGTTTAAGGTTTGTCCTATTAGACTAATTCCTATTTTTTTTACATTGCGTTTAAAAGTCTCTATATCAACATTTGTTGTATATCCTGGTATTGATTCTAATTTATCTATTGTTCCGCCTGTAAACCCTAACCCTCTTCCTGACATTTTAGCAACAGGAATTCCTAGTGATGCAATTATTGGCGCCAAAATTAATGTGACTTTGTCTCCTACACCGCCTGTGCTGTGTTTATCTACCACTGTTCCTATTTCTGATAAATCTAATACATCTCCTGAATGTGCCATTGCTAATGTTAAGTTGGTAGTTTCTTCTTCATCTAATTTATTTATATAAATCGCCATTATTAATGCAGCTGCTTGATAATCTGCTATAGTATTATTAGTATATTCTTTTACAAAAAAATCTATTTCTTCCTTAGACAATTTTTTATTGTCTCTTTTTTTAGCAATTATATCTAATATATTCATTGTTAATCTCCATTCTTTTGTTACAAAATATTGCACATTTTATATAATATTTTTTACAAAACTTCTTCTATGTAATGGGCATAATCCATTTTCTCTTATTGCTTGCATATGTGCTGCTGTTCCATACCCCTTATGTTTTGCAAATCCGTATTGTGGGTACATTTCATCCATTTTTCTCATAATTCTGTCCCTTGTTACCTTTGCAATTATTGAAGCACATGCAATTGAATAGCTTATTGCATCTCCATGTATTATTGACTTATATGGTATTCCTAGTGTATCTATTCCTGTTAGTGCATCAACTAAAATAACATCTGGTTTTTTTATATTTTTTTCTTCTAGTTTTTCCTCCATTTGCCTTATTGCAATTGTTAATCCCTTTTTAGTAGCATTTAAAATGTTTATTTTGTCAATTTCCTCTTGATCTATTATTCCTACTCCATATGCAATTGCTTCTTGTACAATTTCCTCATATATTTTTTCTCTTTTCTTTTCTGATATTTTTTTAGAGTCATTTACTCCTTCTATCATTGATTCTTTTGGCATTAAAGAACAAGCAACAACAACTGGTCCTGCAAGAGGTCCTCTTCCTGCTTCATCTATTCCACAAATTGATACTATGCCTTTTTCATACAAGATTTTCTCTTCTTTTTTTAAGTTTAATAATCTTTCTACTTCTTTTTCTTTCATTACTTCTCATCTTCTTTTACTATTTCTTTTTCATCACTTAAATTGTTAAAATCTGATAATTTATAGTATTCATTATCCCCAACTTTAATACCTTTTGTGTATAATACTTCCATATTATCATAATTAACAATATAATATTCGTTTGGTTCTATATTTATATTACTTAATCCCATTGTTGTTAAGTCTTCTTTTTTTAAAATATAATATTTACTGTTTTCTTCTATTTCTATATTTTGACTTTTCAAAAAATCTTTTACTTTTTGATCTTGTTGTTCAATTAATATTTTTGTACCAATTAGCTCTTTTTTTAACGCTTTTTCTTCTTCTGCAACCATTTTCGCCTTTCCCTGTATTGCCAACATATTTGTTTTAATTGTTTCACTTTCTTCATTTCTATATTGTTGTTGTATATATAATATTACTCCTATTGCAAAAGCAATTATTATAATTACTAAAATAATTGTTGCAACATATGTAAGTCCTTTTTCATCTTTCATTGCCGTTTTATCGTTCCCTTCTCAATCTGTTTTACCATATTATATATAATTTTTATTCTAAAAACAAGAGGATTATGTTTTATGATTTTATTTTTTTCACATTTATTTCACATTTTTTTCATAATTCTCTTGTATTATATTTATAGTTTAGGTTATTATATAATCAAATAAATTTTTGGAGGTATTAAAATGGACGAAAATAATAGTAACAATAGTTTTAAAAGTGTCGATTCTACTAATTTTAATTCTTCTTATAAAGAATTTAAAAATAGCGAAAAAAAATTTAATTTTGGGTTTGCCAAAAATGTATTGGCTCCGTTTTTGTTTGGGGTTATAGGAAGTGTAACTGTAATTGCAGTGTCTCTTAATGTTCCAACCATAAAAGAAAATATCGTTAAAAAGTTAGTTAGTGTGGAATCACCTAATAGTTATGGTGATAATACTAATACTGCAAACATTAATACTCAAATGGTTTCTTTAGTTGGATATTCTGAAACAGGTGTTGGCGTTGCTTCTAAGGTTCGTCCTTCTATCGTTGGAATAGAAGTTGAATATTCTGTAAATTCTATATTTTATAGAAATAAATCGACTGCAACAGCTGCTGGTTCTGGAATAATCATTAGCGAAGATGGATACATTTTAACAAATAACCACATAGTAAACTCTTCTTCTACTTCTTATTATTATGAGCTTGGTAAGGCTAATAAAGTTACTGTTACCTTATATAATGATTCAACAAAATACGATGCTACCATTGTCGGAACAGATTCTCAAACTGATTTAGCTGTTATTAAAATAGAAAAGAATGGATTAAAAGCTGCAGAACTTGGTGATTCTGATGCTGTTCAAGTAGGAGAATTTGCTATGGCTATAGGAAATCCTCTAGGACTAACTGATAGTGTTACTGCAGGTATTGTAAGTGCTGTAAATAGAGAAGTTTCTGATCAAGATGGTAACTCTTATGTTGCAATTCAAACAGACGCTTCTATAAATTCAGGAAACAGTGGTGGGGCATTAGTAAATAGTAAAGGACAAGTAATTGGTGTTAACACTCTAAAACTTTCTGGAACAGGCGTTGAAGGAGTAGGATTTGCAATTCCTATTAACTCTACAAAAGAAATATATGAACAATTAATTCAATATAATAAAGTTAAAAGACCATACATTGGAATTGATGGATATGACTTAGACGAGCAAACAGCTGAAGATAACAATTTAGTAGTAGGAATTTATATAAAAACTATAGAAGATTTTCTGCAGGTGAAAAAGCCGGATTAAAAATAGGTGATGTTATAGTAGAAGTAGATGGTACCAAAGTTACAAAAATGGACGAATTAAATGCAATTAAGAACCAAAAGCAAATTGGTGATACTTTAAAATTGAAAGTTTTTAGGGAAGGCAAAGAAAAAGAAATAACTGTAACTCTACAAGAACAACCTTAATATGCAAAAAATCACATTGAGTTCACACAATGTTCAAAAAAGACTGATATATTATACTTAGTTGATAAATAATTACTCCGTTATCAACATATATAAAACATCCCCTTTTGTTTTTAAGCCCCATGTCAAACAACATGGGGCTTTTTTTATTGTCCTTTATATACATATTTTTCAGGGTTTGCCTGAACTCCATTGTTCCTTAATTCAAAGTGTAAATGGTTGCCTGTTGAGTTTCCTGTTGAACCAACTGCTGCTATTACATCTCCTGCTTTAACCTTCTGACCTTCTGTTACGTATAGTTTACTACAATGTCCGTAATATGATTCTACACCGTTTCCATGGTCTATTACAACTAGGTTTCCATATCCTCCCCATTCTTCTGCACATGTTATTGTTCCATCCGCAACAGCTTTTATTGGAGTTCCGTAATTTGCACCTATATCTATTCCCATATGTGTATGGTCTCTTATGCTTTCCACTGCTCCAAATCTTGATGTTATTACTCCAGAAACAGGCACACACGCTAAATATACTCCATTTATTGATTTATTTTCTATTATGTCTAATTCCTGTGTCATGCTATTTCTTGCTGTTTTTACAGTTGCTGATTCACATTCTTGCATATCTTCTGTATATAATTCTTTAATTCCTATATTCAGCTCTAAAGTATTATACTCTTCTTTTAGGTCAGCTACTAATGTTTCGGCTTCCTCTAATGTATTTACTTTTGACTTTTCTTCTCCATCTAAAGTTATTGCATATAGTCTATAAGTAAATTTCATACCTTCTTCCATTTTAGATAAAATTGTATTTTCATTTGTATTTTCATTTCTATTAATTAATCTTAATCCATATTTAGGTGTATTTTCTATATCTACAAAAGCTATGTTTGTTTTTTTCAAATCGCTTATATAGTTATCTATTTCTTGTTCAAATTTTTCTTTACTTTCTACATAGCCAACTTCTTCGCCATTTATTGTTACTAAAGAAACTAATTTATATTTAGATAATGTAATTAATGTTATTATTATAGTTGCTATTGCTATTATATTAATAAATATAAACATTTTCTTTGTATAATATTTAATTCGTTGTACTAAAATATATATTCACTCTCCTTTGCGTCTACACGACAGTTTTAATTATACTATATATTTTAAATCATTTCAACCTCAATATTTATTATTGACTAATTATAAGTAATTATTAACAGTTTGATTAATTTTATTTGCTAATTTTTAGTGTATTTTCCTTATTTTTCCTCCTGATACCTCGTTTTTTCTCGTTTTTTTATCTCTTGACTTTTAATTTTTGACATTACTTAATTTTTTTGTAAAGTTAGGATTAATTCCTCCTAGTGTCTCTTCTTTATTTAATCTTTTTTGGATTTCAACTATCACTAGTGGCAATAATGATATACTTATGGTATATATCCATTGCAGATTTGTTAATGGAACAAGTTCGAACACATTTGCTATTGAAGGTATTATTACAACAATTATTTGCAATAATGTTCCGAGTATAAATGCACCTATTAAATATTTATTATCCCATAATCCTGCTTTAAATATTGATTCTTCACTTCTTATATTAAAACTATGAACTAACTCTAACACACCTAATGACACAAATGCCATTGTTCTTGCTACTTTTATTCCATACAATTTATTTCCAATGCTAAAAGCTAATAATGTTAATATTCCAATCATTACTCCCTCTATAATTATTTTGTTCCATAAACCATCTGCAAATATTCCTTTTTTAGGGTTTCTTGGTTTTTTATTCATTATATTTTTTTCTGGTGGTTCTAGTCCTAATGCTATAGCTGGGAAAGAGTCTGTAACCAAATTAATCCATAATAACTGAATTGCTAAAAGTGGTGATTTTAAGCCTAATAGTAAACCAACAAATATTGTTACTATTTCTCCTATATTTGTTGCAATTAAAAAATGAACCGCTTTTTTTATGTTGTCAAAAATATTTCTGCCATGTTTTACCGCTTCCACTATTGTAACAAAATTATCATCTGTAAGTATCATATCTGATGCATTTTTAGCTACATCTGTTCCGTTTAGTCCCATAGATATTCCTATATCTGCATTTTTTAATGCTGGTGCATCATTTACCCCATCTCCTGTCATTGCTACTACTGCTCCTGTACTTCTAAATGCTTTTACAATTCTTACTTTATGTTCAGGTGATACACGTGCAAACACACTATATTTCATTATATCTTTTTCTAATGTCTTTTGATTTATGCTATCAAGCTCACTTCCTGTTATTGCTAAATCATTTGGTCTTAAAATTCCTATTTCTCTTGCAATTGCCTTTGCTGTAGTAATATGATCTCCTGTTATCATAACTGTTTTTATTCCAGCTTTCCTACATGTGGCAACAGCTTCTTTTACTCCTTCTCTTGGTGGATCTATCATTCCTATTAGCCCCACAAATGTCAATTCTTTTTCTATATTTTCACTGTCTATTTTATTTGGCAATCTATCTACATCTTTATATGCTATTGCTAAAACTCTTAGCGCATTATTTGCCATCTTATTATTATTTTCATCTATTCCGTTTAATTGTTTACTAGTTATTGTTTTTTGTATTCCTTCTTCATAATATTTACTACATCTTTTTATTAATACATCTGGTGCGCCTTTTGTTATTATTCTATATTTACTGCCTATTTTATGTATTGTCGTCATCATTTTTCTTTCCGAATCAAATGGAATCTCGTTTACTCTTTGCATCATTCTATACAAGTTTTCTTTATTTTTTCCTATTTTTAGTCCTGCATTTACTATTGCATTTTCAGTTGCTTCTCCCTCTGCCTCTTCTCGTCCATCTTTTGTTACTATTTGAGAGTCTGTACACATACAGCCCAATTCTAATGTAAAACTTTTGTTACTGTTATTTCCATTAACATCTTGAATGTCTACTACTTGCATTTTATTTTGCGTTAATGTTCCTGTTTTATCTGAGCAAATTACACTACTGCTTCCCAATGTTTCTACTGCAGGTAGTTTTCTTATTATTGTATTTTTCTTTGCCATTTTAGTAACACCTATTGAAAGCATTATAGTTACAATTGCAGGTAACCCTTCTGGTATTGCTGCTACAGCCAATCCTACAGAAGTCATAAACATCTCTACAGGTTCTATCTTTTTTAATAATCCTATTACAAATATAAGTAAGCAAATAATTAAACATCCAATTCCTAAACTTTTACCAACCTCTCCTAGTTTCTTTTGTATTGGTGTTTCAGGTGCTTCGTCTGTAATAATCATTTTAGCTATTTTTCCAACTTTTGTGTTCATTCCTGTATCTGTTGCAATTGCCTCCGCATGTCCATTTACAACTATTGTTGTTGCAAAGCCCATGTTTATTGTATCTCCTAAAGAAATATTGTCTTTTAATATTATATTTGCATCCTTAAGTATTGGTACTATTTCACCAGTTAAGCTTGATTCTTCTACTTTTAAATTGTATGAACTTATTAGTCTACAATCTGCTGGTATATAATTCCCAGCTTCTAAAATTAATATATCTCCTGGAACTATATTTGTGCTAGCTACAGTAATTATTTTCCCATTTCTTTTCACTTTTGCCACAGGTGCTGACATTTTTTTTAGTGCTTCCAATGATTTTTCTGCTTTTGCTTCTTGTACAACGCCCATAATAGCATTTAAAACCACTATTGTTATTATTATAATTGAATCTATATATTCTCCTGTTCCTTGCATTTTTGCCACAACAGCTGAAATAATAGCAGCAATAATTAGAATAATAATCATAAAGTCATTAAATTGTTTTAAAAATTTAACAAAAACACTTTCTTTTTTTGGTTCTTGAAGTTTATTTTCTCCATACTTTTTTAATCTTACAGTAATTTCATCATCACTTAATCCTTGCTGTAGGTCAGTTTGTAATTTACTCTCTACTTCTTTTGTAGATAAACTATGCCACATACACATACACTCCTTTGTATTAATCAAATTTAGGGACAGCCCTTAATTAATATTATGCAAGAGTGTAAAAAAATAGAATTGATTTTTTTGTTTAAATATTTTATAATTTTTTCAAGGAGGATTTCATATGGATATTATTATAAATGAAACTACATTAATTTCCGACAATATTGTATGGGATAATATTAATAATTATATTAATACTAATGTTTCCATTATCTATATTGGAAGCAATGCTACTCTAAATGATAAATTATTGTCATTACATAAAAATAGAGAATTTGATAAATTAATTATTATAAGTAAGTCCGATATTTCTGACAGATATCCTAGACTATTTGTTGATTCCTTTATTAATAATAACATTTTGCAACATGTTAAAAAAAATTGTTTGATTATTTTAAAATTGTCTAATGATTATGATGATATGAAGTGGATAGTTCGCAATTTAATTAAATTATATAATCTTACTTTTAAATTAAATCTGCATTTAGGTATAATTGATAATAATTGTAATTACTTAGGCTTTATTGAAAACTTTGAAAACTCAAAATATTCAGATGATTTTATAACTTGTCTTAAGTGTTTATTTATTTTCGATAAGAAACAGCAATATGAATATATTTACGACACGGTCTGTGAGTATTTAGACAACCAATTTTGTAAAGGAAATATCTGCGACTTTAAAAATGACCAGTGCATTGCAAATAGAGAGAACAAAACAGCTCACAAAGATATGGGATGTTGTTATTCTTTTGAATATTGTAAGGTTTTTGACCCCAGATTCATTAAAAATGTAAAGCTCTGTCAACATCTAAAAGACAAGACTTGCTCGACAAAATGTATTACTTGTAAACTCTTTACCTGTAAATATTTAAAAGAACGCGGAATAAAGTTTGACACACATAAAATATTGCTTTTGGATTGTTATTTTAATAAAAAACAACATTTAATATTAAACTCAAATTTCTTTCAAACACGTGATGCAATATTACAGAAATTGCTTGAAAACAATTATGATTTGTACTTTTGGTATGTTTTATTTAAGAAGTACATGATATAAGTATAAAGAGCACGGAATTATTTTTTTCCGTACTCTTTATATTTTAATCTTTTTAGCAGTTCGTACACGCCATCCCTATTTATTGACATTATATGCATATCATGGTATTCATTGTTGAAATATCTGTGTTTCTTCAATAACCCTTCTGTTTCAAAATTTGCACCTTTTAAAAACTTTATACTCGTTTTATTATAATCATATACTGTACAGTATACTTTTTTTATAGGATAGCACCTAAACAAGTGTTCTAGAAATATTGCTCCTACTTCTGCACCTGTGGTAGAGTTCCTTTTCTTTTCTTGTATATATATTGCAATACACATATGTCCATTATTCATATCATAATCATAGCTATAAACAAATCCAATCGGTATATTAGTAGTTACATTAATCGCAATCATCGTTTCATGATACACAGATTCAGTTTTTCTCTTAAAAGAATTCCACAATTCCCTTTTTGATTGTATTGTTAAGTCATTTGTAAACAGATGTCTAAAATCATATTCTTGATAACACTCATATATATAGTCAAAATATTTTTCTTCATACATTGTTAACTCTACATCTCTCCATATTAATTGTTTATTTTTCATTTAATACTTCCTTATACTCATTTTTATATAGTGCTAATATATATTTATTACAATATCTTCCATCGTAAAAAACATCATTCTTTAAATTTGCCTCCAATTTAAAGTTCAATTTTTTTAAGATCTTAATACTTAATTTCTCCAGTAAATAATCATTTGTTTGATAGTATACTTTTCTTATTGGAAAACATGTAAATAAATAATTAAGAAGCAATATACATGACTCTATTAGTACATCTTCTTTTTGTTCTTCATAAAGAAAAACATCCATATATATATATCCATCTATTTTATTATAGTTATAACAAGATAAATAGCCAATTTCTTGTTTAGGATTTTGTAAAAAAATCAGTAAATTCATATATACATTTTTTTCTTCATTCTTCGATAAAAAATTACAATTTAGAAATTTAACTCTGTCTTCCACATTAGTTAAAAATACTTTTTTTCCCTTTAAAGATAAATCCTTCATTATTCTTTATTCTCCCCTTTATAGTGCATTAGGTATACGAATTTCTTTTATCTTTGCTCTGGTCTACATGGGCTACAAGGTGAGCATGGATTGCAGTCTGGATAACAGTCATCCTTATCCCATTGCTGTGGTTGGCAAGGATTACAAGGTGAGCATGGATTACAGTCTGGGTAACAGTCATCTCTATCCCATTGTTGTGGTGAACATGGTGAGCACGGACCACATGGATTACAGTCTGGATAGCATTCTTGTCCTTCTAATTCGTCATTATTGTTTGAGCTTTCTGCATCTTCAGCTAGCATAAATAACTTTTTCCTTATTGGTGTAACACAAAAAATTTGTGGTTTATGTTTTTTTAACATTTTTTCTTGTTCTTTTGAAAACTCAGCTACATTTTCTATCATTTTCTATCATTTCTCCTTTCAAATTTTTACTTCCTTTGTGCATTCTTTTATGTCCATCCACTCTCCATCATATGGGTTATAGCAACAACGTGGATATTTAGCTTTCTTATTTCCAGCTACTCCCTCAGCCAGTGGTCTACAATCGTGGCAACAGTATCGGAACTCACAGTCTTTGCAGACCATTACTTCTTCTTTAGTAATTGACCACTTTTTTATTATATTCTTTTTTAGTTTTTCTAGGGAACTAACATCTTTTACATTTCCGATAATGTCATTTCTTGCGAAAATACAAGGAATAATATCCCCATTTGCAGTTATCGCTATTTTCCCATTCCAACATGAGTTATAAAAATGATTACTATAAAAACTTTCTTCACACGTATAAAACTCTGGTGCGACATTATATCTGCTCTTTATTGTATCATAATTTGTAACCATATGTTCTTGGTTGTTCATTACGCAACTTGGTCTTATTACATCATAGCCTGAATACTCTAAGCCTAGCAAATTTATGTACTCTCGTATCTCACTTATATTGTTTTCATTTTCTTTCATTATTACAACCGCAATATTAGTTTTAATATTATTATCTCTAAGTAACTTTAGAGCTCTTTCTGTTTTATTAAAGCTTCCTTTGGTTTTAGTTATTTTTTCATGTGTTTCTTGGTTAGACCCATATAATGAAATCCTTACATTTGCGTTTGTTTCTTTGAAAATTTTAATGCTTTCTTCATTTATCAAAGTAGCATTTGTAAACACGTCTATTCTCTTCATCCCTTTTTTATAAGCATATTTTAGTATCTCATAAAAATCTTTATGTACCATTGGTTCTCCACCAATAAGTTGTATTTCTCTACAATTATTTTTTATTAAAGTGTCTATTATAATTTTCCATTCCTCTGTCGATAGATAGTCTTTATTTTTTACATGATTGGCTCCAAATTGTCCATAGCAATGTATACATTTCAAATTACATTTACCAGTTATTTCTAACCAAGCATATTTTAACTGTGGCTCTACCTTATTGATATTATCTGTATTGTTACTCTCGTCCTTGTTTTCAGTTACGAGTCCATATTTTGTCAACAATGCTATAAATTCTTTATCATCTTTGTCTTCAACTATTTTATCGTGTTTTAGATACTTCTCTAATAAATTTCTTCCAGATTTATTTACAGAATAGACTTTACGATTGTTCAAATCATATATTGCAGAATTATGATATCCATTCACCAAATAACAATTATTTCTTAAATACATTTAATTTTTCCCTACCTTATTATAGTAATTTCTTCGAAGTGCGGGCGATTAAAATCGCCCCTACATTTTTCATAGATTACTTTACACTATTCTTATTATTATAAATATTATAGTTCTTTTAGAGCAAATTGTCAATATTTGCTTATACTTCAATCGATATTATGTGTTCATTTTATGTTTGCTACTTCAACTTTCTTGTGTCGTTCCTAATCTCATTGACAGTAATTTGCTTATTCCGTTTTCTTCCATTGTTACCCCATAAACTGTATCTGCGACTTCCATTGTTCCTTTTCTATGTGTTATTACTAAAAACTGTGATGCTTTACTAAATTTTTTTAGATATTCTGCAAATCTGTATACATTTACATCATCAAGTGCTGCCTCTATTTCGTCTAATATGCAGAATGGTGCTGGGTTTATTTTTAGTATTGCAAATAGTAGTGCTATAGCTGTAAATGCTTTTTCTCCTCCTGATAGTAACATCATATTTTGAAGTTTTTTTCCTGTTGGTTGAACTCGTATGTCTATCCCACATTCTAGTACATTTTCTTCGTCTGTCAATATTAGTTCTGCTTTTCCTCCACCAAAAAGTTCTATGAATACTTCATTAAAGTTTTTATTTATAATTTCAAATTTTTCTTTGAACTGTATTTCCATTGTTTGTGTCATGTCCGAAATCACTTTTCTTAATTTTGCTACTGTATTTTCCAAGTCAAGTCTTTGTTCACACATAAAGTCATATCTTTCGCTTAGCTTTTTGTATTCTTCTATAGAATCTACATTTATACTACCTAAATCTTTTATTTTATTTCTTAGTGAATTTACTTCTTTTTGTGCTTGTGCAATATTACTTGGCTTTCTATATTCTTCGGTGTTATTTGGTGTTATCTCATATTCATTCCACAATGTGTTTATAAGTTCTTCTATGTCCTGTTCTAGTTTTGTCTTTTTAAAGTCCAATTTTACAATTTGTTCTTTCAAACCTTCTAATACGCTAAATTGATTTGTTATTTCTTCCTCTTTTTGTGTAAGCAATTCATTTTTTTCTGTTCTTGTTCTTTTTAGCTTTTCTATATGTTCTGAACTGTTGTTAACTTCTAATTTTATTTTTTCTATTTCCTTATTTAAACTATCTATTTTTATTTGTAGTTCATCATTTTCTGTCAATGCTTGAGTCAATATATTGTTTTTATTTTCTATGTTGCTTTTATTGCTTAGAATCTCGTGTTTTATTCTCTCCACGAATTCTTCTATAGATGCTTCGCTTTCTACAAATGATGATACTGAAATTTTTAAGTTTGTTATATCAAAATTTAAATCATCTATGTATTTTTGGTTGTCCTTATTTATAGTTGCAAATTGCTCAACCTCTTGTGATAATAATTTTGTTTCTTCATTTAATATTTCTAAGTATTTTTGCTTTTCTTCTTTTATTTTAATGCTTTCCTCTTTTTGCTTATTTATAGAATCCTCTTCTTGTTTTAATTTATCTTTTCTTTGCTCCAATTTAGTAATGTTTTCTTCCATTGCAACTATTTTTTGGTTCTCAGTAGCATATTCAATTTCTACATCTTGAAGCTCTTTCTCCAGTTTTGCAACTTTTTCTATTAATTCTGTTATAGATTCTAAATAATCCTCTTTTTTAGTAGTTAATTCTTTTGTTCTTTGTGTAAGTTTTCTTAATTCTTTTTCTAATTCTTCTATTTCTCTATTTCTTCCTAATATGTTTACTGTTTTGGTTGCAACACTTCCACCTGTAATGCTTCCAGAAGAATTAATTACATCTCCTTTTAGTGTTATTATTCTAAATGAGTAATTATTCATTTTTGCAAGTGCTATACCTGTATCCATATCGTCTACTACAACCGTTCTACCTAATAAGTTTAGTACAATTTGCATATATTTTTTATCGCAATTTATTAAGTCAGATGCAATTCCAATTACCCCTTGCAATCCTTTCTGTTTTATGTTTTCAACTTTTTTTCCTTTTATAGAAGATATTGGCAAGAATGAAGCTCTACCCAAATTATTATCTCTTAAATAATTTATTAATTTTTTTGCTTCTTCTTCTGTTTCTGTAACTATATTTTGAAGGCTCTGCCCTAGACACATCTCTATTGCTGTTTCATAATTCTTATCAACAGATATTAAATTAGCAAGTACTCCATACACACCTTTTTTTAGTTGACTATTTTTTTCGCATTCTTGTAATAATGTCTTAACACTTTTAATATATCCTTCTTTTTCTTTTTCTGTCTCTTGTAAAAATTTGTGTCTGGCATCTTTCATATTTATTTGATAATTTAGTCTGCTTATTTCCTCTTCATATTCTTTAATTTTATTCATACTTTCTTGTTTTTTATTTTTTTCCTGCTCTAAATTATCATTGGCAATGTTTCTTTTATTTTGTATCTCATAAAATCCCTTTGAAACTTCTTGTTTGTTGTCTCTTGTACTATCTAATTCTGATATTATATTTTCTAATTCTAATTTTATAGCTTTCTTGCGTTTTTCTAGGTTTTCATAGTTTGCTTCTTGTGCACTTATATCTGCTAAAACCTCATATTTCTTATCTGTATTACCTTCTATTTTTTGCTTTTTTTCTTCTATTTCTAACTCTTTTTCAGATAAGTTTTTAGTTAATTTAGATAATTCTTCTTCTTTTTGTTTTAATTCAGCTTCAAATTTTTCTTTATTTTGAAATAAATTAGCTTTTTTCTCTTGTCTTTGTTTTTCTTCTTCTTCTAATTCTTTTATTCTTGTCTCAAATTCTTGTATTTCTATTTGAAGTCTTTCTTTATTATTTAAATTATTTTGTATTCTCTCTTTTGATATTCCAATTTCTGAATTCATTTTTTCTATTTTATTGGAACTCTCAAAGCCAATATTTTGCATTTGCTCTATTTGTAATATTATTTCGTCTATTTCTCTTTTTAAAGAGTCTTTTAACTCTTGTATAGATGTCAATTTTTCATCCTCTGTCTCTTTTTGTGCAACCATTATTTCTTCATCTTGTACAATTTGCTTTAACTTTTCTTTATATGAATTTATGTTATATACAAATAATCCAACTTCTATGTTTTTTAATTCTTCTCTTAAATTTAAATATTGTTTTGCCTTTTCAGATTGTGCTTTTAATGGTTCTATATTGCCTTCTATCTCTGTTAAAATATCATTAATTCTTAATAAATTAAGCTTTGTTTGTTCCATCTTTTTTTCAGATTCTTGCTTTCTAGTTCTATATTTTACAATGCCTGCCGCTTCTTCAAATATATGCCTTCTATCTTCTGATTTGTTTGATAATATTTCATCTATTTTTCCTTGTCCTATTATGCTGTATCCATCTTTTCCTATTCCTGTGTCCATAAATAGCTCTAAAATATCTTTTAATCTGCAAGGAGTTTTGTTTATAAAATAGCCTGTTTCCCCATTTCTATATATTTTTCTTGTTACTGTAACTTCTGCATATTCTATTGGCAACTTTGCGTCAGAATTATCTATAACAATTGAGACTTCGGCAAATCCAAGCGACTTTCTTTCTTGAGTTCCTGCAAATATTATATCTTCCGATTTTGCACCTCTTAAAGATTTCATACTTTGCTCTCCTAGGACCCATCTTATGGCATCTGATATATTGCTTTTTCCTGATCCATTTGGTCCTATAACTGAGGTAATTCCTGGCTTGAATTCCAATATTGTTTTATCTGCAAAAGACTTAAAGCCTTGTAGTTCTAATCTTTTTAAATACATTTAATACACCTTTTCTTGTTAAACTTTTAATTTGAATATTATACAATAAATTTTATATAAACTCTATTCAGAATTATATCATTAATAAATAAATTGTACTATAGTTTTTTATCAACTTTTGTGTTATTATATATATTATTGTATTATTAGGAGGATTTGAATAGCTTTATGAAAAATAAAATAATAAAAGCATTGTTGCTTACTTTTTCAATATTGTTAATAATTGGAGTAATTTTATATTTATTTCCGTTTATAATTAATTTATCAACTCACGAAGGTCAGCTGGCATTTAAAAATGAAATTGATAATCTTGGAGTTTGGGGAATTATTGTTTTATTTATGCTTCAACTTCTTCAAATTGTTTTAGTTGTTTTGCCAGGCGAGCCTTTAGAAATTTTAGCCGGTATGTGTTATGGTCCTATTGGAGGTACTATTTTTATAATTGTATCTGTCTTTATTACTACTACTTTAATTTATTTGCTTGTTGGAAAATTCGGAAAAAAGTATTTATACAATACATTCTCAAAGGAAAAAATTCAAAAAATTGAAAACAGCAAATTATTTAAAAATCCTAAAAAAGCAGAAGTGCTAATGTGTATACTATTCTTTACACCTGGCACTCCTAAGGACTTATTGACATATATTGGGTTTTTATTTCCAATACCACCTATTAAATTTATATTAATTGCAACTTTTTTAAGATTTCCATCTATAATTTCTTCTACCATAGCTGGTAGCGGATTATCTAATGGAAAGATTTCTATAGTTATAGTATCTTATGTCATCACTTTTGTAGCTACAGCAATATTTGTTTTCCTTATTAGTAAAAAGGAAAAAGATACCACAGAAGCTATAAAAATATTAAAATAACTATATTGCCCTACACTTTACTACAAGTCTTTCCTTTCCATAGTTTGTGCAGGTTATTAATGTTAGTTCTTTTTGTCCATTTGTATGCTGAGTTGTACATCCTGTATCTGTTGGTTTAACGACATATTTATCATATACTTGGTATTTTATTCTTCTGCCATATCCATCTGTCAATTCTGCTATGTCACCATTTTTTATAGAGCTTAATGTTCCAAACATCTTTCCATTTCTATAATTATGACCTACTATGCAGTAATTTCCCACCTCATTTGGATCTGGTCCCCAATATTTATTAAGCGAAATTTCTAATAATTCGTCTGATGTATCTGTTAACACTGGATAATTTATTCCTAGTCTTGGTATGTTTAAAATAGCATCTGTTTCATATTCCACTCCATTTGAAGCAGTATATATTATTGAATTCTCTTGCACTTCTTCTATTCTTTTTGCTTGCTCCGGTGTCAATTCTTCTTGGTCGTCTATAATTACTCTAATAATGTCATCTTCTGGCTGTCTTGTTGTTGTGTCTATTGCATTCGTTGCAGCAATCTGATTTAATATTTCTTGTGATACTTTTTCATTTTTATTTCTATCATACTCTGCATAAACATAATAAGAAAATAAAGCAAACACCAAAAAAACAGATAAAAAGAATTCAATTTTATAAAGCATTCTTTTTCTCTTAAATTCTGGCGTAATATACAGTTTTTCTGTTACAAGAATTTGATTCATACTTATCTCCTATTATATATTTATTATAGCATACATTTTTGTATTTTTAAATACACTTTGCCAGCAAATTTGAAATTTCACAAAATTGTTCAATTGTTAACTTTTCTCCTCTTGTATTTAATTCAATTTCCAATTCGTTAAATATGTCTATTGCTTGTTGCTTACTTTTTATTATTCCACCATTTAATAAGCTATTTATTAATGTTTTTCTTCTTTGCATAAAGCTTATTTTTATTAATCTAAAAAATAATTCTTCGTTTATAGGTTTAACCACTGGTTCATCCCTTAGTACTAATTTTATAACTTGAGAATCAACTTCTGGTGCTGGAATAAATTTATAATTTTCAACATTTAATATTACTTTTGGATTTGAATAATAATACACCGAATATGTAATCGCTCCAGAATTTTTATCTCCTGGAATTGCTGTTAATCTTTCTGCCACTTCTTTTTGTATCATTACTGTTATTGTTTCTATTGGTAGTTTTTTTTCTAACAACTGCATAATAATAGGAGTTGTAATATAGTAAGGAAGATTTGCAACAACTTTGGCTGTTTTAAATCCGTTTTTCTCTATTACTTCCTTTAAATCTACTTTTAATACATCCTCATTTATAATTTCTAGGTTTGTGTATAATAAAAATCTGTCTTGTAATACTTTAATCATTTTTTTATCAAGCTCTATTGCAATTACCTTTTTAGCTTTTTCTAATAGCTTTTGGGTTAAAGTTCCAAGACCTGGCCCAATTTCTATTACCAAGTCATCTGTTGTTAAGTCAGAGGCCTCTACTATTTTTTCTATAGATTCATCATCAACCAAAAAGTTTTGACCTAAGCTTTTATTAGCAGTAATATTATATTTTTTCATTAGAAACTTAGTCTCATCGTACACATTATTCATTGTTAATTCAATTCTCCTATTATGTATAAATTATGTTTATATTTTATCATGTTTATGTTGATATTGCAATGTATTAAACATTGTTTAAAAGCATTGATTTTTGTTTTATTATATAATAAAATGTTGTTATTATTAAAAAAGTAGGTGTAAAATGAATACAAAGAACAAAAGCAAAGCCCCAAAATACTCTAGGGCTCTGAGATTAAGAAATGGTATGATTGCAATATTTTGTGTGTTTTTATTGCTAATTGGACGTTTATTTTGGTTACAATTTATTAAAGGTCCTTGGTTAAAGGAACAAATGTATAGTCAATTAATTACTAGTAGAGCAATAAGTCCTAAAAGAGGTACTATATATGATACAAACGGAAAAGAGTTAGCTATAAGCGCTGCTGTAGATACTGTTACCATTAATCCAGACCTTATAAAAGTATCTGAGGAAAACAAAGAATTAGAAGAAATTAAAACTAAAGCTTTAAAAGAGAAAGTTGCGAAAGCTTTTTCAGAGATCTTTGAATTAGATTATGAAAAAACTTTAGCTAAAGTTAATAGCACAAGCTGGTTAGAGACAATTGTTTCAAAGGTTCAAAAAGACAAAATTGATAAACTGAAAAAATGGATGGAAGAGGAAAAGATTTATTCTGGCATTAATATAGATGAAGATACCAAAAGATATTATCCTTACAATAATTTAGCATCAAATTTAATAGGTTTTTGTGGAGATGAAAATAGAGGCTTAGAGGGATTAGAAAATGAATTTGATTCTTTATTAACTGGTACACCTGGAAGAATAATTACTTCTCAAGATGCAATCCAAGAATTCATTCCTGATCAGAACGAGACCCTATTTGTTGCAGAAAATGGTAATAATATAACATTAACATTAGATGTAAATATTCAGGCTATTGCTGAAAAATATTTGGAGCAAGCTTGCAAAGAAAATAATTGTGCTCGTGGCGGAAATGTTATAATTATGAATCCAAATAATGGTGACATTTTGGCAATGGCAACTTACCCAAACTATAATTTAAACACTCCTTATAAAGTCACAAGTATTACTGAGGACAAGTGGAAAGAAATGACTTCTGAGCAAAAGTCTAATGCTATGTATAGTATGTGGAGAAATAGAGCTCTTTCCGATAGATATGAACCTGGTTCTGTTTTTAAGGTTATAACTGCTGCAATTGGTTTAGAAGAAAATTTGGTTTCTCCTGATGAAAAAAATGTTTTTGATTGTCCTGGATATCATGTTGTAGCTGGAAATACCATTTATTGTTGGAAAGGTATACCTGGCCATGGTAAACAAAGTTTAAGAGATGCTTTGTGCAATTCTTGTAACCCAGCATTTATGGAATTAGGCGAGAAGATTGGTGCTAAAACACTATATAAATATTTTGAAGCTTTTGGTTTATTTGACTCAACCAATTTAACTTCTGGTGATGTTAGCGGAAACTTCTGGGACTTAGAAGATGTTGGTCCTGTTGAGCTGGCTACCTCTTCATTTGGTCAAAGATTTGGTATAACACCATTGCAAATGGCAACCGCTATATGTTGTATAGCAAATGATGGCATATTAGTTCAACCTAAAATAATAAAACAGGTTACAAATACTGATACTGGTGCAACCACAAATATAGATACAACAGTAATAAGACAAGTAGTTTCTAAGGAAACATCTGAAAATCTTTTAAATATGATGGAATCGGTAGTAACATCTGGTACAGGAAGGTACGGAAGAGTTACAGGCTACTCTGTGGCAGGAAAAACCGGAACATCAGAACCATCACCAGGTGCAGAGGAAGATGGATATGTTGCGTCATATATTGCTATTTCCCCTGTAGAAAGTCCAGAAGTTGTTGCTCTTGTAACATTATATGCTCCTGAGGGAGATAGTCATCAAGGTGGTCAAATTGCTGGACCTGTTGCTTCTCAAATATTAACAGAAGTATTACCATATTTACAAATTCCTTCTGACAGTAGTGGCTCAACTACTGGAAGCAGTAGCTCAAATTCTACTACTACACTACCAAATGTAGTAAACAAAACTATTGCAGAAGCAAATAAAATTATAGAAAACGCAGGCTTTAATTGTATTATATCAGGAGGTTCTGAAGAAATTGTCACAGAACAAATGCCTAAAGCTGGAACCCAATTACTGAAAGACTCTATTGTTAAAATATATTCTGCTGGACATGAAGCAAGAGTATCACAAACAGTTCCAGATTTAAAAGGAAAGTCTTTATCCGAGGCAAGAACAATTTTAAAGGACCGAAATTTAAATATTCAAGTTAGTGGTTCTGGAATAGTTATAAGTCAAGATCCTATTGCAGGCACTTCTGTAGAAGAAGGTACACTAATAGCTGTTTCTATGAAACCAGAAATACAAGATGCACATTAAGGCATAAAAAAATTAAAGGAGTATAAGCTCCTTTAATTTTTTATAATTTTAATTATTGAATATTGCATCAAATTCTTCTCCATCTATTTTTTCTTTTTCTAACAATATTCCTGCTACAACATGTAATTTTTCCATATTAGCATTTAATATTTCTGCTGCTTTTTTATATGCATAATCAATTATACTTTTTACTTCTTCATCTATTATTGCAGCTGTTTCTTCTGAATACTCTTTGCTCTGTGCAAAATCTCTTCCTAAAAATACTTCTTCTTGATTTTGTCCTAAGGTTATAGTGCCAACTCTTTCACTCATTCCATATTTTGTAACCATATTTCTTGCAATCTTCGTTGCACGTTCTATATCATTACTTGCTCCTGTTGATATATCGTCTAATACCAATTTTTCTGATACTCTTCCACCTAATAGTGAAACTATATTTTCTATCATTTCTGTTCTAGACATAAAAGACTTATCTTCTGTTGGTCTATACATAGTATATCCTCCAGCCATTCCTCTTGGTATAATTGATATTTGATGAACAGGATCTTGTGTTGGTAAAAATCTACTTACAACTGCATGCCCTGCCTCATGATATGCCACTAATTTTTGTTCTTTTTCGCTTCTAACTCTAGTCCTTTTTTCAGGTCCCATTGTTACTTTAACCATTGCATCTTCTACTTCTGTCATACTAATTTCTGGTTTATTTCTTCTTGCAGCCAATAAAGCCGCCTCATTTAATACATTTTCCAAATCTGCACCTGAAAATCCTGATGTATTTTTTGCAATTGTTTTTAAATCTACATCTGGTGCCAATTTCTTCTTTCTGCTATGAACTTCTAAGATTTCCTCTCTTGCTTTAACATCTGGTGCCGATACTACTATTTGTCTATCAAATCTTCCTGGTCTTAATAAAGCTTTGTCTAATACGTCTGGTCTATTGGTTGCAGCTAATACTATTACTCCTTCATTAGCTGAGAATCCATCCATCTCTACTAATAACTGATTTAGTGTTTGTTCTCTTTCATCATGTCCTCCGCCAAGTCCTGCACCTCTTTGACGACCAACTGCATCTATTTCATCTATAAATACAATACATGGTGCTTTTTTCTTTGCTTCTTCAAATAAATCTCTTACTCTAGAAGCTCCTACACCAACAAACATTTCTACAAAGTCTGAACCACTTATAATGAAGAATGGTACACCTGCCTCTCCTGCAACTGCTTTTGCTAAAAGTGTTTTTCCTGTTCCAGGTTGCCCTACCAATAAAACTCCTTTTGGAATTCTTGCACCCATCTCTGTGAATTTTCTTGGATTTTTTAAAAATTCAACTATTTCTTCTAATTCTTCTTTTTCCTCATCTACACCAGCCACATCATTAAATGTTACTTTTGTTTTATCTGTTGGATTTAATATTTTAGCTCTGCTCTTTCCAAAAGACATTGTTTTATTTGAGCCAGCTCCTCCTTGTGCTCCACTATTCATAAATAAGAACCAGAATATAAAGAATATAATTAATATTCCAAATGGTGTTAAAAGACTTAGTATTGTTACAAATAAAGATTCTGATTTTTCTGTTACCTTTATTGTACCTGTTTTCATACTATCTTCTAATGCTGACATTAGATGTTCAACACTTGGTATATTTACCTCTTTAGTAACATTTTGGTTCTTTAATTTTACATTTGCTTTTACCTTATCTGCCGAAATTTCTATTTCTTTTACTTCACCTGCTTCTACTTTAGAAAGTAATTCCGAGTAGGCAAGCCTATTCTCAGTATTATCAATTATTGATGATATTAAGACTATAAATATTATAAATGTTATTAGCCACATAGCTAAAGATTTTATTCCATTTTTCAAGTTAATGCCTCCTTTTACTATTTAAGGAATATATCATAAAGATTTTGGTATTTCAAGTGTTTTACTAAAGTTTTTTTGTTCACACCCTAGTCATATCAAGGCTTTCCTTACGGAAGTTTACAATACCTCGTAAAAAAGATTTTTTTATTTTTTATCATTATTTTTATATTTTTATTTGGTGTTAAGTATTTATTACCAATATTATTTTTACATAATTTAATAACATCTTCAATATGTATTTTTTCTATTCCGTTAGTAGTCCCTAAAAGCTCATTAATAGTATATATTATAAGTCTTGATTTTATTACTTTTTCTAAAACATTAAATTTTTTTAAATCTAAAATTATTTCTTTTTCAGTTCTACTTATAAAAGTCTCTTTATATGACTGTTTTACTATTGATTTGAAATACATTTCATCAGTTGCTATAAGATGGGACATTCTATTTATTGTTTCTATAATATTAGGATTAAAATTCTCTTGTATATACGGAATAAGCATATTCCTAATTTTATTTCTTGTATATATGCTTTCTTGATTTGTTTTGTCATACTTAGGGTTTAAACCTTTTTCATTACAATATTGTTCAATTTCTTGTCTGGTACATTCAATTATAGGTCGTATAAGTTTGTTATCTCTTATTGGTTCTATACCTTTAAGCCCTGTACTTCCACTTCCCCTTAAGAAATTCATTAGTACTGTTTCTGCATTATCATTTGCATTATGCGCTGTAGCAATTTTATTTCCACCAACTAAGTTCTTTACCTCTTCAAAAAAATCATATCTAATTTTTCTTCCAACCTCTTCTGTCCCTAGCTTTTTTTCTTTAGCTATTTGTAAAACATCTACCTTCTTTACAAAACATTTTATATCCCTCTGCTTACAAAAATCTTGTACAAACTCTGTTTCAGAGTCAGCCTCTTTTCTTATCATATGATTAATATGTGCAACTACAATGTTTATTTTAAGTTCATTTTGTAAATTTTTTAATACATTCAATAAACAAATAGAATCTGGCCCCCCAGACACTCCCACTACTATAGTATCCCCAGATTTTATTTGTTCATACCTTTTTATGGTATTTAATACCTTATCCTCCAACATATTTCCCCTTTCTGTCACAAAAAGGAGCGTCCCTATAGTGACAACTTATTCTCTGTATCTTTCTATATTTGCGAATTTTGTATAGTTTGCTAGCCATAATAGTTCTACCGTTCCTGTTGCTCCCGATCTATGTTTTGCTATTATTACTTCTGCAATATTTTTCTTTTCTGTGTCTTCATTGTAGTAGTCATCTCTATATAAAAACATTACAATGTCTGCATCTTGCTCTATTGAACCTGATTCACGTAAGTCTGAAAGCATTGGTCTATGGTCTATTCTTTGCTCTGGTGCACGTGATAATTGTGATAATGCTATAACAGGTACATCTATTTCCTTTGCTAATATTTTTAAGGACCTACTTATCTCTGCTATTTCTTGTTCACGGCTTCCTCCTTTTTTATTACTGCCTTGAACTAATTGTAAATAGTCTATTACAACTAATCCTATATTTTTTTCTAATTTCATTTTTCTGCATTTTGCCCTTATTTCCATTATTGAAATACCCGGAGTATCATCTATATATATACCCGCTTCTGAAAGTTCTCCTGATGTTGCTGCTAATTTTGCCCATTCATCATCATCTATTTTTCCCGTTCTAACTTTTGCACTATCCACCATTGCTTCACTGCATAAAATTCTGTTTGTCATTTGTTCTTTAGACATTTCTAAGCTAAATATCGCTACTGGAACTTTTGCTCTTACTGCTGCATTTGTGGCTATATTTAACGCAAACGCGGATTTTCCCATAGCAGGTCTTGCAGCAACCAGTATCAAGTCTGAATTGTGTAGTCCTGAAGTTCTATAGTCCAAATCCACAAATCCTGTTGGAACGCCTGTAATTGATTCTTTTTGGTTATATAATTGTTCCAATTGTGTAAATGTGTCTACTAGAATGTCTTTTATAGATGAATATCCCTTTTGATTCTTTTTTTGCATTACCTGAAAAATCTTTTTTTCTGCTGTATCTATTACTTGTTCTACCTCTTGTGTAGGGTCATATCCAAGTGTTATTAATTCATCCGCAGTTTTTATTAATGCTCTTAGCATTGATTTTTCTTCCACTATTTTTATATATTGTTCTACATTTGATGTTGTAGGTACTTTGTCTGGTAATTGAACTATATATTCCAAACCACCAACAGCCTCAAACTTTCCCATTGATTTTAGCTCTGATTTTAATGTTATAATGTCTATTGGCTCTGCCCTATTGTATAAATTTAGTATTGCAGAATATATTATTTTATTATCTTCTCTGTAAAAATCTTGCTCTTGCAATACTTCTACTGCTGCTATTACTGCATCTTTATCTGTTAACATACTGCCTATAATAGCTTGTTCTGCTTCTATATCGTGTGGTGGAATTCTGCCTAACTCCATTTTTTTCATTCCTTTCTTAATATACGAGTCCTACTATTCTGCAATTATATTCACTGTTAATTTTGCATTTACTCCTTCATATAATTTTATATTTATTGTAAATCTTCCTATATTTTTTATAGTTTCTTTTACTTCTATCTTCTTTTTATCTATTTCTATTTTATACTGTTCTTTTAAATTTTCTGATATTTCTTTTGAGGTTACCCCTCCAAATATCTTTCCATTTTCTCCAGCTTTTACTTTTATTGTTAAAACTAGTTCTTTTAACTTATTTGCTACTTCTATTGCATCATTTTTTTCATTTTGTTTTTTAAATTTATTAGCTTCATTCTTTGATTCTAGTTTTCCTAAATTTTCTTTTGTTGCCTCTACTGCTAATTTTTTTGGAAATAAGTAATTTCTTGCATATCCATCACTTGCATTTATTATTTCATCTTTTTTCCCTACGCCCTTTATATTGTCTAATAAAATTACCTTCATATAATCATTCCTCTCTTTATCTTCTTTAATACTTTTTTAAAATTCTAGTATTTAATTTAAAATGCTTTTATTAATTATATCTTATAGAGTTTCTTCTATCAATAGCTTTTACCCACTTTTATATATATTAAAGTCAATTGTTTATAAGAGGGCAAATACCAGTTGTATTGCCCTCTTTTTTATTATTCCTCTTAACTTGACATTTCACTAAAATATTCATTTATTCTATTTATAAGCTCTGTTTTTACTTCTTCTGTTGTCATTCCCTCTACTTGGGCTCCGGCTAAGGTTATGTGTCCTCCGCCACCCAGTTTTTCTAGTATTAATTGAACATTTATATCTCCTATTGAACGTCCACTTATGCAGACTCTGTCTCCCATCATTCCAATTACAAATGATGCAACTATATTACTTATTGTGAGTAGTTCATCTGCCGCCTTTGCACATATTATGTTTGCATCTTTGTCTTGTTCATCATAAATAGAAATTGCTATTGCATGTTCTAAAACCTCTGCCTTTTCTACTATTTTAGAAATTTTATTGTATGTTGCTAAGTCACTTTGAAACCATTTTTTCACCTTAATTGTATCTATTCCATACTTTCTCAAATATGCTGCTGCTTCAAATGTTCTTACACCTGTTTTAAAAGTAAAATTCTTTGTATCCATCATAATTCCCGCATAAAGTGCCTCTGCTTCTAACTCTGTTAACTCAATTTTTTCTTGTGAATATTCCAATATTTCTGTAACAAGTTCTGCTGCTGAAGATGCATAAACCTCATGGAACATAAGTGTTGCATCTTCTATATATTCTGTACTTCTTCTATGATGGTCTATAACTACTATTTTTTCTGTTTCTTCTAATAATTCTGGAATTTCCACATAGTTTTTCTTACTTGTATCCACAACAATTAGCAATGTTTCTGGGCTTATTTTAGCTAATGCTTCACTTTTGTTTATAATTACATTTTTGTACTCGTCATCTTCTTTTGCTTTTTCCATAAAGTTTTCTAAACCAATTCCATAAGAATTGTTTACTATATATGCATTTTTTCCTAATGACCTTGCTAATCTATATATTCCCATACTTGAACCTATGCAGTCCATATCTGAGTTAGAATGTCCCATTACCATTACATTTTCCGCTTCAAGTATTAGTTCTTTTAAGGCATGTGCTACTGTTCTAGCTTTCACCTTAGTTCTTTTTTCTACTTCTTGTGCTCTTCCGCCAAAGAATACATATTTTCCATTTTCTCTTACAACTGCCTGGTCTCCTCCACGTCCCAATACGATATCTAGGCCTGCTTGTGCGGATTTGTATTTTTCGTAGTTAGAGCTACCTTCGTTTGAAACAGCTATGCTTAAAGTGAACTGTGCTTTATTAGTCCATTCCAATTCTTTTATTTCATCTAATATATTAAATTTTTTATTTTCTATTTCTGATAGATATTTTTGTTCAAATATTAACACAAAAGTATCTCTTTCAGATTTTATTACTAAACCTTCAAAATGAGTTGCCCATTCATATATATTTTTTTCAATTTGTGCTATGAATGTAGACCTGTCTTCGTTTTCTACTCTCTGCATTAACTCTTCATAATTGTCAATCATTATTATTCCTATACAATTTTGTGAGTTAATATATTTTTCTTCTGTTTTTATTAATTCTGTATTGTCCATAAAATATAGTGTAAATATTGACTGTTTATTTTTTAATTCTATATATTCTCCTAATAGCTTATATGTTTTACTTCCAATTACTATACTTTGATTAATATTTTTATTTTTAACAAATTCTCCATTTTCAAGACTTTGCTTTAATTCTTTTAATATACTATCCAAATAGTTATTAATATCTATATTAATAAATTCCTTAGAAAACTTCTCGTTTTTCCAAATTGTATTTCCATTGGTTTCTAATATTATAAGTGGAAATGGTGAATTTATCAGTGTTCCCTTTGCTGCTTTATCAACGCTAAAGGTTAAGTGTTCTATATGCTCAGATAATTCTTCTTTTCTCTTTTCACTGCTCCAATAAGCATATCCAACAACTAAAATATAAAACAAAATTGCTGGCAGAACTAAGTTAATATTGCTTATACAAATAATTGTTAAAAGTACTGCTATTATTACTAAATATATCTTTACGCGCGATACTAGTTTATCAAATATTTTTTTATTGCTCGGCATAAAATCCTCCTAATTACATCTTATATTTTACACTTATTTCGCGCTTTTGTCAATGTTTACAAGAAATCCACACTGTAAATGGGAATTAAAATTGCTTTTTGGTCTAGGCATTAACATTTTTTATATAGTCTTCTAATATTATTTTTATTACAGTTGCTATTGGTACTGCCAAGAACATGCCTAATACCCCAAAGTACGCTCCACCTACTGTTACCGCAAATATTACTAATAATGGGCTTATTTTTAGTGAATCTCCTGTTATTTTTGGATTTATTATGTTTGCATCTATTTGTTGTAATATTGTTACTATTATTACCATCCATATCGCTTGATCAAGTCCACCTGTAAATATTGTTATTATACCTGCTATTATTACAGCTATTATTGCTCCGAAATATGGTATTAAATTAAATAGACCTATCATAAATCCTAGTAGTATAGCATATTGTATCCCCATTATTTTCATCGCTATAGATGTTATTATTCCAACTACCATTCCATCCAACAGTTGGCTTGATATAAAGCGGAAAAAAACATTGTTTGTTTCGTAAAAGTATTTTTCTACATTACTATATGTATCCTCTTTGAATATTCTTTTTGATAATCTATTAAAAAATCCTAATATCTCGTCTCTCTCTGACAATATGTATATGGATACTATTATAGACACAAATAAATCAAATACTCCTGTAACTACATTTATTGCACCTTTTGCGTATTGAGCTAATTGTTCAAGGTTTAAATACTTTTCTAAATCAATATTTTTTATTTGTTCTGCCAACTTATATATTATTTCATTTTTTAAGAATGACTCCTCTGGTAAATTATTTAAAACAGCCATTGTTTTATTGTAATAGCTTTGAAAATTACTTATTAAGTCCTTAGTGCTTTCTATTATTGTTGGAATTATAAAATTAATTATAAATATAATTGCTATTATTGCTATTACATATATTGTGAATATTGCTATTGCTCTAGATTTTCTTTTTATAAATTTGTTTTTTGTCCTTGAATATACTTTTTCCAATTTTTTTGTTGGCATATAGAATAAGTATGCTATTAATATTCCTATTACAAATGGCATTAAAATTGAAAATAATTTTCCAAACCAATTTAATATTTCTCCTAAATTATCTACTGTTTTGTAAACTAATATAACAGCAACAGCAAATACAAACCAATATAACCATTTTGTAATTACACGTTTATTTTCTCCCATTTTTTCCCCTTTCATATTTTAATTTCTAGTCCTATTGGGCAATGGTCACTTCCCAATACTTCTGAGTATATCATTGAATCCTGTATCTGGATTTCTATTGACTTTGAAACAATAAAATAGTCTATTCTCCAGCCAACATTTTTTTCTCTTGCATTTGACATATATGACCACCATGAGTACGCATTTTCTTTTTCTGGGTATAGATATCTAAAAGTGTCAGTAAAACCCATCTTTAATAATTCAGTCATTTTATTTCTTTCTTCATCTGTAAATCCTGCGCTTTTTCTATTTGTTTTTGGATTTTTCAAGTCTATTTCTTCATGTGCTACATTCAAATCGCCACAGTATATTACAGGCTTTATCTTATCTAATTTTATCAGATATTTTTTTATTTCATCTTCCCATAACATCCTATAATCTAATCTTTCCAAGCCTTTTTTTGAATTTGGAGTATAACAATTTACTAAAAAGAATTTTTCAAACTCAAGTGTTATAATTCTTCCCTCCTTGTCATGCTCTTCTATTCCTATTCCATATGTCACATTTATAGGCACCTTTTTGCTAAATACTGCCGTACCTGAATAACCTTTTTTTAATGCACTATTCCAATATTGCTTATATTTTTTTAAAATATTCTGAATAGTTATATCAATTTGTTCTTCCTGCATTTTTGTTTCCTGAATGCAAAAAATATCTGCATCTATTTGTTTAAAAAAAGTTTCAAATCCTTTTGTAATATTAGCTCTTAACCCATTAACATTCCATGATATTAGTTTCATTTTTCTTCCTCAATTCATTTTTACTTTTACTATAATATCAAAAAAGAAGCGTATATGCAAGCATTTTACTTAGCAATTACTCTAATTGATATTAAAATAAATCGGCTATCGTAAATGTGATAACCGATTATATTATTAAAATTCATATACATAACATTCTAAATATCTTCTACCAAATTGTAGTGCAGAACTATGTGAATTATAGAAAATATCTAATCTATCACTTGATATTGCTCCACCTCTGTCTTGAACCACAAACCATCCACCATTTGGTTTATCTTTAAAATATGGTATATATATAACTGTTCCTATTGGATATACCGAACCTGCTGCTAATGTGTACCATTGAGATGCTAATGCACCAGATGATGTTATACCATTTGTTTTACCACAGCAACTCATACATGGACAATATGCCGAAGTATTAAAAGTTGCAACTTTTGGTGTTATTCCTTCTACTTTTTTTGCCAATGTTGTAGATGCTGTTGTCGCTGGGTTTGTGCTAGCTGTTCTTAGGTTTGAACTTCTTGATGTAATCTGTCTTGTTCTTACTTCAACAATTTTGTTTATTGGTTCTTTTATAATTTCGCTAGATATTTCTGTTTTTTCTATTTCTACATCATTTTGATATTTTATTTTATATGTTACTTTTTTTAGTCCATCAACACCATTTTGTATTATTCTGTCTTGCTTTGTTCCAGAACCTGTTGATACGTCTTTAGTAATAGTTTCATATGGTATTTTTACTTCCACAGTTACTATTTTTTCAATTATTTGTTCATAATTTTTTAAAATATCTTCTGTTTTAATATTCTCTGAGCATTCTATTTCCGTAGCTATTTCAACTTCTTCATCTGTGTTTTTAAATATTTTTATAGTATTGTTTGATGAAAGTTCTTCGTCTAAACTTGGAATAACCTTTTCATCTTCCAATATTATAATATGGTTTTCATCTAATATTTCTGAAATTTTAGTTTTTGAAGATAATACATTCATTTCATAACCACTTGATAATATTATTTTTACGCTATTTAATTTAACATTTCCTGCAACTACTGCTATGCTTGTTAAAAATAAAAATATTAAGCTTATGGCAATGATTCTTTTCAGCGATATAGATGCTTTCTCATCATTTTTCATAAGAAATTTGTTCCCTCCTTTAAAAGCAACAATTATATTATACCATTTATTAGCAGATCTGTCAAATTTAACTTTTCTACTATTTTCGCGTTAACATCATTTTTACTTCTTTTTCCACATTATTTCTTTGTATTCTTAATATAACTTCATCTCCCACATTTTTAGTATAAATATATTTTCTTAAGTCACTCATCTTCTCTAGTGTTATATTATCTATTTTAATTATTATATCTTTTTCTCTCAGTCCTGCATTATATGCTGATGAGCCTCTACTAACTTGAACAACATATATGCCTGTATCAAACTTTAAATTTTTATCTATATATGGTATCACATTTTTATCATAGGCAAATATTCCAATACTTGCTTCTTCAAACTTTCCCTGTGTTGCCAATTTTTCTATTATTGTTTTAATAAGATTTATTGGCACAGCAAATCCTATTCCTTCTGCTGAACTGATTTTTATAGTATTTATTCCTATTACTTCTCCATCTATATTTATTAATGGTCCTCCACTATTTCCTAAATTTATTGTTGCATCTGTTTGAATTAAATTGCTCATATAAGAAACATCTTCATCTTCTTCTATTTTAATGGTTCTATTTACTGCACTTATTATACCAGATGTTACTGTTCTTTCAAACTCAAATCCAATTGGATTTCCTATTGCATATACTTTTTCACCAACCCTGATATTATCAGAATCTCCTAATACTGCATATTTCATATTTTTACATGATATCTTTAAAATAGATAAATCTATATTAACATCAGACCATACCACATTCCCTGTAAATGTTTCACCCGACTCTAATGTTACATAGCATGTACTATACTTTTCCCCAGAAACATGTGCATTGGTTAATATATATCCATTATCTGTTACCACTACACCTGTGCCTAACCCAAGTTTTGATGTACTATCCTTTAAAAAAATACTGCTACCAACATTTTTTACTTTTGATATTCCTACAACATTTGATGTTGCTTTTTCTATAACATCAACTGCTTCTTTATTTTCCTTTTTTTCTTCCTCCATAGTTCTTAATGTTTTTACTGCCTCTGGTGGCTGATTGGCTTCATTTATATCTATTTTCTCATAAAATTTATATAGTATTATACCACTAGCAATTATAAATATAAAGATAATTACTATTAACATTTTATTCTTTGATGATTTTTTTCTTCTTTTTGCAATATATGCTTCCATATTCTTCCTCCTTATATAATATAATTTTTACCATTTTTAAAAAAATTAAACATAAATTCTGTATCTATTTTTTTGTTACTATTTAATATATTATAAAGATAAAACGCCGAAGTATACGCTTTTAATCCTATCCAAAACTTATGTTTCCATACATGCAGATAATATAGCTCTTAAAAACATTATCCGGTAACCTTTTTTGTGAATTTTATGTGTATTTTATTGAATTTTTAATATATGTATGATATTATATTGGTTATATTGTTGAGGTAATTTTTATATTGCCTTAAAAGAAAGGATTGATATTAAAATGGGATGGATTATTTTAATAATTGTTGTTCTTATATTGGTTTTCCTAATAAATATATACAATAATCTTGTTTCGCTAAGACAAAAAGTTAAAAATGCTTGGAGCCAAATAGAAATACAATTGCAAAGAAGATTTGACCTAATTCCTAATCTTGTTGAGACTGTTAAGGGATATATGGGACACGAAAGTAATATTTTAACAAAAGTTGCAGAACTTCGCACTGCATGGGCAAATGCAAAAACTGTAGCAGAAAAATCTAATTTGGACACTCAACTTTCTGATACTTTAAAAACAATTATGGCTGTTTCAGAAGCTTATCCTGATTTAAAAGCAAATCAAAATTTTATAAGTTTACAACAAGAACTTGCTAACACAGAAAATAAAATTTCTTATTCTAGGCAATTTTATAATGACATTGTAACTACATATAATACAAAGATTCAAGTATTTCCTTCAAACATTGTAGCTGGAATGTTTAATTTTACACAAGAAACTTTATTTGAAGTAGATAACCCAGAAGCTAGAAAAAATGTAAAAGTTGATTTTAATAACTAAAATTTATACATAAAAAACATAGTGTATTTAATTGTAATACACTATGTTTTTTGTTTACTAAATATGTATGTTTTAAAATTTCCAATTATTATATGTAATTTCTGCAATTTCTTCTGGTTCAATTTGCTTTACTTGTGCTATTTTTTCTACTAAATACTTTAAATTTCTTGAGTCATTTCTTGTCCCTCTATTAGGTTCTGGTGCCAAATATGGGCTATCTGTTTCAATAAGCATTTTTTCCAATGGTATCATTTGTATTATTTCATCTGCATTTTTAGAATTTTTGAATGTTATTGGTCCTGCTAACGAAATGTAAAAACCTAGATTTAGTCCTTCTTTTACAAGTTCTTTGTTTAATGGGCAACAGTGAAATACTCCCTTCTTATTTGGTGTATTTTCCTTTAAAATTTTTATAGTATCCATCACAGCTTCTCTTGTATGTATTATTATTGGTAAATTCAGCTTGTTCGCTAATTTTATTTGGTTAATAAATGCCATCTGTTGTAGTTCTTTGTTTTCTTTATTCCAATAATAGTCAAGTCCGATTTCTCCAATGCCAACAACTTTATCGGCTTTTGCTATATTTTCTATTTTTTTTATTTGCTTTATTATCTCATTTTCTGTTTTTAATATATCATTTGGAGATATTCCACATATAGCATATATAAAATCATATTTGTTTGATAAGTCTATTGCCTTTTTAGAAGATTCTATATCATAACCTGCAACTATAATTTTTGTTATTCCAGCCTCATATATTTCATGTAATATTTTTTCTCTGTCCTCATCAAATTTCTCATCATTATAGTGTGAATGTGAATCGAAAACCCTCATTTTAGACTTTGCATCCTTTCCTAAATAGTTATCTTTGTTACAAATACTCTATTAATTATCTAATATTAAAGTAAAGCTTGCCATTGCGTAGTTTTCTATATGTGATATACTCAAATCCTGGCTTATTATATTTTTTATTTCTAATTTACTTATATCTGCTATTGGCCTTCCTTTTTCATCATTATATATCTCTATATTTTTCCATAACCAGTTAGAAGTATTGTTTATGTTTTTAGAAATTGCCTTAAATATAGCTTCTTTTGCAGCAAATCTTGCCGCATAATGTTGATACTTCATTTTATTAGATTTTTCGCAATATTCTTGTTCTTTTTCTGTGAATATTCTATCCACAAAAACCTGCCCTATTTGCTCAATACTTTCCTTTATTCTATTTACCTCTATTATATCTACACCTGTTCTTATCTCCATCTAAATTCTCCCTTATATAAGATTTTATCTGATTGAACTTTTTTATTTTCCAAATAACTTCATAAGTGTAACAATAAATATGCCTATTACTATTATTGCAATTATTTTATTTCCCTTTGCAATTCTTTCTATATTGTAATTTTTATAAAGTATATCATATTTATTTTTTAATCTTAGGTATGTCTCTTCTAGCAATAAACTTTCTCTTTCCTTTTCTTCTATACTTATTCCAAGCTCATTGTTGGTTATTTCTTGTATCCATATAAATTTGGTAAAATTTATAAATTGCTCCTTGATCTTCTCAAAATTATTGCTCATATTAAACTCATATATTAACTTTTTTAAATATATTTTTTTGTATATGTTAAATATATAATGATATAAATATTTATTCTCATATTCAAATGGCAGTTTTGTATAATTATCTGTATTTATATCTGATGCCATTACCACTGCACTCCAGCTTGTAAACCCAAATTTTACATATCTTTGTTCAATTTCCTTTACCTTGCTATTTGTTTTAGAGTTTGCATTTGCTATATTGGCATAATTTAAAAATCTTTCATTTAGTACAGTATTATTTGTACTTTCGTTCCAGCAACTTTGATCTAAGCATACATATGAATATGTAATAAACCTTTCAGTATCTACATTTATTTTTTTTGCTCCTGTACTATTGCCTGCTATTTCTTTTATCAAACTTGAAAAATCCCTTATATCTTTAAAAGTGCTTGTTTGTATTCGTATGTTTTCATATTCCCTTAGTTGTGATAAATTTGAGTTTATATCTCTGAACTTATAATTAAAATTCAATACGTCATCTAAATTGTTTTCTCCATTTAAAACAGTTTTAAATGTTAAAAAGCATATACCTGTATTAAAGCAAATAATCTCCATTTTTAAAATATCAAAAAATATACCGTTCTGTTCTCCTACTTTTCCCTGTATATTTTTTTCTAATTCATATTCAAAAATTGTACAAGGATATTTTGAAAGTATTGCACTCTGCATCTTGTCTTCCATATTTTGAAGCTCATTTATTTTTTGAGTTGATAGTCCAAATGTCCAAAACATATAATCTCTTATATTTGGTAAAAAATATGTGTATATATCAAAATCTTTTATTCTATCAAATGTTTTTAATTTACACTTAGGATTTCTTATAAGCTTTAGCATATATTTATTGTATTTATTCGGTTCTATAATATACGGATATATGAAATACGTATATTGATATTTAATCTTTTGTTCCATCTGTATGCTTGCTCCTCCTATAATTTATTTTTCATCTGTATAATAATTTAAGTTTAAATCTTGGCCTCTATGCCATTTTCCTATAAAGTCTATTAATATACTGTTTTCTAATGAGTATGCTGGTGATATTGTGACTTCTCCTTTTGAATTAACGCATCCCCATAATCCATCTTTTTTTACACTTGCATATCCAAATTCATTTTGTTCTGTTGCATCATCATATATATAGTCAACCATTACTATACCATCTTTATTTACAAAACCATATTTCTTATCTTTTTTTGATAAAAATAATGTGTTACCTTTTAGTAATTCTATGTTAGATTTTTCCTCAAATTTAAAATTATAATATTTATATTCATCGTTTATTCTAATCTTCATATATCCTAAATCTTTGTTAATTTCTGTTACAATTCCATTTAATTTAACATTAAAGTCTCTGTCTATTAAATCTGAATTAATATTTTCTTTTGAACCCTCGTAAAAATCTACATCACTTCTATATATCAAGTTATTATATACAAAATCCAATTTTGTTTGTCCTGCTACATTTACAATCCCATATTTGCCTTCTAGTTTAGCAATGTAGTTATCCGCATATGTAAATTTTATATCTTCATATTTAGTTTCTAACTTTGTATCTCCAGAAATTGTCATTATTCCATATTTTCCATTTTTCTGAATTACAACATTTTCTCCATTTATTGATTTTACATCATCAAATTTTTCTTCTAAATATGAATTACCTGTTGTATCTACTATTTTCCATTTTCCATCTTGTTTTACTACAAATCTACCATTGCCATATATCTGTTTTACTTCATCATATTTAGCTTCTAGCGCAACTGATTTGTCCCAATTTATTACTCCATATTTTTCATTTTGCACTATAAATCCTTCTTCATATTTATTTCCTAGTTGTTTTATAGCTTTATATTGGTTTGGTATTACTATGTTTCCTATGTCATCAACTAATCCAAGCTTTCCATCTTTGTCTGTTATCAAGCTATTTTTTATTCCTTTTAATGTTGTAATTGAGTTATACTCACATTTTAATAATTCATTTCCTTTATAATTTATCAATCCATATTTTCCATCTTTTTTTACTAACAAGACATCAGATTCATACCACAAATTATTATTTTCATCATAATTTTCTAATGCTTGCACAGACTCATACCCTGTAAGTACTTCTTCTTTCTTATCATTTAACACTTTTGTTTTATATAAGCCCTTTTCATAATCTACATCATATGTACAAATAAATATGGCTTTTGATGGGTTTGGAATTATTATTGTTTCATCATATGTTGGTTCTATAACAGTAGTCCCTTTTGAATCTATTACTCCCCATTTATTATTAGTATATACTGCGAAATATTTTTGAACAACTGTCTTTTCCGCAGCTCCTTTATTTGATTTTAGTATCTTTCTTATTCCTACAATAAACATTATAATTACTGCAAAAGCTATTATTACAGCAAATACTTTTTTCATGTTTAGTTTTCGTCCTCCACTATATCTTCTTCCTCTTTCCATATATTTTTTCATTCCTTTCAATATAGCTTTTTATACATATATAATATATCATACTTTTTTGTAGAAATATAGTATTTTTTTATTTTTTTTATTAGCAAATAAACGGAACTATAAAAAGTCCCGTTTACTTTATTAATTATTGCATTCTTCTTCACAGTCACATTCTTCTTTTTCTGTGTCTATGTGTATATTTTTGTATTTGCTTAATCCTGTTCCAGCTGGAATTAATTTACCTATTATAACATTTTCTTTTAAGCCTATTAATTCATCTACCTTTCCTTTTACTGCAGCTTCTGTTAACACTCTAGTTGTTTCTTGGAAAGATGCTGCTGATAAAAAGCTCTCTGTTGCAAGTGATGCTTTTGTTATTCCTAATAGTACACGTTTATATGTGGCTGGTTTTTTACCTTCTGCTATCATTTTTTCGTTTTCTTCTTCTAGTTCATTTATATCCACTAGTGAACCTGCAAATAGTCCTGTATCCCCATTATCTTCAACTCTAACTCTTTTTAGCATTTGTCTACCAATAACTTCAATATGTTTATCGTTAATATCAACACCTTGGTTTCTATAAACTTTTTGAACTTCTTGTACTAAGTATTTATGAACTCCATCAACACCATTTATTGCTAATATTTCATTTGGATTTATAGAACCCTCTGTTAATGGCATTCCTGCTTCTACTTCATCCCCGTCTTTTACACGTAATTTTGAGCCAAAAGGTATTGAATATGTTTTACTATCATCTTTGCTTGTGACAATAACTTCTTTTTTGCTTTTATCCTCTGAAATTTTTACTTTACCAGAGATTTCTGTTACTATAGCTAATCCCTTTGGTTTTCTAGCTTCAAATAATTCCTCAACTCTAGGAAGACCCTGAGTGATATCTGCAACACCTGCGACACCACCAGAGTGAATTGTTCTCATGGTTAACTGTGTTCCTGGTTCTCCGATAGATTGTGCAGCAATAATACCTACAGCCTCACCTATGTTTACCTCTGCTCTTGAAGCTAATCCCATTCCATAACATTTGCGACATACACCATGTTTTGTTTTGCACTCTAATACTGTACGAACTTTAACTTTTGTTATTCCTGCTGTAACTATTTTTTCTGCTATTGCTTCTGTTATAAGCTCCTCGGTTGTTACTATTATTTCACCTGTTTCTGGATTCTTTATGTCTTCTAATGGATATCTTCCCAATAAGCGTTCTTCTAGTTTTTCTACTACTTGATTTCCGTCTTTAATGTCTGAAAGTTCCATTCCTTCTTTTGTTCCACAGTCATCTTCTCTTACAATTATATCTTGTGCTACATCAACTAATCTTCTTGTTAAGTATCCTGAATCCGCAGTTCTTAAAGCTGTATCTGCTAAACCTTTTCTAGCACCGTGTGCTGAAATAAAGTACTCAAGAGCATCTAGCCCCTCTCTAAATGATGATGTTATTGGAATTTCAACTGTTTTACCTGTTGTACTTGCCATAAGTCCACGCATACCTGCTATTTGTCTTAATTGGTTTATGTTACCTCTGGCTCCTGATTGTGACATCATATATACTGGGTTTAATTCTTCAAAATTACTCTTCATTGCTTCTGTAACTTCATCTGTTGCTTTTTCCCATATTTTAATTACAGATTGATATCTTTCTTCGTCAGTAATTAAACCACGTTTATATTGTTTTAATACGTCATTTACTTTTTCGTTTGCACTAGCTAATATTTGTTTTTTAGCTTCTGGAACTTTTACATCATCAACAGAAACTGTAATAGCACCTATTGTTGAATATTTATATCCTGTTGCCTTAATATAATCTAGTAGTTCTGCTGTTGCATCTAATCCATGTTTGTTTATTGATTTTGCAATTATTTTTCCTAAATTTTTCTTAATAACTGGGAAGTCTATTTCTAATTGGAACTCATTTTCCGGGTTTGTTCTATCTACAAAACCTAAATCCTGTGGAATTCCTTGGTTATATATAATTCTACCAACTGTTGTTTCTATTATTTTATGTTTTTCAACTCCATCTACTACTTTGCTCATTCTTACATGAATTTTAGCATGCAAACCTAAATCTTTGTTTACATTTGCAATAATTGCCTCTTCTGGAGAAGAAAAATACATTCCTTCGCCTTCTTCACCTTCTACAATCATTGTTAAATAGTAGCTTCCTAAAATCATATCTTGTGTAGGAACAGTTACTGGTTTACCATCTTGTGGTTTTAACAAGTTATTTACAGATAGCATTAAAAATCTTGCTTCTGCTTGTGCTTCTGGTGATAATGGGATATGTATAGCCATTTGGTCACCGTCAAAATCCGCATTAAAAGCTGTACATACTAATGGATGTAATTTTATAGCTCTTCCTTCTACTAAAACTGGCTCAAATGCTTGAATTCCCAATCTATGTAGTGTAGGCGCACGGTTTAATAATACAGGATGGTCTTTTATAACCTCTTCCAATATGTCCCATACTTCTGGCCTTAGTCTTTCTACCATTCTCTTTGCATTTTTAATATTGTGAGCTATTCCACGTCCAACTAATTCTTTCATTACAAATGGTTTAAATAATTCTACCGCCATTTCTTTTGGAACACCACATTGATATATTTTAAGTTCTGGTCCAACAACTATAACTGAACGTCCTGAATAATCAACACGCTTTCCTAATAAGTTTTGACGGAAACGTCCTTGTTTTCCCTTAAGCATATCTGATAATGATTTCAAAGGTCTTCCACCCGCACCTGTTACTGGTCTTCCTCTTCTACTATTGTCTATTAAAGCATCTACAGATTCTTGTAACATTCTTTTTTCGTTTCTTACAATTATTTCTGGTGCTCCTAACTCTAGTAGCCTTTTTAATCTGTTATTTCTATTTATAACTCTTCTGTATAAGTCATTTAAGTCTGATGTTGCAAATCTACCACCGTCTAATTGAACCATAGGTCTTAAATCTGGTGGAATTACAGGTACAACATTCATAACCATCCATTCAGGTTTATTTTCTGATAGTCTAAATGCTTCCACAGTATCTAATCTTTTTATTAGTTTTGCCTTTTTCTGCTCGCTTGCTTTTTCTAATTCTTTTTTTAGTTTTTCAGATAGTTTTTCTATGTCTATTTCTTCTAGCAATTTTCTTATTGCTTCTGCTCCCATTTCTGCTTTAAAAGAGCCTTTTCCATATTTTTCTTCTGCTTCGTGATATTCTTTTTCTGATAATACTTGTGTTTTTGTTAGTGAAGATGTTCCTTTATCTGTAACAATATATGAAGCAAAATATATAACTTTTTCTAGGTTTCTTGGAGAAACATCTAGTAATAAAGCTATTCTACTTGGAATTCCTTTAAAATACCAAATGTGAGCTACTGGTGCTGCAAGTTCAATATGTCCCATTCTTTCACGTCTTACTTTAGATTTTGTTACTTCTACACCACATCTGTCACAAACAATTCCTTTATACCTTACTCTTTTATATTTACCACAATGGCATTCCCAGTCTTTTGTAGGTCCAAATATTCTTTCACAAAAAAGTCCATCTTTTTCTGGTTTTAATGTTCTATAATTAATAGTCTCTGGTTTTTTTACTTCTCCTTTTGACCACTCTCTTACTCTTTCGTCTGATGCAATACCTATTTTAATTTTATCGAAAATTTCTAGTTCATCCACTGCTTTTAGCCCCCTTGACTTCTATTTTCTCTTGTTTCTTAAGGATTTTTACTCAATACACTGCTGTGCAATTCCCTTTTGTCTGCGTAAAAATCCTTTTTGAAACTATTTAATTATTTTACTCGTCTAGCATATCTTGGTCTTCTAGCAAATTCTCTTTGCCTAAGTCTGTATCATCTATTAGTATTTCGTCCTCATCTAGCATTCCGTCTATGTCGTCTAATAGCATATCTTCCCCAAGTTCTTCTCCGTCTTCTTCTATATATCCATCATTTAAGTCATTTTCATCTACAGCATCTTCTTTTCCAGAATCAAAATTAAAATCTATGCCGTCTTCTATATTCTCTTTTAATTCTAATTCCTTGTTATCTTCTGAGTATAGCTTTATGTCTAATCCTAAACTTTGAAGTTCTTTTATTAATACCTTAAATCCTTCTGGTACTCCTGGTTCTGGAACATTTTCTCCTTTTACAATAGCCTCATATGTTTTTACACGTCCAACTACATCATCTGATTTTGTTGTTAGCATTTCTTGCAATGTATAAGCTGCACCATATGCCTCTAATGCCCAAACTTCCATCTCTCCAAAACGTTGTCCACCAAACTGTGCCTTACCTCCTAATGGTTGTTGAGTAATAACTGAATAAGGTCCTGTTGAACGAGCATGTATTTTGTCATCTACTAAATGGTGAAGTTTAAGCATATACATAACACCTACTGTAATTGGGTGGTCAAAAGCTTCTCCTGTTCTTCCATCATATAGTATTGTTTTACCATCTTCTGATAATCCCGCTTTTTTTAATAGTTCTCTTATTTCTTCATCTGTTGCTCCATCAAATACTGGTGTTGCAACTTTCCAGCCCAATGCTTTTGCTGCCATTCCCAAATGTACTTCCAATACTTGACCTAAGTTCATACGAGAAGGTACACCTAATGGGTTTAAAACTATATCTACTGGTGTTCCGTCTGGCAAGAATGGCATATCTTCTTCTGGAAGTATACGAGAAATAACACCTTTATTTCCGTGACGTCCTGCCATTTTATCTCCAACAGATATTTTTCTTTTTGTAGCTATATAACATCTTATTATTTGATTTACGCCAGGTCCTAATTCGTCTGAATTTTCTCTTGTAAATATTTTTATATCGACTATTGTTCCTGCTTCGCCATGTGGTACACGTAATGAAGTATCTCTTACTTCTCTAGCTTTTTCTCCAAATATAGCTCTTAACAATCTTTCTTCTGCTGTAAGCTCTGTTTCGCCTTTTGGAGTTACTTTACCTACTAATATATCTCCTGGTCTTACTTCTGCACCTATTCTTATAATTCCATTTTCGTCTAAGTCTTTTAGGCTATCATCTCCAACGTTTGGAATGTCTCTTGTAATTTCCTCTGGTCCTAATTTTGTGTCACGACATTCACAATCATATTCTTCTATATGAATAGATGTATATACGTCTTCTTTTACCAATCTTTCATTAATTAATACAGCATCCTCGTAATTGTAGCCTTCCCAAGTTGTAAATGCTATTAAAACATTTTTTCCAAGCGCCATTTCGCCATTTTTTGTAGATGGTCCATCTGCTATTAGATCTCCAGCCTTAACTTTTTCTCCCTTTACTACAACTGGTCTTTGGTTAATACATGTTCCACCATTTGTTCTTTTGAATTTTCTTAAATGGTATGTATCTATTTCATCTTTTTTATTTCTAATTCTTATTTCATCACCAGTTACTTTTTCAACTATTCCATCAGATTTTGCAAGTACTGTAATACCAGAATCTCTTGCTGCTCTGTATTCTATACCTGTTCCAACTATTGGCGATTCTGCTGTAAGTAATGGAACCGCTTGACGTTGCATGTTTGATCCCATTAGAGAACGCTTAACATCATCATGCTCTAAGAAAGGAATCATTGCAGCCGCAACAGAAACAAGTTGTTTTGGCGATACATCAACAAAATTAACCTTATCTTTATCTGCAACTGTTATTTCTTCTCTATGTCTTACTCTAATTCTGTCATTTATAAATTTTCCTTCTTCATCAACAGGTTCAGAAGCTTGTGCAATTATATATTTATCTTCTTCATCTGCTGACATATACATAATTTCATCTGTAACTTTTCCGTCAACCACTTTTCTGTATGGTGTTTCTACAAATCCATATTCATTTATAATTGCAAATGAAGAAAGCGCAGATATTAATCCAATGTTTGGTCCTTCTGGTGATTCTACAGGGCAAAGTCTTCCATAATGTGTATAGTGAATATCACGAACTTCAAATCCTGCTCTTTCTCTTGAAAGACCCCCAGGGCCTAATGCAGATATTCTTCTTTTATGTGTTAGCTCAGATAATGGGTTTGTTTGGTCCATAAATTGTGATAATTGTGAACTTCCAAAGAACTCTTTTATTGATGATGTTATTGGTTTTGTATTTATTAATGTTTGTGGAGTAATAACATCTAAATCTTGTATTGTCATTCTTTCTCTTACTACTCTTTCTAATCTAGTAAGTCCAATTCTAAATTGATTTTGTAATAATTCTCCAACACATCTAATACGTCTATTTCCTAAATGGTCAATATCATCAACATTTCCTAAGCCATTATCTAGATTTAATAAGTAGCTTATTGATGCAATCATATCTTCATTGGTTATATGTCTTGGAATTAATTCTTCAATTCTTTCTTTTATAACATCATGCAATTTATCTTCTGGTGTTGTATCTATTATTGATTTTAATACTTCATAATTCACATATTCTTTAATATGTAGGTCAGACAAATCCACATTTGGTAAAACTTTGTGGATATTTACTGTTCCATTTCCTATAATTCTTACTCTTCTATCATCAACTTTTACGTCTACAATATTTATACCCAAATTTCTAATATTTTCTGCTACTTCTTCTGAAATCACAGAATCTTTTTCTACTAAAACTTCTCCTGTTTCAGAATCTACAATATCTTCAAATGCAACTTTGCCTGTTATTCTAGTTGATAAACTTAATTTTTTATTAAATTTATATCTTCCAACTTTTGCTAAGTCATATCTTCTGTCATCAAAGAATAAACCATTAAACAAATTCCTTGCAGCATCAACTGTTGGAAGTTCTCCTGGTCTTAATTTTTTATATATTTCTATTAAAGCTTCGTCTGGTGTTTTAACTGTATCTTTTTGTATAGTAGCTGTAATTTTTGGTTCTTCGCCAAATAAAGCAATTATTTGCTCATCTGTTGCAATTCCAATCGCTCTTAATAATGATGTAACTGGCAATTTTCTAGTTCTATCAACTCTTACATAGAAAACGTCATTTCCATCTGTTTCATATTCTAGCCAAGCTCCTCTTATAGGCATTACTGTTGAAGTATAAATTCTTTTACCTGTTTTAGGGTCGAATTCTTTTGCATAATAGCATCCTGGTGAACGTACTAATTGGCTAACTACAACTCTTTCTGCTCCATTAATAACAAAAGTACCACTGTCTGTCATAAGTGGGAAATCTCCAAGGTAAATCTCTTGTTCTTTAATTTCTCCTGTTTCACGATTTATTAATCTTACTTTTACATGCAATCTTGTTGCATATGTAGCATCTCTTTCTTTTGCTTCTTCTAGTGTGTATTTTGTCTTTTCTTCCATATAGTAATCTAAAAATTCAAGAACTAAATTTCCAGAATAGTCAACTATGGGTGAAATATCTTTTAGTATTTCTCCTAGTCCTTCTTCTACAAACCAGTCATATGAATCTTTTTGTACCTTGATAAGATTTGGCATTTCTATAGAATCATCTATTTTTGCAAAAGTCTTACGAGTACATTTTTCATATTTGATGTCTTTCATCAAAAATCACCTCTAAAAAATATTAAGCAGAAAAATATATATCAAATCATTCAAAAGTCCTTCTTGTCTTCCTAAAGACATTTGCAATAACACAAACTTCCTGCTCTCCAAGTTCTATTATTTGCAAATATTTTTAAGAGCAATTCCTCTTTTAAACAATTTACATAACTATGAAATTTAACAACAAAAAAACTATTGACAAATATTACGTTTTGTCAATTTTCTTGTTGTTTGTTAATTTTCTTTTAAAAACACGTTTTCTATTTTTACCACCCTTGTTTCTAAATAGAATTAATGTCTCTCCATATTAACACATCTATAATCTAGTATACCCCATTCTAACGCAACTTGTCAATAGTTTCCATTTTATATTTTTAATTTTTTATGCACCTAAAATTGCACCTGCAGCGCCAAAAACTCCCGCTGACGCCAACCCCATTATTATTCCTGCCAAAATAACTCCTGCCATTACTGCTATACTACTTTTTTTAAAATCCATGTCTAGTAAGCTGGCTGCAAGAGTACCCGTCCAAGCTCCTGTACCTGGCAAAGGAATACCAACAAAAATAAATAATGCCCAGTATAGACCACGTCCTGCTTTTTCCTGAAGTTTTTTTCCACCTTTTTCTCCTTTTTCTAGGCAAAACTTAAAAAACTTTCCTATAAACTTTTTATCTGCTCCCCATACCAACACTTTTCTTGCAAAGAAAAATATAACTGGAACAGGTAACATATTTCCAATAATACAAATTAAATACAGTGGCAATATATCAATAGGGCCTCCCCATAAATTGCTAAGACCAATTGGTACAGAGCCTCTTAATTCTATAAGTGGTATCATTGAAATTAAAAATACTAAAAAATATTTTTTAATCATAATCAAACTCCATAATAAAATATTAACTGGGTAATATTTTATTATATAAACGTATAAATGTAAATAGTTTTTTATCAAATGCAAATTGTTATATATAGCAAATGATTACACATATTTTTAAAATAGAGGATAACCTAAGTCATCCTCTATTTTTTTATATTACATATTTTCTTATTAATGCTATTCCTGTTGCCATTATTGCTAAAATTGACATTGTTAGTATTATATATTGTCCTGTTGTTCCTGTTTGTAATGATAGAATTACTGGTGCATCATCTTGGTCGTCTTCGCCTTCTACTTGATTATTTGGTGTAGAATCTATATCTGGTGTATTACTTTCATTATAGTCTTCGCTTATTTCTGCAACGTTTACTTTTAAATTCAAGTTATTTTTATCATTAATCCATGTTAATGTTATTTCTACTGTTGCGCTTTCTCCTGGCTGTAATAGTGTATTTTCTAATTGTCTTGTTACTACTTTGCCTTCTACTTCTTCCCAATTTGGGTTATCTTCTTTTATGAATTTTAGGCCTTCTGGTATATAATCTGAAATTTCTTTAACATATCCTGCTATTTCTCCTTCGTTTGTTACTTTTATGTTATAAGTAAATTTTACAATTATATCTTTTAGTCTACTTTCTTTTATATCTACTTTAACAACTGGCTCTGGATCTTCATCACCTGTGTGCCCTGTTTTTACAATTGTTGTTTTTCCATCATATATTGTTATTGATGATGTTACCCATTTCTTTAATGCTAAGTCAAAATATTTTACTTTAACTTTTTCAATGTCTATATCATCCTCATCTGGCTTATTGTTATTTGGCTCTGAATCTACATCATTTACAGGTTTGCCATATTCATCACTGTCGTCTGAAATTTCTGCAGTATTTATTATTATTCTATCTGATGTGCTTGGCTCTTTTACCTTAAATACTACTTTTACATCTTTATAGTCTGGTTGTGTCATTGTTGATGGATTATATGCTTGTATTAAGTTTTCGCCTTCTTGTTTCTCTTGTTCTTTTGATAGATAATCTGTTTCTATATATTTTGCTTCTTTTACATCTGTTGCTAATTCTCCATCTTCCTTGTACATTTTCCATCTATATTGTGTGTTAGTTTCATTTTCAGGTAAAAACTCTAAACCTTCTGGAATGTCATCTTTTACTCTCTTAGCATATCCTGCTTGATTTCCCTCATTATATATTCTTAATGTATATGTTACTAAATCTTCTGTCATAACACTTACAGGTGTTTTTGGATGTTCATATGTATATGTTCCATCTGCTTTTCTTGTAAACACTGGTATTCTTTCTGTTACTTCTTCTTCATTTACCTTTGTTATAAATTTTCTTAATGATAAATCAAATCTTTGTAAAACCAATTTTTCAAAATCATCATCGTCTTCTTGTCCTGGAATGTATTCATCTCCATTGTTTATTTCGTCATCTTTATAGTTTGGCAATGTTTCATCTGTTGGTAAAACAACACTTGCTGTTGAATCTCTATCTGATGTTGTATTTCCATTTATATCTACATATCCAGAAATTTCTGCTATATTTGTAATTTTCTTGTATATATTACTGTTTAATTTAACTTTGCATTTTATTTTTACATCTATATAGTCAATTCCATTGGTTGTTAATTTATCTAATTTTACTTTATCATTTCCTTGTTTTCTATCTTGGTAAATTGTATCCCTACTTGCTGAGTTTTGTGTGTCTAATGATGTTATATCTGTTCTAACTGTTCTACCATCTCCGCTAACTGTCCATCCATAGCTTGCATTTAATTCATCATCTACTATAAATTCTAGTTGTTCTGGTAAATGGTCTGTTATTTCTGTAACATATCCATCTTCTTCACCTTCATTGTACACTCTTATTGTATATATTATTACATCTCCTAAGTCAACTGCTACTGGTGCCTTTGAATGTTTATATATTGCAGTTTTAGATGTTCCATTTAATAAGTTTGTTATATCTACTATTGGAGCTCTTAAATAATTATTGTTTTCATCTTTTAACTCAACACCATTTACTGAAGTTATAAACTTTCTTAATGATAAGTCAAATTCTGTTTTTATTGCTGGTTCAATTACCAATTTTTCAAAGTCTTCATCATCCTCGTGGTCATCTTCTTTAAATATTCTTGCATCAACATTAGCAGGAGTTGAATCTCTATCATCTATTTCTAATACGTTATTGTCTTCTGCAATTTCTGCAATGTTTCTTAGAGTAATTCTTTCTTCTCCTGGTGTTGCTGTCACAACACATTCAACTTCTAAATCTTTATAGTCTAATTCTTCTTGATTAAATGCTTTTATTTCTGTATCTTTTAAGTATGTGCTGTGTATTACAGTTGCCCCTTCTATATATTCATGTTTTACAGCTTTCCATCCGTATTTTTCATTTACTTTGCTATTTTCTGCTAGTTGTAGTCCTGCTGGCAATATATCCTCTACTTTTATAGCATATCCTGCTGTATCCCCTTCGTTATATATTCTTATAATATATGTTACTATATCTCCTTTTCTAACTGTTACAGGTGTTTTAGTATGTGTATATATTGCTGTTGTATTTAAGGTTTTTCTATTATTTATTAATGGTGTAACATCTACTTGTGGTTCTCTGTTTTCTAGCCCTAAACTTTCTAGTTCTGTACCATTAACTTTTGTAATAAATTTTCTTAATGCTAAGTCAAACTCTGGTCTAACTTCTATTGGTTTAATTACTAATTGTTCAAAATCATCATCATCTTGTTGATTTATTGTTCCATAATTTGGAATATCTACATTTCCTGGTTCCGAATCTCTATCTGCCTCTTGATATATATTTGAATCATCTGTAATTTCTGCAATATTTTTTAACAATATTTTTTCGTTTCCAGCATTCATTGTTACTTCGCACTCAATTTCTAAATCTTTATAATCTAGATTTTCATCATCAAATGCTCTAATAACTTGGTCTGCTAATTTATTTGTTCCAACATATGTTTTTCCATCGCCAGTTTTTAATACTTCCCAACCATTATTTGTATTTATATCACTGTTAGTTGCAAGTATTAATCCTTCTGGTAAAACATCTTCTACCATTGTTGCAAATCCATCTGTTTTGCCCTCATTATATATCCTAATTATATATGTTACTTTATCGCCTGTATTTACTATTATTGGATTTTTAGTGTGCTCATATATTGCTGTAGTTCCTGTTCCTGATATTAAAGGTGTTAAGTCTACTTGTGGTATTCTACTATCTTTACCTGTTAATTCTACTCCATTAATTTTTGTTATAAATTTCCTTAAAGCTAGGTCAAATTGAGGCTTTGTATAGTTTATAGCTAATTCATCGCTAGCTTCTACTTTTTTTCTGTCTATTATTGCTATTGGTTGATTTGATGCTATTGCATTTGTTACAACCCAATATCTTATATCTGTAGCAAAATATGAAAAATCTATTTTTATTTTAACTTCATTAACGTTTGTAGACATTGGTACAGAAATATAGAATTCCTTGTTTACTTCTATATTTTGTAATGTATTATTATTGTTATCTAATATAGTATAATTTTCTATTTCATTTCCATTACCATCTGTAAAAGTAACATTATATGTATATTCACAATTAATATTTTGTTTTATTTTATATGGTCCTACTATATATTTGTTATTTTCTACTTTTACTGTAGGATTTGTTTTTTCTATTTCAAGTGGTTTTACGGTACTATTTATTGATGGGCTTAATGCAGCTTGTGCATTTGCATTGTTTATAAAGTATTTTATCAATTTATTTGCTTGAGTATGTCTTGCTTCTCCATTTTCAAAGATGTATTCTCCACCTAATTTTTGGTTTATAGCAAATGTTCCATCTTCATTTTTTATATAGAATATAAATGAATCTCCTACTTGATATTCTGAGTTAGGATTTGTGAAATACCATATAGCTAATTGTTGTACCGCATCTATATCTTCATCTGTCAACTTGTTTTCGCTTTGAGGTATTCCTGCTTTTTCTAAAAGTTTATTTTTATACTCATTTGCTGTATTTTGTTCTTGTGCTGTTTTTGGTGCTACATATGAATTATCTAATATCCATAGCATTTTTTTGTATGTTTCACCTTCTGGTAGTACAGATAGATATTCTGCTGGTATTTTTTCTTGTTTCATATCAAAAGAGCTTGTATACAATTTTTTCTCTGTTTCTGAACTTCCCCAGTTGTTGCTACCAAAACCAATGCCTGCTCTTAAACAGTATATTGTTTCACTATGGTCAGCAACTGCTGAAGGGGTTGTTCCTGTTCCATATGAACATATTTCCCATACGTTTTTTCCATTAACTATGTAGCCATTTCCAGATTCACGTAATAGTTCTAGTCCAAACCATTTATTTTCTGTTCTAGCACTAACCATACTAAACATACTTGTCATTAGTATAAACATAAGTGTTAACAATATAAGTACATTTTTCTTTTTTAGTTTCATTCCTTTTACCACCTTTTTATCTTTTATTATAATTTTATTTTATATTTTTTTCCAATGTAAGTCAATAACAGTATTTGCCTACTATTCCATAATGTTCTAAATCAGTGTTTGTGTCACTACGGATATTGCAAATACACATTTTGCCTTCATATATTACAATTATATTACATTTTGGTTACATTTTCAATACATTTTCTTAATTTTGCTATGGATTTACGGTTTTTCGCTATTTATTTTATTAATGCATTTCTGGCTAAAACACTGTCTGGATGTATAAGCTTTTTTTCATCTATTATATCTTTTATATTTAAATCTAACATATATAAAACGGCTACATCTAAATTTTTTTCTGATAATTCACGAACATATGGCACATCTTCCCATTTTCTATCATCTCCTGTACCATCTGCTATAAATAACATCTTGTCCATTAAACTCATATCAGCACTTCCCGTTGTATGCACCCTTATGGCTTTGCACATTTCTTCTGTAAATCCATATTCTGTTTTTGCTATATTCGCTCCTATTTTAGCATGTAGTAAACTTGGACACTTTTTTTCTATATCATCTATTATCAATTCATTCTTTTCCATATATTCAAATGCGTCTTCTGGTAACATTTCTTTTGCTATGTCATGTATAAGTCCTACTAATTTTGCCTTTTCTACATCAATATTATATATTTTAGCTAATATCTCCATTCTGTTCATTGTACAAACAGAATGAAAATATCTCTTTTCTGATAATGTATTCTTTACTCTATTATCTATTCTTTCTAATAATTCCATTTCTTATCTTTCCTTATAAACATATTTTATTTTTTAGCACTATCTATTAACTTATCCAATAAATCTGAGTATTTTATTCCACATTGTTCCCACAATTTTGGATACATACTAATTTGCGTAAATCCTGGCATTGTGTTTATTTCATTAATATATATTTTATTATCTGCTTCTTTTATAAAGAAGTCTACTCTTGCCAATCCGCTTCCATCTACAGCATTAAATGCTTTTATTGCTAATTTTCTAATTTCTTCTATTTCCATTTTGCTTATATTTGCAGGAATTACAGTCTTTGAGTCTTTATTTTTGTATTTCGCATCAAAGCTGTAAAATTCATCTGCTGAAAGTATTTCACCTACTGTTGAAGCTTCTACTTTTTCATTTTTTAAAATTGCACATTCTATTTCTTTGCCTTTTATTTCTTCTTCTATCAATATCTTTTTATCATATTTTACTGCTTCTTTTATTGCTGTTTTTAACTCATCACTATTTTTAGCTTTACTTATCCCAACAGATGACCCAGAATTTGATGGTTTTACGTATGCTGGATATCCTAATTGTTTTTCTACCATAGAACTTACTTCGTCTAAGTTCAGTTCTTGTTCATTTAACTGATTATCTACAACTGTATATATATTGTTAAAAGCTTTTATATAAATATAATTAGCTTGTGGAATATTTGCTTTTTCAAAAAGAATTTTTGTATACACCTTATCCATTGAAACAGCAGAAGCCAACACCTTACAACCAACATATTTTACATTAAGTAACTCCAATAATCCTTGTATTGTTCCATCCTCTCCATACAATCCATGCAGAGCTGGAAAAACAACATCCATATTTTTTAAATATTCAATTTCATTATTTATCTTTTCTAGTTCCTGTGGTATTTCTCCCACTTGTAATATTTCTATTTCTTCTATTGGTTTTATATATTTATACCAATTTCCTTTTAAATCTATGTATATTGGAAAAATTTTATATTTCTTTTTATTCAGATTATTTACAATTGAAGTCCCAGAAACAATTGAAACATAGTGTTCTGTAGACATTCCTCCCATAATGACACCTAAATTCATCATTTCCCTCCTTTTTTACTTTAAGGACTGTCCCTTTTGGTCCCATTTGCTCAATTAGGGACTGTCTCCAATTGGGCAGAAATTTCGGTGAAGTTCATTCCATTTGATGCTTTTATTAATACTGCGTCTTCTTTTTGTAGATATGTTTGTAGTAGTTTTATTGCTTGCTCATTTTTTTCAAAGTTATATATTTCTTTTACGGTTTTTTGTGCTATTTTGCTTATGTTTTTTGCTTCTTCTCCTACTGTTATTAGGACGTCTATTTTGTTTTTATTTATTTCTTCGCCTACTTTTTCATGCAATTGTTTAGAGTATTCGCCAAGTTCTAGCATATCTCCTAATATTGCTATTTTTCTTTTGTTTGGTAGTTTTGCTAGATATTCAATTGCTGCTTTCATAGAATCATAATTAGCATTGTAACAATCATTTATTACTAATATTCCTTTATCATTTGTAAACATTTCCATTCTTTTTTCTGTCAATTTAAAATCTAGTATTCCTTCTAGGATTTTTTCTATATTAATTCCAAGTTTTAGTCCTACTGCTATTGCACACAGGCTGTTATATACAAAGTGTTCTCCTCCTATTTTTACTTTTACATTATATTCTTGCTCTTCCACTTTAGTATTAAATGTGCTTCCTTTTTCATTTTGTTGTATATTATATGCCATTACATTGCTTTTGTTTTGTGTTCCATATGTAATTACATTTATTTTATGGTTATTTTCTAAGTTCCATTTGTGTAATAGGTCATTATCATTATTTATTATTAATGTTCCATTGTTTTGTAGTCCTTCTATTATTTCCATTTTGGCTTTTAATATATTTTCCCTTGAGCCCAAATTTCCTATGTGTGCTGTACCTACATTTGTAATTATTGCAATTGTTGGTTTTGCAATTTTAGTCAAAGTACTTATTTCTCCCAAATGGCTCATACCTAATTCTACCACCATTGCTTCTTCGTCTTTTAAGCTTAAAATAGTTAGTGGTAATCCTATGTGATTATTTAGATTTCCCTGTGTTTTTAATACTTTGTACTTTTTTGAAACTACTTCTGCTACAATGTCTTTTGTACTTGTTTTGCCTACACTTCCTGTTATAGCTATTACTGGTATTTTATATAAATTTCGTTTATATTCTGCAATTTGTTGTAATGCTTTTATTGTGTCTTCAACTATTATAATTGCTGAATCAGTAAACTTTTTTATTATATCTTCTGGGATTTCCACATTTTCCAATATTAAACACTTTGCACCTTTTTTTAATACTTCTTCATATAACTCGTTTCCATTTACTCTTTCTCCTTTTATTCCAACAAATACATCTCCTGATTTTATCTCTCTGCTGTCTATGCAAAAGTTTTCACATATATCATATTCATTTCCACATAATAATTTACCTTTTGTTATCTTTTTTATATCTCCAACTGTTATATCAGCCATAAGTTTTACCTTCATCCTCTCTACTTTAGTAATTATATTTTATTTCAAATATTATATGCTATAATCATTTAATTAGCAACTATTGTTTTTCTATTAAAATAAGACACTGTGTTTACAATGCCCTATTTTTTTACTAATGTGTTAATGTTCCATTTGGCGTATTTACAATTACTAATATATCTTCTTCTTTGCCTGTTTCTGCATTTATATATACTAAAAAGTCTGTATCATCTACTTTTCCTTTAAATTCCCAACATAGCCTTTCTGTTCTCCATTTTGTAGGAATTATAGCTAATGCTTCACTTTCTATTTGCAGTTTTGGATTTAAATTTTCTTTTGCTTGTTCTTTGCTTATTTTGGCTTGTTGTATATTTCTTTCTTCATGCGAGTTTAAATATCCTTTTGTTTCTATTCCTAATACTTCTCCATTGTCTAATGCCACTTTTAATTTAATTAAATCAGAATAAATTGTTACTCCATCTTGCTCATAAGCATAATTAATTGTAACTATTCCACTTTCCTTTAAATAATAGGTTTCTTTCATATTGTCAAAACCTTTATCTTTTAAAAATTTTTTTCCAAACTCATCTGCCTTTTCTTGAGTTATTGTTTCTGCATTTACATCTCTATTGTAATTCATAAATACTACATGTCCACCCTTCTCTGAAATAGAAATATATGCTTTATTATTTTTATCTTCCTTCAATTTCACTGTAAAATCATATGCTATAATATCTGTGTTTTCTGATTTTCCATTTGAAATTATTTCTTCAATCTTGTCTTCTCCTATGAATTCTTTCACTTTATTTCTTGCTGCTTCCTCATCTATATTTTCTCCTGTTAACCCTTTTTTTTCGCTCTTGGTCATGTGTTCTGAAAACGCTCCGTCATATATTAAACCTGAATATTCGTGAAAGTTTTCTTCCATGTTTCCAAAACTATCTTTTGATATATTGCTTACTTGTTGTGCAAATGCTACACTTCCTTTTTTGGTTAATTCGCCCCAACTGATTCTTCCACCATTTAAATCATTTGATAATTGATTTAATGTATTTTCTAGGTTTATACTGTAATCATGAAGTTGCTTTAAATTATCTAAGTCTTCTGTTGTTAATTTTTCATTATATATATTTTTTCTTGATAATGAATAACTATAATCACTTACTTGGTTTAAAAATTTTGATGTGTTTTCTAGTTCTACACTGTCTATTGGTAATCTTGATAAATACACTTGTGCCAAATTAGCTTCTCTCCATACATTTGTTAGTGTTTCTGCCCCATGTTCTGGTGTACTTGAGATTAAAGATTTAGCCAAATAAGTTTCTACATTTTGAACATAATCTACCAACTCATAAAATGCCATATTATATTGATTTTCTGATGCTTGTCTATATTCCATTTGTTTTTTATAAATATACAGTCCCAATGCAACAATAATTACAATTAAACCTACCACTAAAGTAAGCATATGTCTATCTCTTAATCTATCTTTCCAATCATATACTTTCTGTTTTACACTACTCAAAAAAATCATCCTTTCTATTTACAAAATCTATGTTTTCCAATTGTCTTTATTAATGGTCTTGACCATATCCATTTGTTAGTAGCCGTATCTGGATTAAAATAATATATAGCTCCATCTGTTGGATCCCATCCATTCAAAGCATCTCTTGCTGCTTTTACAACTGTGGAGCTCTCTTCTATTGCTACATTTATTTGTCCATCAGATACAGCCGTAAATGCACCCGGTTGATATATTACTCCCGCTATTGTATTTGGGAAACTCGAGTGTGCTACTCTATTTAATATAACTGCACCTACTGCAACCTGTCCTTCATAAGTTTCACCTCTTGCTTCGCCATTTATTGCTCTTGCAAGCAATTGTACATCTGAAACATTGCTTCCTTGACTTGCTGCCTGAACATTTTTGCTTTTAATATATGTTATAATCTCAAATATTAAAATTAATATTAATAATGTAATTTTTATAAATCTTTTCACATTTTCCTCCTTTTTCACACTTTTTAATATTTTGGATTATTTTTTATAAATTATTCCATATTCTTTATTTTTTTTATAACTTATGTTAGAATTTTAATGAAAGGGGAAACATATGAAAAAGATTTTAATTTTTTACGCTTCTTATGGAGGAGGACATCTTTCTGCTGCAAAATCAATAAATAATTATTTAAATGAAAATTATCCAGATATTCAAACAGAATTAGTTGATTGTATGAAATATATTAATGCTGTTTTAGAAAAACTAACTACTGGTGCATATAGAGAAATGGCAAAAAAAGTGCCTAAACTTTGGAAAGAAGTATATGACCATTCGCAAAGAGGACTTCTTTCAAAAATAAGTAAAAATAGTAATAAACTGATGGCAAGAAAACTTGCTAAATTAATATTAGAATCCAGCCCTGATTTAATTCTTTCTACACATCCTTTTAGTAGCCAAATGGTAAGCTATTTAAAAAAGAAGGGAGAATTAAATTGCAAATTGGCAACCATTTTAACAGATTTTGAAATTCACGAACAATGGATAGTTGGTCATGAATATACTGATTTATATTTTGTATCTAATGAACATATGAAAGATGAGTTAATAGAACATAGTATTCCAGCATCTCAAATATTTGTGACCGGAATTCCTTTTTCTAATAGATTCTTGCAAAATTTTGATAGAAAAAATATATTTAAAATGTTTAACTTAGATATAAATAAAAAAGTTGCTTTATTTTTTGGCGGTGGGGAGTTTGGCTTGGGCAAAGACAAAACCGTACAAATTTTAAAAGATTTAATTTCTGTTGCAAATGATTTTCAGATAGTTGCAATAGCCGGAAAAAACGAAAAAATGAAGCTTGCTTTTGAAGAAGTTTTGTCTGACATGAACGTAGAAAATAGAGTACGTGTATTACCATTTACGGATAAGGTACCAGAATTAATGAGCATTTCTAGTGTTGTTATTACCAAACCTGGCGGGCTTACAACAACTGAAAGCCTAGTATCTAACTTGCCAATTATTGTTATTAATCCACTTCCTGGTCAAGAAGAGGAAAATGCATTATTTTTAGAGAAAAATAATGTTGGTGTTTGGATAAGAAAAGATGATAATCCAGAGGTAATACTTTCACAAATTTTTAATTCACCCAATAAATTAGCGGAAATGAAAGAACATACTAAACTATTGGCTAAGCCAAATTCTACTAAACAAATTTGTGATACTTTAGTTAATATTTTATAATATAGACATAAAAGACACACTCCATGAGATTTCATGGAGTGTGTCTTTTTCTTTATTATCTTTCTTCTGTATATTTGATTTGTGATTTTCCTTTTTTTCTACCTGGGCTACCTATTTTTTCTCCTTCAAATCTTCCACTTGTTGTTTTTGGTTTATCCTTAAGTGTTCTTGGTGTTCTTGGTTTTTTTGCCAATCTCGCAACAGATTTAATATTTGGTCTGGTTGTTTTATTATCAACCAGGTTGTTTCGTGCAAATTCATCAAGCTTAGATTTCACTGGATTATTGATGCCATTATCTTCACTCTCTTTACTTTTTTCTGTGCCTTCTGTATTCCTTTCACTTATTTTTTCAAGTTGTTCAACTATTTCTTTCTTTCTACCAGCAAGATATCCTTGTGTATTGCCAAATCGAGCCAACCTACCAATTACTGGAAGGAAATAAATTTTAGGTAGCTTATCTGCTGGTGCAATATATGTTCCATTACTTCCTTTTAAATATTCTTCCAGTGCCCAATATTCGCACATTAATAGTTCTTCTTCCATTGTACGTAATGATTCCTTATATTTTCTCAATGTCTTTTTTTCAGGTTCTAGTTGGTTTTCTATTATTCTTTTTTTAGCTTCCTCGCTATTCTTCGCTCTTCTTTTATCCATCTCATAAGCTCTTACAATTCTATTTTGACGTCTTATAATTCCAATATAATATCTTATTTGTTGTTGCAATAGACCAATTTTGTCCTCTAATTTCATTTTGGGATTTTCTTTTGTATTTTTTATGTTTTCTATTTTCATCCCTGTATTTACATTTTCTTGTCCTTCCATATATTACTTTTTCTCTCCTTTCTGCAAAGTTGTCTCTAATTCTCTTTGTAGTTTTCTTATATCCTTTCGTAATTTATCATTCTCACTTAGTATCTTCATTAGCGTTTTTTCTGTCATATGTTTTTCCTCCTTTTATTATTTTTATATTTCTCGTCTTCCTTCTAGTGCTTTGCTTAATGTTATTTCATCTGTATATTCCAAATCTCCACCTACTGGAATTCCATGTGCTATTCTTGTTACTTTTATTCCCATAGGTTTTATAAGTTTAGAAATATATACAGCTGTAGCCTCTCCTTCTACTCTTGGGTTCGTTGCAAGTATTATTTCTTTTACTGTTCCATCCATTAACCTTGAAAGTAGTTCTTTTATTTTTATATCATCTGGTCCTATTCCATTCATTGGTGAAATACTTCCATGTAATACATGATATACTCCTTTGAATTCATGCGTCCTTTCCATTGCTACTACATCTCTTACATCTTCTACAACACATATAGAAGTTTGGTCTCTTTTTGCACTACTACATATTGGACAAGGGTCTGTATCTGATATGTTATAACATTTTGAACAATACTTTAAATTCTTTTTTGCATTTAATATTGCTGAAACAAATTCATTTGTTTCCTGCTCACTTGCATCTAATATGTGAAAAGCAAGTCTTGCCGCTGTTTTGCTTCCTATACTCGGTAATTTTTCAAATGCTTCTATTAGTTTTTCTATTGATGGTGAATAATATGACATATTTTTTCCTCTCGCTTTTACATCATTCCTGGTATGTTATACTTTCCTAAGCTTTCAGCTTGTGCTGAATCGACTTTTCTTAAAGCCTCATTTGCACATGTTAAAATTAAATCTTGTAACATCTCTACATCTTCTGGATCAACTACGTCTTTTTTTATTTTAATTTCTTTTATTTCTTTGTTGCCAGATACTTTAACATATACTGCTCCTCCTCCTGCAGTTGAGTCAAATTCTTTGTTTGCTAATTCCTCTTGTGATTTTTCCATATCTGCTTGCATTTTTTTTGCTTCTTTCATTAGTTGGTTTATGTTCATTCCTCCAAATCCTCCCATTCCTGGGAATCCACCTCTTTTTGACATCTTTAATTTTCTTCCTTTCCTTTTAGTCTTCTATTATATTAATTGGTATATCCAAATCTGCTGGTAAATTGTCTATTGGATCACTTTGTATTTTATTTACCTGTTCAGTTTTACCATCTATTATTTTAATTTTCATTTCCTTGCCATATTCCATTGAAATAGCTTTTTCAAGTTCTACTATATTTTCTGCTCTTTCTATTACACTTTTTATAAATGGTGTTACTCCATTCTTAAATTCTATCCCAATAACTAGGTCATTTAGCTCTACTGGCGTTGCATTTATCAAATTAGTATATAACAATATTTTACCAGACTTTTTTAAATTGTTCAATATATTGGGCCATTTTTCCCCTGTTGAGCCCTCTTTACCATTAATCACTTTTTTGGTTATTTCATTTTGTGGTACAGTTTTATCTACCTTTGGAGTATTCTCAACTGGCACTTTTGTGACTTTTACACCATTTTTTACTTGTTCCTCTAATTTTTGTAATCTTGTGTTTATTTCTTCTAGTCCTGTTATGTTTTTTACGTCTTGACCTTTATTACATAATTTTATAATTTCTACTTGAAACATTAATCCCTTTTGCGATGACCATTTTATTTCATTACTTAAATTTGATAAATCATATATTATTTGCAATAGTCTTTCTTTAGAAACATTATTTGCAAGCTCTTTTATTTGTGTTATTTCTTTTTCATTGTATATTTCTAAAGTTTGACTAGTTTTATACACTAAAATATCTTTAAAATATTTGATTATCTCCCAAATTAAGTTACTTATGTCTTTGCCTTGTTTTAATACTTCGTTTACTACTTTTAGCGCATTATCCACATCATAATTTATAATTGATTCTGTTATTCCACTTATATATTCTAGCTTTGGAATTCCAACTAGTTCTTTTACTAGCTCTTCATTTATTTGATTATTTCCTTCTTGTAAACATCTTTCTAATATGCTTAAAGCATCTCTCATTGCACCTTCTGATAATACAGCTATAATTTTTAGCGCCTCTTTTGTTATTTCTATTTTGCTTTCATCACATATATATTGTAATCTTTTGTCTATATTTTCATCTGATATTTTTTTAAAGTCAAATCTTTGACATCTAGAAAGTATTGTTGCTGGTAATTTTTGTGGTTCTGTTGTTGCTAAAATGAATTTTACATGTGCTGGTGGCTCTTCTAATGTTTTTAAAAGTGCGTTAAATGCACCTGTTGACAGCATATGTACCTCATCTATTATATAAACTCTATATTTTGCAAGTGTTGGCAAAAAGTTTACCTCATCTCTAATAATTCTTATGTCATCAACACTATTATTTGATGCTGCATCCATTTCTACTATATCTGTTAAAGCTCCTGACAACGCAGCTTTGCATATTTCACATTCATTACATGGCTCTCCATCTTTTGGATTTAAACAGTTTACAGCTCTTGCTAAAATCTTTGCTGCAGAGGTTTTACCTGTACCTCTTGTACCATTAAATAAATATGCATGTCCTACTCTATTTGATATTATTTGGTTTCTTAATGTTCTTGTAATATGCTCTTGTCCTACTATATCTTCAAATTTTTTTGGTCTAAATTTTCTATATAGTGCAGTATAGTTCATATATTTCCCTCCCACTTTTAGGTTGCGGGCGATTAAAATCGCCCCTACATTTTTCATAGGCTACTTTACACTTTCTTTTAGATTAAGATTTACTTAATAGAGTAATTTATTTGTTAGAATTTTAGCCATTCTATGGAAGATAAACACCACACAAAAGTATCTACTTATTGCTGCTTCCTTCCGGACCTGACAAGGTTCATAGGCTTTTATTGGTTTTACCCTCCATACAATGGCTAAAACTCTTTGCTTTTTGATTATACACTTTTTAATTAATTTTGGCAATAGGATTTTTAAGTATTTGGCTTATTATTATTTTCTTCTTGATTTTCTGTTTGATTTTGTTCTTGTGTTGGCTCTTGTTCTTCATTTCCTTTATTTACTGGTACTTCTTGTTCAGGTTTTACTACTTTTTTTGTGCCTCTTATTATTACTCTATCCATTGGATCATATGAATCTCTTGAAATTAACGCTTGTGACACAACTTCTCCATTTAATTTTAATATTTTATATGTTTCACTGTTGCATCCATCAAATCCATTATCCTCTATAACTTCCTTGCCTTCGTCCATTGTTGAATCGTTTTTGTACCTTGTTGTACGCGATATATATGATGTTACTTTTGACTGAATTACTACTTCATATTCATTTTCTTCTTTTAACCCATGAATTTTGGCTGTAGCTATTCCGCCTCCTGCTGTGGTTTCTATTTTTATTGGATATTTTCTATTATTCTTAAATTGAAAATCTACTGTGCCCCAATTTACAGTTGCATCTCTTCCTGCCGGTACATATGATGTTTCGAAGCAATGATTACTTCTGTCTGTAATCTCTAAGTTTGCTAATAGTACTGCATTATATAGTGTGGATGAAATTTGACAAATTCCTCCTCCAACATCTTGTATTACTTTACCACCTGCATATGCAGCAGCTGCTTTATACCCTGCACTAATTGTTCTTTCTCCTACTGTTTGATTATATGAGAACGTTTCTCCTGGCATAAGTACTGTTCCATTAATTGCTTTTGCTGCTAATTCTAAGTTGTTGCTTCTATTGTAGTTTCCCGAATTATACCTTGTTGTATATGTAGATAATTGGTCTGGGAATGCTTTTTCTCCTAAATCTGCTATTGTTTTTTCTGGTATAGTTATTTTTAATGGTATTTCATATTCTTGTTTATCTGCTTGTATAATTTTCTCCGCTTCTTCCATTGTTATATTAAAATCCACACCATTAACATGTGTATATACTTTAAACGGATTTTCTTCTATATATGCATCTTTTGGTTCCTTATATATTTCCTTTCTTATTTTTTCTAAATTTATTGGTTCTGGATCTGCTTCTCTTACAGGTAATTCTATTATATTATTTTTGCTGTTAATATTTTTAATTTGTACGTAAAGCATTTCCTTAAACTCTTCACTATTTAGTTTATTTCCGCCTTTTTCCTTTTACTATAATTAGTTTATTGCCTTCTATGTAGTAGCTATTTTCTACTACTGCATTTGGTAGTTTTGCTGAAATTTCTCTTATTTTGTTTTGTAAAGTTTCACTATTTATAATCAATTCGGGTTCAATATTGATTTTATGCAATTTTGCAAATAAAATTTTATAATTATTTACTACAATATTGTTTTCTTTTCCCACGTTATATGCATTGCTAATAGCTTTCTGATTATCAAACTGTATCCCGAATTGGCTATTATTTACTATGGTTTCGTAGTCATTATATTTTAGAGTTATATCACTTGTTAATTTTTCGTTTATAATATTGTCTACTTTTTTTAATGCTTCTTCTTTTGTCATATTTGAAACGTCTATATTTAGCACATATATTCCTGATAAAATATTTGTGTTTTTAATATTTAGCATAGCAAATATTACCGAAAATACAGATACAACACATATTAATACTGCCATTATAATTATAAAAGTTATTTTTCTTTTATCTTCCTTGGCCTTTTCTCTTCGTGATTTTCTTGTCTGCCTCACTTCTTCTTGTGTTTCTTCCTTTATCTCTCCTATGTTTTTTTCTTGGTCATTTTCTAATTTTACCGTTTTTTCCTCATCTTTCTCCATATTGTACCCCTTTATTTTTATATTTGCTTTAGTATATATTTATACTTTATTTTAAATTTATATTACCATATAAATTTTTATTTTACAATATTTTTAATTTCAAGTCTGGTTAGTAACTAAAATCTTTATTAAAATTATTATTTTTTGTGGACTTTTATGTGTATTTTATATATAATTTTTATAAAAATAAGAAGGTGATTTTAATGATTGGCGATATGATTGCTAAAGCACGAAAAGATAAAAATATGACTAAAACTCAACTTGCTAAACTTATAAAAGTAGATATAGGGCATATTACCCATATAGAAAAGGGAGAACGCGTACCAAGCCATAGACTATTAAAAAGTATATGCAAAGCTTTAGATGTTCCTTACCAAACTTTTATGTTTATGTATGATAAAGCTACATATGACGAGCAAGATTATTATAAAATTTTTAGGCATATGTCATATAACAAAGTCTTGGCCTTTGATGGCATGGCTGACTTTATAGATTGCCCAACAACAGCTTCTGGAGCTGCTTTTGCCGTTAAAATGCCTGATAGTTCTATGGAACCTAAAATAAAGAAAGGAGATTACCTTTTCGTTGAAATAAACTCTCCATTAAGTAGTGGCGATATTGCTCTTGTTAAAATAAGAGGTCAAATATACATACGTAAATTTTCTGTAAGAACCACAACTTTAATATTAAGATCACTTAATAAAGACTACAAGTCCATATATTTCAATGAGTATGACGAATTTACCATTATTGGCAAAGTTGTGGGTATTAAATAATTTAAATTTTTTTTGATTTTTTTGTAGAAAATACTTGAATATTATTTTATTTAATAATATAATTTAGTATGTAATATTAAACAAGAGATAAACAAGGGAGATATAAAAATGGAATTAGTAAAAAATGTTTTTTTTAACACAGATAAATTGGTAGAAAATGCTAAGGTTAAAATATCATATGTAGGTAAGCTTTTTCAAGAAAATTCTAGTGAAGTTTATCTTCATTATGGATTTGGCTCAAATTGGGATAATGTTAATGAAATTAAAATGGAAAAAACAGAACTTGGATTTCAAGCTGAAATTGAATTATTATCAAGCGATACTTTAAATTTTTGCTTTAGAAATTCAAATAACGAATGGGACAATAATGGAAATGCAAACTATATATTCCCTATAGAAAAAGTAGAATTAGCTTTAGTTGTTCAAGAACAAAATGATAATGAAATAGTAGAACATAGAAGACTTAGAAAATCTTATATTTGGAGTAAAAAAGTAAGGCTTGCTATTTATAAAGTTATAACTTATTTGCCAAAATTAATTTCTGGAAATTATAAAAGAAAAGTAGAAGAATAAAAAACTGACATTAGTCAGTTTTTTTAAATTACTATTCCTCCATTTATAGAAATTATTTGCCCTGTTGTATAATTGTCTTCTATTAACCATTCTATGCATTTCGAAATATCTTCTGTCTTCCCAATTTTTTCTAATGGTATCTCTTGTATAAAATCTTGTTTATCCTGTTCTGGTATATCTTTATTCATATCTGTGTCTATCATCCCTGGTGCTATAGCATTTACTCTTATATTAGATGGTCCCAATTCTTTAGCCAATGCCTTTGTAAATCCATTTAATGCAGCTTTAGCAGTTGAATAATGAACCTCACAAGATGCTCCTGTTATTCCCCAAATTGATGAAATATTTATTATACACCCCTCTTTATTTATAAGCATATGCTTTGTGGCTTCTTGTGTGCAATAAAATGCTGAATTCAAGTTGATATTTAGCATATCATTCCATTCTGTATCTGTTATATCTGTAAACAATTTCATTTGTGATATTCCTGCATTGTTTATAAGTACATCTATTTTTTTAAATTTTTCTATAGCAAATTCAATTAGTCCTCTGGCTTCTTCTCTATTGGAAACATCTGCCTTATATGTGTAAATTGTTATTTTTTTTTCTTCTAGCTCTTTTTTTATTTGTTCCGCTATTTTTTCTGATTTATTGTAATTTAAAATAATATTATATCCTTTTCTCGCTAAAGTTTTTACTATACTCGCACCAATTCCCCTTGAGCCACCAGTTACAATCACAACTTTATCCTGCATACTTTCTTCTATCCTTCCTTCCGAAATTTCTATTAGCACCTTTATAGGTACTAGTTAATGAATGACAATTTGGACATAATAATATAAGATTATTTTCTTTATTATTTTTATAATTACCATCTATATGTTCTACTTCTAGAGGAATAGAATTGGTATATACATTTTTCTCCCCCCAGCCACATCTTACACATTTGCCTTTATATTTACGAAACAGATAGGTTTTTATATGCATCGAAATTTGATACTCTCCTCTTAGCCCTGTCTCATTGCCTTTTTTCCAACGTTCTATATATGTAATATATTCATACTCCTTTTGGCATTTATTATTACAAAATTTTTTGTGTTTATCTATTGGTTTATTGCAACAAATACAATTCATTATAAACAATCTCCTATTGGTACTCAAAAAGCTAGACAAGTTTACAACAAGTCTAGCTTTAAGTATTGGAGCCACTTGTCCGATTTGAACGGACGACCTACTGATTCATACTACTATAACTTTCGCTACCATATTTCTATGTTTGTAGTCTGGACTTTCTCTTTACCATAGCTTATGCTTTAGGCACACCGTATAAAGTCTCTACACTCGGATAAATCCTAGCTCGGGATTAACATTTGACAGCCTTCCCCGAATTAGCGGTGTCCACTTTATATGTTTCCATATAAAGGTGCAAGATAGTTCAAAATAAAGTAATATACTTTATCTATCCCACAAGTCAGTTGCTCTACCAGCTGAGCTAAAGTGGCATATTTAATTGGTGACCCCGACGGGAATCGAACCCATGTCTCCGCCGTGAAAGGGCGATGTCTTAACCGCTTGACCACGGGGCCTTTTAAAATCTTTCTAGGATTTAAGTTTCAGCTTAAATCCTAGTCTGGTGAGCCATCGCGGACTCGAACCGCGGACAACTTGATTAAAAGTCAAGTGCTCTACCACCTGAGCTAATGACCCAGATTTTAAGCCGTGCGCCCTCTGGGCTAACACAAGCTTAATTTTAACCTATTTCTTTTTATTTGTCAATAGTAATTTGAAAATTTTGTGTTTTTTTTGTAAAATTTTATGCATTTAATTTTTCTAGTAGTTCTTCTACATCAACACCATGAACCTCACATGCTTCTTCTATAGTCTCTGCTTGTGATGCTGGACAACCTAAGCAATGCATTCCTATGCCTAATAGTATTTCTGCTTTTTCTGGTGCTACTTCCATAATTTCTCCTATTTTTGTGTCTTTGTTAAATTTCATAATTATTTCTCCTCTTCTATATTATTTCAATGTAATTTTACATTGTTGTTTATATTATCATTAAAAAATTATTTTTAATAACAAATTGCTATTATACATAAAGCTTCCTAAAAATGATTTCTTTATGCTCAATATAATTGTACTGTCTGGAATCATAGGTGATATAAAAGATATTATAGCCATTACAAAATATATTATTATTAGTGCTTCTGCTAAGCCATATATTATGCCCCCTAATTTATCAAATTGTTTTATTATTGGTAATTTTGTTATCCAGTTTGATATTATTTTTAATACTACTAATAATATTTTTGCTATTATGAATAATATTATCCATGTTCCTGCATTTATAATTGTAATTGCAACTTTTCTTGCTGTTGCATCTGCTACTTTTTCTCTAATATCATCTGATGTGTTTTCTATAGTTTCATTTATATATTTTTCTACCACAGTTGGCATTGTTGTATTATCATTTATAGTTTCCGTATTATTTTCTATTTCTTCTTTTGTTTCATTTCCATCTTCTGGTTTTACGATGATGTTTTTTATAGATTTTTCCAAGTCATCATCTATTTGTGTGTTATTTATAATAATATTTGCAACAGGCTTAAACAATATACATGCAATTACTATTGCAAGCACAAATGATATTATTTTTAGCAGGCATCCTGTTAGCCCTCTCTTATATCCTAATCCTATGCATATTAACAATACAGCCAATATTATTAAATCAACAATTATCATATGTAGCCTCCTTTATAAATTTATTATTTCTATCTTGTCTCTATATATTATTGCTGCCGCACCGTCGCATAGTACTACATCTTTCACTTCTTGCAATGATTTATATCTTTTTATAAGCCATCCATTTGTATGAATAAATTCTACTTCTGAACCTATGTTTATAGCTATTGTCTCACTTCTGCAATATATATTTTTAGCTACTCCTTCTACTGTATATTGAATAATTTTATTATTAGAAATATTCCTTATTTCTATATTAGTATCTGCACTAAACAATCCTGTTGTTTGTTCTGTTGCTTTTATAGCATAATTTTCTAATTCTATATCTGCTTTTTTCGTATTTTCGTCCAGTTGCATAATATTTTCGTCTATATCATTTGTAATTAAATGTATAGAATTATCATACATACATATTAATTTATTTTTGTCATGATATTTTAAATTTATTATTAAATCATTTGAATTGGCAGCATATGTATATACAATTGCCTGTGAAGGCTCTTGTTTTGCTTTATCCATTGAAATTGTTTTTATATTAGATTGAATTACTGTTCCAGTTGTATTAACTTCAGCAAAGCTAAGATACTTATTGTCTTTTGATATACATGCATCTACAGCACTCGTTTTCGATAAATATGTTTTAAATAATTCATTTCCCTTTGCATCATAAACTACTATAACAGATTTATATGTTGTCCCTTTTAAAATTATACTTACATAGCCATTTTCATTAACATCAATTTTAGAAACATTTCCTTCTACTTCTGTTTCCCACACTATGCTGTTATCACAAATCAAATATACTTTTTTACTATTTTTTTCTCCTATAACCAAATATTTTCCCTTTGCATCATATATTGGAACATTTATCTTTACTTCTAATTCGTTTTCCAGCTTTCCTGAAGCATTGTATTGTTTTAGTTTATTTTCTGACAATATGCATATATATTTATAATATCCTATTATATTTGTGTTTGTTTCATATCCTATATCAATTGCTGTTGTATTTTCACCTGAGATATTTTTTCTAAACAAATAAACATCCATAACATTTCTAAAGTTTTTATTAAGACAATATATTATTGCTAAAATGCTTATAGTTAATAATAATACTATAATTGATATTGTTATAGCTAATTTTTTTTTATTTATTTTTTTTGTTTCCTTTGGTTGAAAGTCTATAACATTATTTCTCATATGTGCTCCTAAATAATAATATATATATTTTATATCAGTTTTCTTGTTTTTTTTCAATACTTTTTTTATAAAGAATCGTTATTGTATATTTTATTTTTTAGTATACTACTTTGCATAACATTTGTTGCAAAGGTTGAACAATTTTTTAAATTTTTGTTGACATTTCTTTAAAATAGTGCTATTATATTTATTGTTATAGCTTTTGGGTTAGTAGCTCAGTTGGATAGAGCACAGGCCTTCTAAGCCTGGGGTCGGGGGTTCGAATCCCTCCTGGCTCACCATAATGGGAATAGCGTAAGCTATTCTTTTTTTTGTAGATTTGAAGAAATCTTTATTTTTTCACACAAATTTCACATTCATGTGTATAATATATATTTATATATATGAAGGAGGAATACATATGAATTACATTGAAAAAATTTTTAAGAAAAGTGGTTTAATTTCAATACTTGAATCTCTAATTATCGCACTATTAGGTATTATTCTTATCATCGAACCAGAAGGAACATTGGAGTTTATAACTTGTTCACTTGGTGTTATATTTATACTAGCTGGCTTATATAAAATCATCAATTATTTTCTCTCTAAAGGTAAATATAATTTTTATGATTATGATTTAGCACATGGATTAGTTGCTTGCATTATAGGAATTATTACTATAATATGTGGAGCTGCTATTAGTTCTGTTTTTAGAATAATTATAGGAATATGGATTATATATAGTGCATTCATTAGAATAGATTTATCTGTTAAATTCAAAGCAGTAAATTCAAACGCTTGGATTTTTAGTTTAATGTTGTCAATTTTAATGTTTATATGTGGCTTATATGTTACTATTAATTCTGGTGCTATCCTTGTAACAGTTGGTACTATTATGGTAGTGTATTCAATTATTGACATTATTGAGGCGATTATATTTATGAAGAATATTAAGGAAATATTCTAATTTTCTATAATTATATCTTTTAAATAAAGCTGTTGATTTCTCAACAGCCTTTATTTTAATTTAGCCAAAATGCTTTATATGCTCTATATGCTTCGTATAAGTCTATTTTACTTGTTACTTCATAAGGTGAATGCATTGATAATACTGGAACTCCACAGTCTATTACATCTATTCCTTTATTGGCTAATATATATGCTATAGTTCCTCCCCCACCTGTGTCCACTTTGCCTAATTCTGCTATTTGATATTTAATATTTTCTTTTTCTAATATATTCCTTACCTCTGCTACAAATTCCGCATTTGCATCTGAAGCTCCTGACTTTCCTCTACTGCCTGTATATTTATTAAGCCCTATTCCTCTTCCTAAATAAGATGCATTATTTTTTTCTGATACATTTGCATATATAGGATCTAATCCCGCATCAACATCTGCAGATAACATTTTAGAATGGCAAAATACTTTGTCCAATAAATTTGGCCTATTTATTCCTAATTTATTTAGTAACTCTGCAATAAAATTATCAAATACATGCGATTCCATTCCTGTATTTCCCATACTTCCTATTTCTTCTTTATCTGCTATAATACATACAGAAGTTTTTTCTGGTATTCCTTTCATGTCTACAAGTGCTGTTAAAGATGTATATACACAAATTTTATCATCTTGTCCATAACCTGCAACCATGCTCTCGTCAAAGCCCATTGTTCTACATTTTAATGCTGGAACTATTTCTAATTCTGAACTTAAAAAATCAATTTCTGTAATTCCATATTTTTTATTCAAGATATTTAAAATATTCAATTTTACTCTTTCTGTTGTTTCTGCATTATATGGTATACTTCCTATTAATAGGTTTAAATCTTCCCCAGAAATTCCTTCTTTTAACTTTTTCTCCATTTGTTCTTGTGCTAAGTGTGGTAATAAATCTGTTATTGTAAATACAGGGTCTTTTTCGTCATCTCCAACATTTACATATATTTTTTCTCCATTAGCTTTTACTACAACACCATGTATGCTTAGTGGAATTGTTGTCCATTGATATTTTTTTATTCCTCCATAATAATGTGTTTTAAAGTATGCAAATCCTCCTTCTTCATATAATGGATTTGGCTTTAAGTCCAATCTTGGAGAATCCGCATGAGCTCCTACAATATTTATACCACTTTCCATGCCTTGTTTGCCAATTACTGCTAGATACATGCTTTTTTCTCTATTAATGTAATAAACTTTATCTCCTGCAGATAGAGTTTCATATTCACAAATGCATCTAAATCCATTTGATTCTGCTATTTCTTTTGCATTTGCAACAATTTCTCTTTCCGTCTTAGATTTATTTAAAAAATTGATATATCCTTCTGCATATGCAAAAATATTATTTAATTGTTCCCCTGTTTTATCTTCCCATGCATTTTCTCTTTTATAAAACAATCTATTTTTTAATTCTTCTACTTCTGACATTTCTCTCTCCCCTTTTTTTCAAATTATATCATTATTATAATTTGATTTTCAATATTTTTTATATATTATACACAAATATATTTTTTTAATTCTTAACCTACTGGTAATTTACTTATTTAAATGATATAATTTTTTTAATTGTTAATCATTTGAGGGAGGATGTATATGAATAATAGAGTATTGGTAACATTTTTACTTACCTTTTTTATAGTTGCAATATTTTTAGGTATTGCTTTTTTGCCTAAATTATTTAATAAACCTATAGAAAATGTAAACAATTCTGTTGTAAATGAAAATATAGAAAAACAGGTCACTGATTTTTAAATTTCAGTGACCTATTTTCTTAATAATATTAGTTTATCTACTAGAATGCAATTGGCAAACGCAGAAACAATTGCCTTCAAAGTTGCATATTCTCTAGTATCCTCTTCTTTAAATATTGGTTCTATTTCTTCTGTTGGATTAAATGCTTTTTTTAATGCTTTTTCTAACTCTTCACAAAATACATTATACCCATCTTCTACTGAATACGATTTTTTCATTGATTTTATTGATTCATTTATTTCTGATATACTCATTAGCCTTTTTAAAATGCATATAACAAATAAATATGCAAGATGAGTTTTACTATATTTTTTCTTTATTGGAGGCATTAAAACCTCTTGCTTTACATAGTTATTTATCATATTGGGTGTTATTACTGGTGTATTTTCTTCCTTTAAAAATATAGCCAAATTATTTTGTAATACACAAATTACCTGGTCAATGTACAATTCTATCTCTGGTAACTCATTCCAACGTGGGCAATGATAATCTATTAAATTTTGTGCTTCTATTTTCATTTTGTTATTCTCCTTTCGAAAGTTACAGTATTATAATAGCACATTTATTAATTTTGGTCAATTTGTGTATTTTTTTGGCAATGTCTTGACACTTTATATTTCGTAATATATAATGGTTTTGAAAACCAGATTATATGGTTTACTTAAAATCATAGGAGGATCTAATGAAAAATTATAAAGAAAATTATGACTATTATAATGTAGAAAAAGTAGATAGTATAAAGCAATTGTTGGAATCTGCTGCTGATGATGCTGGTGATAAAATCGCTTTTAAATATAAAGAAAATAAAGACGTTAAATGTGTTACTTACAATAACTTTTTGGAAGATGTTTATAGTTTGGGTACTGCTCTATTTTCTATCAATATGACTTCTTCTCATATTGCTGTTATAGGTGAAAATAGCTATCCTTGGCTTACAGTTTACTTGTCTGTTTTAAAAAGCAATGGTGTTGTTGTTCCTATAGATAAAGAACTTCCTTTACAGGATATTATAAATGTATTGGAAAATAGTGATAGCGAAGTTCTATTTTATGCCGAAAAATTCGGTAAATATATAGACGAAATTAGTAAAAAATTACCTAAAATAAAATACTTTATTGGTTTTTCTAATACCAATTCATCTGATAATATTCTTTCTTATAGTGAATTTATTGAAAAAGGGAGAGCATTATATAAATCTGGAAACACATCATATAGCTCAATAGAAGGCAGCCAAAATGAATTAAGATTACTTGTATACACCTCTGGAACTACTGGAATGGCAAAAGGTGTTATGCTTACTGAACATAACCTTGTAAGTCTTGTTTATTGCGGTTTACAAATTTCTACTGTATATGATACATGCTTATCTATTTTGCCATATCATCATACTTATGAAGGTGTTGCTGGAATTTTAGTTGGATTGCATCATCATTCTTGCATTTGTATTAATGATAGTCTTAAAAATGTTCTTAAAAATTTACAATTATTTAAACCTGATTACATATACGTTGTACCTGCTTTTGTGGAACTCTTTTATAAAAAGATATGGTCTAATGCTAAAGAAGGTAATAAGGATTTAGCTTTAAAGATTATGATTAAACTAAGCAATTTCTTAAGATTTTTTGGTATAGATATAAGGAGAAAATTATTTAAATC
>DPDV01000011.1 GCA_003534295.1 Clostridiales bacterium
ATCCAGTATTTGGTGTAAATGTAATTTTTACTTTACTTCCTTCTATAACATCTATTTTACTTGGTGTAATTGTTCCATTTCCACCAGGTACTGATGTTATTACATTAAATGTATTTTTAACATCAACTTCAATATCAATATCAGTTATTGTTTTATAGTTTGTTGTATCAACTGGAGTATATGTAGCTTTATATGTGTTTGTTCCTACAGTTAACACTGTTGCAGGTGCATTCCATGTAAATCCTGTTGGTAATACTACATCTGCTAATATTTTGCCTTTTACAGAAGTTAATCCTGTTGGTACTGTATAATTTGGTGTTGCTTGTGTGATAGACCAGTTAATAGTTAAATCACCATTTGATCCATCTTTCCACTCATAATTATCTTTATCTTTTAAGGATACTGTAATGCTATAATTTCCAACATTAGTAGCCTTAATATCGCCAGAAAAATTCATCTTATTTAAATCAAAATTACTATCTTGTGGAACTATTTCATCACCAGTATATTCAAAAGTATCTTCAACTAAAGTTACTTTTTCAAGTTGTGCTTTTTTAATAGTGAATGCTACACTAAATGTTCCTGTATAATCAGAATTACTATCTGCTACTTTATATGTTACTGTATAAGTTCCAACATTTGTTGGTGCTGTAGCACTATTATATGAAGTTGTTCCTGTTCCTTGATATTTTACTTCTAAATCGCTAACATTTACTGTTCCAGCATTAACACTAATTGTTCCTGTTGGCATTTTAGGATTTCCATCATAAGTAAATGTTTCATTATTAGAAAGTCCTGAAATATTTACATCAGTTTTATTTACAACATGAATTGTAAAGTCTTTTGTTGTTTCTTTCCATTCAGGAGTACCATCTCCTCCAAGATCCATTTTTGCTGCTGTAACAGTAAGTACAACATCACCTTCAGTAGCTCCTGCTACAAATTCTTCGTTTACAGAATCGTAAGTAAGGGCTGTTCCTGATTTAATATTAAAATCAATGTTTCCTTCATTTCCAGTTACTGATTGTTCTAAATAACTTAATAATATAGAACCATTAACTCTTACATATTGATCTGCAATTGCTAAAGGTTGTTCTGCACTTGTTACTTCAAGTACACCATTTACATGTGTTCCCATTGTATAGTTAGAAGTAATATCTTCACCATTTCTCATTACTTTAACATTACTTACAGTATTATTTGAAGAACCTACAAATTTTTGGCTACCAGTAATTGTAACTTCTAACATATCACCTGGTAGTAATACATGATCAGTATTTGTATAAGTATTTTTTGTTAATTCAGTACCATTATATACCTTAGTATCTGAATCAGCTTTTACAACTATTGGTGTTGTAATTGGGTTTACTGTTAATTTACCGGCAGCTTTTACAATACCAGAATAACAATCAGTTACATCAACACCCTCAGCATTTACTATTGTTATTTTTTCAATTGTATTATTTTCAAGAGCTGTGTCTTTAACATCTCTTACTTTACCAGTAATTACTGCAGTAACTTTATCACCATTAGGTAATTTATTATCAGTTCTTGGACTAGTATTATTTGCCCATAAAACATCATAAGCATTTTTTGTATGTTCTGATCCATTATAAGTAAATGTATCATCATAACTTTTTACTTCTACTGGTGTAGTAATTGGTGTGATTTTAAAATCAACACTAGCTTCACTTGCTGTATAATTTGGATTTTTTACACTTAATGTTGCCTTATATTCTCCCACTAATATAGGTAATTTATTTCCTATATTTGCATAGTTTCCAGAACTATCTTTCTTAGAATAAATGATTTCATAGCCATCAGCTCCTAAATCATCAACCCCTGTTGCAGTTGGAGTTTTAGTAGTGCCATAAACCCATGTACTATCTAAACCACTAATACCTAATCCTGTTAATTGTTTTTGTTCAACTTTTAATGTAACTGTTGCTGTATATGTTTTACCATTTTCATCAGTTACAGTAATTGTTGGTGTATATGTTCCAGCAGATAGACCAGTTTTTGCTTTAATTTTAAAATCAGTATTTGTTGCACCAATTCCTATTGTTGGTTGACTAGATATATTGATTTCAAATTTATCTGTATCAGACACTGTTACATTAGTAATTTTTAACTCAGCAGCACCAATATTAGTAATATTAATTGTTGCTTCTGGCACAACAGTATATCCAAATGTAACATTTGGTAATGTAACATTATTTACACTTAAACCTGTTTCTTTAGCAAGTTTAATATATTGTGGATAAATAGCATTTGTACTAGTTCTAACATTTCTAACTAATGTTGCTTTATCTTCTAGTTCAATTACTTGATTAGTATCAGTTGTATAATATAGTTTTGTATCATTTGGTATTACTTCATTAATTCTTTTTTCAGCTAAAATATTAGATCCTAGTTTAACACCTAGACCTTTTACCATAAGTGTTTCAAAATTGAAGTTTGCTTTCATATTAGTTTCATCAGATGAAGGGAAATAAAATATTTCACCATCTACTTTTCCAACTTCAAAAACACCTTTTTTTACATTAACATTTATAGTAATGTTTTGCTCCATAGGTTCTGAATCAGAAAGCACATCAAATATATATTCATCCCAAGAATTTGTTCCGGTAACAGCATAAGTTCCACCATCAATTGTAAAACCATAAGTCTTAGGTAAATTTTTTAATTCTTCGGTCATATCTAAAGTAGACAGTCTTACTCTGCCATTAAATCCTACTCCAACTATTTTACCACTATTACCATTGCCACTATCTTTTATGGTTAGATTACTTCTAAAATTATAATTATTTTCATCTTTATAACCATAATAGAATGTTAAATTGTGTTCTGATACATCAAGAGTATTACCTGCTAAATCCAAGGTAACATTACCTAAAACATTAAATCCAAGAAACTTTGTCAACTTAATATCAGCGCCTAATTTAATAATAGTGTCTTTGCTATTATTAATTTGATTAACTGCATTTATTAATTCAGCTTCTGTTGTAGCAGTTAATGTTTGAACTTCTTTTTTCTTAACTGTAATTGGACCCCAATAAGCATTTATTGTATCAAGTGTTGCTGTTCTATTTGCTATTTTAGTTCCTTCTCTATCATGATACTCAATAATTGAATCAGCATCAAGTACCTCATCAACAGTTAAAGTACTGCTTTGTATCAAATATGTTTTAGAAGTTGTATTTTTGCTTTCTTTAGTAACATTTGAAAATTTTACACTTTTATATGCTCTAGTATCTACCATTTCATAAAATCCAGTAACTTTTAGATTTCTAAAAACTACATTATTAAATCTGTAATCACCAGCGGTTTGCCAAAAACTATCAAAATCTTTTATGTATTCGACATCTATACCATCCATTTCAAAATTAACAGTATATTCAGCCTTCTTAATTTCGTTATAAATTGGTGTGTAGCCAGTATCAGTTAAAAGATTAAGTTTTGCTCTTTTAGAACTATTTGAATTAATGAATTTTAAATCCAAAGTATTATAATAAATTAGGTATAACTTATAATGCTCTGGCACAGTTAATGTAAACCCATTAAAATCCAAAGTTTTAGACATTTCAAGAGAGAAAGTTGTTTTAGAATCTTCTCTTAATGTAATGTCACTAGTAAGTTTAACTACATCTGTTACATTATCACTCATTTTATCAGTTAAATCTGAATAATTATTAACTTCTGCAGTTGTTGTTGCATTTACATTAGTAGCTCCAATTAGTAAAAAACTAACTAGCATTAATAATATTGCTACTAAATATTTTGTTTTATTTTTCATAAAACCATTCTCCTTTCTCAAACAAAACATTTTCTGTTTTATTTAACTCTAACACTATGTAACACCACCCTGTATTTGTTGTTATTTGCACAGGTGGAAAGTGTTAGTATTGTATCTTCTTTTATACTCATTTTTTATTAACTCATCTATTCACCACCCATCAACTTTACTTTTCCATATAATCTTATATCATATTTTAGCATAAATTACTATTGTACTTTTGGTGCAAATTTTCATTAAATTTTGCACTAAAAGTGCAAAATTTGTAAAAAATATTTATTTTCATAATTTTTTATGTTACAATATAGCTTAATGTGAGTAAGTTAGGAGGTTTCTGTTTTGTATAATATTATTGTAATTGATGACCATAAAATGTTAAGAGAAATGATTTCTGAAACATTAAATACAAGAGGGTTTAATGTTATCGCTTCTAGTGGAGATGCAAAAGACTCTATATCTTTATGTGAAAAATTTAAACCTGATTTAATTTTAATGGATATTTGTACTGAAAACAATTCAAGTGGATTAGCATATTCAAAAATAATAAAAGAGAACTTTCCAAGTGTGAAAATTATTCTTATGACTGGTGTGCCAGATTTAACATTTATAGACAAGGCAAAAGCTAATAATGTTGATAGCTTTATTTATAAAAATATTAGTAGTAATTCTCTTATAACTACTATCCAAAATACTATTGATGGCTATTCTTTATATCCAAGTTCTAATAGTCCTAAATCCAATATTCCTGATGTTTTAAAGGATCTAACAGATACTGAATTAGGTCTTCTAACTGAGTATTGTAAAACATTAGATAGAGATGAAGTTGTAAAAAAACTTGGAATATCTGTAAGAACATTAAAATCACATATTTCATCTATTTATGAAAAAACTGGTTATAATAATTTAGCAAAACTTGCAATATATTGTGTGGGTAATGGTTTAATAGTTCCAAACCTTGAAACCCCGAATGAGTAAAAGAATAACTGCTATTTCAATGTTAGCAGTTATTTTTTATTGATATATTTACCGAAAACTCTGGAACTGTTGAAATATAGAACATTCCTCCTAGTTTTTTTACTTTTCTTCTCATATCTTTTATTCCCTGATTTTCTGTAATAAATTCATTTGGCTTTCTACCATCATTTGTTATTATCATATATGTTTCTTCTAGTGTTTCTTTTATATTCACAAATACTTTTGAACTCCCTGCGTGTCTTATTGCATTTGTGGTTGCTTCTCTAATTATTTCAAAGAACACTTTTGCAGTTTCTTTATTTTGTGGTAGTTTTCCATCTATAATAATGTCTGTTCCATTTTTCTTGTGTATTTTTATTAGATTTTCTAGGTTTGTATTTGTGTCATCTGTGTCTTCAATATCTATGAACATCTTTTGTATCATAAATTTTATTTCTTCAAAATTTTCTTGGGTTATATTTTCTTTATTTAAATATTGTTGCAGTATGGAAAGATTTTGTCCTAATATATCATGATATTTATTTTTTAGTTTTAGTAGATTTTTTTCCTTTTCTAATTCTTCTATATTGTCAATACTTAATAATATTTTTTTATTATTCTCTTTTAACTTTTTATTTTGCTCATTTAGCTTTTGATGTAATTTATATACTTCTGTTATATCAAATGTAATTATTTCATTATTATTTATCACAAATACATAATATTTATCTTCTACTTTTACACAATAATTTTTATCTAGCTGGTCTATACTTTGTTTTATTATATTTGTTATATAGTCTTTCTTTATGTTTAATTTGTCTAGTATTTCATACATTTTATTATTTATTAATTTTGCTCTCTTACCTTTTAATACTAAAATTCCAAACTCACATTCATCTATAACTTTTTTTATTGAGAAATCTGTAATAGTTTCTTTTTTGTAATATCTAAAATACATATATATAAGTGAAATAATTTCGTATATTATGCCTAGCAATGCAATTATAAATAAGCTATTTCTTGATATGCTTTCTTGCATAAACAATGCTATAAGTATTGTTATAGAAACAATATATTCTAGTGTATAATCTGTTATATTTTTATTTATTATTCCTTTTTTTAGTATGATTTTTAGAATCTGCCATACTAACAAAAGACACAGTATTCCTATAATTGCTACCATAATACTAATTTTCTCCTCTTAAAATTTTCAATTTTATAGTTGTTCCATCTTCATCTATTATTTGCTCAATTTTCAATAATTTTTCTAATTGTAATTTTTCTATTTCTTTTTTGAAGTTCTTATGTTTACCATCAAATAAATATTTTATTTCTGTATATGAATTGTTTACTTGTATATATAGAATAAAATTAGTTTCTCTAAATTTCATTATTGTTTCAAATATGATCTCATAGATATTTGCTGTTTCACCGCTACTTATCTCAAAATTATTTGTTTTCAAAACTCCATTTATTCCTAGTGCTTGTGCTTCTATTAACATTTCATTTATGATTATTTCTAGTCTTTTGTTATCATATTTTTCTTTGTTATAGCTTGATATTACTAAACTACTCATTCTTTTACAATAATTTAGTAGTAGTTTTATATCTTGCATTTTATCTATGTCTGTTATTTTCATTTCTTTTATTAGTTCATTTATTAAGTTTCTTTTCTGCTCTATTTTTTCATCTAGTAGCTCTATAATTTCGCTTTTTAATTTTGTTTCATATATTTCTGTTGCAATCTTTCTTTGTTTTTGTAATATTGTTTCTTGTTCTATAAGCTCTTGTTGTATTAATTTCAATTCTTTTTCATACTCGTTTATTTTACTAAAATCTTTTTCTTCTATTGAATAGCCACCACTTATAGCCTTAACATTTTTTACAATGTTGTTATCTTTATATGTATTTTTTACCTTATTATCTTTTATATCATTTATTATATTTTCTTTTAGATTTATGGAATGATTTGTTGCAATTCTAGTTTTTCCATTTTGTGATATGATTTCTAATGGCAAATTTGAATTTTTAAATATCTTCTTATATCTAAAATTATTTGGTATCAAATTAAAGTCAAGCATCATTTCTAATCCTACACAAAATAATGTTCCTATTATTACTGACATATTCGTTTTTCTTATTACTGGAATATTTTTTATATATAAAATTGTATATACTACACCAATTAAAATAATTATTGATATTGAGATTATGTTTTTGTACCCTTTATTTTTGCTTGATTTTATTAGATATATTATTGCTACTACTATTAAACATAGAATCCAAGCAACTATTATAAAATACCCTATATTATGATTATAATCATTTATATTGCTTTTTATTTTGAACACAATATTATGTAGGCTATTTGTAATTACTAATAAGAATAGTATTGTTGATATAATTATTGTGGCAATTCTTCTTTTTTTATTCTTACTGTTTATTAAATAACTACTACAATTATAATAAAATGTTGGAATCAGCAATAGTGGTATGTAATACAAATACCACAGTATTTCTGTTGCATACCCTGTTGTATATGTTTTAAGCATTCTTACTACCATCCAAAATCCTAATAGCACACCTATTGATAATACATATTTTTTTAGTGTTTTATCAAATATTCTTATATATAATAGTGTTATCCATATTGTATATATTGCCAATGCTAATACCGTTTGTTGAGTCTGTGTCATATTTACCCCTTTTTATTTTTAATCTTGCTATAAATTTTATTTGTCTATAATATAATAACATAATAGCAGATTTTCTATTTTTTTTCAACATAAAGCAAAATACTAGCCTTTTCTAGCTAGTATCTTATAATTTTCATTTGCATTAGTTGTTATTCTCTTACTATTTTATTAATATATAAATAAATATCAAATACATTATGTTGTTTATTTTCTTGCTTTTTTTCTATTTACTAATGTTAGTGTTCCAATAGTTGCTATAGAAGCTACAAATAGCATTATACTTGTTGTAATATTATCTCCTGTTTTTGGATTGTTTGTTTCATTTTTTGTTTGTTCTGTTTTTCCTTCAACATTTGTTGCAATAATTCCATATTGACTTAAATGTGATGTTTCAAATATTATATATCCATCTTCTACTGTTGCTGGTATTGTTTCTTTTATTTCATCATTTGAAATATATACTACTTCATATTTGTTAAATCCTTTTAAGTCTTCTGGTAATGCAATTCTTATTTTCATTTTAGTATTGCTAATTTTAACAACTTCACCATTTTCTAATACATTTATATCTACTACATATTTAACATTTTTATCTGATAAATCTTTTTCTACTTCAATTGGTCTTATATCCAACTTATAGTTTTTACTAACTTCTTTTTCAAATTCAATTTTTCCCTTTGTTTTCCCTGTACTTTGAATTTCTTTTACTGTTTCTTTAACAGGTTGTTCTAGTTCTCCTGAAGTTTTAGTCCAAGAAGCATATAGAGTTATATTTTTATATCTCTCATAACCGTTTTCTTCTTTTATTAAAGTATCTTTGTCAAATTCTTTATCTGTTTTCTCATCCTTATCCCAGAATCTCCAGAAAACATATTTATAAATTTCTCCACTACCATCTTTTTTTGTATTCCAACCATTAAAGGTATATCCCTCTCGCACAGGCATATATGGTAGAAGTGACATAGTTGTTCCTGAATTGCTACCACCTATATAGTCATAACTGTTAGATTCTTTGTCATTTATTTTACCACCATTAGCATTTAAAATCAATACAATTCCATCACCTTTAAAAGTATCTTGAGTATATGTAGCAGTTAATGTTATGCAATCACGGTTAGCAAAATAACTAGAATCAATAGAAGTTACAAATTTTCCATCTAACTCCCATCCTTTAAATGTAAATCCTTCTCTTACAGGGGTATATTTTGTTAAATCTACTGTTTTAAATTCAGTACTTTTACTTGTTATGTTTACAATGCTTTGTCCATTTACTTTACCTGCAAAAGCATCAAGTGTTAGATAATATGTGCCTGTTCCTTGTAATACTTTATCAGAAAAATTTGCATAAAGAGTTAATCCATTCGTATATTCGCCTTCTGTTAACTCACCGCTCCAGCAAAAATCAGTTATTGCTATTTCTTCGTTAGCTTTTTCACCTATAAAGCTTCCCCAATATGCAAATTCTGTTCTACCATTGAATGGTACTATCCCTTTTGTTAGTTCAGATAATTTAACTGTTGTTTCTCCTTCTGCAACATTAAATTTTATAACCTTATTGCTTTCACCATCAATATTAGCATCTGTTTCATTACTGCACTCTAGTATTAATGTATATTTTCCATCATCACTAATTGTTACTGCATTTACTCTGTTTGAAAAAATAAACAGACATATACCAGCTAAAATAATTGTTAAAAATATTAAACTTTTTTTAATTTTCATTTTTTTCTCTCCTATTATTTTCTTAATTTTTTTCTTTTTGTATTAACTATTGCTAATGTAATTATTCCTAATATAGCAATTGAAAACATTACAAAGTATACTATAACATTATCACCTGTTTTAGGATTTGCAATTGTATTCTCTTTTTGAACATCATTGTTTGTTAAATTGTTATTTTCTTGTTTTTGTTCATTTTTATTATCTTCTATATTTGTATTTTGTTGTTTTTCTTTTATTGTGAATTTTGTTATAGCTTCTCCATTATCTGAAAAAGCAACCTTTAATGTATGTTCTCCAACAGATAATGTTTTTAAGTATTCATCTTTTAAAGTAATAACTGTACTTCCTGATTTTGAGTCATAATTTGTAGAATCTACTAATTTATTGTCTACATATACTTTGTTTGTAAATAGGCTATAGTCTGCATCTATTCTAAATGTTGCATTTTTTGATTCATCAATTGTATATGTTTGATTTGCTCCTTCAGTAAACTTATATTCTTTAGGACTAACTTCTTCTTTTACATATTGGAATGTAAATTCATAAGTACATCTAGTATAATAATCAGTTCTTGTTTCATTTATGATGCCACCATCAGTGCCATCATAATTCAATGCCGAACCTGTATATTTAGTATGAAATCCTTTAAAAACTTCACTTTTTTTAGTTCCAACATTTACTGCAGTTAATATTGCTTTATTTTCTGATTTATTTCCTACTATCTTTATAACAGCTTCACTTTCATTGTCTGTTGCTAATAGACCTTCATTGTCTCTTTTGTAATATAGTGTTTTATCTAAATCTGCAAATGATTTTAACCCATTTGTAAGTTCATCATCTTTAGAAAAATCAATCACATATTCTTGCCCACCAGTTAAATCAATTACACCTTTTGATGATATATCATTATAAACATTTTTAACTGTTGTGTTAACGACAGTTCTTGTTCTTACAAGTTTAACATCTAATGTTCCACTAAATTTACTTGATTCTAATTTAAATATAACTTTAGAATTAAGTGTTGTTGTAGCATAATACCAATCATTAATATTTAATTTTACTGGTGCAGGTCCTACCACACTTCCAGTATCTTCTGCTGGGATTTCTTGTATTACAAATTCATAATCTGCTTCGTTTAAATCAATTACCATATTATTTGAAATATTAACAACTAAATCCTCGCCCTTGAATAATTGTAATTTTGCTTTCTTGCTATATTCTACATAACCATCGTAAATAATCCCACCTTCAAAATTTAATGTTACTTCATTTTTGCTTTCTGCATATACTTTGTTTATAGCTGTTTGGAATAGTATGCTAACCAATAAACAAATCATCAATAAAATTGATAGGATTTTAACTTTTCTCATTCTTTTACTCCTTCCTCCAATATTTTCATTTCTATTTTACCATATTACAGTTCTATATTTTTGATTTTTGCCAAAGTTTCAATGACCATTTGGCAATTGTTTTTTATATGCTTTTATGATATAGTATAATAAATTTGAACTATTGATATGGAGGTTTTCTTATGACTTTTAGTGAACAATTAAATAAATATATAAAACAAATTGAGTGTTCTTCTAAAGACCTTGTAATTTCTTCTGGATTAACATCTTCTGTTATTAGTCGTTATCGCAGAGGAGATAGAACTCCAAGTTTAAAGAGTAAACAATTAGAACAACTGACAGATGGTTTGTATAAGCTTTCTTTAACAAGAAAAATGAATATAACTAAAGAAGAAATTTATACTGCTTTATCTGATACTTTAAATGATATTTCTATTGACTTTGAACAGTTAAGTAAAAATTTTAATGAACTTGTTACAACTTTAAATATTAATGTTGCTGAATTATCTCGCTTAAGTAGTTATGATGCCTCATTTCTTTCCAGAATTCGTACTGGTAATGGTAATCCATCACATCCTAAAGATTTTGCTACGGCTGTATGTAATTTTATTATGAAAAAGTATACATCTGATGATGATAAAAAAGCAGTTGCACTTCTTATAAATTCTACTTTAGAAGAGTTAGAAAATAATCTTAACTATTTTAATAAGCTATTTAATTGGTTTACTACTAATTCTACTCCCTCTCATAACTATATAGATGATTTTCTAACAAATTTAGATAAATTTGATTTAAATGAGTATATAAAAGCTATACATTTTGATGAAATGAAAGTACCTACTATTCCATTTTATAAAGCAACCTCTAAAACATATTATGGTATAGAAGAAATGAAAAAAGGAGAACTAGACTTTTTTAAAGCAACCGTTCTTTCAAAAAATAATGAACCTGTTTTTATGTGTAGTGATATGCCTATGGAAGATATGGCACAAGATGTTGAATTCGGTAAGAAATGGATGTATGCTATTGCTATAATGCTAAAAAAGGGATTGCATTTAAATATTATTCATAATGTTGATAGACCATTTAATGAAATGATGTTAGGTTTAGAAAGTTGGTTGCCAATTTATATGACTGGACAGGTTTCTCCATACTTTTTAAAAGGATTGCAAAATAATATATATTGTCATTTTAATTACGTTTCTGGTGTTGCTGCTTTATATGGAGAATGTATAAATGGTTATCATGATAAAGGTAAATATACTTTAACAACAAATAAAAATGATATTTCTTACTATAAAACAAAGGCACAATGTTTGTTAAGCAAAGCTACATCTCTTATGGATATTTATAAAGCAGATTCACAAAATTCTTTTAATGCCTTTTTATCATCAAGTATAAAAATTAAAGCAAGTCGCAGAAGGATTTTGTTTTCTTTACCAATACATACTATTTCAAACAATTTACTTTTTAAGATTTTAAAGCATAACAATGTTTCTGCTGAAAATATAAAAGCAATTCAAGAATCTGTAGAATTTCAGAAAGAAATATTTAAGAATACAATAGAACAAAATGTAATTGAAGATGAAATATCAATTCTTTCAAAAGAAGAATTTGGAAAGGTAAAACCATTTCTTTTCCTTGCAGATATTTTTTATGATAAAAAAATTTATTATACATATGAAGATTATCTGGAACATATCAATTTGACTAAAAAATATGAAAAAGAGAATAAAAATTATAAGTTAAGTATAAACAATAATAATACATTTAAGAACATACAAATTTTAGTTTGCGAAAAAAACTGGGTCATGATTTCAAAAGCAAATAGTCCTTCTATTCATTTTGTAATTCATCATCCCAAACTACGAAATGCAATTGAAAATTTTATTCCCCCTGTTGTTGAGTAGAATACATTGATTTAATAAAGAACTACTTCGTTCAAAAAGTAGTTCTTTATCTTTAACTAAATGTCTTTTTTATATATATTTTTTTTCTTTTAACCATTCTATTGTATCTTTAATTGTATCTTTCATATCTCTATTTTTATACTCCAATTCTTTTTTTGCCTTTTCATTGCTAAAATTAGAATTGGAAGATAATGTATATAGAGAATATTTTGTAAATAATGGGGTTTGTTTTTTTATATTATAATATAGTTCACAAATTGGAGCTACTAATTCTGCCAAACATAGTGGTAACACTATCTTAATTCTTTTTTTCTCCACTAAATCACAAACAAAATCAGTCAATTCTTTTATTGTAATATATTTATTAGATAAGATATAACATTCTCCTCTATTATTTTTATCACAAGCACTAATAATACCATCTGCTACATCTCTAACATCTACAAAATTATACCCTCCTTTTACACAAGCAAAGAGTTTTCCTGTCGCAACTTCTTTTATTAATTGTGTTAAGTGGCTATTCCCATAATCATTTGGTCCAATAATTCCAGAAGGATGAATAATACAAGCATTTAGATTCTTATTTTTTATTGCATCAATAACATATTTTGCTGCCTCTGCCTTTGTTTTTGCATATAATCCTACTACTTTCCCAGAATCAAAGTTAGTAATCTCTGTTATTTTTTCGTTATTAGGCTTTTCGGTAATTGAATGTACACTACTTACATAAATAAGTTTTGCATCTATTTCTAAAACTTTATTTACAATGTTTTTTGTTCCATTAACATTAACATCATATACAATTGGGTTATATTTAGATTTTATATACACAACTCCTGCACAATGTATTACATAAACTTCTTTTCCATCAGTATTTTCAAAAATTGATGATAAACTTTCCTTTTTAGTAACATCTCCATAATAAATTTTACAATTCAAGTTGTCCAATGCCTTTATAGAATCATTAGGTAATACAAGTGCTCTTATTTCATTTTCAATATTTTGTTCTAATTTTCTTATTATATTATTTCCTAGAAAACCATTTGCACCAGTTATTATATATAATTTTTTCATATCACACCTCTTAACTCTTTTACTAATGTTTCATCAACATTTTTATCTATAATAATAGTATTCCAATGTTCTTTGTTCATATATTTCTTCTTCCAAAGATATTATATCATATTTTTATATAATAAAAAAGAGTAGTTTAACCTCTAAAAAAAGTTAATACCCTTATTTATAAAGCGACCTCTTTATGGGCCATATTCTTCAGTACCTACATCATTTAATATTGCTTTTGCATTTTGATCTGGCATTGCAAATCTTTGTGATAAATATCTAAGAGATGCTCCCAATTCGCCGTCTGGGCCTCCATATTGGCTTATTATATTTTTTGCTAGTTTTGGATTAGGGCATTTTATATTTATAGGATATTGTAATACTTTATTATAGGTCCACATTAAAAACTCCCCCTTTCCCAAGGCCATGGTTCCTCTAACCATCTCCATTTATTACATGGAAATGCAATTGTAAGCGGTCCATATACTTTTTGATATTTATTTGATAATTCTCTTAATTCATTAGCATATTCTTTATGAAGCGCCAATGCTCTTTTGTCATCTGCATGTGTGTCTAAATATTCTGCAAGTTCAACAACTGCAAATCCTAAGCAACGTATTTTTTGTAACATATCTGCCCTTGTCATTTCTTCCTCTGCACAAAATTCTTCTGGCATAATATTAGTAAAATTAAAAGAATATGTTGAAACACTTGGAGTAGGATTTTTTTGGCAACAACTATTATTTGCATTGTTGCAGTTACAATTCCTGTTTTCATTTTCTTCTAGTAACATTTATTACACCCCTCTCCAACCGTATTCATAGCTTTTATAAAAGCATTTTCTTCTATAGATTGACATGGTACATATGGGCTAACTAACTCTGGAAATATTGTTCCCATTTTTAGTCCAACACAAGGGGTAAACGTTTTGTTCATTGTCTGAATTGGAACATAGCTTTGACCAAACATTGGATTAGTTGGAAAAACGTTTTCACTTTCTTCAAATCCACAATCGCAAGAAGAATTTTTATTATTCTCGTTGTAATAATCTGCTACTACACCACAATTATTACATGCATCTTGTAGCATATTATTGTCAAAGCTTTTTTGACAACAACACCTTCTATATTTGCAATTATACATTTTAATTATCATTCCTTTCCTAAGGTATTGATTCAGATTAAAAAATTTTTAACCCTATCTTTCCTTATTTGTTTGTATAATACATAATATGACAAAATATTTAAGAAGGTGCTGTATATTTTCATTTTATATATAACATTATTTTTCTATATAGCCACTGGTTTTTTCTGTATACATGTTATCTGTTATTGATTTATATCTTTCGCCATCATATTCATCGGTAAAACCATTATATGCTTTGTATATGTCATTAGTTTCTGTGTCATAAACTCTTTCATATCCAAGTATTGCATCACTTTGTTTTTGACTCATAATATCATATGATTTACTTCTATTTTCCCAAGCACTCATATAAGAATCAAAAGCTCTTTGTATTGATGCATTTAGTGCAAGCGCTTGTTTAGTTTGAGCATTTCCATTATCTATTGTTTGTTTTACATAACTATCACTAAATTTTATTGAATTAATAGATTCTAGTAATATTTCTTTATAATCTATAAACTTATCTTTTTCTGATGTTATTGCCATTATGTCATAAACCATATAGTATGAAGTATCTACACCGCCAAGATAGTTATTGCCAAAATTAACAATTGATGCCATAAATAAGCCCTCGCCTTGCTTTGAATTATCACCTGTAAAAGTTCCTCTTAACACTTTGCTATCTAATGCAACACTTTTCATACTAGCTGTTGATTCAAACTCTTCCTGTTTAGTAAAATTTGAAAATTTAGGAAACTTTATTGTAGAAAATGATGGTTCTATTGCACTTGCATATGCTGCTATCTCGTCAAATTTTTTATAAAACTCTTCTGTTGTAGGATTTGCTAAAACCACGGCATCTGCAAACAACTTGTATTGTGAATTATTGCCACTCATGTTGTAGTAATTCTGCCAAGATCTTTTTCCTGCTTCTGTTTTTAATAATGGTTGCATCTTTAACATTAAATATATTTGATTGTTTGTATTTTGAGGGTCATATACCCTAATTGTATAAAATATATCTATTCCCCCTGTTTCAACTGTCCATCCATTTGGTTTTTTCATACTAAACGCTGAATTTGAAAAATCTTCTAACGTAAGCTTATTTACCTCGTTTTCTACAATTTTTATGTTTTTTTCATTTTTGTCACTACTTCCCACTTTATTACCTCTTCCATCATTATTCTTAATAAGCATTATACCAAGAACAGCAACAATTATAATTAAAACACTAATAATTATTATAAACATTTTATTCTTTTTTAAATTCTCCATAATTTTTTCCTCCTATATTTTTTTAGCATGTAAAACAACTCTATATTTATTGTTGTTATCACAGGTAGACAGTGTTAAAATACTATCACTTTCAAGCATATCCATGTTAAAATCCCTTATGCTTCTTGCCTTTAAGGTATTTAAAAATTGTTCAAACTCACTATCATTGTTAAATTCTGTTTTAATATAATAATCTTCATTTTCTATTCTATATATTGAAAAAACTTTATAAATATAATTTTTCCCTTCAGTCTTTAGAATAATATTTGTATTTTCTTCATTATTATACCACTCTGGATTCAAAATTTTTTGCATAGTCCCAAACATCGAATTATCTTTCATATTGTGCCCATAAATAACAATATTTTTATCTGTGCCATTAAATTTATTTTTGTAGTCCGCAAAAATCCATCCTCCCAAATTTTCGCTTTTATCAAAACTATGATTTAAATAAAATTCATTATTTTTAGTTTTAACAACAGGATACTCAATATTTGTATTATTTACTTTAATCCACGCAATAGCTTCATTATTTTGTTCTTTCAATTTATCAAAATCAATCAAATATTCTTCTTTATTTTTACCATTGCTTTCAACTATTACCGTCTCCTTAATTTTTTGGGCTATTTCATTGTTTTTATTTTTATCCCTGTACCATTCATAAATTTTAATTCCAGAATATATTAAAACAAAAAAAAGTAAAAAATATATAATAAAATAAAAAATAATTTTTGTATTATTATTTTTTTTCATTCTCTTTCCTCTTGTCATTCACTTTCCTCTCTCATACAAAGACTAACTATAACTAGTCCTTATACATTTATTTTTTTCTTTCTAATTATTTTAGATTTTCTATCATTTTCTAACACAATTTTATTATTGCATATAATATTTTGCTTGTTTCTGACTTCATTACAACATAATAGCCATCTTCTTGCTCTTTATAAAAACAATTTACTATATCCCCTAACTTTGATGAATTTTTGTATGTAATTTCTACATTTTTAAATTTTTTTAAATACACATCTTCTGGCAATGCCTCTAAAGCATAATCCAAATAGTACAAATTATTCATATGATTATTTATGTCTATATCTCTTCTATTAACTCTAAATGAAAATGTCTCATTGGCATTTGATGGTTCTATTAGTTTTGATATTTCTGGTTCTTCAAACACTGTTTTGTTTTCTGGATTGTATGCATTTCTTATCTCGTCTGTAATTTGTGTTATGTGACCTGTTTTTGTACTTAATAATACCCATTTAGAAGATGCTATACAAATTAAATTATTATTTTCATCATATATTTCAAAATCCCTATATGTATATAATTTATTAGTATCTCTTGACCATGTTTTTACAGTCACAGTAGAGCCATAATTTGCTTCTTTTAAAATTTTTATCTTCCAATTAAGTAATACCCATGAAAGGTTTGTTTTTAATGTATCATTAATGCCAAAACCAACCATATCTGAATGTCTACACGCCAAATCCTCTAGCAACAATATTATTCCCCTTAATGTCAATAGTCTATTTTGATTCACGTATTTTACTCCAATACGATATTTATTTTCTATAATCGCCAATTTTAACTCCCTCTTTATACATCTTGTTATTAAATTTTTAAAACTCCACCTATTGTTCTATTTGTAGTTGCTTCATCATGGCAAGAAAGTATTGATGCTCCTCCTGCGATTACTATTATGTCATCCTTTTTTACATAGTTATATTTTTTTGCTATTTCTATGCCGTTATTTATCATTTTGTCTATGTCTTCATCTTTATCAACTAATATTGGATTAATATTCCATAATAAAGCCATTTGTCTATATGTTATTTCATTATCTGTTATTATATATATTGGGCATTGAGGAAAAAATCCTGCCAACATTGTTGCTGTTCTTCCTGTATTTGTATATGCAAATATAGCTTTTGCATTAAGTTCCATTGCTGTAGTACAAGTTGAATAATTTAAGCTATACTCTAAATCTTTGTTTTCTTTAGCATATTCCTTATTTTTAAATCTTTTCCAATATTTAATAGAATCTTCTATTGTTTCACTTATTTTTGCCATTGTTTTAACACATTCTATTGGATATATTCCTGTAGCCGACTCTCCCGAGAGCATTATTGAGGTACTCATATCATATATAGCATTAGCAACATCACTTACCTCTGCCCTTGTAGGTCTTGGATTTAATATCATAGACTCCAACATTTGCGTAGCCGTTATTACAGGCTTTCCTGCTTTAGCACATTTAGATATAAATTCTTTTTGCCTTACTGGTACTTCTTCCATAGGAATTTCTACACCTAAATCTCCTCTTGCAACCATAATTCCATCAGATACTTCCAAAATTTTATCAAAGTTGTTTATACCTTCTCTATTTTCTATTTTAGAAATTATTTTTATATGTGTTCCATCATTTTCTTCTAGTATTTTTCTTATTGCAAGGACATCTTCTGGCTTTCTAACAAAAGAAGCTGCTATGTAGTCAAACCCTGCTATAATTCCAAATTTTATATCATCTATATCTTTTTGAGTAATGCTTGGTAAATTAATATTCATTCCAGGTATGTTTATACTTTTTCTGTTTGTAAGTTTTCCTCCGTTTATAACTTCACATATGATGTCTTTTCCATCAATTTTTTTAACAATAGTTTCTATTGTTCCATCATTAATCAATATTTTTGTGCCTATTTGTACTTCATTATATAAATTCTTATATGTAATAGACACCTTTGTTTTATTTCCCAAAATATCTTCATTTGTTAAAGTAAACACATCACCATTTTCTAGTACAATTTCATCATTAGCAAATTTTCCTATTCTTATTTCTGGTCCTTTTGTATCTAATAATAATGATATTGGCTTGTTAACTCTTTTTCTAACTTCTTTTACTCTTTCAATTCTATCTTGCTGTTCCTCGTAATTTCCATGAGAAAAATTTATTCTAGCAACATCCATTCCTGCTAACATGAGTTTTTCTAATATATCTGGATTATCAACAGCAGGTCCTAATGTACATATAATTTTTGTTTTGCGCATTTTCCTATTCCTTATAAATATATTTAGGTTTTTTGGGGATTAACCTATAAACCCATATATCATTATATTTTATATAACTTATTTTGTTATCCATTTTACTAAATTCAAATTCGCAGAATCTAATAGCATTTCGTGTTTTGGCATAACCCTAAAAGTATATCCATAGTTTCCACCATTTTTCAAATTAACTTTTGTAATATATTCATATATTTTGTTTTCTACGTCTGAGCTTTTCATTTTCATTGGAATTATTGTTACATCATCTACAACACCGTTTTCTTCAATTTTTCCGTAATATACTTGAACCTCTACATTGTCTGGCAATACGTTTGGCAACTCTACTTTACACTTAACTTCAATATTATTACCTGCATCTATTGTAATATTATCTAAATTATTTTCCTGTGTAATTTTAATGTCATCCCAGTTATTATATAATTCTTGCTTCCACAAATTATATGTTGCAACATTTTCTAAACTTGAGTAATATCTATTATATAAATCACATAATGGCAAATACAACTTTTCTGTATAATCTATTAGCATTCTCGATGTACTAAATCTTCCACCTGTTGACATTATCGAATTTTTCATTAATTCAACCCATTTTGTAGGTATACCTTTTTCATTTTTATCATAGTATGTTGGTATAACTTTATGTTCCAATATGTCATATAAACTGTCGCTGTCTGCTTTATCCTGTATTTCATAATTATCATAATCTTTGTTTTGGCCTATTGCCCAACCATTTTTCGAGTTATACCCTTCTGCCCACCAGCCATCTAATATACTTAAATTTACAACTCCATTTACAGATGCTTTTTGTCCACTAGTGCCTGATGCTTCCATTGGTCTTCTTGGGTTGTTAAGCCATACATCTACGCCAGAAATTAAATACCTTGACATTGCTATATTGTAATTTTCTAATAAGAAAACTTTGCCCTTAAATTGTGGTTTCATAGATATTTCATGTATAAACTTTATTAAATCTTGCCCTTCTTTGTCTGCTGGATGTGCTTTTCCTGCAAATATTATCTGTATTGGTTTACCACTATCACTAAATATTTGTGTAATTCTTTCTAAATCCTTAAATATCAGTGTTGCTCTTTTATATGTCGCAAATCTTCTTGCAAAACCTATTGTCAAAGCATTAGGATTTAATCCTGACACTATTTTGTTTATTTCTTCGTAATTATATCCTGTTCTTCTTAACCTTGATATTGTACTACTTTTAACAACTTCTAATAACTTTTGCTTTCTAGCATTATGCTCTTCCCATAGTCTATCATCAGGTATTGTTTTAATTTTTTCCCAAGTCTCGTCACACTGTATATTATCTTGCCAATAAGGAACTAAATATTTATTATATAATTTCTTTAATGATGGTGCGAGCCATGTACAAGTATGTATTCCATTTGTAACATATGTTATTGGTGATTCATTTGCTGCTATATTAGGCCATATTTCACTAAATAGTTCTCTTGATACTGCTCCATGAAGCTTACTAACTCCATTCTTTTTTCCTGCAATTTTTAGAGCCAAAATTCCCATATTAAAAGAATTTTCCAATCCGTCTTTTGGTTTCATTCCTAACTTCATAAAATCTACTTTTTGTATTCCCAATTCATTCCAATAATCTTTAAAATATTTTTCTATTAAGTTTAGTGGAAAAATATCGTTTCCTGCCGGTACTGGAGTATGTGTTGTAAATACAGTTTTAGAGCTTACAATATCTCTTGCTATTTCAAAAGATACCTTTTTCTCTTTAATGATATTTTCTATTAATTTTAAAGTTAAAAATGCAGAATGTCCCTCATTCATATGGTAAACAGTTGGGTTTAATCCTAATGTACGTAATAATTCAATTCCTGCCATTCCCAAAACTATTTCTTGACATATACGCATTTCCTGATCTCCGCCATATAGAGTTTTAGTAATTTTTCTATATTCTTCTATATTTTTATCTATATCAGAGTCCATTAAATACAATGTTACTCTTCCCACTAATATTTTCCATACCTTTAAATACAATTTCTTTTTTGGAAGCTGTACTGAAATAATAACATCATTGTTTTCACAATCTCTTACTGGTATTATTGGTAATGCTGATATATCAATCTCGTTATATTCTGTTTCTTGAATTCCATTGCCATTAATTTTTTGATTAAAATAGCCATTTTTATACAACAATCCAACTGCTACAAATGGAATTCCCAAGTCACTTGCTGATTTTAAATGGTCGCCAGAAAGAATTCCTAATCCACCAGAATAAATTGGCAATGTTTCGTCCAACCCATATTCCGCCGAAAAATATGCTATTAAGTCATTCTTATTGTTAGGATACTTTTTACTAAACCATGTTATTTTACTATTCATGTAATCTTCATAATCTTCTACAATTTTGTCATATTCCTTAAGAAATTCCTCATTTTCTACAATCTTTTCTAATTTTTCTTGAGAAACTTGCTTTAAAAATTTAACTGGATTTTTTCCAATGTTCTCCCATAAATCTATATCAATTTCTTTAAATAACTTTAAAAATTCCGTGTTCCAAGCCCACCATAAATTATTAGCTATTTTAGACAATTTGTCTATTCTCTTTGGCAATTGTGGATTAACTGTTATCCTATTAAATACATACATATTTTTTCCTCCTTAGGTACCTTAAAAATTTCCTTTGTAACTTTTATTCTATTATCTACTAACTTATTCATTTTGTCAATTATTTTAAATTTAAAAACTTAATATCTTTTTCTGTATATTCTTCTGGATTTAAGCCAACTTTTCCCTTCATATTTATTAGCATTGCTAATAATAAAATTGTGTAAATTGTACCTATTATTAGTAGTGTGTTAGCTGTAGTTGTATATTTTAATAATATTGATGAAATAAGTGCAATAATGCATCTTGATATATTTTCTACCAAATTATATACAGAAGAAATTTTATTTCTTATTTTATGAGTTGTAAAATTATTTAAATATCTTTTTATCAATATGTAAAATGGTCCTTTCATTACATATTGTATTATGTATAGTAATATCAGTATAACTATAACAAACATAAATGGTATATTACTTTTTGCCACTACTCCTAATATTATGCAAGAAACCGTTACAGGAATAGATAATACTGCTAATGTTCTATTTTTTAATTTATTATGAAATTTGTTTTGGTTCATTGTTGTTATTCCAGAAATAATTTCTAATAATGCAAATATTACACCAAAATATTGCTCTGGAAGTCTAATTTCGTCAAGCAAACTAGTTCTTAATGTCGTTAAAATAGCTAATAAACCATAAAATAATGCACCAAATAAAATCAAATTAATTAATCTAGGCGATTTTAATATATCTTTTAGTAACCCTTTTGTATTTTCTTTGTGATTTTCTTTAACTTCATTTCTTTCATCATCTATCTCTTTAAATTTAAAACACAACAATGTTGCAATTACACTCATTATTAAGCATAAAACCATTGGTATATATGGATTTATAACATATAAAAATCCTGCTGCAAATGATGCAACCGAGTTTATATAATAATAGTAACTGGTTGCTTTACCATCTATTTTTGCAAATAAGCTACCTCTTTTGGGATTTCTGGGAATACTGTCATACAACATATTGGTTTCGCATATTCCCTTTATTAAATATCCTAAAGAAGAAAATAGTTGAAATGCAAAAACATACCATATATTTTGTGCAAAAATCAAAATTGATATAGATAATACAATTGATATATTAGCAAAAATCAAACTTTTTCTTTTTCCTTGTTTTTCTATAAATTTTGTAAATGGTATAAGTAATAACATTTTAAATATTGGGTATGCCGCTTCTGTTAATAGCACCTCTGATGGAGAAAGGTTTTTCACTTGTGTTAAAAATAAAAATGCTATTGAATAGTAAAAAAACATGTCCCATGCAAATGCTTTATATAGTGGATATATTTGTATATTTCTTTCATTTGCTACTGTATTTTCCATTCATTATCACCAAATATATTAAATTACATTTATTAGGTCTTGTCAAGGGAAAAATAACCCCTGCCTGATAACCAAGCAGGGGCATTCTATCTTGAAATTACAAATTGCATACAATCAGTAATTTCATATTTTTCATTTTATTTTGTGACCTTATAAGTTACAAAATAAAATGATGGTGACGAACCAATATCTACTATCTCGATATGGTCCATGCCACTTACCGAATTCAAAAACATCAGATATTCCTGTGAATCTGTTGTTTCATAATGGTACCACCCTGCCTTCATTTTTTCGGCATTAATGATGTATCCATCCTCCAATTCGACAACGGTATAGCCGTTGCCTTTGTTACTCTTGCAAGCAGCAAAAGCAACAACAATGGTTACTGTAATCATCAGTAACACTACTCCAACAATCAAGAGCCGCTTTTTCATCTAAGCTCCTTTTCTTTTGGCTTAGCAGCCAAAATAGTACAATTATTATACTTCGCTGTACCCACGAATACTTAGAATTTAGTTATAACATCGATTTCATTTAAAGTCAATCTTTTTTTCAAAATTAATATTGGCCCTTAAATTAAAAGTAATAGGGAAAATTATAAAATATAGGAATAATTTGTTGTAAAAATTTATTTTTATTGCTATAATAAAAATAAACTGAAATGAGGATAATCCATGCTCTTCTAAGATTCATAATAATATTTAGATGAACAAATAAAAAACATTTAGGAGTTTAGAATATGGCTGTTGCTATTGTCGTCAATAGTGATAACAACGTTTTTGACTTAGTGGTTGAACTTATGCTGTTAACTAAGAGGTGATTTTGTGAAGATTTTTAAAAGAATATTAATATTTTTGTTGTTTTGTGTATTAACTATTATCTCTATTTTATATTTTAAAGGTTATAAATTATATAAAGACAGTATTGATGAGGTAAGTTTAACAAATATGGTTACTGAACTTCAAACTGGCAATAACTATGTTTCTATAGATAGTTTACCAGATTATTATAAAAATGCTGTAATTGCTGTTGAAGATCATCGCTTTGAAAAGCATGGAGCAATTGACTTTATTGCTATTGGCAGAGCCATTGTAAGAAATGTTTCTAATTTTAAACTTTTAGAAGGTGGCAGTACAATTACCCAGCAAGTTGCCAACAATTTATACTTTATTGATACTGATACCCCGGCACTTATTAGAAAAGTCGCAGAAATTTTTGTTGCATTTGATTTAGAAAAGCAATATTCTAAAAAGCAGATTTTAGAGTTATATGTTAACACAATTTATTTTGGCGACGGCTATTATGGAATAAAGGAAGCTTGTAATGGTTATTTAACTAAAGAACCTCAAGAAATGACTTTATACGAGGCAACTATGTTAGCAGGCATTCCAAATGCTCCAAGTGTTTATGCTCCAACGCAAAATCCTGACTTAACAAAAAGCCGTCAAAAAAAGGTAATACAATCTATGGTAAAATACGGATATCTTTCGGAGAACGAAGCAAATAAATTGATAGGAGTAGATTAAATTTCTACTCCTATTGATTTACAAAAAAACTAAAGCTCCCTTATTACTTTTGATAAGTATTTCATGCTTGCTAGGCATTGTTCAAGTGTATTACCTGTTGCTCCTACTTCTATTATGCATGCTGCCTTAGATACAAACTGGTTATAATCTGAATTTCTTAATATTATTGGCTTAAATAATCCTGGATATAATTCATTTGCTTTTTCCTGTACTTTTACAGCAAATTTTAAATTTTCTTGCCAATTTTCATGTTCATCTACACCACCATTTGAACCAATTACAAACATTAATTGTGCTGCATATTCCTCTCCTATTTTTACTGTTGGTGCATATGTGTTATCTCCTATTGCATCTCTGTGTAAATCTAACACTATATCATATCCACTATTCTCTTTAAGTATTTTTTCCACTGTTTCTAATGAACTACTATATGATCCAGAATAAGAAGGGTAATCATGATAACTTTCATCATGTATTATATTATATCCATATGGTTTTAAATAATTCTCTAACTCTCTGCCAACTCTTACTACCGAATAATTTCTATCTGTAGTTCTAAAATTACCTGTTTGTTTATATGGATATGCTTGACTTGGTGTATAGCTCTCGCATGTATGTGTATGAAAAATTAAAACATTTTTCATATTTATATTTATATTTGGTGTTAGTATTTCCTTTGTAAGTTTGTTGTCTGTTCCATTTTTTACTTTTACTCCATTATATTCATCTGTAAATTTTGTTGGCACATTATTTTCCAACACTTCTGTTTTTACTCCTGTTTGTATTTCTTCAACTTTTTCATTTGTTGGCTGTTCTTCTATATTATTATTTTTCACTCTTTCTTCTCCATTACTTGTAATTTTCTCTTCGTGTATTGTATCTATCATCGCTAATTCCATATTTAGCATCATTTTTAATGGTTCTATCTTTGGTGTTTTTGTTTCTGCTTTATTCATAACTTTAATTCCTGGAATTGTTTGATTTATACATTCCAGAAATGTTTTGTCACTAAACTTATTTGTCAAAGCATTTTTATAAGTAGAAAAATATCTAGTAAGTGCAACTACAACTGTTATTACTATAGTTAACTTTACTAGATATTTTACCACTTCTTTTATATTAATTACTGCTAAATTTATCATCTTTATATTTTCTCCTTTGTCCATATGCTATTATATATTAATATATTCAAAGGATTATTTTTTTAGAACTGTTACTTTGCAATATCTTGCTTCCATTGTTCTTCTGATAAATTTACTTCTATTTCTTCCCCTGTTTTCATATTTTTAATTTTTGCCTTTTGGCTTGCAATTTCTTCTTCGCCTATTGTTAAACAATATTCTGCATTCTTTTTATCTGCATATTTAAACTGCGCCTTTAAGCTTCTTTCTGATACATCTTTTTCTACATATATGCCTTTTTTTCTCAAATCCTGTGTGAGTTTTGTAGCATATATTCCGGCTTTTTTTCCAATGTTTGCTATATATATTTGCATATTCTTTGGCTCTATTGGATTTGCATTATATTTTTCATATATTTCTACTAATCGCTCCATTCCCATTGCAAAGCCTATTGCTGGTGTATCTGCTCCGCCTAATTCTTTTACTAATCCATCATATCTTCCACCTGCAAGAACTGTATACCCTTCATCTTTAGAAATAAATTCAAATACAGTTTTAGTATAGTAATCTAAACCTCTTACTATTCCAGTATCAATTGTATATTCTATGTTTAATTCTTTTAATGCGTTTTTTACATTTTCAAAATGTTCCTTACACTCATCACATAGATATTCTGTTATTGCAGGAGCATTTTTGTTATACTCTTTGCATGTTTTTTCCTTACAGTCTAATATTCTCATTGGATTTTTTTCAAACCTTGATTTACACACGTCACAATACTTATCTAGGTTTGGTTCTATATACTCTTTTAATTTTTCTTGATATTTTTTTCTACATTCTGGGCAACCAATGCTATTTATAACTAATTCTATATTGGGAATATTGAATATTTTAAATAATTCATTAGCCATAAGTATTATTTCTACATCTGCCAAATACGAATTTGTTCCTAAAACTTCTGCACCAATCTGGTGAAATTCCCTAAGCCTTCCTTTTTGTACATTTTCGTATCTATACATCGACATATTGTACCACATTTTAGTTGGTGATGGTAAACTAGACATTCCATTTTCTATATATGCTCTTACTACACCTGCTGTTCCTTCTGGTCTTAGTGTTATACTTCTCCCGCCTTTATCCTCAAAAGTATACATCTCTTTTTGTACAACATCTGTAGTTTCCCCAACGCCTCTTTGAAAAAGCTCTGTATTTTCAAAAACAGGAACTCTAATTTCTTTAAAGCCATAGTTTGCAAATAGCTCTTTTGACTTTTCTTCTATGTACTGCCATTTATATGAATCTTGTGGCAATATATCTTTTGTTCCCTTAGGTTTTTGTATCATTTTTTTCATTCCTTTCTTTTTTTTACACGTCTTGTGCTTCTTTTAGCTCTAAATATATATTTTTTTCATCTTTAACTCTTGTCATTCTTCCATGGCCTGGATATATAATTGTATCATCTGGTAATACTAAAATTTTATTTGTTATAGAGTTTATTATGTCTTCAAAATTGCTTGTTGGCAAATCTGTTCTTCCCCATGTTCCTTTAAATATTGTATCGCCAGAAAATAGCATATTTTCTGTTTCGCAATATAAAGAGCTACTTCCCTTTGTGTGTCCTGGTGTATGTATTACTTTAAATTCTATGTTTCCTATATGTATAATGTCATTATCATCCACTCTTGATGCTATTTCTAATTCTGGCACATTAAGTCCAACCTGGTCTATTAAACTAATACTTGGGTCATATAGCCCTTCTGCATCAAATCTGTGTATTAAAATTTTACCACCCTTTTCTTGTTTTACTTTTTCAACTGCTCCTATGTGGTCACAATGGCAATGTGTTAAATATATATATTTTACTTTAGCTTGCAATATGTTTAGCATGTCTATAATTTTGTCTGCTTCTCCTCCTGGGTCTATAACTATACTTTCCATAGTTTCTTGGTCTTGTATTATATAGCAATTTGTTTCTTCTATTAATCCTGTATTTACTTTTATTCTCTTTAGTATCATTTTTTCCTCCTTACCTCATATACGCTATCTATTTTTCTAAGTGCTTTTAATACTTTATTTAATCCATCTATATTAGGAATTTCCACTGTTATTTCAGTTATAGCGATTTTTTCTTTAGTAGCCTTTGAATTTACAGCAATTAAATTACACTTTGCATTTGAAACCTCAGCTATTATTTCTGCTAATAGTCCGCTTCTATCATTAGCATATATTTCTATATCAACATTATATGTTGTTTTTTCATCTGAATCCCAGTATACATCTATAATTCTGTTTTCTTCTTCTAATAAATTTCCAGTATTTACACAATCTTTTCTATGAACAGAAACGCCTCTACCCTTTGTTATATATCCTATTATTTCATCTCCTGGCACTGGATTACAGCATTTTGACAATTTTACCAAGCAATTGTCAATTCCCTTTACAACAACTCCGGCTTTTGAAGGCTTGTATGTTTTTGCCTTTTCATTAGACAACTCTTCTAACTTTTCTTCTAAATTTTCTTCTTGATGTTCTTTTCTGTATTCTTCTAACAATCTTGCAACTATTTTTCCTGCTGATATTGCCCCAAATCCAACACTTGCATACATATCCTCTACACTATTATACTTATATTTATTAAGTACTACTTGTACAAAATCATGCTTAAATATTTCCGAATAATTTATGCCTATCTTTTTTATTTCTTTTTCTACTAGTTCCTTACCTTTCACAATATTTTCTTCTCTTTGTGTTTTCTTAAACCAGCTTAATATTTTGCTTTTCGCGCCAGAGCTTTTAATAAACTTTAACCAATCCATGCTTGGACCTTTAGATTGTTCTGATGTTATTATTTCTACTATATCGCCATTCTTCAGTTCTGTAATTATAGGCATCATTTTACTATTTATCTTACATCCTGTCATGTGATGTCCAATTTCTGCATGTATATTATATGCAAAATCTATTGGAGTGCTTCCCTTTGGCAAAGACTTTATATCTCCTTTTGGAGTAAACACATACACTTCATCTTCAAATAATTCTGTTTTCAATGTTTTCAAAAATTCTTCTGGGTCTTGCATATCCTTTTGCCATTCTAATGCTTCTCTAATCCATGCGAGTTTATCGTCTGTTACTGTTACATTTGATTTTTTGTTTCTGCTATTATTAGCTTCCTTATATGCCCAATGTGCTGCTATACCAAATTCAGCTATTCTATGCATATCCCATGTACGTATTTGAACCTCAAATGGTGTACCCTTTTGTCCTATTAATGTTGTATGCAATGATTGATACATATTTGGTTTTGGAACAGCTATGTAATCTTTAAATCTTCCTGGCATAGGAGTGTACAGTTCATGCACAATTCCTAAAGCACTATAGCAATCTTTTACAGAATTAACAATAATTCTTAAAGCAAACAAGTCATATACTTGTTCTAAGGTAATATTATCTCTTTGCATTTTTCTATAAATACTGTATAAATGTTTTGCCCTTCCTGTAATTTCTGCTTCGATCCTTTGCTTTTTTAGCTCTGTCTTAATCTCATGCAATATAATATCTATAAATTTTAGTCTTTCTTCCCTTTTTCTGTTAATTCCTTCCACTATTTCCCTATATTCTTCAGGATATAAATATTTAAATGCTAAATCCTCTAGTTCCCATTTTAATGAATATATACCTAATCTATTTGCCAATGGTGCATACAAGTCCATAGTTTCCTTTGCAATTGCAATTTGCCTATCTCTGGTTAAATATTTCAAAGTTCTCATATTATGTAATCTATCTGCTAATTTTATTAGTATAACTCTTATGTCTTTACCCATGGCTAAAAACATTTTTCTATAATTTTCAACCTGTTGCTCTTTCATACTTGCATATTTTAATTTACTCAATTTAGTAACTCCATCCACCATCTCTGCTACTTCGTTGTTAAACTCTTTCTCTAAATCGCTTTTACTTGTATCTGTGTCTTCTAGTACATCGTGTAAAAGTGCTGCGCATACTGTTGCATCATCTAAGCCCAAATCCGCAAGTATATTTGCAACTTCTATTGGGTGTATAATGTATGGCTCTCCAGATTTTCTTAATTGGTCTTTGTGCTTATTTTTTGCAAATTCATATGCTTTTGATATTAATTTTATATCATTTTTTCTGCTATTTTTTTTCATTGTAGTTATAATTTTTTCTATGGTTGGTTTATTATCTTCCATACAAATAATCATCCCCTTTTGTAATGTCAATTACATTGCTTTTCTAATATCTTTTAAATTTATTTGAATATTCTCTTTGTTTCCAAATGTATTTATTTCAATAGTACCTACAACATCTACTTTATCCCCTAAAAGATACTGTTTTGACAATTCTCCCATATTAAATCCTATTGCATCTATAATATAATTGTCCTGTTTTAATGTTAATTTTAAATGTTTACCATCTGATAGTGCTCTTATGGAATCAATTTTTAAATTCTGTATTAAAAATATTGGCATTTTATTTGCTTCTCCAAATGGCTCTAGCAATTCCAGAGACTTTGCTTCTTCAATACTAATATCTTTTAAATTAATTCTTTTGTCTATGTTTATTATTGGCATTATATCGCTTATATTGCTTTCTTCTGCACATTTTTCTATTTCTGCTTTTAGTTTTTCAAAATTTTCTTTTTTTATAGATATTCCAATTGCCATAGAATGTCCACCAAATTTTTCAATATAATTGTTGCACTTGCTTAAAGCATTGTATAAATCAAATCCTGGTACACTTCTACCAGATCCTTTTCCCATGTCTCCTTCTAAACAAATTAAAATGCTAGGTTTATAATACATTTCTGTAACCTTAGATGAAACAATTCCTATTATTCCATGATGCCAATTTTCTTTTGCAAGTACTATGCATTTTTTCTCTTTGTCATTATTTTTTTCTATTTCTTGTATTACATCCTCAAATATTTGCTTTTCCGTGTTTTGCCTTTCTTGATTGAATTTTACTAAATTCTTTGCTATTTTTAGTGCTTCTTGTTTATCTTCTGTTAAAAATAACTTCAATGCCTCTTCTTGTGCACCCATTCTTCCACATGCATTTATTCTAGGAGCAACTCCAAAAGATATTGCATTAGAATCTATTTTTTTAAAATTTGCTATGTTAAGCAATGTTCGTAAACCAATATTTTTGGTCTGTTCTATTAGCTTAAGTCCTAATTTAGCTATTACTCTATTTTCATCCACCAATGGGACTATGTCTGATATTGTCCCTATGCACACTAAATCTAAATATTTTAAATATTCTTTTTCATCTAAGTTCAACTTTATAGAAATTGCTTGTATTAATTTAAAAACAACTCCTACTCCTGCTAATTGATTAAATGGATATATATTGTCTTTTCTTTTAGCATCTATTACTGCTATAGCATTAGGAAGTTGTTCTGCCGGCTCATGATGATCTGTTATTATTGTTTCAATTCCCAGTGTATTTGCATATTCAACTTCTTCTAATCCAGATATTCCGCAATCAACAGTTACCATTAATTTGTATCCCATATTATATATTTTTAAAATAGCTTCTTTATTTAAACCATAACCTTCGTTTAATCTATTTGGTATGTATTCTCCGGTTTCTAATCCAATTTGATTTAAATATTTTTTTAGTACAGAAACACTTGTTATACCATCTGCATCATAATCTCCATATATCATTATTTTTTCTTTATTATTTACAGCTTTTATTATTCTATCTACGGCTATTTCCATATCTGGCAATAAAAATGGATCATAAAAATCTTTTCTAGTAGGATTTAAAAACACCTCTAATTCCTTTTCTTCTGTAATTCCTCTATTAACCAATATACTTGCTAATAAATTACTAATGTGTTTTTGTTCTACTAGCTCTTCAACCTTATTATCATCTATATTATAACATTCCCATTTTTTATTCATATATCTTCTCCATTCTATTGCAACATTTTATACCAATTATCATATAATGTCAATTTTATTACCTTATTAAATAACCTATTTGTAGCAGTATTTCGAAAATTACTATTTTGATAGTTATAGACATTAATAAGCTAAAATTTACAATAGCAACTCCTTTGTTGTTAATTTTTTTATAATTATTTACTATCTGTTCTATCTCTTCTTTCGTCATCTCATTTTTGTCCTGCATATAACTTTTTGCTAAGTACTCAGCCTTTATCATTGCATCTGTTTCTAAATAACTTCTTATTATATAATATATAAATCCTAGTATTGTTAATATGCTAACATGTAACAACATATTTTTTATTTTTCCCAATAGTGCCAAAACCGATAATACTATAAAATATATTATATATATATTTGAATATATGTAATTAAACATTACCATTCTTTTATTTTGTATAGAATGCAAACACTCATGTGCTATTGTTTGCACACGTGTAAATGTATCTTTTATATTACTTATTAAAATAGTATTTGTGGCTACTATATACAAACTTGCCATTTTACTTTCTGTTTCTTTAACTTTTACTTCTTCATTATCTAACTTTTTTAATATCTCATCACATATTATTTTATTATCAGGTAATTTATTGGTAATTTCCGTCAGTTCTTTATCATATCCAAGTTCTTTTATTTTTTTTACATCATCAATTTTTATTCCAAATAAATATTTTATTAAGTATATAAAAATTATGCATACTAAAACAACAATTAAACTTTCCACTTTTTTGCCCCCTTTACTTATTCTTTTTTAGTAATTTCTTCGAAGTGCGGGCGATTAAAATCGCCCCTATATTTTTCATAGATTACTTTACACTATCCTTATTCTATATAGTTTTATTTTCTTCATCCTCACCATTTTCAATCTTCTCAATGTATCTTATGTGCAATTCAATATCTTCTGCTCTAGGTAATTTGTGCAAGAACTTCTTGCACAAATTTAAAATCCGGATATTCTTCTGCAAATTTTCTCATATACTTTAAATTTCTTATTGAAAACCCTTTTACTTCAGGAAACTCCATTTTTAAATCCATTGATAAATTATCTATAAATTTATTTCCCCATTGATTATTCTCTAAAATAATTTTTCCAATATGCCAATACATAAACATCAATTCTTTGTTAACTGCATAAATTGCTTTATATTGGGTATTTAATACTTCCTGTTTAACATTTTCTAATAATAATTTATATTTATTAATATCTATTTTATTATCCATTTTACCTTCTTCCTAATTTTGCAGATGCCATCTACAAAATTACATTTTCCACTTTATTTACTCTTACTATATCATAAAATTTTAATTTTTTATATTAAAATTGCAAAGTTTTAAACATAATTTATTCAAATATATTTATCATTGTCTTGTCAATCTTAAATTAAAAAATGTAGACAAAATTTTTATTTTTGCCTACAAATATTTTACACTAACGAGAAAGCTATATCCCTACTTTTCTTTTTAGTATATTGTAAAATTTATCCCTAATTGTTTTTATAATACTCCCTTTATGGCTTCTGCTATAATTTTGTTTACGTCTACTATCATCACATTAAACTTTACTTCTAAATCAAAATATTTCTTAATTTGCTCATCTTCTATTAATATTTTATACATATCTTCTAATTTTTTCATTTTGCCTTCATCTTTTTGTTCTCCACTATATTGCATAAGTTGTATATCATATCTTAGTTTTTCAAATTCTTCTATTTTGCTTTTAAGTTCAGGATTTGTCATTATTTCGTCTTTCATACTTTTATACTCTTTATATTCTTGCGATTCTTTTATCTCTTGTGCTAATTTGTTTGCTGTATCATAAACGTTCATATTTTATTTTCCTCCCGATGGTATATTTTAAGCATATGCATGTTTCTTTTTAAAGTTTAATAGATTTACTATTTCTGAATCTGTATTTTTAGCTTTTGCAGCCTTTTTAGCTTTTTCTTGTTCTATTTCTTCTGCTTGTTTTTCTGCAACAGTTTTGCATATAGCTTTTTCATATATATAATGTGTATCTTGCGCAATTTTATTCCAATTAAACTCTTCTTTTACTTTTGCCTTTGCATTTTTGGCTATATTATTTGCCAATTTTCCATCATACAATATACTTAATACAGAATCTGCTATTGAATTTGGATTTCCAGCATATGCTTTCATTCCATTTATTCCATGGTCTACTATTTCATTTAGTCCTCCAACATCAGATACCACGGTAGGAACTCCAGCAAGCATTGCCTCTAATGCAACTATTCCAAATGGCTCATATGTACTTGGAAATACAGCTACGTCTGCACATTTGTACATTTTTTGAACTTGTTTTGCATTCAAATAACCTGTAAAATATACCTTGCTAGAAAGCCCCATTGCATCTACCTGACCTCTTAAGTCATCTAGCATGCCACCCTTTCCTGCAACTATTAATTTTGCATCATTATAATTGCTTAAAATTTTTGGCATAGCAGATATTAAATGTTGAACTCCCTTTTCATATACTAGTCTTCCCATAAATAATATTATTTTTTCGTTATCCATTGCATATTGTCTTCTAAATTCATAGTCTCTTTCTATTCCATTAAAATTGGTTATATTAATTCCATTTGGAACAACATTTATTTTATCAAATGGAAGTCCAAATAATCCTTGTACATGACCTTTCATAAAATTACTATTTACTATAACTTCTGTAGCCTCATATGTTAATAACCATTCTGTATCATTTATATATCTTTGAGCTTCATCATGTATGCCTGAATTTCTTCCTGCCTCTGTAGCATGTATTGTTGCTACAACTGGAATTCCAAATGCTTGTTTTAATGTTTTTGCACTTGTTGCTACTAGCCAATCATGTGCATGTATTACATCAAACTTTCCTTCTTTTCTTATTATTTCAGATGCTTTTGACACCATATTAAAGTTAAGTTGCATAACCCAATCTATAAAATTATTAGGTCTTATCATATAATTTTCTACTCTATATACCTTAACTCCCTTATCATTTTCATATTCTGGTAATTCTCCATCCCTATATGTTACTACTGTAACTTCATGTCCATCCTTTATTAATCTTTTAGACAAATCGTGAACTACCCTTGCAATTCCTCCTACTATTCTAGGTGGATATTCCCATGTAAGCATTAAAATTTTCATGGTCAAAAGCCTCCTCTTTCTTTTTCTTTAGATATTTAATTTATTGGTTATATTTTATACAAAAATTCTACAAAAGTAAACAGTATTTTTGCTTTTTTTATTATTTCTTAAATAAAAAATAAGGGTGTCCTTTTTTGTCCCATTTGCCCAATTAGGGACAGTCCCTAACTGGGCGAATTTATTTTTCTAGCAGCCAATCTAAAACATTAACTTTTTTTATTCCGTCATAATCAGCTATTGGATCTATATCCATTGTAAGTATATATTTAGGATAATGGTCATTTATATCTTGTAATGGTGTTAATTCTCTTTCTAATGTTGCCTTTTCTCTTGTTGTATATGCCACTTGAAAATAAGTAAAGCCTTCTTTATTTTCAGCAACAAAATCTATCTCTTTTTCTCCTGCTTTTCCTATATATACTTTATAACCTCTCCTTATAAGTTCAAGGTATACAATATTTTCTAATATATGACCCACATCTATATTTCTTCTTCCTAATAATGCATATCTCATTGTTACATCAGTTGCATAATATTTTTCCCCTGACTGTAAATATTGTTTTCCTTTTATATCAAATCTAGAAACTTTATTAAACACATAACTTTCAACCAATGACTCTAAATAACTTTCAACTGTGTGAACAGATATAGACCTTCCATCTGAAGTTAATGTATCTGCTATTTTTTTAATAGATAAACAATTTCCTATATTATTAAACATAAATCTAGCAACTGTTCTAAGCATTGTTGTATCGGCATTTTTTTTTCTTAGCCCTATATCTTTCACAATTATTGTATTATATAAGGCATCTAAATAATCGTCAATTTCCGATTCTTCTTCTAGCTTTAAAGCATATGGAAATGAACTTCTATTAATATAATTTAAATACATCTTTTCATCTGCATCTTTTTTATAATAATTTAAATATTCTTTAAATGATAATGGATACATTTTTATTTCTATATATCTGCCTGTTAACAATGTTGCTAACTCGCCAGATAATAGATATGCGTTAGAACCCGTTATATACACATCCACATTTTTCATAATATATAGTCCATCAACGGCTTTTTGAAAATCTGAAACTTTTTGAACTTCATCTAAAAATACATAATATTGCTTTTTATCTTTTATTTGTTCTTTTACATATTTATATAATTCCTTATAAGTGTCAAATTCATTATCTGGATTTTCAAGATTTACTGATATTATATGATTATCTTCTATTCCTATACTTTTTAAATAATCAATATATATATCAAATAAAGTTGATTTTCCACATCTTCTTATTCCTGTTATAACCTTTATTAAATCTTTATCTTTCCATTTTTTTAATTTTTCCAAATATTCTTTTCTTTCTATCATATTCTCGCCTCCATAATCATTATACTATATTTTTTGCAAATTTGCAATAGAATGCATTTTTTTATCGTTTTTTATAATTATTTGCATTGAAATTAATTTTTATTCCTTAAGTCCTTCAAAATTTTTATTAAATAAATTAGTTCTAACTTTGGCAAAGGGTGTCCCTTTTTGTCCAAATTGCCCAATTGGGGACTGTCCCTAATTGGGTGAATTCAAAGAATAAAATTTGCAAAAAATGAAATAATAATATTAATTGTATGCAAAACGTTTACAAATGCATACAATTATATTATAATATAGTTAATATAGATATATTATACAGATAGGAGTTGGTAAAAATGTCAACAGTGAGAATAAATGATAATATAAAAAAAGAGGTTATGCCCATTTTAGACGATTTGGGATTATCTTTAAGTGAAGCAATAAATATATTTTTGCATCAAATTAAATTAAATAATGGAATACCTTTTACCTTAAAAAGAAGAGAAATAATAGAGTTAAATGATGGACATGGATCTTATGTATGCGAGTATGGACATCTACATGATTACAGCAAATTAAATGTTAATGAAATGCTAAAAGATATTGATGAAAAAACATACAATAATGTAGAGGAATTGAAAAAAACATTGGAGGAAGAATAATATACTATGTATAAAATCGAAATAACAAATAAATTTAAACAAAGTATGAAAAAAGCAAGAAAAAGACGGTATAAATATTAATTTAATATATGATGTTATTAATACCTTAGCCCAAGGAGATATCCTCGCAGAAAAATATAAGAATCATCCACTCAAGGGAAATTTAAAAGGCTTTTACGATTGTCATGTTCTTCCAGATTTAGTTCTAATATACAAAATCGAAAAAGAAAAGTTAATTTTACTACTATTTGATATTGAATCACATTCAAATTTATTTTAAAAGGTGTCCTTTTTTGTCCAAATTGCTCAGTTAGGGACTGTCCCCCGATTGGGCATAAAGTAAAAGAGGCATATGCCTCTTTTACTTTATTTATATTATTAAAATTCTAAGCACCTGTTACTGTATCAACTTCAAATTTCAAATTAAAGTCTAAATATGTACCTGAAGCACCAGTGTAACAATCCATGTCTTGTCCTTCGATCCACATATATGCTCTTACTTTTGTATAACCAGGTTTTATTGTCATTAATTTTTGTCTTTGAGTAAATCCTGTATCAGTAAATAAAGTAGGTGTCATTGCGGCAAAAAAACTAGTATTTCCAGCTACATTTGCGTTAGCAAGTAACATATCATCTTTTTCCTCTATTGCTGTTTTTACTCCACTATAAGGAACTGGATTTGCTGCTTGCTCCGCTGCTGAATACATAGGTGTATCTCTTCCAGCAAGTGACTGGTTTATCGCATTTGTTGTATGAGTATTAGAATTTGGTTCCCATAAATATTTACCACAATCCGCATCCGCTTGATTATAAATTTTATCTTGTACAGCCGTTGATGCATCCTCCGTTTTTGATGTATCAACATTTCCCTCAACTATAAATGCTATTCTAGCTGCATTTTGTAGTCCTTTATCATTTTTATATGCCGCATTAGTGTCTGCAGCTGCTCTCTCTCCATTCCATACTACGCCAGAACCTGGTTGTAGATATAAATCCTTTGCTGATGTAGATTCCAAATTTATGAAGAAGTCAAATGTTATATAATTTCCAGTTAATCCATGCGTATCTGTTTCTGGTGTAGCTGTTAAAATATATTTACCATTGTTAGCATCTGTTTTAGATGTTAATACCTTACCTAAAAACATTTTTTGCTTTCCTGTGTCAATTTCCCCTACAGTAGATACTGGTTTCAATATTGATGGTACTTGATTCACAGCATTTTTATAGTTAAGTTCTGAGCCAACATAGTCAGCACCTGTAATCATTGCATTTGTTAGTGTGGACGTCCAGTTTTTTGCATTAGATGAGATTTGAATACCCTCCACTGTCTCAATTTTAACTTGTAAAGTTGAAACTTCTGCAGTATTTTGAGATACAAACCATGCATATGTTGAGCTAATTAGCAATACTGCTGCTAATAATAAAAGTAATAGTGAAACTTTTAAATTTGATTTCTTTTGTTTTTTTGTTGTTTTCATTTTTACACTCCTTTAAATTTTTATTTTATAAATATATATTAACACCCGTTTTAGAATGTAATAAAACTGTAATTTTGTAATGTTTATGTAATAGTTATTAGCCCCCTTGATATGTATCTATCCCTAGCTTTATATCGAAATCTAGATATGTTCCAGAGGCGCCTGTATAGCAATCCATATCTTGACCTTCAAGCCACATATACACTCTTATTTTTGTATAGCCTGGCTTTAGTGTCATTAATTTTTTTCTTTGCGTAAAAGATGTATCTGTAAATATTTCCGGTTGTACAGAAGAAAAGAAACTTGAATAATTTGCTGCTTTTGCATCGGCTAATAAAACATCATTATTTTTATTTATTTCTGTTTTTACTCCACTATAAGGAACAGGATTTGCTGCTTGCTCCTCTGCTGTATATTTAGGTGTGTCTTTTCCATCAAGTGACTGGTTTATTGCATTTGTTGTATGAGTATTAGAATTTGGTTCCCATAAATATTTACCGCAATCCGCATCCGCTTGATTATAAGTTTTATCTTGCGCAGCTTTTGATGCATCTTCCGTTTGTGATGTATCAACATTTCCCTCAACTATAAATGCTATTCTAGTTGCATTTTGTAGTCCCTTATCATCTTGATACGCTTTATTTGTATCAGCTTTTGCTTTTTCTTCATTCCATGTAACGCCAGAACCTGGTTGTAAATATAAATCTTTAGATGAAGATGCTTCTAGATTTAGGAACATATCAAACACTATATAATTTCCATTTAATCCATGCACATCTGTTTCTTTTATTGCTGTCAATATGTATTTACCATTATTAGCATCACTTGTGGAAGTCGCAACATTGCCTAAAAACATTTCTTGTTTCCCATCAGTTATTTTTCCAATAGATGATACTGGTTTTAGTATAGAAGGTATCTGGTTTATAGCTCCAGAATAATTGGTTGATGAGCCAACATATTCTGCATTTGTAAGCATTTCGTTTGTTAGTGTAGAAGTCCAATCTCTTGCATTAGATGAAATCTGAAGTCCCTCCACAGTTTCTATTTTTACACTTAAAGTAGACACCTCAGCAGTATTATTTGAAATAAACCATGCATATGTTGATCCTATCAATATTACTGCTACAATTAATAGTATTAATAATATTGCTCTTAGGCTTCTTTTCTTCTCCCTTTTTACTGTTTGCATTTCTTTTTCCCCTCTCTTTAAAATTAACTCTATATGAATTTATATTAACATAGCCATTTTTAAGTGTCAACATTTGTTGAATAATGTAATATAATTGTAATCTTTGTGCTTTTTTTGTAACATTTGTGTAATATTTTAAGTTTATTTTTGCACGTGTTCTTCATTTATTTCTAAGTGCATTTTCATTTCTCCACCTATTATATCATTTATACAGTCTGGGTCGTCTCCTTCTACCCATACTACTATTGTATATCTATCTACATCGTTTGGATAAAAATTTTCTCTTGGTTCTATGTATACATATTGATCTGAATAAAATGGTATTGTATCTGGCTCTGGCTCTCCATTTGAATTTCTTTTTGCATAAATCTTCTTTTCTCCATTTCTAAATACCATTATTCTTACAGCTTCGTCTGCATCTCTAATTACATCATCTATTACTAATTCTGCCCAGTATGTTAAATTCTCGTTTCCATTGTTTTCTATAAAAAATGTATATGCAATGTAATTATTTCCATTGTGAGCTCCCTCTGCTTCTGTATCTATATTATCTGGTATCCATCTTATAGATATATTGTCCATGAACTCTAGTTTGCCAGCCTCTAATATTCTTCTAAATTCTTTTACTGTTGAATTATCATATATTACTATACCACTTTTTTTGGCAAAGTTTTGGTCTAATGATATTGTAAATGGTCCTTGTCCATATACCACTTTTAATAAGAAGAATATTACTATTAAAAATACAGTACTTATTAATAAACCTAGTTTTAAAACTTTTATTCTGCTTTCTCTTTTGTTTATTTTTTCTGAGTTTAATTTGATTTTTTCCTTTGACATTTTTTATTTTCCTCTCCGTATTGCCTATTAAAGGCTTATACATTTAATTTAACATTTTTTGGTATTGATTTAATTTTCTTTATATGTTATTATCTATTTAGATTTAAATAAGATTCGAGGTGAACATATGAAGAAAAATTATAGAAAGTTAATTCTTGTATTAGCAATTATTGCTCTTTGTGTATCTGCAATTTCAATTTCCGATGTTTATGCTAAGTATGTTGCTTCTGCCAACGGAGCAGTAGATATTTCTATTGCTAGATGGGATATTAAGTTAAATACTTTGGCCATAAAAAACGGTACAGACATCTCTGCTGAATTAACTCCTGTATTTGATACTAATGCAAATCTTGCTGCTAATAAACTTGCTCCTGGTGCTACTGGCTATTTTGATTTAGCACTTGATTACACAAATGTTGATGTTGGTTTTGATTATAACATTAAAATAAACAATACTGATGATGCTATTGGTTCAACTACAAGTAACCTTGCAGATTTTAAAGTTACAGGTTATTCTATAGATGGTGGTACAACTACTACACTTAATTCTGGTACTACAAATACAAAGCCAACTGTTATAACAGGAACTATTCCTTATGCAAGCACAGGCACAAAAACTAAAACTATTAGAGTTTTTATTAAATGGGTAGATGATACCGCATCTGGTGCTACAATGACTGATGTTCAAGATTCCGAATTTACTTGGGATGAAGCAAACAGACAAATAAAGTTAAAAATTGATGCTACATTTGAGCAAAAAGTTTAATACTTATTTAAGAAGTTATATTTACATATAGCTTCTTTTTTATGTATTTACTTGTTTTGCTCCTAATTCTATTTCTAAATGTACGCATGGTGTGTCTGGATGCTCTGTAATAAATTGATATGCACTTGTGCCATATTGTGTATCTAATTCGTCTTTTCCAGTTACTTCTGATTCATATTCCCATTCTAGTTTTATTGTTACTGTTGCTGTACCAGTATGTGCTGGTAATTGTGTTGTACTTAGTGTTACTGTTGTTTTAAAAGGAAAGTCGTTTTGTAATTTGTTATACAACATTTCTGGTGTTGTTGTTGCATCTACTTGATAAACCTGCCCTAATATTTCTACTTTTCTTACAGCAAAACTAAGCTCTGCATTTGTATCTCCATTGTTGTTTACTGTTATTTGATGTGTATATATTGTCATACCTGGATATATTTTTTCAACATCTAATATTATATTTTGCGTTTCTCTTATTCCGTTAGAAATATATGCAATATCCCATGCTTCTATTTTAGCGGAAAGTGATGTGCTTACTTTAGTATTATATATAAACCAAGCATATGAGTTAAACATAAGCAAAACTATTAATAATATTAAGTTACTAATTTTTACCTTTTTCTTAATTACATAAAAAACTTTCTTTAAACTCATTTTTTATCCCTTATTATCATTTGATTTTTTCCTTGTACTTGTCTTTTGTGTTTTTGTATTGCTTGCATTGCTCTTAGTTGTTTTTGTGTTTTTCTTTGTTGTTTTTTTAGGTTTTATTTCTTCTTCGTATTCTTCTACTTCTACTAAGCCTTTAAGTTTTAATATTGTCCAAAATATTAAAACTACTATAGGCACAAATATTCCGAAAAATACCACATAAACATTGCTTAATATTTTAGATATAAAGCTTAATATCCATATTTTATAAACTACTTTGCCAAATACTTGATTTTGATGTACAAGTGGATCTTCTAATATATTTGCAATTCCTTTTGTGTGGAATATATATTCTCCATTTTCATAATCTATTTTAATTACCTGGTGTGTAACTATTTTTTGATTAAATGTGCTTTCTTGCCCTATATATGCTATGTCATCCCCCACTTTAATATTTTGTGGTTCTATGCTTTTAACAACAAGTACATCTCCTATATTATATTTTGGAATCATACTTTCTGAAATAATATTAAATACCCTTACTCCACCTAATGCTATAGCATTATTACTAGCTCTTTGTAATATTACAACAAATAACACTGAGGCTACTATTAGGAATAATATTACATAAACTATATTATTTATTAATTTTAAAACAGGGTTTTCTGTTATTTTTTTTAACATCTTTTGAGTTTCTCCTTATATTTTCTCTAAATATTTTTCAATTTGTTTCTTAAATACTTTTTGTATTTGTCCTAGTGTTGCTATATTTTTATTTCTAATAACTAAGTATCTATCTGCAACTAAATCTTTAACTTCACTTTCTGTTAAATTAGCATTTAGGCTTACTATTCTATCTATCATTTGATTTAATACTTGTTCTTTTACTTCTTTTTGCATTGTTTCTTCTGCATTATCTCTATCTAAGGAATTAAGAATTAAATAATTTAGTAAAAATGTTTCATCTGCTAATCTTTTTAATTCCTCATTATCTGAATAGTCTTGTTTTTCGCTTATATGTTTTGCATTGTCATCTATGTTTGTTTGTATATAGTTCCATAATTTAACCGCATATTGAAAGTTTACATTTTTTAGAATTAGGTTTGTCTTTTTTATTGGTGAAGTTACTAATGCAATGTGTTTTTTTTCTATCAATTTATACGTTTCTGACCCCATTACCATTAATAATTTTTCTTCTAGTCTCTGTATTCTTTCTAAAGGTGTTTCTCCCTTTTTTCGTTTGTTTCCATCGTCTAATTTAGTAGTTAAATTTACTGTTATACTTACATTTTCATTTAATAGTTTTGCATTACCTGTATATGAAAATCTTTTGTTGTTTTTTTCAAATAGTTTTAATCTTTCTTCTATCATTTTTTTCTTTCTCATCATGTAAAATTTCATATGTTGTATTAAGGTATAAATAAAACGATTCTCGTATGTGTCATAACTTTCTTCTTTATTGATATTTAGTATTTTAGATGGTTTAACATCTCCTGTTTTTGGGTCTACATCTTGTATTAAGTTTGTATGTTTTGCTAAGTGCTTTATACTTTCTACAGTAACCTTTCTTGCTAGCTCTATTTTTACTATTTCTTCTTCATTTATGATAAATCTATTTGGATTACGAAATATGTTATCTATGTATGGTATTGTTGTTTCCATTAAGTCTATCCATTCTGTATCTTCTATAATTTTTTCATATTCTGTTTGCAAATCCATTTTTGATGCTGTTCTTTTTTGAAATGTATCTATTGTTCCAGGATTTGTTCTTTCATATAAATTATATATTTCCAAATCGCTCATTTGTTTACCTTTCTGTGAGTAATGCCCACTTTTAGTTTAATGAAATTATGTTAGTTTTTTAAGTCTTGTTAAGTATTCTATACATTCTTTCATTTTGTCTTTTCCAAATGTTTTATTTAAAAAGTCTATGTATGGGTCTATTTCGTCTCTTATGTATGATATATTTAATTGTTCAAATTTTCTTAATACTTTTCTTGCTAAAAAGTAGTCTACGCCTTCTACTTCGTCTCCGCCACAACCTACAAATACTGGTACAAATTTCTTCATTTGCGCAACAATACGGTTACCAAAAGCTATTCTGAAGTGTTGTATAACATAGTTATCCATTATTTCTATTTTATCCAATGTATCTTTGCTTACAGCATTGTCTATCATTGCTTGTGCAAATAATTGGTCTAAATATGTATAATTTACATCCATTGGGTCTGTGTCTATTGGGTCAAATGGTTGTCCTTTATCATTTATATCTATAGGCATTGCTCTATCGTAAACCTTATCTGTTACCATAAATGTAGAGTCGTCGTTGTTGATTGTTCCTATATACCATAGGTTTGGTGGTATTTGTAGTTTTCCACCTTTTAATTTTTTAGGGTCACTTTTCCAGCTATTTGGAACAAGTTCTACTATCCATTCGTCTTTATTTGGCATTTCTAGGATAGATAACATCTCGGCAAAATAGTATTCCACACGAGAGATGTTCATTTCGTCTAGGATTATTGTATAAATATCGTTTGTATATCCTGCCATATACATTTCTTTTAATACTTCTGTTTCGTTGAATTTTTTAGTAAACTCGTTGAAGTACCCAAATAGTTCTGTTCTATCTCTCCAAGATGGTTGAACTGATGCAACACATGAATCATGTTTCAAAAACTTTCCCCAGGCATATGCCAAAGATGTTTTACCAGTACCAGATATACCTTGTAGAATAACTAATTTGGTAGAAGCTAATGAAGATACAAATAATCTCATCATGTGTGTTGTATAATACAATCTTAGCCTTGACGCTGCAAAATTTCTAAATGCTTCGCAAAATTCAGGTAATGTAAATGAATTTCCATAATCTTTAATTTTATAGTTTGCAAATTCCTCATCAATTTCGTTAAGTTTAGCAAATCTGATTCCATCATTAGCAAGATCTTCTTCTGATTGTTCAGCACCGCCTTCTGGCAAAGGCTCTAAATTAGATTCTGTTGGTTTTAACCCAAGTTGTGAAACCTTCATTGCTAATATTTCGTCTTTTTCTTTCATTAGATTCACTACTTTATTATTTAAGTGGGCAACTTCATCCAATAGTTCTTCTTGTTTAACTACTTTTGCTCTAAATCTTAAATATTTTTTTATTAAAAAGAATATTAATGCAAATCCCATACCAACAACAACTACTACCGCAATTACTGCTAGTACAACAAGTACCCATTCTGCCATTGAAAAATCGTTCTTGTAATGGTCTATTATTTTTGCATATCCTGGTATGTTAAATAATTGCCCTATTCCTTTTCCAATTCCTCCAAGTATTGTAATTAATCCCGCAAAGAATTGTGCTAAAAATTCATATAAAAATCTTGTATATGTTCCCATATTTCATTTCATTCCTTTATTTAAATTTCTATTATGTTTTGCAATCTTTTTTTTCTTGTTATTTCTTCATAATAAGGAGCATCTTTATTTATTAAAATATATTTAAACATTTTTAATTTTTCTAATTCTGCTCTATCTGTGTCTATTGTTTCATCTGCTATAAGTGCTATTTTATACCCACTTCTTAGCATTTCATAAGCATCATCTCTATATTTTAAAAATGTTTCGTGTCTTATTTTAATACTTAATTTGTCCTGCAATGCTGAATTGTCTATAATATTTAGTAGTCTTGTTATTTTTTGTTTTTTTTCAAATAATGAATCCGCAAATTCAACTATATATTGTTTTTTAAAGTTTCCTTTTATTATGTCTTTTATTATTTGTGCACTTATCATATTATACTCTACAAATAACTTGTCTTCACTTGTTGTTCCAGTATTAAATGCTCGTTCTATTGCTGTAGCGCTAAATATTGTAGAAAATTTCATATGATATTTTAAACTTACTCTTTGTACCTCATTTGTGCTATTGTAATCTGTTAATTTTAAAGAAAAAACTTTACTATCAAATTTTTTTAAATATTCTTCTTTTTTCTTTATATCATCTTCTATTAAATCCTTTAATAATTTTCTAAATTTTTCATCTTCTTTTTTTAATATTTTAACTCTTAGTCTGCATATGTTTTTTACTAAATAATCTATTGTTTTATATGGTGTAACTTTGTCTATATACAATACATATATAAAAAACATTTCCATATTTTCTATTAGTAATTGTTTTGATTTATTATCTACTATTAATCTTTTTTTCTTTTCTTTTAAACTTTCTAATATTTCTTTTCTTAATGTTCTATGGTTTCCGCGTTCGTTTACATTATAGTATCTAACATCTATGTATGTTTTTATGTAGCTGTCACATATTTGTTTATTAAATTTTCTTTCAAAAACTAACTTTAAATATTTAGTTATAGCGTCTTGTACTATTTTTATATATTCATCCATTACACTCATATATAAATTTCTCCTTTAATGTTTTTTAAGTCCAATCAATGAATTCTACAGTTATAATAGAAGTGTTATTGTTTATTGGATATGTATAGTTTTGAGTTGGATCTTTTTTATAGAACCTAACTCTTGCACTTGATTCTGCTTTTACACCAACTTTTGAACCAACTACATATGTAACAGAGCCTTGGTTTTCTGTTCCTTGGCTGAATAGTTCTACTGTTGTATTTGCCATATCAAGAGATAGTATTTGTGGGTCATACCCAAATTGTGTAAATTTTGTTGGTTTACATTTTGCTTTTTCTGTTGCATCTAACATTGAATATGAATATATGTCCACTTTATCTCCAACAGCGTATGAGCCAAATGCTTCAAGTACTATATAATAATTAGTTGTGTTTGTTATAACTAAATCACAGTATATTTGCCCTACAGCATCTTCAATTTTGTATGAATATTCATTGTTCCCTATAATAAACACAAATTTAGCAGAAATAGTTTTACTGTATGGCTCTGTAGTACTTGCTGTAACATTTATTGTTACTTGGTCTCCAACATTTAATGCTGTGTTTGGATTAATTCTAAGTGTGACCGTGTCTAAGTTGTTTGTAGTATATATGGTTCCACTTGTCTTACTTAGTTGGCATGTTATATTGCTTGAGCAACTATATGAAATTTGATAGTCTACATCATATGATAATTTTTCTAATGTGTTTTTTGCGGTACTAAGTTTTATTGGTATTGAATAGCTATTAATTCCCGTCCATTGTTCTATTCTATATGTTGGGTTGCTTTCTTTTAATTTGTCACTTTCAAAATAAAATTCTTTTGTGCTGGTGTAAAAATTGTTTGCGTATTTTAATACATATCTTGCAAGTATTGTAACAAGAGACAAACAAAATATAACTAGCACTGATAAAACTAAAATTTGTTTCCTGGTGTATCTGTAATATGTGCTGTTTCTTTTCTTTTTCATCTCTTCCCCCTTGCATTTTTATTTTAGAAATTTCTTCGAATTGTGGGCGATTAAAATCGCCCCTACAATATGTTATACTTTTTGTTTTGAATCTATAATTACTTCCATACTTTCTATCATATTTTGATATTCTGGTTGATTTTTATAGGTTTCTGGAAAATATATTAACAAATAATATACATCTGTCTTTTTTGTACTGTGTGCCATTGTTTGTGTTGATGTTTTAAAGTTTTTAAAATATGTACCATCTGTATCAGCTTGCACCGTTCCAGCACTTGGAAGTATATTGATTGGATTTGCTGATGTTGGTGTTTGATTTTTATATAGTACATATTGTAATGGCAAATTTGTGGTTGTTTTTATTGTAATATCATAATCTATGCTTGTCTGTGCAATTTTGTTATTTGAATCTGAATTTGTTACAGAAAACGTATGTTGGTATGGTTCAGCTCTTGGTACCATTTGGTCTAATTTAAAACTCATAGTTTGGTGATCTTCTTTAAATACATACATAGCAATTTCTATATCTTTTGAAGCTAAAGCTTCACTACGATATCTTGCTATAGTATTTGTTAGAGCAATGCTGCACAATACTATTATGCACACAGCAAGAATTATAAATCTTATAGCTATTACCGTTGTTCTACGACCTTTTCTCCTTCTTCTTCGAACTTGCTCTTTCATTTTTCCTCCACACACTCTTCTGTAATTTATTTTTCTTCAGCTTTTTTCTTACTTGTTTTTGTCGCAGTTGTTTTTCTTGTGCTATTTGTCTTTTTTGTTTTGTTCTCTTCTTTCGTTTTAGTTCCTTTGGTTGTTGATTTTTTTGTTTCTGTTGTAGTTTTTTTCTTTGTTGATTTTTTCTCTGGTTTTTCTATATTTTCTTCGTTGTTTTCTTCATCATTTTGTTCTATTTCTTCTGTTTTTTCTTCAATTTCTTCTTGTTTTGTATGTTTTTTCTTTGTTTTGGTAGGTTCTTCTTTTACCACAACTTCTACTTTTACTTTGTCATATGAGAAGAATACCCAAAGTAATAGTAACGCCACACTTGCTGGTATTAGTACTTTTGGTGTTAAAATTATTTCTTTCCACATTCTAAAGTTTGGTATTACTTTTATAACTTTTCCAACTATTTGGTTTCTTTGTATAGGTGTGTCATTTGTATTATTTGCATCACCTTTTGTAACAATTTGGTTGCCATTTACTTCTACTATTCTATGGGTTACCAATGCTGTTCCTTGGCTATACACAACTATCTCGTCTTTATTTACAGTTTCATTTTGATCAATAAGTTTAACTAGTATAGCATCTCCTATTTCCATGGTTCCTGACATGCTTCCTGTTGATACTTCAAATGCAGAATATCCAAGCATTGTTGTATATGTATTTCCTTTAATGTTAATTTGTATATGATTATATGCCATTATTAGAGCAATACCTAATATTACAAATAATATAATATCAAATACCCATCTAAATATTTTTTTTACCACTCTCATTTTTTCATCCCATTCCATTTTATTGTTCTTTTGTTTTAGTAGTTTTTTTAGTTGTTGTTTTTGGTTTTGAAGTTGTAGTTTTTTTAGCTGTACTTGCTGATTTAGTAGTTGTAGTTTTCTTTGTTGTAGTCTTTTGTGATGTTCCTGTTGTTGTTTTTTTAGCTTTTGATGCTGTTGATGTAGTATTTTTTACAGGTGCTTTTTTCTCTACTACTTTCTCTTCTTCATCCTCATCTTCATCGTCTTCCTCTTCGTCGTCATCGTCTTCTTTAGCTGCTTTTATATTTGCTATAAATTCCCATAATTCATATAGGAATGCTAATAATGATGGGAATACTATTAGTATCAAAAATCCCCATTTAGATTCTAATATGCTTAAAATTGTTCCCAATTTTCCTATTCTTATTGAATTTTTTGTTGGGCCTATTGCTAAATCACTTGGTATTTCTTTAGATTCTAGTACATATGTGGTTTCTCCTGTTACTGAACTAACTTGTTTATCTTTTAATGTTTGAATATCTACTGTTGTTTTTCCTAACTCTGATGTTGCATGAAAAAATATATCTTCTCCCGGTTCTTGCTTTTGTGTTGTATCAACCAACACTAAGTCTCCCTTGTTAAATCCTTTTTCTTTTAGATTGTTTGTATTGATTATTAATACTGTTGTAGAGTCAAATTCTGAAACCTTAAATTGATTAAAAGATAGTAAACATATTGTTACTATTATTGCAATTAATGCATATAAAATAATTAGTGTGTTATAAAAAATTTTCTTCATTTCTTTCATCCTCCGTAAACTTTCTTTCTTCTTTATAATATAACATAGTCATTTTTTTTTATCAATACATTTTTCGATTAAAACATCTAAAAAAAACTTTTGTATTTGTTTTGTAATATACTTGTAATATTGCTGTAAAATTGTATTATTTTTTTCATATTTTTTAACGAAAAGCTTATTGAAAAAATTTTATATGATGTTATAATTATATTAAGGAATGTTAAGTTTTTAATTTTCTTTTATATTTATGTGCAAAACTTTATTGTTTTGTTGGAGGAACAGATGATAAAATTAAATGATAATAAAACAAAATCAAATTTACTAAAACTTATTAATAGAGAAATTTCTTTTATAGATGCTAGTTTAGCATACCAAAGAAGTCTTAACAAAGAAGTTCTTTTGTGTATGAATTTAATTACACAAAATTCTGAAGTTATAGAAACTGCTATGGAATTTAGTAAAAATTACGAGGCCTTAAATAATGTTATGGCTCTATTAAAAAAATCTACATTTAATATAGATTCCTTGGAAGCTCTACTTAGCCAATTATATGAAATAAAAAATAATGAAAGTAATGTTGTAATGACTAATAAAATATCTAAATTTAATGAAAATTATTTAGATGTTATTGATGAGATTACCACAAATACCATGAAAATAGAGTGCTTTTTAAAAGCTGATTTTCAAGAAGTCGAAAATCAAAACAAGGCTATTGCTGAATCTGCTAAAAAGGTTAAAGTTAGAACCAAGGAAGTTAATTTATTGCCTAACACATTAATAATTTCTGAAATCGAGAAAAAAGTAGTTTTGCCTTACACTTTAACAGATATTAAAAATATTTTAAAAGCGAGTCCTGCAAAATATACATCTGCTCAAGATGTTATTAATCAATTATATACCATTCCTTTAAAATACTATAAGAATTCTGCTATTTCACGTTTTAGAGAAGCATATAGATTAGTTAGACAGCGAGATAAAGGAACCTTATTACAGGCTGTTGATTTAGCAACAGAATTATTTTTCAATTATAATTTGCATCCTGCCATTATAACTGCTTGCAAAAACTCTAATGAATTAGATGTATACTTATCTTGTTTAGAATATAATGAGCTTGAGGATTTTACAAGTTTTAAAATTGTATTCCAAGGCTTGCCTGCGGTTTCAAAAAAAGCTTTTAAAAGAGGTCATAATTTAATGAACAAAATTAATAATGTAGAAAGTGCAAATAATTCTAGTACTACAAATCAAGAAACAAATGCAAATATAAATTCATAGAGAATGGGCGATTAAAATCGCCCGTTCTCTATTTAACTTTGCTATTTCTTCTAATTTTGGATTTTCCAAAAAATATAGCCAATCTTAGTTATTTTGTTTTCTTAGTTGGTCTATCTTTTTATTTTTTCTTCGTTTTATACTTTTCATCTTCATATCTCTGTTAAATACAAATAGTAATACAAGTATTATTATTACAAATACTGTTGTTATTTTGGATTGTAGCATTTTTACTATTAATCCTAGCAATGGAATTCTTTTTTCAAATTTTCCTTTTATTTGGTTATACTCTATTATTACATTATTGTTATGATAATTGTTGTCTCCTTTTGTTGTATAATATGAGTTTTCTCCATGTCCCTGTATTTTTGTTATTCTTTGTATTTTGGTTATTCCATTTTCATCAAAAATTATTATGTCTTGTAAGTTTAAATCGTCTGGTTGGCATTTCTTAGTTATTATTAGATCATTTGTTTTTATGGTTGGAATCATTGTTTTGTCTTCGGTTGTATACATTGTTGCTTTTCCTATTCTCAAATCCAATTTTTTGTTAAAAACTCCATATACTGTGTTTATTACATTATATATAATCATTAATATTAATATCAACCATAAAACTTTTCTTGGTAGTGCAGATATTATTTTTTTTATTTTATTTTCTCTTATCCTCAATTTTCTTTTTTTCTCTCCTCATTTTTTTCTTTTCTTCTACTCTTTTTGTATTTATGTATATTATTAATATTAAATTTAATAACAATATAATATAAACTTTATCTTCTAGTAATAATATAATGTTTCCTATACGTGGAATTTTTAATACAATTGTTCCTAAAATTTGTTCATATGATATTTCTTCTGTGTCTTTGGTTAGATTGTTATCACCTTTAGTTACATATTTCGAGCCTTTTTCTGTTTCTTCAATTCCAACTATTCTATGTGTTATTATTTGATTATTTTGTTCAAATGTAACTATTTTATCTGTTTTAATTTTGTCTTTTTCTATTCCACTAACTATTATTATATCTCCTACATTTATTGTAGGCTCCATGCTATTTGTTGTAATTACATATGCTCTATAGCCAAACATTGATTTAGCATCTGTTTTGTCTAATGTAGATTTGGTTATAAGAAATATGTTGTATAAAAGTATTATAATAATTACAAATAATAGCTTTTTAACTATTTGCTTAGTTCTTTTTCTTTTTTCATTTTGTTTTTCTATTTGCTCTATATCGTACTCCATTATATTCCTTTCTTCTGTGTATTATTTTAGGTCAGTTTTTGCTGACCTAAAATAACCATTGTTTTTTATAAAATTGTATTTGAACTTTAATATGCTTAAGTAACAATAAAGTAGTCATGTGCTTCGCCTATGTAGGTTTCTCCATCATATAGTTCCACTACTATTTTGTATGTTCCTGTTTTTATGTCTGTTGGTAGTGTTACTATAAATGTTGGTGTTGTCGCTTGGGCTGTTATGTTTATTGTTTCATTATATGTTGTTGATAATTCTTCTGTGTAGTCTCTTCTGTAGGCTTTTACTGTAAATGTTGGTGTTGTTATGTTTGCTACAGATTTTTCCATATTTACAGTTATGCTTGTTTTTCCTTTTTCTATTATCCTATCCTCGTCTGCAATTGTTAATTTTAATCCATATGCACTATTTTTTATATTTACTACTTTTTTGTCGTGGTGTCTTATATCATCTTCATAGTACTCTCCGTCTGCTGATGCTAATGTGTCTACTACTATTGTGTAATCTCCTGTTGTTAATGTTTTATTATGTTCTGTTTTTACTGTTATATTTGATAATATATTTGCAACATTATCTGCTACTTTTATTCCTGCTGTTCCATTTACGTTTGGATAATATGTTGTTCCATTTATTTCATAAGATATTCCCATCAGCTCTTGCCCATTTAATAATGTTTGTGCTGTGTTGTCCCATACATTTATTGTTATTCCCATTTTTTTGTCTAAATATTGAGTATCATATATTATTTTTCCATTTACTACTTGTTGGGTAAATGTTGAGGCAGCTTTTATATTAAAGCTATCGCCTAATGCAACTGTTGTTGGTATTTCTTGTATCTGTGTATTTAATAATGCATCTTTGTCTACATATATTCCATATTTTCCTGTTTCTCTTTGTGAGCCTAATACACTTGCTATTGTCCTGCCCTCACTATTTCTTAACTCCATAACTAGTGTATTTCCTGTTGATGTTTGTGTTATTGTAGTTTCCTTAAAATCCACATGGAATATAAATTTTTCTTGAACTATATTATTTGTTGTATCTTGATATGTTGCTATTGCTGCTGTTTCGTTATAGTATTGATTTGTTGTTGGCATTTCCAAAAATTCAGATAGTCTATATTCATTTTTTTCACTTGATACATCTGATGTTTTTACAATATAATAGTAATATTTGTTATTTATTAAATCTATCATTGTTATTTTTGTTCCTGCTGGCAAACTATATGCATATCCTGTTGAATCTTTAGAAATTAAAGTTCTATAACTTGTTGGATATGATGTAGCATATTTATATTCTGCAAAGTTGTTTATTGTTAAATTATAATACATAGAAAATTCACTTGATTCCGTAATATTTGTTTCTACTGTTGCAAATGGTGCTTCAAATTTTTCTCCTGGTGCAATTCCTATTGCATACCCTGCTTGTTGTTCTTTCGAAGTATATATTGATATTTTTATTCTTAATTTCGTAATTTTATATCTTATTGGAGTTTGTGGTTGCAATACATCAAAATTTATTGCAACATATCCAACAAATGTAGTCTGCGAAATATTTTGTGAATTGTAAAGATTCAATATTATACTTGGAACTTGTGTTGAATTGTCAGATAAATATTCTATATCGCCAGAGTGAGTGCCTGAAGTTGCACCTTTACTCACATAATAATCTGTAGTTTTGCTTGATACCCAACCTGATGTACCTGTTTGCATCTCTAAACCAAATGTAGTGTTTGCAATATCTTCTGTTGTTGCTGTAGCTGGTATTTGTAATTTATTCTTTATAGAAACTGTTGGCATTAAATCTGCTTCGAGATTAGAGACGTTAAATATAGTATTAGGTTCGCTATTACTTATTAATGGTAATTCAACGGTGTCTATTGTGCTATATTTATATGCTGTTAATTCTGTATCTAATTGACTTTCATCTGGAATTCTACCTATTAACCATATATAATAGTCTGCACTTGTTGGAGTTGGAATAATATACTTATGTGTACTATCTGTTTGATTAGTGTAAAAACCATCTGTTGTTATATTATGATTTGCTTTGTGTTTACCCATTACATATACATTATTGTCTCCTGTACGTGTTGTAGTTCCTATTGGATTTACAGAACTTGTGTACATTCCTAAATATGTCATTCCATTTACATTTCCGTATGTAGTAACATCTTCATTTTGTGCTATATTTAAGTTGTTTCCTTGCAACATATACATTTTATTGTCTACATTTGTTGTTAATACTTCGCTTTCATCTATTTCTGTTGATGTATCTATTTTAGCAGTTTCTAATGTTTCAGTTCCATCTGCGTTTATCAATATACTAGAATACTCTTTTAATAAATTAGCTCCATTATCTAAATATATAGTTGAATTATTTGCTAATTTTAGGTGTCCTATATCATTGAATGCAAATTTTATAGTATTATATTGATTTACTGTATTGGTTGCTCCTGTTATATGTAATGTTGAATTATTTATAATTACTTGCGATGCTTTTTCAACTGACAATATTTTCTTTGCTAAAGATCTTGCACCATAGTTTTTAATTGATATGTTTTTATTACCACTTATATTCGAATTATCACCATTTCCAAAAATGCTTTGGTTTATTATAGTTTCATATCCATTACCATCAATATTTACATTAGAGTCACCTGTAACTCCTATATGTGAAGCAGTTGTTGCTTTTGCTCCTCCATAAACATTTCCATTAATGGAAATACTAACTATTGTTGCAGAATTATCTCCAACAGCATCTTTTCCTATATTTATATTTGTATCTCCATATACTACTGAATTATTGCCTCCACCATATATATTTCCACTTATAGTGCCTTTAATTATATTTATATTGGTTGTTGCATTTGCTGTTGCAGAGCCTACTTTAGAGTTGCTTCCATTTCCTCCTCCATAGATGGCACTAGAAATTGTTCCTCCGTTTACAGTTATGTTAGTACTTTGTGTAATTTCTCCTGAGTTATAATTTCCACCATATATATTGCTTACTGTTCCTGAATTTACTTTTACATTTGTTTTTTCAACATTACCTCCATATGCGGATCCCCCATATATATTTGTTATGGTTGCTCCTTTGCAATTAATATTTGCATTTGTTACCTGACTTGTTGTTGTTTGTCCACCACCATATACTGTTGGTATTGTTGCACTTGAACTTGTTAATGTCACATTTGTTGTAGTAGTATTCGAGTTAGAATGTCCCGCGCCATAAACTGCTGTTATAATTTTAGTTCCCTTAATGTTTATTGTTGCAGTACCTACACTAGTAGAATTATTAGTGCTATTTCCTCCTCCATATAAATTTGTAACTTGCCCCCCTGCTCCATTTAGAATTGTATTTGTTACTGTTCCGCCATTGGTGTTTCCGCCATATGCATTAGTTATTGTGCCAGAATTTATTGTTAAATTTGCCGTACTTATATTTGAAGTATTTGTTCCACCATATACATTAGTTATTGTTGCACCACTACATATAACATTTGTAATTGTTGCTTTTGCAGTAGCCACTCTACTTCCACCATATACTGTTGGTATTGTTGCACTTGAACTTGTTAATGTTACATTTGTTGTTGTTGTTGTTGAATTTGCACCACCGGCACCACAAACCATTCCTATAATTTTTGTTCCTTTTATGTTTACGTTTGATTTTGTTGTAACACTGTTAGCATTTATGCCTCCTCCATATATATAACTAGCTTGTCCTCCTGTTGCTATTATACTAGTTTCTCTTACATTATTTTGTCCTCCTCCATATATTGTTCCATATGTTCCATTATTTATATTTACACTTGATTTTAAAGAAACTTTGCCTGTACCCTTTCCTCCACCATGTATTGCTAAATTGTTAGAAGCACTTAAATTAACATTTGTATTTCCTATTACATTTGCCGAATTTCCTCCTCCATAAACAGATTTATTTATTGTGGCATTCATGTTTATGGTTGTATTTCCTGTTAACCCAGCAGTTGTACTTAGTGCTAGTCCATTTCCTGCACCATATATTATTTTTCCCGAACCAATTGTTGGGGTTCCAGATATGGTAACCGTTGTGTTTCCTATCATTTTTGAGTTATTTGGTACAGTAGAATAATTATATCCTTTTCCACTACCATAAATATCCCCATTTATAGTTGGAGAACCATTTACTATTACATTACTGTTTCCATATAGTGCACCAGAGTCTAATTGTTGCTGTGCTTCTGTTAAATTTTCTGAATATGCATAACCTCCTCCATAAACATTTCCTTTTATTGTTCCTCCAGAAATATTTATATTGGTTGATGTTGTTACATTTGCACCATAGCTCTTGTACGCATCTGAAGAATTAGTATTATATCCCGTAGTACTTCCTACTCCTGCTCCATATATGTCACTATTTATAGTTCCTCCAGAAATTTTTATATTTATAGTTCCATAATAATATGCATCACTTTTTATTGTTGTTCCATTTACATTTCGTCCATATGATGCTCCTATTATATTTTCAATTTGTCCTCCTGTTATATTTATTGTTGAAGTTCCTATAAATGTATTTAATGGATATGCCCAAGATGTTGGTCTATTACTTGAGTCTGCATAATTTCCACCTATTATTTTTCCAACATTTCCATTTTTTATATTAATAATAGCATTACTATATATTGTACCAATTTCATTTCCGCCTGCTATTAAACCTATATCTTCCTGTTTCATTTTCCCTGTATAATCTACTGTTACAGTTCCACCAAAACTAGCAGAAGAACTACCCATAATATTGTTAGAGGTTGTGTTTTGAAGATTTGAAACAGCATTTGTTCCCATACCATTGCCCATTATAATTTTGTTGAATTGTCCACTATTTATTTCAATTGTTGGAGTATTTGTTGCAACACTATATTGTTCATTAGGTTTACGCCATCCTCCATATATATCAAAATCTGGCAATGTACCATTTTTGATATATCTGTCCATTATTATATTAGACCCAAACTTTACTTTATGTCCTTGTACATATAAATCAACAGATCCTGTACCTGTTGTATGTGCAGAACCATAAAATGTTAAATTTTCAAAGTTCGTATCTCCGCTTATAAATCTTCCTGCTGTTCCACCTGATAGTAGCAACGTTCCACCTTCATCTTGTCCGTCATATGCTCCTGTAATTGTTGCAGCTTTTTCATGTTTTGCGACTATTGATGAGCTTGTATTAAATGAGATACCTGTATAGTCTTTCATAATTACTATTATATTTGTATTTACTGTTCCAGTTGAACTTAATTTTGTGTATGCTACTGATAAAGTTTTTACTGGTGTTGTTCTTGTTAATCCGTCATTTGTATCTAAGCCTGCTGTATAATCGACATATATAACTTTCCTCTCCGCTTTATAAACAAATTTGCCTTCTCTTGTTAATTCTGCATTATTACTATTGGTTGCTATTAATTTATACTCTTGTCCCTCTACTAATTCTGTTAATATTGTTGCTGTTTCTCCCTTTATTTCTGTTGCTGTTAGTCCAGAAATATCTAAAGTATACCATTTATATGTATAATCACTTTCGTTAATTAACTCTTTTGCTGTTCCTGTTAATTCTGCTGTTACTTTATTTCTTGCTTCATCTATTGAGAAAGCTATTTTCAGTTCTAATTGTGGTATTTCAAAACTCTTTAAGAAGTAAAAGCCTTTGTTATCTTTTATAATTGAATCAACCTGATATGCCTCATCCCAGCTTGGATTTTGTGTAAATGTATTTGTTGTTGAGCTTTGAACTGTACCATTCACATACCATTTATATGTTAATGGTGTATTTGTATTTTTTGCAGTTATACTATATGTTGATTTGTTATTTGTGTCTGTTACAGTAACACTTGTATAGTTTGATGGTATTTTATAACTTTCTTCCCAGCTTAAATACTTACTTCTTGATAGTCCACTTCCATTAAGTAATGTTATATTGTCAACTCCTGTTGTAGAGTCATATGCTATTCCCTTGTTTATACCTTGTACTCTTTGAACTACTGTAGCTCCTTTGCCTACATTAAGTCCTATGTTACTTGTAGAAGACCCTGTTGTTACTGATGTGCTAAAAGATGTGCCATTTATTTTCATTGGTGATGAATATGCACTTGTCATTGTAAGATTTCCTGCATCATTTCCTTGCCAAAGTGTTGCATAATTACTTGTTGACGTATATGTTGTAGTATTTTTTAGATATCCAAATATTGGTCCTGCAAATCCATTTGATACTATTGAGCTGTTATACATACAATATTCTGGCCATACTGGTTGACCAGTTATTATTCCAACAATTCCACCTACAGCATACTGTCCTGCGCTTGCATCATTTGCGCATTTTGCCTCTATATCTAGCTCTACATCTGCAAAACAACCTTTTATACTGTATCTTGCGGCACTGCCAGGATCTGATTCTGAAATCGTAATTCCATTTCTTCCTTCTGTCATACTATTGCCAACAAATCCTGCAATTCCTCCTACTACTAGTCTAAATGTATTATCTGCTAATGTTAAAGTATTTTTACATACTATAGCAGAATTAGTTATACTGTTATTATAAATATTAGAATTTTTATACAATGTTCCTGCTACAATACCTACATGATATCCTTTTTGTGCTGTTGTAGTTGCTGTTGTTCCATTAACATTTATTTCTATATTAATAGAATCAAACATCACATTACGTATTTCTGCTTTTGTTGTTCCTCCTCCAACGCTTCCAAAAAATCCATATGAATCAATGCTTGTAGTTAATGCTGCTATTGCTATTTTTGCATTTTTTATTACATATCCAGCTCCATCAAATGTTCCTTGAAAATGATAAGTAGTTGTTCCTATTGGAATCCAATAATTGCCATTCATATCCAAATTTCTAACTAGTTGAAAATATTTTCCTGAATATGTTGTTCCAGAGTTTACACTGTTTCTTAAAAATGCCAATTCTGCACAACTTTTTATTAAATATGGTGATGCAGATGTTCCATTTCCATATGTAAAACCTGTTGCAGTACTTGTTCCATCCCATATATCTGTCAATGTGCTATCCAAATTTTTTGCAGGAACGTTTGCACGTAATGCCATATTTTGCAAATTCATTGTGTTATCTAATAATACCGCATATGTTGAAAAGCTTGAGGCATCAAATGTAACTTCATTGTCCTTAAGCTCTATCTTTTCTATTTCTTCTACCTTGTTCTCATCATTTATGTGTACAACTTTATATTTTTGATTTTCTGTATCTATTGGTTCTACACCTGTTATAGTGACCTTAACATTTTCGTCAAAGTCTGTTGGGTTATATTCTTTTTCATTTGAAAGTAATTTTATATCATATGCTATTTGATATGTAATATCATTATTTAAAATATCTTTTAATGTTTCTTTTGTTTTTTCTTCGTTTGCTGTTTTGACTGAAATGGTTGCATCTGCTGGCATATAGCCTTTAACATTTATGTTTTTGCCTTCTACAATTTGTTCTAGTTGCTTGTTATATAATTTCTCTCCGTTTTTTTCTTTTTCGTCATATTTAACTGTTAATGTTAATTTTTGCTCTTCTATTTCTGTTGCTGTTAAATATATTTTTTCTCCCGGCTTTTTTTCCATTTGTGCCACTTCAGTAGTTGTTTCGCTATTTTGCTCCAAATTTTCTTCTGATTGTGTTATTTCAGTTTCTTGTTCTTTAATTTCCTCGTTTGCTGTGGTGTTTTCGTCGCTTGTAGGAGTTTCCCCTACACTTCTAAGGTCTGCGAAATAGCTTGCAACTACTTTGTTATTTATCATGTCTGGCAAAACAATGTAGTAGCTGTTTTTTCCACTATTTATAGCATTTAATATTAAATTATCTTCTTTTAAATTTTTTCCATAATCTTTAATGGTTGTTTGTATTTCTTTTATATTATTAGCTCTAGAGAAACCTAAAATTATAATTTCTACTAATAACATTAACATTACTATTAAAATTATGGTTGTTTTCCTTTTGTTCGTTTGTCTCATTTTTATTTTCTCCATTTTACGCGGGCGATTAAATGTGCCCCTACGTCTATAAATTACTTTACATTGTCATTATTTTCTTTTGCGGGCGATTAAAATCGCCACTACGTTTTATTTGGATTTTAATATTTTTCCAAATTCACATTCGCTTTCTAATTCATCTATATTTATATTATTTTTTAATAAATTTTGATTCATTTTTATTTTTTCTAATGCATCTATTACACCATCTAGGTTATCCTTATCCAAGTCTTCTTTTGTAATATTTATTTTTAATAACTGGTATCTATCTTTTATTATAACCATAACATCTTTTTCATTTAATAAAGTTATATTATCTAGTATAGTGTAATCTGGCCAATTTACGAATTCTCTTAATTCTTTTATTAATTGTTCTATTTCTTCTTCTGTTATTTCTTTTATATTGTCTTGTATACAATAGTAAACATATGTATAATATGAGCTTGCTAATTTAAGCGCATCAAATACTGTTGAGTTTTCGTTTATTTCTTGAAATATTTTTTCTTTTATTTTATTTCTGTCTAATTCAATATATAGTTGTTTTATTTCTAGAATTAAATTGTTGGCTTCTGTATTTAATTTTTCATTTGGTTTTTTAAATAATCCTGTACCGTTTATTTTTGCATTTAATTTTACTAATTTGCTTTCTCTTGTTTGTATCTCTTTTTGTGTTTGTGCATATGCATTTTTATTTTGCTCTTTCTCTGCATATTTTTTCTTAATATCATCTATTATAAATTTAAATTTTAAATAATTTTTATATTCCCACAAACTATTTAGCAATTTTCTTAAATTTATATCTATTTCTGCTTTTTTACTTTCATCAATTTGTGCTAATGTTGTTTTAGGGATAAATTTTTCGTAACTTGCTTTTATTAATTTTTCTGTATAGTCTTTTGTGTTTAATTTTGCTGTATAGAAAGCATTTATTATATTGAACTTGTCTGCTTCTTCTTTTTCTATTAGCTCTGTCTTTATATCTTTGTGTTCTATTAAAAGCTGATCAGCTGTAACATTTCTTAGTGCTTCTTCTTGCTTTTTCTCATAATATTTATCTATATTTTTCTCGTTTTCTGTATATATATATAATATATTTAATCTAATATGAATTATTATATCTGGGCATTTCCAGTATATTTTCTCAAATTCTGTTTTTATTCTTTCTGAATTTACATTGCCTTTTTCCATTTCCTGAAAAAAAACCACCATATATTCATTAGAATATTTACTGTATGTAAAGTCTTTTGGCATTAGTGGTATACCAACTTCTTTGAATTTTTCTATAGCTTTTTGTATTGCTTCATTAACAACGTCTAAGTTTTTTCTATAGAATACATTTAAATTAAATAAGATTCTATCTAAGTCCATTTTTTCATATGAAGTTTTATATTTATTTATTACATGCAATGTTCTTTCTTTTTCTGCTACCTGCTCTTCTAGCTTTATTACTTCCTCTGATTTTTTTATTTCTTCTAATTTTTCTATTCTTTTTTTCATTTCTTCTAAAAGCTTGCTTTGAGCATCTGTAAATGTTTGTTTGTATTCTTGAATTTGAGTTAAGCATGCTTTTATATTTTTTGCATTGTTTCTAGGAAATGTATTAAGTATTTCTTTGTTTGCCTCTATTTGTTCATTTACTTCTTTTAAATTATTCATTTTTATCCCCCATTTTTTCTGTATTTTTTTCTTCTTTGTTTAAAAAAGTTATAAATTCAGATACTCTTGTATACATTTGTAATATTTCTCTAGAAGTTAACTTGTCTAATCCATTTTCCATTTTATTCACATTCCTTTCTTAATGCGTTAATTCCGTTCATTTTTTCTTCTATATTATCTTAAATTATAGCATGATGCCTTATAATACGCAAACAAATTTCCTTATTTTGTAATGGAAATTATTGCTTATTTTTCCTTGTTTTGCTTTACAGTCGAATTATTATATTTTTTGTAAATATATTATATTAATTAATAAAATTACTGTCAATAATTTAAAATTATTTTCTTTATAATTTCATAAATAATCAATTAAAAATGGACGATTAAATCGCCCATTTTTAATTTAACTTTTCTATTTCTTCTAATGTCATTCCTGTTAAACCTGCTATTATTTTTTTATCAATTTTTTGTTCTAACATTTTTTTTGCTATTGTTTCTATTCTTTCTTCCATTTCCGCTATCTTCTCTTGCAGTTCTTCTTCGCGTTTTCTTTTTCCGTCTTCCAGCCCTTTAGCATAAATTGCTTTTTCGTCCATTATTGCTTTTAGTCGTAAATCTGCTATTCTTTGCATTCTTTCGTCTTCACTTAAACTATCAAGTTTTTCTGTTGCTTCTTTTATTTCTTTGTTTTCTCCCATCTTTTCAGTCACCCTTTCCGATTTTGGATTTTCCAAAAAATATAGCCAATCTAATAGTTTATCTTTTTCCTTTTCTCTTCCCTTTATTTTTGGTAACTCTATAATATCAATTTCTAACTTATCTGTCAATATTTTACCTCCTGTTT